>JBBQZU010000018.1:0-77123 GCA_038207425.1 Flavobacteriales bacterium | reverse complement strand
GTTCCGGGTATAGGTATTGGTGGCCGTCCAATCTTCGGGCCTCACGTTCAAATCCCAGGTGGGTTGTGGTAAGGCGGTTTTATTTTCCCTTCCCGTGGCAGAAATAAGTCTTCGCAAGGGGTCGTGGGTGAAGTTGCGGGTTAAATCTCCCGGCCCTTGTGCAAAGTTATTGCCGGGGGTGGTGTCTCGCTCCCTCACCACAGAGCCCATTAAATCATAACCGTAACTTCTGTCCATGCGGATGCCTGCTGCGGGGGTATAGGTGTTTCCGGATTTGGTGTAGAGCTCCGCGCGGATGCGCTCTAAACGAAAGGTCTGTGGATTGTACGCGTAGCGGTGCATTAAGCCTCCGGCTGCCAAAAAAAGCACCTGGCCTTTGGCGTTGTACGCCATCTCCTTTACGTAATCTACATTGTCGATGCGATGTCTTACCTGCGCCCCCGAGCGGCCGTAAGTCATAAGCGCCGTGCGGCGCGTACTGCTTACATCTTCGGGGTATTGCAACTGCCGCGGGCGGTTCAGCGCATCAAAGGATGTATCGGTGCGGTAGAGCTTCGCTTCGAGCGCAATATCATTCAGCGTTGCCCAATTGGCCACATAGGTGCTCAGCCCTGTAAGCAGATAGTCTCTCAATACCTGTCGCACGGTGTATTTGGCATTGCCCTTAAAATCGTAGTCGGGGTATTCTTTCTTCCCTGCTCCGTCGTGCTGCCAGTAAAGCGCCCCCTTCAGGTTTTGGTTTTCGGGACTGCTCAACCCGGCGCTGTCGCCATAGGTATTGCGCATTCGCAAAGTAATGCTCTGCCCCGTTTTATCGCGGGCATAGAGCCGCGTGGGGCGGTAGAGCGCATCGTAGGTGCTCAGTACCCGTGCTCCTTTGGCATCGTCGCTAATGATCGGCAAGCCCAGTGCATCGACCGTAAGGCGCTGCACCCCGCGGTCTATATGGGTGGTGCTGAGCAGGTGGCCGGCGGTGTTGTACCTGTTTTGTGAGATGACTCTGTTAAAAGGATCAATCGATTGCATAAGCTGCCCCTTGATATCATACACGTACTTCATCACCACGTCTTCGTAAATGCTGCCGTTGTAATGCGCCTTATGCCCGGTAGTCTCTTTCACACGTTCCAAGGTATCTATTTTTTCGGATTTGGGGGTGTCGTAATGACTCATGGGAACTTGGTTGCCGGGCGGAGCCGAGGCAGCAAGATCGTTGGCATCATACATATAGCGCACCCAAGGGCTGGGTGCGTATTGATCGGGATCATTTAACTGGGCAATACTTCCAAAATATACCCGCTGCTCCGAGCCATCGGGGTTCAGAGTCTTCACCATGCGCCCTAAGGCGTCATAATACATTTTGAGCGATACACCTGCTATCGCATCGTTAGCCGCATAATCAAATCCGTTGTCAAAATACGGTTCAAATTGCTCTACAATTTCGCCTTTATTGTTGTAGCGTTTATGTCCACTTACCACCACATTAAGCGGCGCCAAACCACTTCGCGCCACACCTACCGCAGGGCCGTTCTGATTTTGATCCAAGGGAAGGCCGCTGTGGCCGAGCTTCGCGTTGCCGTAAATAATATCCTCGGCCTGCGCACGGCTTTGGATAATGCGTCCGTAGCCGTCAGAATATTCTGCGCTTTCTATGGTATTGTTGCGCTCTGCGGCTGGCTTGATCACTTCGTTTTCATCGCGGTCTGAATAAACCAACCCCAGGTTGCCAAGGTGGTCGTTGTAATAATGCTCCTAAACACAGCCTTTTGACGATGATGACGGGTAATCCTTGCGCAGAGCCCGACATGTGGCGTCGAGTCTGATTTGCTGGAGCTGATTGGATTGAAAGATCATGGGGCCGTGATAAACGAAATCGTTCTGAACGGAACCTCCAGTGGCGATTTCTACGCTGCATATTAACTGCCCGGAAGCGGCATAAGAGTAAATAATGGTGTTTCCATTGTCAAAATCTATACCCTTCGGCAAGTTCATGTGCCGACGATAGATCACATCAAAGTCTTTGTTTTCATCCCGTATCGAATTGCCTCCGTTGTCATACATAAAGGTACTCGGCAAACTCATGTTCGCTGCGGTGGTCTGAAAATCGTTCGCGCCTTGTGTTGCGCTAAGGTCAAAGACTTTCTTCAGTCGCTCGTTGTACGCACCATCATATTGATAATTCAGTCAATCTACAGCACCGTAAGTCTCTGTGGGGCCAGAAAGTAAACCCGGCACGGCAGGGATTCGCTCCGTTCATTCACCGCGCCCTAAGAACAATTTCACCCGTCTAAGAACCTCCCAACTTTTTAAATGTATCTAAAAAAGCAATCGATCATAAAATTCACCACCGCAAACTCTAGCCTAAAAAACTGCGTTAGGTTTCACCAACTAACTAATTGCTGCCAAACATCTACATTTGCCAAAACCCAAAATGATGAAACGAATTCTAACCATTGTCGCCCTATTAATTGCTACACTTTCGGGAATTGCTCAGGATGCTGACCCACGAGATGGAAATAACGACCTGAAAATAAACGTGCTATATGGAGTACTCGAGACCTTGGAGCTGGAGTACGAGCGCATCTTAAACGACAATGTGGGCGTGGGTCTCGCGGCGAGTTACTGGTTTGGCGATATTTCTGACCTTAATTTTATTATAATACCCTACTTCAGATTTTACCCTTCGGAAAAATTGCATGGATCGGGATTTTTCATAGAAGCCAATCTTGCGGTAGTTGGGTCAAGAAATTTTGATTACGATTACCACAGTTTTGGGTTCGAGACTCAAACAGAAAAAGACATTGTAAGTATGGGAGCCGGCGTAGCAGTAGGCGGTAAGTTTCTATCAAAAAGCGGATTCTTCGGAGAAGTTTTTGGCGGTGTAGGGCGTGAGTTTAATGATGAGAGCTATATAGAAGTATATCCCAGAGCAGGAATTACGCTTGGAAGGCGGTTTTAAAGGGTACATATTCTAAGAGGTACTAAGAACGATGAACTAAGCATAATGGAATCATGAGTTGGGGATAGCGCATCATAAGTGATGGGTCACATCCCCAGCTTAAACTTAATTTGTTTTCGGTCTTTGGCGCCAAATGTTCGCCAGAAATCAATCTGATAAAAAATTCCGCCGGTAAGCATCATCTCGGGTTTAGAGTCCAGGTATAGCACGCGGGCATTGCTTTGCAGTGATAGGGGGCCAAAAGGCAATCGAATGCCAAATTCGAAAGTATATATTGCTTTATCCGGTACTACCATATTTGGGAAAACTACTCCGCCTGCAAAATGGAAACTTCTAAGCAGGTAACCGTCAAGGAGCAATTCTGCGCCATAGCGACCTGCTTGGGCTGTGGCAGGCAATTCTTCAGGTGCGATGGCAAGCGTAGTTTGAAAATCGGTAAGCCGAACCTTTACTCCAATTTGATCTGACATACGCGAATAGCCCGACCTGCCAATAGCACTCTGATGGTTGAACTTCTTATACAATCCTGCTGAGTATCCCATGGTAAACGTGCGCACCTGCTCCTGAACATTGTAAATATCATCCACCTGATTGGTCACAGCTTCCAACCCCATTACGAAAGAAAAAAGCATAGGCCGTGTTTGGCGTTCCTTGCGCACTTCGTTTTGCAGCAGTTTTTGTTCAGTGTTTTTCTTTAGCGATTGCAATTCGCCTGATGATGATCCGTAGCGCTCTTCAATGATCTTTACCTTAAGTTGAGCTACAAGAAAATTCTCGCGTGCAAGCTCCTGCTCCACGTCGTGCATTTCTTCTTCAAGCAAAAATTGCGTGAAGCGGTCGTCAGCCTGCCGGTAGCGTTTCGGGTCGGTGGCAGCGAGCATTCTAAGTTCCTCAAGGTGCTTCACCGAATTTGATTTTTGCCCTGCCTTCAATGCACTGTCAAACTTCTCAAATGATTCATTGAAGTATGCTTTGCAAATTTCAGCGCTGAGTTTTAAATCAGCAGTTGTACATTCGAGTACGTCGCAATATTCATCAATGGTATTCAACGCAAGCGCATAGTTGCGCTGGGCCATATAGGTGCCCAAGGTTTGTTCCATATGCCGGGCATAGCGGCGGCTGCTCACTTCCAGCAGTTCTAATATTTCCTTGCGCTGAGGGTAGTCCAGTTTAAGCGATTGCAGGGCGCGTATGCCTGTCGGAAAATCTTTATCGCGGAGCCGCAATTCAGCACTTCTGTACAGTTCATTAAATTTTTCCTGGTCAGAGGTATCCTTGAGTCTATTGATATGCCTTTCGAATTTTCCGAATTGACTATTAAGCTTGGCCATATCAGCAGTAGGATCAAGGTAGATCACTATGCGCGAATCTTTCTTAATTCTATCGCGGATACTCCTGTAGGTTTCAGGGTCGCCTGCATCACTCACATTGGCATAGGATTGCAACTCATCATTGAGGCGCAGCATGCGGTTTTCGCAATCGATCAGGCTCGTAGCAGCAGATCTCTTGCGGTCTATCCAATAAATTCCATAAACGATCTTTCGCTTTTCGTCTACGCAAAAATCAAACTCACCCTCTGATATGGTTGCAGTGGCTGTAATCTCCGTTTCGTTGTTGAAATATGCATCAAATGATTCGCCTGCCTCCGTAACTGATAACCTGGTAACGCTACGCACATCGGTAAGCAACTTCTCGGCCATAGCGATCCGTAATTCAGATTTCAACTCATCCTTTATCCTATTCAGTTGCCTTTTTAAATCCTTTCGGGAAATATCTGCACTCTCGGAAACTAAGATTCTACGTGAATCAGAAAGGGTTGCAGCGAGCAAAGAGTCACATTGCTGCGCGAAGACGCAATTACCCGTAATGAGCACTAAGAAAACCGTAAGGATGGAAATAGGGCTGTACTTGAACACGGCTTAATTAATCGACCGAAATATAGCAACTATCGTGCAAAATATTGAACTCGAAATAGAAAATCACTGAATAGTACTGCTGAAAAATGCTACTTGATATCACGAGCACTTCCCAGGGAGCCTTGGTGCAAAAAATAATCTAAGCTTTATACATTGCAATTGGTGCGAAAGCTTTAAAATTTCTCTGAAAATTCAACAACAAATGGCTTCCATGCTCACCGTAGTACAAGCCATGCAGGCCAAAGCTAATAACTGTTGTAATGATGGTAGTTCAGGGTCTTTGACTGCCCCTGCTAATTCAACGGAAGGAATAAAGCTTATGCAGAATGTGCCAAATCCGTTTGACACCCAAACCCGCATAGACTTCACCCTGCCCACTGATGCTTATGTGGTGCTTGAGCTAAGCGATGCACAAGGACGACCGCTACGCAGGCTTGTAGATGGGCAAATGAATGCCGGGCCGCAAAGCATTATGCTCGATGGCAGCTCCCTCGCACCGGGTATGTATTTCTATACCGTATATGCCAATGGCGAATTGATCACCAAGAAAATGGTGAAGATGTGAGTTTTTAGTTCTTGGTTATTAGACTGGATTCCAGAGCCGTTGGGAAAGAAATTTTCCGGCGGTTTTTTTGCGGTGTGAAGTTGGGTTTAATCTCCAAAAAGTGCACCAAGAATTTATTTCAGCCACCGCAATATCTTTGCGAACTTCGTGAGGCACTTTGAGCGCCCTATGGACATTTCTGCTCTGCGAAAAACACTATATGATGTGATACACGATACTGCCCTACAACGCAAACCAGGGCTCAGACTTGAATTGGTAAATTGAATTTTTAACTCGGAGTAGTCTGAAATTCAATATTAAATCGAACCCAAAATCTCCTCACCCAGAGGGTCAGCACCCGACCTGAATCTCCTGATAAGTTGTCCGTTTTCATCAATCAGAAATTTTTCAAAATTCCAGTTGATGTCGCCTTTGAAGTCTTTATTCTCTGCGGCAGTGAGCCATTTAAAAAGTTCGTGCATATCGCTACCTTTTACAGAAACCTTAGCTGCCATAGGGAAAGAAACCCCGTAGTTCTTTTGGCAAAATTCAGCGATTTGCTCATTGCTGCCAGGTTCCTGTCCTCCAAAGTTATTAGCTGGAAAGCCCACTATCACAAGCTTACCACCATGTTCTTTATAAAGCTCCTCGAGTTGCGAATATTGCTTGGTATAGCCGCATTTCGATGCCGTGTTTACAATCAGTATTTTCTTGCCTTTAAAGGTGCTGAAGTCAATGGTATCGCCTTCGAGAGCCGGTACTTTAAAATCGTAGATGCTCATAGTTGTTGTGGATTGAGGGGTTGGGTTAATGATTAAGAGTCCGATAAGTAAAGCGAATGTTTTCATTAGGTTAAGTTTGGCATTTTAAACCCCCGCTGTGAATAATTGTTTTAAATCGCAGTAGATTCTGCAAATATTAAGCTTTAACTTGTACAAAAAACACCATGAACCGAATATTTAGAAAAATGGGAGATCACTCAAAAGTGGAGCTTGCATCGTATGCCAGGGAAATGGTAGTGAAAAATCCCGGAATGAAAATTTACGTAGGCAGCGACAGCCAGAACTATGCGCAAAAGACGCTCTATGCTACCACAGTGGTATTCAGGTTCGAGAACAACGGAGCGCACGTAATATACCACCGCGAGTCAACTCCTCTTGTTAGAGACATGTGGACCCGCTTATGGGGAGAGTTGCAGCGCAGCATCGATATAGCCGGTTACCTAAAATTTGAATGCGAAATTCCAATTGAGCAAATTGATCTTGACCTGAATGCCGATCCTGAATTTCCTTCAAACAAAGTTTTTCAGGCTGCAATGGGATATGCCCAGAGTATGGGCTACAAAGCCAAAACTAAACCCGATTTATTGCTCGCCACTTGGGCGGCCAATATTCTGGTTAATTAAATTACCGCCCATAAGTTTCGTGGTTATTGGCCGGTGGGGTACCCGCACCGTAAAAAGCGGCGTTCAGCAAGGTAACGAGTATGCTGAACAAAATAGCCCACCAAAAATTGGCAACAGCAAATCCACTTAACCATTGGCTCGCAAGCCATACCATAAAGGCATTAATCACCAATAGAAATAATCCGAAAGTGATGATGGTAAAAGGAATGGTAAGTATGGTCAATATAGGTCTGAGAAATACATTCAATAGTCCGATAACGACAGCGGCTATAATCGCCGACCAGAAATCTTTCACTTCAATGCCCGGAAGTATATAGTCAAGGGCCAATATAACCAGGGCATTAAACAGCAGTCGAATGATGACAGGGGGTTTTTTCATGGGTATGAAAGTATAAAAATTTTATCGCCACGTCCTACCGACCCTGAATTGTCTCTATTTATTACCATCGAACGCCTTTTACAGACTCTATCATTTAATTTCTTGCAAAAACCTGAAAGGCGAAATATAACAACACAGGGCGAAGCATCTTGGTGGCAACTACCCCAAACAAAAAAGGCGGTCTTCCGACCGCCTTTCAATTAATTTCGTACGTCGTTTATTTCAATTTACCACTACATCAAACGAGCCACTTTCTAAAGTTTTACAAATCTCCAATGCTTTCGAATAATCTGTAATTCTTCTCAGCACATCGGATTTCGGAGTAAAACGCAAATGGTCAACATCGTGTAAATGGCTTCCAGAAGCGTTGACATTCTTTCCGAAAGATAAAGGATTGCGGGTAAAATTTTGCATAGGCATTGATCGTGTTTTTATTCAAAACGAAAACTCATGCACAATATTACATTACCGGCAAATTATTTAGACAAACTGATATTGTGCTTCTCTACCATCTTGCGCATATTAATGAGTGCATAACGCATTCTGCCCAATGAAGTATTGATACTCACATTGCACTGATCGGATATTTCCTTAAAGCTCAGCCCAAGGTAGTGGCGCATCAGCACCACTTCGCGCTGCTCCTGCGGCAACTCGTCTATCAGTTTGCGAATGTCGTGGTGGATGATTTGCTCAATCCATTTCTCCTCCACATTCAGGTCTTCCTGAGCTATGGTTCCAAACACATCGTAATCATCATCGCTGCGCACCATAGGCATTTTCTTATTGCGCCTGAAGTGGTCAATGGTAAGGTTGTGGGCTATGCGAAGCACCCAAGGCAAAAACTTGCCTTCTTCGTTGTATTTACCCTGTTTCAGTGTGCGGATCACCTTCACAAAGGTTTCCTGAAAAATATCGTCGGCTACTTCGTTGTCGCGCACCATAAGCACTATTTGCGTATAAATACGCTCCTTATGCCTTTTGAGCAATACTTCGAAAGCTGACTCGTTTCCTTTGAGGTAACTGTTTACCAACTCCTGATCGGAGGCCATTTTAGACTGCATAATTCTCCTTGTTTAAAGGTGTAAGAAAGTAAGGAGTAGACTTATGCTATAGGCAAATGGTTTTTAGTATTTAACAAAAATGTCCGTAATCTGATACGAACATCTGAGCACTAAGGTATGTTATTTTATTACTTCATGCAAATATTAACTTCTTTTGTAAAGCAAAATTTTTACTCCACTTAGATTCCTATGCCCAAGATTGCGGCCCCTGCCATTAGCCAAAAAACGCACATCATCATAAAAAATGCCCGTACCCACAATCTGAAAGGGGTAAGTGTGGCTTTACCGAGAAATAAATTTATCGTAATCACAGGCATGTCGGGCTCTGGCAAGTCGTCGCTCGCCTTCGATACGCTGTATGCCGAAGGTCAGCGCCGCTATGTAGAAAGCCTTTCGGCCTATGCGCGTCAGTTTCTTGGCAAAATGGACAAGCCCGATGTGGAGTCCATTACCGGTATTGCTCCGGCCATTGCTATTGAACAGAAAGTGAGCACCCGCACCGGCAGATCAACTGTTGGTACTTCTACAGAAATTTACGATTACCTCAAATTGCTTTTTGCACGCGTTGGCAAAACCTATAGCCCCCTTTCGGGAAAAGAAGTAAAAAGAGAAAGCACCACAGATGTAGTGAAATTCGTATCGCAACTCCCCGAAGGTGAGCGCTGTCTGATTGCCGCTCCACTCCTATTGCGCAAAGCTCAAAAAGTTGACGACCGGCTTGATATTTTGCGAAAGCAGGGCTATACCAGGATTGTGCTCAATAGGGAAATAAAGCGACTTGATGAGTTGGAAGCAATTACAGTAAAGAAGGGGAGCGAAATATTTATTGTGGTAGACCGACTGATAAACAAACCTTTTGACGAAGAGCAGCTCGCCCGTCTGGGCGATTCCGTTGAAACAGCTTTCTTCGAGGGCGACGGCGCCTGCACCATCTTGTTTGGCGAAAGCGAAACCGCAAAAAGGCAGAGCTTCTCCAGCAAGTTTGAAATCGATGGGATGACCTTTGAAATTCCTACTGAACACTTCTTCAGCTTCAATAATCCGGTAGGTGCATGCAAAACCTGTGAAGGGTTTGGTAGCGTGATTGGCATTGACCCGGATGCTGTGATTCCTAATAAAAAATTGAGCATATACGAAGATGCGGTGGCCGCCTGGCGTGGCGAAACGATGGGCGAATGGAAAAATGAACTGTTGTACAATGCCGATAAATTCGGCTTTCCGGTGCACCGACCCTACCACCAACTTACCAATGAGCAAAAGGAATTGCTCTGGACAGGCAATAAATACTTCGGCGGAATCACTGCATTCTTTAAATACCTTGAATCGAAATCGTACAAGATTCAGTATCGCGTTCTGCTGAGCCGCTACCGGGGTAAAACTGTATGCCCTGAATGTAAAGGTTCGCGTCTTCGCAAGGACGCCACTTACGTGAAAATTGGCGGGCACTCTATCGTGGATCTTCTGAACATGCCGGTGGGCAATTTGCTTCCTGAATTCAGTAAAATCGAACTCAATGAGCACGACCAAAAAGTAGCCAAAAGGTTGCTGATTGAAATAACCAACCGCTTGGGATATCTTAATGAAGTGGGCCTTGGTTACTTAACGCTGAACAGATTGTCCAATACCCTTTCAGGCGGCGAATCACAGCGCATACAGCTTGCTACTTCGCTGGGCAGTAGCCTGGTGGGTAGCATGTACATACTCGATGAACCCAGTATAGGCCTTCACCCTCATGATACCAACAGACTAATTGGAGTACTAAGATCTTTGCAGGCACTTGGCAACACTGTGATTGTGGTAGAGCACGATGAAGAAATCATGCTAGCTTCTGATGAAATTATAGATATGGGCCCCGAAGCAGGCACCCACGGCGGAGAAGTGGTTTTTCAGGGCAACCGTGATGACTTGCTGTTGGCACAAGGTTCGCTCACGGCCGACTACCTCACCGGAAGAAAGACGATTCAAATTCCCGCAAAGCGCCGAAGCTGGAAGCATAAGCTTAGTATATCTGGCGCCAGAGAAAACAACCTTCAGGACATCAATGTGGCCTTTCCGCTGCAATGCCTTGTAGCCGTGGCAGGAGTAAGCGGCAGCGGCAAAAGCACCCTCGTGAGCAACATACTCTACCCTGCATTAAAAAAGCATTTGGGCGGTTATGGAGAACGCACCGGCGAGTTCGACGAGATTGGTGGTGATATGAAGGTGGTGAAATCAGTTGAATTTGTAGACCAAAACCCCATTGGTAAATCCTCCAGATCGAATCCGGTTACCTACGTTAAAGCTTTCGATGAAATAAGAAATCTATTTGCTGCTCAGAAGATTGCGATGGTGCGCAACTACAAGCCCGGCCATTTCAGTTTCAATGTAAAAGGCGGCCGCTGCGAAACCTGCGAAGGCGAAGGCATCGTGCGCATCAGCATGCAGTTTATGGCCGATATTGAACTCACCTGCGAAGCTTGCAATGGCAGACGATATAAAACAGAAACGCTTGAAGTATTATACCGCGGTAAGAATGTGGCCGATATACTTGAAATGACCGTAACCGATGCTCTTTCATTTTTCGGTGAAGACACCAAAAGCAATACAGCCCGGAAGATTACCGACAAGCTCATCCCGCTGCAGAAAGTTGGCTTGGGTTATGTAAAATTAGGGCAAGCTTCGAGCACACTAAGTGGTGGCGAAGCACAACGTACCAAGCTCGCCGCATTCCTTGCCAAAGGCGACAATGAACCGCATACCCTATTTATTTTTGATGAGCCTACCACAGGCTTGCATTTTCACGATGTGGCAAAACTCCTCCAAAGCTTTACCGAACTCCTGCACCGTGGACACAGTGTGCTGGTGATAGAGCACAATACTGATGTGATAAAATGCGCCGATTGGGTAATAGAGCTCGGACCACGGGGTGGCGATGAAGGTGGGCAGCTTGTATACGCCGGCACTCCCGAAGGGCTGGTGCAACATCCCGAATCGCTTACGGGTAAATACCTTGCGGGTAAGTTTGTATAAGCTCTGACCAACATGAGAAATCCGGCTATGCAATTGCAGAAGCACCGGATCACTTGAACTTAAATTCAATTTCAACAGAAGTTGAGCTCTATGAAACATCATTTTAAATCAAACATTTGAAAGTACCACCCTTAATACTACTTTTGTCGCCCCCAATTGGCCATAAAGCTTTCTGGCAAAAGCCAGCTTACGCAAAAAAACACCTTACGGGGTGTAGCTCAGGTGGTAGAGTGCACGTCTGGGGGGCGTGAGGTCGCAGGTTCAAGTCCTGTCACCCCGACTAAGTTCAAAGGCTGTTACTGAATAAGTGGCAGCCTTTTATTTTTTGTTCAACTTTTGCTTTTCTGCTGCCAAAAAATCTTTGTCTTTGTTGATTTTTGTATCCACAATATTAACCCCGCTACTGCCAGACTCCTATCGCGTGACTTAGTTTTTATAAGTCCCAGCTACGGCGAAGAAAAACTAATATAAACCTATCATTTAAATCTAATTTGGTCCATCACCACGCAGCAGGAGTCGCGCGGTAGCGCGGTGTATTTTTCTCTTAAGAAAACTACTGAATTAGGTCAAACATAGGAGCATGAAGTATTAAGATTAAATTCGACTTGGTGCGTGAAATATATGTCTCTAAGTAGATTCCTGTCTTGGTACTTAGTACTTAATTCTCTGTACATCATATTCATTAAACCACCGCCACCATCACCTGCATCGCTTCAGTCTTACCATTGATTCCTGTGGCGGTAAATACCACAGGATAGACACCCGCATGCACATCGGCTCCATCCCAAATCTCCAAAAACTCCACTCCGCTTGCGTCATTACCGCTGTGGAGCAGGTTGCCCCAGCGATTGTGCACCTCCCAGCGGATTGTGCTTACGCCAAAAAGTTGCACCGCGAGCTTATCGTTCACCCCACCGCCATTGGGGGTGAAGATGTTTGGCAGCGCTATGCGTATGCCGGGGTTTACGCGTATGGTTAGGGGGGCGGTATCAGCGCAGGCCGGGTCGTTGAGATATGCGATAAGGCTTACGATGTAGGTGCCGGTATCAGCAAAGGTGTAATTAGTATTAAATGTGTTCGAATATGGTGCTTCATTTATTAACCATTGGTATGACGTTTCACCAGTGCTTTGATTGCGAAAGAATACATAGAGAGGTGAATCGCCTTCGGGTGGAAAAGCAACAAACGAAGCCAGTTGTTGTGCATTTAGAGACACTGTAATTATGTCTTCCCACTCGCATACATATCCGTTTTCTTCCTGGTAATAACATAGATTACAACGGCGAGTATGCTGACTGTGTAAATGCAGGCCCTAAAAATCCCCAAGGTGAAATTATTTTTTTTTAGTGGATGGGCAAGTTTTTGAGCGGAATGGAATCTTTATTAACGAAATTCAATACAATGGCCATAGAATAAAAGGCAGCAGTGAGATTTTGATCATAAACAAACCCGGCAGTTGCACGCAATGGTATATTCTTTTGGCTGGCGTGCAAGAAACAGGTTTCAGAGATGAACTTCCGTATGTGGCAGTATTCGATAGTGATAATCAAAGCGACAGTTATTGGGGAAGTCTCGAAAACTTATGAGGTAGCAGCACGGCCTTGCTGCTGATGGGCACCATACTTCCGGCTATGCAATGGCAGAAGCACCGGATCACATGAGCTTAAATTCAATTTCAACAGAAGGTGAGCTCTATGAAACATCATTTTAAATCAAACATTGGAAAGTTACCCTTAACTTCGTGTCCGGTCAAATGTAGCAGGTTCAGGATGTCGATTTCAGCAATTCCTTGTCGCAATTTCAGCATGAATGGCTTGAAGCACGAAGCAAAAAATCTCAATTTTGGAGAGAAACGGTTTTATTACTGCTATCAGATACCACCGGAGCATATACATCAAGCGAAATACTCTCTTTGGTTAATGAATTTGAAGCTGTTGAAGCTGCTTTGGTTTGAGCATCGCTTTCTGGGAAGTTAGGTTACCCTGCACCGTCATGGGTAAATTCAAACGATAATTTTACCGAGGTCAATTCTCTTTATATGATTCCTTCTGGCACGCCAGAGGATATACCAGCCTTGTTTGAATCAGGTTTCTTCTCATCAGCAGGTAACACATCATTCCTAAATGCTATTTCTATCGCGGCAGGAATGGGCTATAATCCACACATCATACCTTTTGATACAATTGGTATTGATCTGCTCGCAGCAATTGAGAAGGCTAATGAAATTGGCACTAATACTTCTGATTCTAACCACATATTTTCTATCTACCCTAACCCCTTCTCGTCTGAACTTATTTTCCGTTTCAATACTGAAACACCGGAATACAAAGTGCTTCGCATCGACATCTCCGACCTCCTTGGCCGCTACGTAAAAAGCGAACAATTTGGCGCAGGCAGCATCTTTATAATTGATGGAATTCAATTGCCCAAAGCCATGCTTACTTATACCATCTTCCTAGACGGCACGCCCGTGCAGAATGGAAAAGTGGTGGGTGTGAAATAATCAATTTCGTATCATTCTTTATCAAAAAGCCGCCTCTTATGGGGCTGCTTTTTTGATTTGACCAGAAATACTGACGAGCAGTTTATTTCATGTTTTTATTTGAACTTTGAAGCGACAACCTAAACCAACTTCCACTCCGGATTGTTCGTCCATTATTCCATGATTTGTAAGTACAAGTTTCACTTACTGCTCTGCTTCTTTTACCTTGCCGTGCAAGCAGTAGAATCTATGGCCCAGAATACCGCTGTCATTACCGGTTCGGTGGTTGATAGCCTCTCAGGCACGCCCTTGCCCGGAGCAACCATATACCTGCTGCCCGGGCGCGATGGAGTAGCTGCCGACTCCAACGGTAAATTCAGACTGGAAGTAAAGCCGGGTAAGTATACCCTTGTGGCATCATACACCGGCTATTCAGAATACCGCAAAGAAATGCAGCTCAACGGCAGTGAAGAATTCTATATTGACATAAAACTCGGCATCACCACACTGGCTATCGTGGAGATAAAGAGCAGTAAATCAACCCTTACCGAAAGCACCCAAATGGGCACTACCCTGCTCGATATGAAAACCATCGCCCTGCTACCGGCTTTTATGGGCGAGATAGACCTTTTGAAAACCCTTACGCTTCTGCCAGGTGTGCAGGCTGCCGGCGAAGGCAACGCAGGTTTCTATGTGCGTGGCGGAGGGCCCGATCAAAACCTTATTTTGTTTGACGAGGCACCGGTATACAATGCGTCGCACCTTCTGGGTTTCTTTTCGGTATTTAACTCCGATGCTATAGAAAGTGTCGAACTTTATAAAGGGGGTATGCCCGCCAATTACGGTGAGCGGCTGGCTTCGGTTATTAATGTAAAGCAGCGAAGCGGCGATCTTCAAAATTTTGGCGGTCGCGGAGGTATCGGTCTTATTTCAAGCAGACTTACTCTGGAAGGCCCGCTTTCGCGAAATAAAGCTTCATTTATCCTTTCAGGAAGGCGAACCTATATTGATGCATTGGCCCGGCCCTTTATCAATTCCGAGTCGCAATTTGGCGGAAGCCAATACTACTTCTATGATGTAAATGCCCGCCTTGACTGGCAACTGAAACAGGGCAGCTCTCTTTACCTCAGCGGATATCTGGGCGATGATGCCTTTGGATTTAAAAGTGCGCAAACTGAATTCAGTACAGATGTGGAATGGGGCAACAGAATAATAAGTGCCGGATGGAAACGGCTTTTTGGAAACAATACCCTGCTTCATCTCAATGGGTCGTTCACCCGCTATCAATTTGGCTTCAGGGGTGCGCAGGACGAATTTGAACTGAAGGTGCGCAGCCTTATTACCGACTACCGACTGCGCCCAGAACTAACTTTTAATTTGGGTAGGCACCTTATTAAAACCGGAATTGCATACACCTTTCACGACATCACACCAAACAATTCGAGCGCGGCACAAGGCGAAACGGTTTTTGATCTCGGAAAACAGCAGCAGCTATACAGCCATGAAGGAGCCGTATATATTGCCGATCAGTTCGACCTTACAGACCGGTGGAGATTTGAGCTAGGTCTTAGATATTCAGGCTTTGCACATGTAGGCCCGTTCAGCAGGTTTTTACTAGATGATAACGGGAACAACCGCGATACGGTGAGTTTTAGAGCAGGCAGCAGAGTAGCCACTTACGGCGGACTTGAGCCCAGAATGCAGGTGCGCTACAGAATCAATGCGGTGTCGTCGATCAAAGGATCTTACACTACAAATTACCAGTACATCCACCTGGCCAATATTTCGCCCCTGGCCCTCCCTACCGATGTATGGCTGCCGAGTACCGATGTGGTGCAGCCCCAAAAAGGATTGCAAACTGCATTGGGCTATTTCAGAACATTGCAGAATGATACCTACGAGGCCAGCGTGGAAGTGTACTATAAAGACATGCAAAACCTAGTGGAGTACAAAGAAAATGCACAGCCACAGGACGGGGTAGGAAACAATGAAGACAATTTGCTCACCTTCGGCAGGGGCTATAGCGCCGGTGTTGAATTTTTTCTGCGGAAGCAAAAGGGCCGCTCCACAGGATGGATAGGATATACCCTATCGAATACCATGCGCCAGTTTGATGATATAAATGCAGCAAATTGGTATCCGGCAACCTACGACCGCAGACACGATCTTGCCATTGTGGCCGCTCATAAACTCAATAACAAGTGGACCCTTTCGGGAAATTTTATCTTCGGCACAGGAAGGGCCATTACCCTGCCTGAAAGTGGCTATTTTATTGAGAGCAGGCTTATTTTTGAATATGCAGAACGCAACAGCTTTCGCATGCGCGACTACCACCGGCTCGATCTCTCAGCAACGTACTTACCAAAGAACAAAAAAACCGTGGTGAACCCCCTAACGAGAAATAAAGAAACCCAGCCAAGGCGCGTTACATCAAGCTGGGTTTTTAGCATATATAATGTGTATAGCAGGCTGAATCCATATTTCTACTACTTCGACAATGAAGGCAGGGTTGAAGAAAATAATTTTAAAATTACCGCAAAGCAAGTTGCACTGTTCCCCATTTTGCCATCAGTAACCTGGAATTTTATATTTTGAAAAAGTCAATATTTTATATCATCGCCCTAGCCTTAATATCTGCCCTTTCAGCCTGCGAGAGCGAAATAGAATTGGATGTGCCACCCGGCGAAGAACAAATTGTAATTGAAGGCCGCATAGAAGCCGGTATGCCACCAATAGTGCTCGTAAGCACCACAAGAGGATTTTTTGAACCCGCGACGGCAGCAGATGTTGCGGCATCATACATTGATGATGCCGAAGTATTTGTGAATGATATAGCGCTCAGCCGCATCTGCGCAAGCGAAATACCTCAAGAACTACTTCCACTTTTTATAGAGATTACAGGTATTGAAGGCATTAATATAGAAACATTCCCGATATGCATTTATGTGGGCACAGAAACAGAACAATTCGGCGTGGAAAATACCACCTATCAACTTAAGGTAAATGCAAAAGGCCATACACTTACATCTAAAGCGCACATTCCAAGCTTGGTGCGACCCGATTCTGTGTGGTTCAGGCTTTGGGCCAACAGCAACCGCTTTGGCTATTGCTTCGCTTACCTCACAGACCCCGCCACCTTGGGAAACAACTACAGGGCTTTCACCCGACGGATTGGGCCTAATCAAAATGAGAACCCTGTTGACCCTACCTTCTACGCACCACTGGGCGGAGTATTTGCTGACGATTTCTTTAACGCCACCACTGTAGAAGTAGGAATTGTGCGCGGACAGCCTGGCAATTCATCCCGCCCAACGGATACTGGTGAGTCGGCACGGTTCTTTGAAAAGGGCGATACCTTTGTGTTAAAATTCTGCAGTACCGACGCGGGCACCTATGATTTTTTCAGAACACTCGAAGCCCAGCAAGGAGCCAATGGCAGTCCTTTTGCTGCGCCAAACAATGTAATAAGCAATATTAATGGAGGCCTGGGGATATGGGCTGCTTACGTATGCAGTCAGGATACTGTAGTTGTAGCACCCTGATAGATCAAAACACTGGGCCTATAGATGTTGGTGATAAATATCGCACTGCAATACCCGAAAGCATTGCTAACTTTGCAGTCTCAAAAAAATAATTGCACCTATGAGCCAGGAAATGGAACATGTAAAATGTCTGATTATAGGATCAGGACCTGCGGGATATACCGCCGCTATTTATGCAGCACGCGCTGATATGAAGCCTTTGCTTTATCAAGGATTACAGCCCGGAGGGCAGCTTACAGTAACTACTGAGGTAGAAAACTACCCTGGCTATCCCGATGGCACACAAGGGCCCGAGATGATGGAAGATTTCCGGAAGCAGGCCCTGCGATTCGAAACAGATATACGATTTGGACTTGCCACTGAAGTTGACTTTACCGGCCCGCACCACATCATAACCATTGATGGTGAAAAGAAAGTAAAGGCCGACACCGTAATTATCTCAACCGGTGCTTCAGCAAAATGGCTTGGTCTTGAGAGCGAGCAGCGCCTCAACGGCTATGGAGTGAGCGCGTGCGCAGTTTGCGACGGATTCTTCTTCAAAGGTCAGGAAGTTGCCATAGTAGGTGGTGGAGATACTGCCGCTGAAGAAGCCAGCTACCTTGCTAAACTTTGCAAGAAGGTGTACATGATCGTGCGGCGCGATGAGCTTCGCGCTTCAAAAGCCATGCAGCACAGGGTGATGAATCTGCCCAATGTTGAAATACTTTGGAATACAGAAACCCTTGAAATAACCGGAGAAAAGACCGTAGAAGGCGCACGTCTTCGAAATGTAGTTACCAATGAAGAATTTAATATTGTAGTAACCGGCTTTTTCGTGGCAATAGGACATAACCCGAATACCGATATTTTCAAAGGTTGGCTTGATATGGACGATGTAGGCTATCTGAAAATACAGCCGGGCAGCACACGTACCAATATTCCCGGAGTTTTCGCATCAGGCGATGCTGCTGATAAAACTTACCGGCAAGCCGTTACTGCTGCCGGCACTGGATGTATGGCTGCCCTCGATGCAGAGCGCTACCTTGCGGCAAATGGCATGCATTGAGTTGCGTATGCTGCGCCCATAAAACACTGAAGCCTTCCCATAGCATGGAAGGCTTCTGTATTTTGTGTGAACTTGTCGCTCAATAGAATAACGTAATATTCTGAAAAGGTTGCCTTTATTCAATAGAAAACTTTGACTTTGTAAATACATTTTTTCATAGTTTCTATCTGCTGCGCGCGTTCCATAAAGAATAGTTTGTTTCGCTGAGGAAGATTCATTTTAAAAGAACCGGTTTGCTGAGCTTTGGCAAAAATCTCATTGAGCTTCGTTGCTTCTATCAATGTTGCCATTCCGTTTTCGCTTGTGGTAGTCATACCGTTTAATTGTCCATTTGGCGCAAGCACAGGCGTTCCAGCAGCGACATATCCTATTCTGGCGCCAATTGTACCTTCATTGTCGGTAAACGAGATACTGCCATCGCTGTAAAGCAATTGGGCTTCAGGGTAGCTGATGGAATAGACCTGCTCACCCAATGCAACTTTTAATGGATTAAATCTGAAAGGAACATTGAAAGGTTTTGTTTCATCAGTACAATGTAGAATGGCCAGATTATTTAAAGTGTCATTATAAACAACGGATGCATTAAAGCCTTCACCGCTTTCGGCATGAATGAGCTGGATCGAATTGGCGCTGCTTATTTCTGCGGCAGTAGTGATAAAATATCCTTCTGGCGCAACGGCAAAAGCATTGCTTACAAAGGATGGCTCTAGAACCGGCGCTACCTCAACTACATCTTCAAGCACAAGCTCTGTAGATTCTGATTCGAGAGCGGCAGCAGGGCCAGCGCCAAAAGTACCCCCCGAAAGGCTTACCGAAGTGATAGCCGATATTGCAACAGCAATAAATGCAGTGATTGAAAATACGAGTACCGGTTTCATTTTCTTTGTATTAGTTTCCTTTTCCGTTTGCAAAGCAGTTGTTTTTGGTTCAAGCTGTTTCTCTTGCATAGCGCGAAGATGCTCTACCCTGCTAGCGCGTGTTACATGGCTGCGCACCATCACCACCAAACGCGATATCATAGTTACGGTTACCTTATCAGCTTCTTGTATTGTTGATACTTCAGCCTGTGGATTGTCAAGTACAAAACGAAAAAGGGAGGCAAACTTTGCATCGTTTTCCTCCACATCCTTTCCTTCAATCAGCTTAATGAGTTGTTTTGCATTTTTTGATAATTGCTGAAACGCTCTGTCCTCATCGCTGAATCCAAAGCGCGGAGCTATATCGCAGATTGCTTTTTTACGCCCAACACATTCAAGTAGTATAGTGCGGTGCGGTTCACCTATCTGAGCGAGCTTATCAGCAGTTTTGGTGCTGCGTTGATTTATGGAGTCAATGGAGTGAAATGCTTCTTCCATCTCAAAATACTCACGGCGATGCTTAACGTAATTAAGGTCTACGTTTCGTTTTTCAAGCTTTAGCAACCAGAGCTTTCGCGAAAATGAGTAGAGAATATCCGGCGCCTTTTCAACCAGCTTCATTCCTTGGAGTTCCAGAAGTTGGATGTAATAGACAAATGCCTCCATGTATACATTACGTGCTTCCTGAACTGACCCGCGGTTTTCCGTTACGAAATTGTAGGTAGCAGTGTAATGATCAACGAATTGAGATTCGATTCGCTTCCATTCATCGGGTTCAAATTGGTGCAGTTGCTCCAGCATGAGGCTACCTTTTCTGTTTTACATTTCGTTTTCCCGAAAGGGCTGTAACGTATAGATATTGGTACCACTACGAAAGTCTCAAAAAAATAGTTTCAAAACAAGCAACTTAGCTGCATTCTATGCCGTATGGAAAAAGCTTCTTAACCAAGATTAACGGAATTCACCGTTATAGTATACCTAAAGATTTCATAACTTTAAACACTCATTATATAAATATGAAATTCAGAAACCTTGTCGTATCCTTTGCTTTCATTACAATTGCTACTTTGGCTGCCGGCCAAACAGCAAAAGAAGCCACTTATCGCAGAGCAGCTGAGAAACTCACTGCACTAATTTTTCAAATAGAGCAAAACTATGTGGACAGCGTAGATACCGAACTAATGGTAGAAGATGCTATCGAGCGTATGCTTGCCGACTTGGATCCCCACAGCACCTACATTTCTTCCAAGGATGTTCAGAAAGCCAATGAAACCCTTGAAGGCAACTTCGAAGGAATTGGAATTCAATTCAATATTCTAAAAGATACCATTACAGTAATTTCACCCATATCAGGAGGGCCGAGCGATAAGCTTGGTATTCAGGCAGGCGATAAAATAGTGAGTATTGAAGGAATCGTTGTAGCAGGGGTAGGAATTACGAATGAGGACGTAGCGAACAAACTACGTGGCCCGAAGGATACGAAGGTGAATGTAGGAATACACAGGTCGGGTGAGAAAAAGGTTCTTGAGTTTGAAATTATCCGTGATAAAATACCCATTTTTAGTCTTGATGCAGCCTATATGATCGATACTAAAATAGGCTACATAAAGCTGAACCGCTTTGCTAAAACCACTATGGAAGAATTTCATGCTGCCATGGCAAAACTAAAAAAACAAGGCATGGAGGACCTAATATTGGACCTTCAGGGAAATGGTGGTGGCTTGCTTGATACCTCAAAAGAACTTGCAGACCAATTTTTGAAAGAAAATCTCAATATAGTATATACAGAAGGCCGGAACTATCCGCGTCGTTATTACAAGAGTACACCAAGTGGTGATTTTCTCACCGGTCGTCTTATTGTGATGATAGATGAAGGCTCCGCGAGTGCTTCTGAAATTGTGTCGGGAGCCATTCAGGATTGGGACCGCGGGTTGGTAGTGGGCCGGCGCTCATTTGGCAAAGGATTGGTTCAAAGACCAATTCAATTGCCCGATGGTTCGGTAGTGCGCCTTACCACTCAAAAGTATTATACACCAAGTGGTCGCTGCATACAGAAACCTTATGACAATGGCACTGAAGCTTACAACATGGAGCGGTGGGAGCGCTATGAGAATGGCGAAATGTGGAGCAACGACAGCATTGGTTTTCCCGATTCATTAAAATACTATACCAACAATCAAAGGCTGGTATTTGGTGGAGGAGGTATACTACCCGATGTATTTGTGGCAGTTGATACCACCCAATCAAGCAAACTCAACTCTGACCTTGTGCGCAAAGGAATCATGAATAGCTTTACCCTGGAATATGCCAATGATAACCGAAAACGTATTCTCAAATCATATCCTACCGTGGAGTTATTCATAGCTGGTTTTGAGAAAGAAGCATGGCTGGAAGCTTTTAAGAAGCACGTTATATCAGAAGCAATAACTTGGGACGATGAGCAATACGCCAAGTCTAAGGAGCTTATTGACGGTCGTGTAAAAGCACTTATTGCACGCAACCTGTGGGATACTTCGGCGTACTACCAGGTGTACAATCCTTACTGGCCTACCTACCAGAAATCAGTTGAATTGCTAAAGCAAAACCAGTACTCAACCTTTAACCTCGCGAACAAAGGCTTTTAACGAAATGTTAAACCTGACCTGACCGAAAGCGATTTTTATAATTTTGACACAACAAACAAAAAATAACATCAAATGAAGAATAAAGTGATCATCGGACTGCTTGCAGTTGTTGCAGTAGCGCTTATTGTAAACGTATACCTGCTTTCAGCGGGTGGTTCAAATGGCGAAGCAAACCCAACTGGAGCAAAAGCAACTTTCGAAAGAAAAGCAGCATCAGCAACTGAAGCCCAGCAAAATGCATACGATGCTATTGCTGCTTCTGATCCTACTCAGAATGCCAATACGAGCAGGGAAAGAGCCGCACAACTGGAGCAACCTAAGCCTTCAGGACCACTCACTTCTTTGAAGTTTGAGCAAATGGCACATGATTTTGGCACCATCAACCAAGATACTGAGAACCTGAAAATTTTCAAATTTACCAATACAGGAAAAGAGCCACTCATTATTGAGAATGCCAAAGGTTCATGTGGATGCACTGTTCCCGAATATCCCAAGGAACCAATTGCTCCTGGAGCTACCGGCGAAATTAAAGTGGTATACCGCCCTGGCAAGCAGAAAGACATGCAAACCAAAAATGTAACAATTACAGCAAATACTGACCCTGCAAATACAATGTTGACTATCTCAGCCAAAGTGCTTGAGGTAGCGGGTTAAATAGAAATTGTTTTAAATAGATAAATCCCGGCCTGATGGTCGGGATTTTTTTTTCACCTTTTCACAAAACTCAACTTTAATTGCTACATTGCCCCCCTGGAATTTTCCAGAATTGCTAACCAATAACTATCGTTATGAAAAAACCGTTACTATCGGCCATCGCCGCGTTGGGCTTCATGTTTTTTTGCCCACAAGAATCAACCGCTCAAACAGCACTCATCGGACCAAATCAGTACGCATTTCAATTTACTGTTAATCCAAACTTCGGCTTATTTTTTAATTCTACCAGCTCACGGTATGAATTTAGGAATGGTGCCGCAGATCCCATTTTTGGCATCAATGCCAACAATGGCGACCTCACAACAAACCTACGGTTTGCTAGCGGAAGCGACTTTCTCGTAAGCCCAAACCGCTACGCCTTCCGCTCAACTGTTTCGCCAAATATTGGTCTATTTGCAACCAATACCCAAATTCAGTTTCTTAGTGCGTCTGCCAGTTCGCTCTTTTCAATAAATTTAGCCAACGGCAATATCCAATCTTCTGGAAGTCTCACTGTAGGTAACACTACCGGAAGCACACCCGGAAGCATCCGATACAACGGGACTGATCTGCAGGGAAATAACGGAAGCGGCTGGGTTTCACTCACAGGAGTGGGACCTGTAGGTCCAGCCGGGCCCGCAGGTCCTGCCGGTGGTGCAGGAGCCACGGGTGCTACAGGTATGACGGGTGCTACAGGTATGCCGGGTGCTACAGGTGCTACAGGTATGACGGGTGCTACAGGTATGACGGGTGCTACAGGTGCTACAGGTGCTACAGGTGCCACAGGGCCTCAGGGACCCACTGGTGCTAATGGCCCTCAAGGGTTTCCAGGTTTAACGGGTGCAACCGGCGCAACTGGACCCCAAGGCCCTACAGGCACTACAGGTCCTACAGGTCCTACAGGTCCTACAGGTCTGTTATCTGGGGGCACAAACACCGCTGTACCCTACTATAACGGCGTTAATTGGATTACAAGCCTAACAGCACTCCGAAGCAATGGCTCAAGTGTAGGGGTGGGAGTTGTACCTACCGCAACTTCAAGATTAAACGCTAGTGCCATGTCAAATTTCAATGTTCCCGGCAACAGCGTCATTAGGGCAACTAGGAATGGATCTAGTGATAATGCCCTGGCTGGTTCTAGCTGGAGTACAGCACAATCTGACGCAGCAGTGCGGGGGTTTGTAGATTGGGGCAACTCTTACTCTGCGGCTGTATTTGGTTCATCAGTTCTCGACTTTAGTAATAGCGCAGCAGTAATTGGCACAAACAGCTCAGGCAGCATCTTTGGAGCCTTGGCCTACAAAACTGATGATAACATAAATCGGGCTGGCTACTTCAATGGCTCCGTAGAAATCACTGATAGGATATTCATAGGAGATGGCAGTAATGCTGATAATGCAAGAATCAGTATCACCAAATTACCTGCTGCTTCTGACTCTATAGGCATTAACCTCGAAGGTGCCAACAACAAGATTCAAATGAATCTTTGGGCTTTAGGAGAAACATCAGGTGCAGGAATTCCGATTAACGGTGACCTCACTTTGGGAAGGGGAACTACCGAGCAATACATTTTCTGGACAACATACTTCCGGCCTGTAGTAAGCGGAAGCAAAAGTCTCGGTACATCGAGTGGAAGGTGGAACACTGTTTATGCGACAAATGGTACCATCAATACGTCGGATGCAAGAGAGAAAAAGAACGTAGAAAAACTCGGTTATGGCCTCGCAGAAGTACTCAAAATGAAACCCGTGAATTTCGAATGGAATGACAGGCCCCAGGATGGCAAAAAAATTGGTTTCATTGCTCAGGACCTGCTCGAAATTGTGCCTGAAGTAGTAGTAACAAAAGAACCGGTTGAAAACAGAGAGACTGGTGAAGTGACCTATCAGGAGGCTTCAGTTTACGGAGTATACTATTCTGATTTGATTCCGGTATTAGCCAAAGCCATACAAGAACAACAAGCGCAGATTGAAGAGCTAAAACCTGAAGCGATGGTAAGCCGTGTGGAGTTTGATGCTTTGCAATCAGAGAATGATGCGTTAAAAGGACAGATAGCAGCTATCATGGACCGACTTAATTCATTTGATAGTGACTTGCAATCATGCTGCCTCACCCATTCAGGAGAAGGCAAAGCGCTAAGCGGCAGCACCGACCGAGCTGAATTGGGCCAAAATATTCCCAATCCATTTGGCGAAAGCACCATCATTAAATTCTACCTGCCCGCAAATACCAAACAAGCGGTAATTCGGGTGAGTAATATGGAAGGTAAGCCTGTACAAGAATTTAAACTCGATGGCAACCTTGGCCATGGACAGGTAGAATTCAATACTGTTGGACTTTCTTCGGGAACGTATCTTTACTCTCTTTTTGTGGATGGAGATTTCATTTCTACCAAAAAGATGATGATTGCCCGATAAAAACCAAGAGAATTTTAAATCAAGAAGCCCTTCCAAATTGGAAGGGCTTTTTATTTATACAAGATGATAATTTTATCCTCTTATTTTATCAATCGCATCAGCCAACTTCCGGTCTTTCTCGGTAACGGTATTGCCTGCATCATGCGTGCTAAGCGTAATTTCTACCTTGTCGTACACATTGTTCCACTCAGGGTGATGATTCATTTTTTCGGCTGCAAGGGCTACCCTGCTCATAAATGCCCATGCCTCCGAAAAATTTCGGAATTCGAAGGTTTGAGTCAGCTTATTATTCTTTTCTATCCAAGCCATGTTGTTCGTTTTTGGAAGTTTTTAGGGTCGCGTCAGATGAATCCTTGTGTGAAACCAAATTCATTTCTTTCACCAGATGCCCTGCTCCTGCGTAAATGTCGACAATAAATAGCACGTACTTGATATCAACCATAATATTGCGGCAAATCTCAGGATTGAACATAATATCGCTCATGGTACTCTCCCATGTACGGTCAAAATTGAGCCCTACCAATTCGCCATGAGCATTGAGTGCAGGGCTGCCAGAGTTGCCTCCCGTGGTGTGATGTGAACCGAGAAAGCATACCCTCATTTCGCCATCTGTTGCATAAGGACCATAATTTCGCTCGCTGTGTAGCGCCAGTA
Source organism: Flavobacteriales bacterium (assembly GCA_038207425.1). Classification (GTDB taxonomy): domain Bacteria; phylum Bacteroidota; class Bacteroidia; order Flavobacteriales_D; family Cryomorphaceae; genus JBBQZU01. Next base: position 51,539 of record JBBQZU010000018.1, on the reverse strand, counting down.
ATCGCGGGGGAGCGTCGAAGTCAAAGTCGCCTGGTTTGTATTTTTGTGCTATTCCTTCGAGGGTGCTGTAAGGCAGGTAAGCCATACCATCCCTCGGTTTGGAGCCTTCCATTTTACCATAGGTAATGCGAAGTGTGCTGTTTGCATCAGGCCAGTATGTCTTGTCAGGAAAGAGCTCCATAGTTGATTGCAGGAAAGCGCCCATAAGCTGGTCTTCAACTTGTTTGAAAGCATCATACGCAGGTTTCACCCGTTTGCTGTAGTTGCCCACGAGCTCCTGCCCAATTACAAACATTGGGTCCTTGACCAATGCAGCCGCAGCTTTTGACGAAGGTTTATTAAAAAATGCATCTATCTTAGCCCTGTTGGCAAAAGTGGTAGAGCGGTAAATTTCGCGTGCGGTGAGAATTCCCTCACCTGCATTTTTGTTTGAAATGCGGCTCAGTGTTGGCGATTGAATAATTCCTGGTCCACCCCTTGTAAAAATTGGTGCCTGGGCGGCAAATATTCCTTCATCAACCCGCTTGTTGTAGTTCTTGAAAAATCCATCTGCTACCTTTCGCAACCTTTCAATTTCGGTTTTTGCAACACCCGCTTTATGGAGGCTATCGTAATGGTTGAGCAACTTCGCGAAATTGTTTGAAAATTTAAAAAGCTCAGGTCCGTATGTGTAAAATTCCACATAATAATCTGCCGCCAGAGCGTACTGATTATTATCGAGATACAGCTCTTCAAGCAAACCTAACACATTTGCCGAAAAGCCCGAAGGATCCTTGGTAGACGCTAGCTTGATGAATTCGGCTTCATGGGCTTTCTTCTTTGCAATAGCATCGTATGCAATAAGTCCCTGGCTTTGGCCTATCCATTTTTTGTATGCATTGCTGATGCGCGGCTGCTTCGCGGCGTATTGAATCCTTGTGGTATCATTTTTAGCCATAGCCGCGTCAATCACAGCCAAGCTTGCTTTGCGCATCGCGATGCGCATCGGATTTGAATCATCGATCAATTGAGAAACAGCAAAACTTGTGAGGTACTGATCTGTACGACCAGGAAAACCGAATACCATGGTATAATCACCTTCGTTCACTCCATCCATATTTACCGCCAAGCTGTGGCGCGGTGAGTACGGTACATTTGATTCGCTGTAAGCAGCCGGTTTGTTATTGGCATCAGCATATATCCTAAAAATTGAAAAATCGCCCGTATGACGCGGCCATTCCCAGTTGTCGGTATCGCCACCAAACTTGCCGATGGCACCGGCAGGGGCGCCTACCAACCGCACATCTCTGAAAATTTCTGTAACAATGAGATAGAAGGCATTTCCATAAAAAAATGGTTTTATTGAAGCTTCGTAGTGGTTGCTCTTGGTAGCTTTTGTTATAATGGCGGCCGCCGCTTCGCTCATAGCTTTTTGCCGTTGCGGGCCTTCAAGTCCATTGGCAGCAGCCAATAATTGATCTGTTACATCTTCAATCATCACTACGAAGGTGGCTGTAAGCCCTGAATTGGGCAGTTCCTGCTCCTTGGTCATCGCCCAAAAACCATCGCGCAGGTAATCTTTTTCTATAGATGAGTGCGACTGAATCTGGCTGTATCCACAGTGGTAATTGGTAAGAATAAGACCTTGATTTGAAATAACTTCAGCAGTGCAACCTCCACCAAAGAGTGCAATGGCATCTTTAAGGCTGCTTTGGTTTATGCTGTATATTTCTTCGGCGGTAAGCTTTAGCCCAGCGTTGCGCATATCGTCAATTATAAGCTTACTGAGCGTGCTTGGTATCCACATGCCTTCGTGGGCAAGCGACACTAAAATATTGATCAAGAAAAGCCATGCAAACAAGGCGGCTGAGAGAAAACGGTGAGATTTCATAGGTTATAATTTAGTTCAACTCATTCTCTGGTTTTGAAAATGAAATACCACAGGCCGTAGAGAAAACAGATTCCAAACACAACCGGAAGCGCATGAAAGATCGGCTCTTCATCCCTGGCTGCGGCTTTGGGAATATCATCAAAATAAGCGAATACAGGGGCTACGATCATCATTGCACCTACTCCGAGAAACAAATAATCGAACAAGCGATTCATTGCCATGGCAGTGCGGTAGATGGGTGTTTTGGCGAAAGCTTCAAATTTCATATCAGCATAAGATGCAGCGCGCTCACGAACTTGCTCCTTGCCGGGATAAGAACGATGGGCAGTATCCTTATCGCGAATCCGCTGAAGGGCATCGTCTATAAAACCCTGCCTTTTCATCAACATTTCATAGGCTTCATTTACTTCTATAAACAGTGTGCGTGTATCTTCGGTGCCACTGCGGTCAGGGTGATACTTTTTAGCAAGGGAGCGGTATGCAGCCTTGATCTCGCCATCAGTCGAGTCAGGCGGTAAACTTAGGATGCTATAGTACTTGTCAAAAAATTTTACCCTACTCATTCCATATATTCAAGGTTGCTAAATTAACAGGATATACAAAACCCATTACCTTTTTGTAATTTTCACCGTCAATAACGCATGAATCGACCTTATAATTTCCTTTTCACTCTGGTTTTTTTCACTGCTGCCGAGCTGGTATCGGGTCAGTATCTATTTATTGAAAATGGAAGGCAATGGCCTGAAACGGTGCAATACAGCACAGCTATACCCGGTGGAAAGCTCTACCTTGAGCGTGGTAACTTTACCTTCGATCTGTTTGACGCGGCAACTGTGAATAAAGTATTTGCAGGGCATTCAAGTAGCGCCAAGCAAGCCAGTAACCCGCCTTCAATCCTGAACTGCCACGCATATAAAGTTCATTTTACCGGAGCAAACCTTGCAACCAACCCTTCCGGAAAGAAAGTGACACCCGGAACGTACAATTTCTTTTTGGGCAACGACCCTTCACGTTGGAGCTCAGGAAACAAAGCTTATGAAGAAGTAATTTACACGGAACTATATCCCGGAGTAGATCTGAAAATATACAGCAAGGGAAGCTTGAAGTACGACTTCATTGTAAAACCCGGAGCAAGGCCTGGTGATATTGCGCTAAGGTATGAAGGCCTAAAACCCAAACTTAATAATAAAGGTGAATTGGAGCTCAATACTGCCTTCAGCACCATTATTGAATCAAAACCCTTTGCATATCAATATATAAACGGGGAGCTTAAGGTGGTAAGCTGCACCTATAAAGTGGAAGGAAACACGCTGAAATTCATTGTTGGTAGTTATGATGTATCACACGAATTAACCATCGATCCAGAACTGATATTCAGCACATTCAGCGGAAGTAGTGCCGATAATTTTGGATACACCGCTACCTATGATATTCAGGGAAACCTATACGGAGGCAGTTCTGTTTTTGGCAATGGCTATCCTGCAACCACCGGTGCCTATCAGGTTACCTGGGCGGGTGGCAGCGGAGTGGGTAACATTACAGGCACCGATATAGCGATCTCAAAGTTCAATACTACAGGAACGGAGCTCGTATACAGCACTTACCTGGGGGGCAATAGCGATGAAGTGCCCAATAGTCTGGTTACTGACAGCCTGGGCACGTTGTATATTCTCAGCACCACTGGGTCCTTAAATTTTCCGGTCACCACAGGAGCTTTTCAAACCTTGTTTCAGGGAGGCGTTGCACTTTCACTCGCTGGGCTTGGAATATCCTTTCCAAATGGCTCTGACATAGCAGTTTCCCGACTAAATGCGGCTGGCACTGAGCTAATAGGCTCTACATTTATGGGCGGCTCAGGCAATGACGGCACCAATACCTTTGCGGCACTCAAATTCAATTATGCCGACGAGGTACGTGGCGAAATTGATCTGGATGCACAGGGGAATGTGCTAATAGGCAGCACCACTTTTTCGGAGAATTTTCCGATAACGACCGGTGCCTATCAATCCGTTAAAAACGCATCGCAGGAGGGAGTACTCTTCAAGCTGAATCCGGATATGACGCAATTGCTGGCATCTACCTTTTTTGGCGGCAGCGGTGGCGATGCCATTTACTCGATTGACGTAAATGCTGTGGGCAAAATACTCGCAGGCGGAGGCACTACTTCGGCAAATCTGACCATGCCTGTCAATGCATTTCAACCTGACTATGTAGGCGGTGCTGCTGAAGGATTTATGGTGCAGTTCGACGCTAATTTGCAATTGCTCGAATCAGGCACCTATTACGGATCGATGGGTTACGATCAGATTTACTTTGTAGAATATGACCTTGCCGGAAGGCCACATGCCTACGGCCAGACCACAGCTACAGGATCTACCCTCATATTCAACGCTCCTTATTCCGTGCCTAACAGCGGAATGTTTCTGGCAAAGTTTGAGCCCGGCATGCAGGGCCTTGTGTGGAGTACTGTATTCGGCAGCGGCACAAATGTGCCCAATATATCACCCACCGCTTTTTCCGTTGATATTTGCAACAGGATATACTTAGCCGGTTGGGGTGGTGCTGTAAACACCCAAGGCAATACCAACGGGCTGCCGGTAACACCTGATGCGCTAAAGCCTACCACCAACGGCAGCGATTTTTATCTAATGGTGCTTGAAGGCGACGCGAGTGGAATCTCTTATGCAACCTTTTTTGGTGGAAATACGAGCCCCGAACACGTTGATGGTGGCACGAGCCGTTTCGACCGTGGCGGTAAAGTATACCAGGCTGTATGCGCAGGTTGCGGAGGTTTCAGCGATTTCCCCATAGCGCCCGCCGATGCAGTGAGCTCTACCAACAACAGCAGCAATTGCAATCTGGCAGTGGCCAAAATTGACTTTGACCTGCCACTGGCCATCGCTTCATTCACTGCAGAGCCTGTCTGCGTTCCCGACGCTGTGGTTTTTAGCAACATAAGCAATACTTTTACTGGTGGCATGCCATCGTACACCTGGCTGTTTGGTGATGGCAATACTTCAAATGAAGTGAATCCTACCCACCTGTATGCTGCTCCGGGTGTATATACCGTGCAGCTAATCATGAACGATCCGCTTTCATGCAATCTTGTGGATACCGTTGTTTCAACGGTAGAAGTATTTACTGAAATAATGCTGGAAGTGCCGGAGATTTTTACCTCATGCGATTCACCCGATTTTGTAATAACCGCCCTTACGGGAAATAGCGCCTCACAGTATACCTGGGCTGGCAACGCACAATTTTTGAATCCAATATTGCAAGGGCCAACCGATAGCATTCTGAGCTACACCGCCAGTACGCAAATAGTGCTATACCTGGAGGTTACAAATGGTCTTTGCACAAAAACAGCAACTATTCTGGTAGTACCCCCTCCCACCGTTCAACTTTCCATTGGCGATACGCTTCTCTGTGCAGAAGGCCAGCTAACAGTAAGCAGCATATTTGGCGGTGGCAGCCAGATAAACGATATTCAATGGGCGCCCGCTGATTTGATCATTTCCGGCCAGGGTAGCCAAACAGTAACGATTCAGGCCAATGCACCGCTGCAACTGAATATCAGCGCGATTTCAGAATATGGCTGTACGCTTGAAGAAACAGTGCAGGTAGATGTATACCCTATCATGCTCAATACATCAGATGACGTGCTCGCCTGTGCAAATGACGAAATTATCCTTACAGCTTTTAGCGGAGGTCTTGCCCAATCATACATATGGGCCGATAATCCCGAACTGAACAATCCTTTGAATTTGCCCACTGACAGCAGCATTGCAGTTACTCCGAATGTTCTCACCTGGTATTACATTCAAGTTGAAAACAATGGATGCATCCTTCTCGACAGCGCAGCCGTGAGTCTCTTTTCTATAGGTACTACTATAAAGCCCGACCAGTATATCTGCGCAGGCGATACCGCGGTGCTATTCGTACAGAATGATTTTCCCGGAAGTATACTCACGCATCAGTGGAGCCCGGAAGAATACATTATCACCGGACTAGGCACCTCGCTTATTACGGTTTTGGTAACCGAACCCACAACCTTTACTGCTGTAAGCACTACACCCGACGGCTGCACCGTAGAAAACAGCTCTACCGTGTACACCTCTGACCTGGGAAATCAAATTGTGGAAGCATTTGCAAACCCCGCGCAGATACTCTTGGGCAATTCAAGCGAGATAAGCGCCATACCGGTAAATCCGGACTGGTTTTATCAGTGGGAACCATCCACCTGGCTCAACAATGCATTTTCACCTTCGGCTACAAGCACCCCGCTTGAAGATATTACCTATACAATTACCATCATTGACACAAGACCCGAAGGCTTTTGCGAAAAGAAAGTATCAGTCACCATCAAGGTATTTGAAGCCATTTGCGGCGAGCCAAATATTTTTGTACCCAATGCCTTTACCCCCAATGGCGATGGAGAAAACGACCGGGTTTTGGTGTTTGGCGGAGGCATTACCAGCATGGATTTCAAGATTTTCAACCGGTGGGGTGAACTGGTATTTGAAACCACAGAGCAGGCTCGAGGATGGGATGGAACATACAAGGGAAAGATGTCAGAACCGGCGGTATTTGTGTTCCACCTTCAAGTGCGATGTGGTGACGGGCAAGATTACTTCACCAAGGGCAACATCACACTGATAAGATGAGGAGATTGCACATCATGGCACTATTTGGCGTAAGCCTTGCCTTTGCATCAAGTGCCTTGAAAGCGCAGGATATTCACTTCTCCCAATGGTTTTTTGCCCCACAAATACTCAGTCCGGCCGAAACAGGCAACTTCCCGGCACAATACCGCATCAATGCCAACCAAAAAACACAATGGAAACAGGTATCACAACCTTTTACCACATTTGCGCTAAGCGCTGATGCGCGCCACGACAAGCTTCCCGAAAATGTGGCCATTGGAGTGGTGGTGCTCAATGACCGCGCAGGCGATTCAAAACTTAATACCTTTTCATTTTTGGTAAGCGGCGCCTATACCTACAAGCCTTTCGGCAATGATAAACACCTGCTGCGAGGCGCCGTGCAATTGGGCATTACACAAATAAAGCTAGACTATGGCAACCTGAGTTTCAACAATCAGCACAACGGGGTGGTCTATGACCCCAACCTTCCAAATGGTGAAAGCTTTGCTCGAAACAGCCGCTGGTATGCCAATATAAATCTTGGGCTTGGCTATACCTGGTCTTTTACTGAGCGAAAGGCTATACATGGAGGATGGAGCCTTCACAATCTCAACAGGCCCGACCAATCATTCTTCAACGATGTAGGTGTGGACCTACCAATGCGGCATGGGCTCTACGCATACTCCAGTTGGGTGGTGCACGAAAATTGGGATGTGATGCCAGCAGTGAGGATCAACAGACAAGGAGCATTTACAGAGTTCATTATAGGGTCAGCCGCCCGCTACATACTCATAGATGAGCGAGGTATGTATCGCAGCATTTTTGCCGGCTACTTCGGGCGGGTAAGCGATAGCGGTATAGCAATGGTGGGTGTGGAGGTAGATGCATGGCGATTTGCCACAAGCTATGATATCAATGTGAGCGAGCTTACCCCTGCGAGCCGAAACAGAGGCGGACTCGAATTTTCACTTCAATACCTTTTTAACCGAACTGACCGCACACGGGGTTTTCAGCATAAATTCTGTCCGGTATACTTATGAAGCGCTATACTCCTGCCCTTCTGCTTATAGCCCAGCTTTGCCTTTCGGCAAATTCAACTTTCGCCCAGCGACCGCAGGACTGGATAGCACTCGGAGATAAAGCACTTGACGCCGCCGATCCCTCCGGAGCTCTCCGCTACTATGGCGAAGCTATGAAAGCTGATAGCAGCAGGGCACTGCACAACTACAAATATGCTGAAGCCTTGCGGTATAACCATCAGTACGAGAAGGCGGCATACTACTATAAGAAAGTATACCGCCGCGACATGGACAAAAGCTACCCCGAAGGCGGTGCCATGCTTGCTGAAATGCAAAAGCAATCAGGGAATTATACCGACTCCAAGGCTACTTGGCGCCGTGTTCGCGATAGACATAAGTCAGAGCTGGAAGGCTACTGGTACCGCAAAGCAGTTCAGGAAATGCGGGCTTGCGATCTTGCATTGACTTGGAGCAAAGAAGAACCTGCAACTACAGTGAAGCCTTTGCCCCCGCTGGTGAATACAGAAGCAAGTGAGTTTGCCGGTGTCATTTCCCGAGATGGCCACCTGATATATGCCACCCTGCGCGGAAATTATGACAATAAAGGTCGACTTACCGACCCGGCCGAAAGCTATCAAACAGGGCTTATGAAAGCCGATTCCTTATTTGCAAACCCCGTTCCTTTTGACCCTTTCGGAACGGCTGGCACGAAGGCCAATTATGCTCTGAATGAAGCCGAAACCTATCAAGCCATTGTGTGGCAAAATAAGGAGGGTGGGAATGAAATATATGTTCAAGATATCAATTCGGGCAATGCCTGGACAAAGATACTCCCTGCTGTGGGCGACTCCGCCTGGTATTCGCATCCCACTTTTGCAAACATAGAAGGGAAGGAAAGACTCCTTTTTTCATCAGATCGTGAAGGAGGATTTGGAGGTCGCGATTTGTGGAGTATTGACTTCAATAGCCAAAGCGAAAAGCCGGTAAACCTGGGCGAATTGGTTAATAGTCCGGGCGATGAAATCACGCCATTTTACAGAGCTGATCAGCAAAGGCTTTACTTCGCATCAAACTGGCACTTTGGGTTTGGCGGCTTCGATGTATTCCAGGCTGAATTTAACGGCACCGATGTAGGATATCCTGAAAATTTGAAGATTCCTTTCAACACTCCCGCCAACGATTTGTACTACACCTTCAACGTGGATAGGCTGAGAGGTACCCTTACATCAAACCGCAAACAATCAAAGCGAAGCGAGAATGAAGGCTGCTGCAACGATTTGTATTATTTTGATGAAGCGAAGGAAATCGAACCGGAAAAAATAATAGTTACGCTGGAAGATCTCAATAAATACCTTCCGGTAAAGTTGTACTTCCACAATGACGAACCCAATCCGCGCACCGAAGCAGCTACCACAAAGCAAAATTATATTGAAACTTACCGAAGGTATACATCGATGCTGGCAGAATATGAAGAAGATTACCGCAGCGGACTTAGCGATGCAGAAGGTGATGCTGCCGAAGAAGACATGGACCGGTTCTTTGTGAATGAAATTGACAAGGGGGTGGAAGATCTTGGACTTTTTACATCCCTCCTTTTAGGTGAGCTGAATGAAGGCAGCAGAGTTGAAGTTACAGTAAAAGGATTTGCCAGCCCACTGGCCCGTACCGATTATAACGTGAAGCTTACATCGCGGAGAATTTCATCACTCAGGAACTACCTGAACGAATATGAGCGCGGTGCGCTCCGCCCGTATCTTGATGGTTCGGCGCCCAATGGAGGCTTGCTTCGCATTGTGGAAATACCTTTCGGGGAATATAAAGCCGAAGGATTCGTAAGTGACAATCCCAATGACCGGTCGGGAGCAATTTATAGTATATCGGCAGCACGCGAGCGTAAAATTGAAATTACCTCCGTGCAACGCGCCACCGACAAAAGCAATTTTGCGGATGTCAGATTTTTGAGCGAAATAGCCGACCTTGGAGTAATGGGCCGCGAAAATACGGGCGATATTGAATTCAGCTTTGCCGTATTCGGCAGTATGGATTTGATGGTTGACAGTGTACTTTTTGACACCATTGCTGTCACCTTAGAGAATATTCAGAAAGTATACAGCGTCGGCGCAAACTATACACTGAAGGGAAAATACCACAGCAATAGTGAAAGAGGAAAGCACAACAGTATTATTACCTTGTTTGGAAATATTGCGGGCGGCCGCAAAGAACTTAATATTGCCCTGGAAATAGAATAGCCCATGAAGTTCAATGTACTCGGCGAGTTATATGAAGTAAAAGCGAAGCTCCCTTTCAGCATAAAGTTTTCCGGTGAAGAATTGGTGCCCATTGATCTTTCATTAGGGCGTACGGAAGTAAGTGTAGCAAACACCCTCGCAGGGCTTACCAATTTTATAGATTCACATCTCGCATCCAAAAAGGCAATCGGAGCCTTTGGAGGGTATGCCGAAAAAAGAAGTCTTTACAGCAGAAGTATGGTTTTTCAACACGAAGGGAGGGTGCGCGATATACACCTTGGTTTAGACTTTTGGCTCCCCGAAGGCACTGAAGTGGTGGCTCCCCTGCCAGGCATCGTTCATAGCTTTGCTGATAATAACAAGCCCGGAGATTATGGCCCGACGGTAATCTTAACACATTACTTGGGCAATGAAATAATACATTCACTTTATGGCCATTTGAGCCGCTTATCGCTTAGTAGCTTGAAGGTAGGACAAATAATTGACCGGGGAGGCCGCGTAGGTTCAATCGGAAGTTCTGATGAAAACGTAGACTGGCCTCCACACCTGCACTTTCAGCTTATTCGCGATATGGAAGATAAGCAAGGCGATTACCCGGGTGTGTGCTATGAAAAGGATGTTGATTATTACTTTGAAAATTGCCCGAATCCATTGGTATACTTTGGCCATCAATGGATCAGAAAATTGTACAAAGGTGTAACGATCTGAAACAAAACATAATTTAATTGCGGGTTGTTATATAGTTCCAAAAATTTGTTAATTTGGTGACTTTGCAAGTCCTCGATTTGAAACCAAAAGCCAATAATAGACCTTTTCGCAGAATTAGTGCAGCCGCACTAATTGTTGTTTTCGCATTCGTTTGTGGATGTGAAGAGTTGAACTATTTTAAGAATTATAGCACAGAAAATGAAATAGCTGCTATACCTGAGGCTTTGTGGCTCAAAGATGCTTTAGACTATGTACAATTGGCAAACAGCCAGCCGGAAAGCCTGCATCTCAAAGCACAAGTTGCACAAAACGGCATAACAGCTTCCATATTTTTTAATAACGATACAGAAGTTTTCAAGCTTACAGTAAAAGACAGTTTACAATCAGAGCACAATTATTTCTTTCTTGAAGGCCTGCTCTCCTACTCAACCCACCACTTATCAGATAAAATTGCGGCATCATGGCTTGTAGCCTACGCCCAAAACAAGCCGTACGCTGCCTGCTCCAACTATGACAGCGATACAGAAAGAATTAATGCAAATTATACGCAGGCTCCTATTAATATGTCAGAAGTTCACGAAGTTGTAAGGTTGGTTGAATTGCTTGAACATCGTGAAAACTCTCATGCTTACGATAAGCGAATAGATGGGAAAAGAGAATATATCAAAGACGAATTATCGCAAGAAGACAATGAGAAAATTTATGTGGTCAATACTGCTAAGGGTGAAAAACTTAGGGTAAGCCTTTCATCGGTTTCTCCTTACCTGTTCTTTAATATTCTTCCGAACAATGGAATCAATATGGAGCATAAAAGTTGGGAAGGGTCGGCAACGATAACCGGTGATTTGATCATAAAAGTATTCTCAGTTAACCACAAACTGCCAACGCAGCATTTTGAGCTTTTAATAGAAAAGCTCTAATCTACCCAATGAAGCCGAGTTGCTTTTCAAGCGATGCGGGCAATGCTGGTAATTCTTTTCGGGCAATGAGCAATCCATTTAATTCAGCCAATTCACCAAATACGTAGTGTTTATCCAAAGCTGCCTTGAGGTAGCCCCTGCCGCTTGAATTGCCGGTGCCCACGCGTGAACCGATCATTCTATGCACCATGTTCATATGCCGGGCGCGCCAATTGGCCATTAGCTCATCAATTTCCTGAAGGGTATTGAGCAACTCAAATGGCAGGTGCAGCAGCGGAAATCCGCGGTAAAGCATGATAAAAAGTGCAGCTCTTGCAGCCTTTGGCGAAAGCCTTCGCTTTTCGAAGCCCCCGATACCAAACAGCACCCCATCAAGCAATTCAGTATTTGAGCTTTCAATCTGAATAAGGCTTTTGGCGTAAGCTGCCCTGTAAGCACTCCAGAAAGGATGCTTCTCAGGATGTGCGATTTCGACTACGGGCCAAAAAGTTGATTTATCGAAATAAGGCATACGCTCCAGCCATGCGTTCAGCAGGTCGAGCAGTGAAACATTACGCTCCACATCCTTTACAGTGGCTACATCTTCCTTGTGCAATTGCGATATGTAATACTCCTTTCCATGGCGCTCTTCAAAGCGCAAGCCGAGACGTGCTTCAAGCTCTTTCCACTGTATACTTTGAAAACCACTTGCCGGGCGCAACAAATCGCGAAAGTCAAGAAAATCAAGCGATGTCATGGTTTCCATGATATTGATCTGGTCAACCAGTAATCGCAAAATTGTGGCAATTCGGCGGGCGCGGTGCACCACAGTTTGCAGTGTGGGGTCATTGTCGTTCACACTAGGCAACTTTAGCAGATCGATGATGCTGTTGAGTTCATAAAGCACCTGCTTGAACCAAAGCTCATAAGCCTGATGGGTGATGATAAACAACATTTCATCATGCGCATCAATACCCTGTTCGGCGCTCTCAAGTTCCTGGGCATTGAGTATTTTGTTGAGCTGAAGGTAGTCCTTGTAGTAAACTTCTTTTTGTGACATTGTAGTGGCTAGTAGGCGTGGCGAAGATATAGAATTACCAATAGGCTAAGCAATGAACACTTTCAAATAAATTGTTCATGTAATTTAACGCTATCTGCAATTGTATTATTTAATGGTGGTATCGTACTCAAAGCACCGTAGTTCGAAACTTATAATTTCAGGTTTTTTCAAGGGTACATTCCAATAGCCCGCATACGATACCCGTTTTGGCAGCAGCCATCCCTCCTGCATGAAATTCTCTATGACCATGCTGATATCGAAATCAAAAAGTATGGTATTATGGGCTAGGCGGTATTCGCGGGCAAGCACCTCGTAGGTATCAGGATGAAAATATGAAGTGAGGTCATGAATCACGGTTTGTTTCTCCATACCTTTTTTGGTAAAACAACTAAAAGCGATGCAATCAACAGAATCTCGCCGAACCTTAAATATTCGGTACTCATAATATGGTACCATGTGATCATCGAATATTGCGAGCTTATCACCGATGAATGGCACATTGCCTATTTCGGCTCCGGGATTGAACATCATGCGCTTGAGCTGGGCCTTGTGTTTTTCCATTTTTGATCCTGAAACGAGCTCCTGCTCCATACTCACAATTTTATTGCCCACCTTTTGCGGCTCAGTAGGGTAAAACACTTCATCGTACATTTCGGCGGTAAGGTATTTCCACTCACCGTTCTTTTTGCGGATCTTGCCATTTGTTTTTTCATGGGTTATCTCTACCCACATCATTTTCTGCCGGTCGAGGTGTTGCGTGGCGCGGCGCTGCATGGTGCCTCGTTCTACTTCATCTTTATTGTATACTACTACGGCGCCCTTAATTTCGTGCGGAAAGTATTTCAGATTCAGAAATGCTTTGTAAAAGGTGGTATCGTTGCGCACTTTGTCAATAAACCTGATGATGTCTGAACTATCCCAACCACTGCTTACCACAAACTCATCAAGGCTCACTACTTTTGCAATGTCGTTTTGGGCATGAAGCCGGGAAAGAGGAAAAATAGATATTCCAAAAACAATCAGGAAACAACCGATGTGATAAATGCTATTTCTGAAAAGCAAATTTAGGTGCTGCCTTATTATGGATTTCCATAAAATTGTCAAGGCCACCAAAAGGTTGCAACACTTCATCGCGGTTGACCAAAGTGCTTGCATCACTGACTATTTCTATATATGAAGAATATTTCCATGCGACGTGGCTATTGGCAAGTCTGGATTCAATTGGATTCTTGTGAATATAAACAACCAAATTTCGAAGATAGTTCCAATTATCGACCAATTGCCTACGCGACGGCCTTATGAACAAGCTTCCTATCCTGTTCTGTTGCTTGTTGAACGCTTTGGCGTACGAATTAAGGAAATTACCCGATTGCTGCGATAAAAGCTTCACGATTTTATCAAACTCATTAACAGGTGCGGGCTGCGGTGCCAATATTTGTTGAAATACCACCTTAAGTTAATTATCATAAAGTGGTAATGGTTGGGCAACGAGCAGTAGCATAGCATTTCTGCCACAGGCGATATATAAAGCCGGTATCTCTTTGGAAAGAAGATGTAGTTGCCATTATTTTTGAAAACCTTTTCTGATCCGTTTGCGCGCCTGTATAAATGATAGGTCTTATCAGGTTCTAGTCGCTCTGTTCGGTTCATTTTGGTTGGTTAATTTGTGAGAGCTGCGAAATTAAAAAAACCCCGGTACGCAAGCGTACCGGGGCAGCAAGATTGAAACCTGTAAGCCGGATTCTGTTTTTGCCCTTCGGCAAACTTCCATCATTTATCTACGCCAGCGGTCGCCCGGTGGCTTTATCGACCTACCCTCCCGGATCGGGCGCGCTACCCTCAAGCCCGGGTTTACGTGGTCTTTCAGTCCGCGAGGTTTACCCCTCTCGCCGGTTGCCCGTCGAGACTGTGGGCTTTTACCCCACTCTTTTCACCCTTACCCCATCACGAATGATGCGGCGGTATACGTCTCTGTGGCACTTTCTGTACCCCGTTTGTGCGGGGTCCTTCCCGTTAGGAAGCGCGGTGCACTATACTGTCCGGACTTTCCTCTCCCCCGTGATGAGCATTCCTTACCTATGCGGGTAAAGAAAGGCCATAACGGGGCAGCGATGGAACGGTTTCGAGGCAAAGGTAAGTCAAATATCGATTTTACACCTTCAACTCATTTCTTGTCCATTCGGGCATTCAGTAAATAGCTGGCAAACAGACCGGCACCTGCCATGAAGAAGATACAAGCCGGATATACAGCATCGTTACCCGTTGTGTTGTACATGGCAATAGCAGCAACAATACCAAGGCCAACCCCCATGCATGTAAGGGCGATGTTCAGCACCATAAATCTGCTGGTTTTGCCGGGCGCGGTACCTGAATGAAAGATGCTTGCATCAGCACCCTTTTCTATAAGTGCCATACGCTCCCTGTGGCGTGAAGTGACAAAAAGGTACACCACTCCGAAAATACAACTGAAAACCATCAGCGGTATTAAAATTTCTTGTGCATTCATGTTTGTTTAAGTTTAAAATTTACTTGATTGACGAGCCGTCGACGAAGCACGTTACAGAATTTTGTAAAAGTATTTTTAAGCGAATTAGTAACGTATGCGAATTTAAGGTCGTCAATAACCGAAATGGAGCGAAGTGCCGATAAAGCCTTAATCAATGGAATCCTGAAAAAGGATAATCAGGTCATATTGCGTTTTGTACAAACGTATCAGGATCAGGTATACTGGCAGGCCCACCACATGCTGAGAAGCGCGCAGGATGCGGAAGAAGCATGCCAGGATGTATTTATGAAATCACTGGGCAGAATGGAAAAGTTTGAAGGCCGGTGCAGTTTGTCAACATGGCTCTATAAAATTACCTTCACTACCTGTCTGGACGTTATTAAATTGCGCAAAAAAACAGCAGGCGAAGAAGAAATTGATCAAACTTCGGTGCCTGAATGGTCGGAGATAGAAGGTAGTTTGGCACTGCTTGAAATGACCGAGCAGCGCGAAATCATAGACCGATGTATTGGCATGCTTGACGCAACCGATGCCTTGCTTATAGAATTGTTTCATCTCAAAGAAATGGCAATAAGCGAAATTGCTGAAATTACGGAAATGACCGAGGGTGCCATCAGGGTAAGGATGATGAGAGCCCGCAAGAAACTTGCTTTTTTGCTTGAAAAATCACTTCCTGCCGAGACTATAAAAACGCATAGAAATGAAGGACGAAGAAGCACAAAAGAGTATTAAAAACATACTTTCTAAAAGTACTTTTCATAAAGCACCTGCCGGCATAAGTAAGCGGGTACTTGAAGCATGGAAAGCCCACGAAGCAATTCATAGACCTGCACCACCTATTATTTCAGCAAGGGTATGGTGGGGGTTGCTTTTAGCAATAGCTATGCTCACCATCTATGCAATTGCCGATAGCAATCTAAAACCCGGTAAATGGGCCAACTACTTTTCCTTGTTGAAATTTGATTTCGAATCACTGTTGCCTACGCCAAATCCAGTGCTGCTGATTTCGCTAATGGCTATCAGTGCAACGATCCTGATCAACATTGTCCTGATAAGGAAAAAAGAAATGGGCTAAAAATGCGTTTTGAGTTTTTGGTGCTTTAATTTATTGGAGTGCGTTTTCTGCCTATTTGACAATATTGTTGGTATACGCTTTGGTTCTGACTAATCAAGTTTGCTAAAAGGCCCACGCGACAAAAAAGCTTTCTATACCTTTGCAACCTTATTACTCTTCACAGAGAAATATTCACGGTATAACTTGCAATTGTAACATGAAGCATCTCCACAACGAAGAGGATTGGCGCGTATTGAAGAAAAAAATGGAAGAGAGCAACGAATCTCGGCTCACCATTTCTTTCTACCAATATGCAAAACTTGGCAATCCTCAACTCTTTCGCGATTACCTTTTTATACACTGGAGCGATCTTGGTGTTTTTGGCCGTATCTATGTAGCCCATGAGGGCATTAATGCACAGATAAGTGTGCCCCTGGAAAATTACGAAGCCTTTCGCGACCACCTGTACAGCATCAACTTTCTTGATGGAATAAGACTCAATATGGCTATTGACGATGATGGCAAAAGCTTTTATAAACTTATCATCAAGGTGCGTGATAAAATCCTTGCTGATGGGCTGAATGACGCCTCATTTGATGTAACCGACCGCGGTACCCATTTGAATGCAGCAGCTTTTAATGAACTCACTTCACGCAAGGATACTATACTCATTGATATGCGAAACCACTATGAACATGAGGTGGGTTTCTTCAAAGGAGCGATCACCCCCGATGTAGATACATTTCGCGACAGCTTACCCTATATACTCGAGAACCTGCGCGGAAATGAGTATCGAAACATCGTGATGTACTGCACCGGAGGGATAAGATGCGAGAAAGCCAGCGCCTGGCTAAGGCACCAAGGATTTAAGAATGTAAATCAACTTGACGGAGGTATTATAGAATACGCGCGGCAAGTGGAGCAGAAGAATCTTGAAAACAGGTTCATTGGTAAAAACTTTGTTTTTGACGAAAGGCTTGGAGAGCGCATTACCGATGATGTGGTGGCACATTGCCATCAGTGCGGCGCCCCTTGCGACAACCATACCAACTGTGCCAATACCGGTTGCCATATGCTCTTTATTCAATGCGGTACATGCGCGGAAGAATATGCAGGGTGCTGTTCAGTGCCTTGTAAGGAGATACTCCACCAACCCGAAGAAGTGCAGAAGGAACTTCGTGCAGGTGCGAAGCACGATGGGCATAAAACCTTTAAGAAAGGCCGGTCGCCCTATCTGGCATACAAAACAGTGCACAATCCTTTTGAAAAGGATGCCTAAAGGAGTTTGGGTTTAGGGAACGACTTTAGATATTGTTGTTCTAAATTTTGTGGAATCTGGAGTGAGCGCGACAAGAAAGCTATTGATTGAAATTGTTTGCTTTATGATTAATTTCATAGGCAGAGCAAAAGCCTGATAACTCAAAAGTGAAATAAAAACAAGAATCTAATCGCAAATCACGTCATTCCTGTAAGCGGTCTATGATTTACGACCAAAGGCAGATTCCACTCTCCTACTCCAAAATAAACTTAAGGGATTTTATCCCGCCAAGGCTCGCAACAAGCAAATGTCTTTTGGGCAAGGTTGCTGGAAGGGCGAGGCGGTTCTCTCCGTGGGTAGCATACAATTCCACCTCCATTCGGCGCATACCATCTGAAGAAAAAACCTGTATAAGGACTAATTGCGAAGATTTACAATGGAACGCCAAATACGCCTGACCGTTGTCGATTACCATTCTGAGATCGCTGAATTTAGCATCCTGAATGTAGTCATTAACGCCTACCAAATTGCAGTAATCAATGAGCCCGCATGAATTATTGAACTGGCAGGCTTGTATTTGTAACGTAATATATGGTAAATCAATCACTTGAATCTCGTTTGATGCATCGCAACTACACTTTTCAATATAAGTATATTGGGAATCAATCTCGCAGCATTGATTTGAATAATTATCAGGATGGTAACGGTAAACGATTTCGTTAAGAAATCCATCTTCATAATCGTTATTGAGCATTCTTCTAATAAATTCAAATGATCTTTCAGAAATAAGTTCTGGCACGCATGGGTTGGATACGTGACCGCCTCCACAAAAGGTTACCATTTCTGCATATACCCCTGCTGCAGCAACAGCCTTAGAAATAGGGTCAGCTCCAAACAAAGTTGCTATACTATCCTGACTTCCATCGGGGTGGGTTACCTGGGCATCACAGAGATCATTTGCCCCTATTAGTTGAGCTGATAGATATGGGAGAGCTTTATCACAAGTACCATGAATAAAACAAACGGGTACAGGATTTGGGTGATTTTCGTAATTTACAATATCGAAACTTCCCACCCCTACTGTTCTGGATATTACGCCACGAAGAATTCCTACCGGGTAAGGGTAACCATCAATATAGGGTGTACCAACCGCATCGATTCCACCATTCTGACTGATGTTTACTGGGCCTAACAGTCCATCTACAATATAGGGTTCAGTATCATCAAGATAATCAGGAAAGGATTCTTGGTTAACTCTTAATGACGTATGGAAGCCGGCAGTACCTCCGCCACTAAAACCGGAAAAAAAGAGTGCATTGGCGTCGCAACCAGATGCCTTGAGTCCGACGGCAAATTGAGCAGCAGCTAATCCGTAAAGAGCTTGTATAGATCCAATTGGCAGCGTCATGGCTTCGTCATAAGCTTTTGAGAAATGTCTAAGCGCTGCCCGAAGATCTTGTACCATGCCGTATACGGTGTTCTCCCAACCTATGCAGTAACTGACCAAGCTGCGGTCAGAACGATACGTAGGCACTAACACAACATAGCCCTGCTGAGCCAATTCAAGGGCTTGAGGTGCTACGGTAATTCGGGTACCCTGTCCGGCATGGAGCACTACAACCACAGGAAGTTTCACAATTTCTTCAGAGCCAATCATAAACTTGACATTCGGCGTTGGATAATATAAGTCCATTATACGTTCCACAGTTACCGGTTGCCCGTTTTGATTCAAAATCACCGTGTTGGAAGCATAAGGTATTTCTACCCTGATTACTTCAGATTCTTGGAGTACTAGTTCTTTCAACAACTTACCGGATCCGAGCACTTGATTGGTGTTCACATCCACTTTGTTGACAACGGAACCCATAAAGGAATAGTCCTGACATACCGCGGTACCGAAAGCAAATAGAATTATTGATAAAATTAGAATAAAGTATTTCACAGTCTGAAGTTAATTTTGGAGATTTTTTCAGTACCTATTCTGAGAAAGGAAAATTAATGTCGAAGTTAATGCTAATTTTCATAAAAACAGCATCTTGCACTTGGGAAATGATACCACAGGGTTACCCCTTTTACATCGCAGAAGGTAATTAGCTTACGTTCTGGGGTCGTTTATTTGCGTAAAAATAGCACCAATGAAAATACTTAAAGAATTATCAAGAAAAGAATTTCGGACAAAATTTAGGACAGAAGATCAATATTTTGTCTACTTGTCGGCATTGAAATGGGAAGGGATATTCTTGCCGAAAATGTAAAAACAACAGATTTACTACGGGGAAAAAGGAATACAACAAACGGTGTTCCCGATTCGGATATGATGAATCTCCGACTGCAAACACTTTGTTTCACAAAATTAAATTTGGAATCGAAAATAGATTTGAAATGGCTTACGATATTGCAACAAGCAAGAAGGGCGCAAATAGCATTTGGTTAGCGGAACGCTTTGGTGTAAAGCAATATACGGCTTGGCTATTTAGCCGGAAAGTTCAGGAAGCCATGAAAAGCAGTGAACAATTTCCACTTGAAGATGAAGTTCAAGTTGATGAATTTGAAATAGGAACGCATCAAAAAGGAGAGTAAGGAAGAAGTAAATCTGAAAAGAAAATAAGAGTCGTGATCGCTTTGGAATATCCTGAAGGAAAACCTGGTCGGGGGTGCGCAAAAATAATTGATGATTACAGTGCGAAATCGCTTATAACTATATTTGATGTTCATATCAATAGGGAAGCAAAAATAACAACAGATGGCTGGTCGGGTTATAAACCATTAAAAAGGAATACCCGCATTTTGAAGAGAAATTGTCCAATAATGGGCAGAATTTTAAGATGCATCATATTCAAATCAGAAACTTCAAAAATTGGCTTAGATGAGTGCCTTGATATTGTAACAAAAGCTTTGTAAATCAATACATTCAGGAGTATTTCTTTCGATTCAATCGCATGAATTTTCGAACCACGATTCTAGAAAAACTGTTGAACAGAATGATGCAGCATTCACCAATAACATATAAATCAATTAGTTGTAACAAGATTTAAAGATGTAACCCTATTTTATAATAAGTAAATCACAAATTAACTTGGGTTCCTGTTCAGCCAAATTTCAAAATATGTACTATTGTAAATTGAGCACTCACAGTACTCAACTATTCAAATATGCCTATCCTCATCAAGAATATTCGTGGACTGGCCGGCAGTTATCAGCAACCACCGCTGCATTTGCGCGGCTCAGCTATGGCTCATTTGCCTATGCTGGAAAACGCCTTCCTTGCCATTGATGAAGGGCGTATAGCCCACTTTGGCAGCATGGCTGACTGGGAAGGAATTACCGACTGGCGCAACCTTCAGGTAATTGATGCCGACGGGAGATATGTGCTGCCTGCCTGGGCTGACTCACATACCCACCTGATTTTTGCCGCTACCCGCGAACACGAATTTGAAGACCGCATCAGCGGCCTTACATATGAAGAAATTGCAGCCCGCGGTGGAGGTATACTTAACTCAGCGTCACGCTTGCGCGAGATGAGTGAAGATGAGCTTTTTGAAGTATCACTCGCCAGGCTTGGCAAAGTAATGCAGCAAGGTACCGGCGCCATAGAAATAAAAAGCGGGTACGGGCTTAGCACCGAGGGAGAACTGAAAATACTTCGGGTAGCTGCCCGGCTTAAAGCGCTCAATATTTTACCTGTGCGTACCACATTTCTCGGTGCACACGCCATTCCTTCGGCATTTAAAACCGACCACCGAAAGTATATTGATTTGGTAATACACGAAATGCTTCCCGCCATAGCTGCTGACGGCCTCGCCGATTATATAGATGTATTTTGCGAAAGCGGGTATTTCAGTACGGACGAAACTCTGGAAATAGTAAGTGCCGGTAAGATGCACGGGCTAAAAGCCAAGGTGCACGTAAATCAATTTAACGCACTCGGCGCTATACCTGATTTGGTGCAGGCAGGAGTAGTTTCTGTGGACCATCTTGAAGTGATGAGCCTCAATGATTTTGTTGCCCTCAGCGGCAGCGAAACCATTGCCACGGCACTGCCACTTTGCAGTCTTTTTCTGGATATTCCCTACACCCCTGCACGAGAGCTTATAGACCGTAATGCAATAGTTGCAATTGCTACGGATTTTAATCCAGGTTCTGCTCCTTCAGGAAATATGGCCCTGGCTGTTTCGCTGGCCTGCATTAAAATGGGACTTACACCTGCAGAGGCTATCAATGCCGCTACAATTAACGGAGCCGCGGCAATGAATCTCAGTGATGAGGTAGGATGCATTGCACCCGGTATGCGGGCAAACGTAATAATTACCGAACCTTGCCAACATCTATCCTACCTGCCCTACTCCTTTGGCAGTCCCGCAATTGATGGAGTGATTGTAAATGGCGAAGTAGTGAAGCTTGTAGGTTTTTAGTTTTTGGTTTTTTGAAATTTTTTTGCCAAAAAAAAAATAATTTCACACTCTGTTTAAATCCGCTTGAAGTAAATCCATGATAAACAACAATGCCAGCATACAATTTAAAATCAGCCGTGTAGCCCTCTTTGCCGGAAGGCTTGCACTCTTGCTTTGTATATTCATTTCAAAGGCTTCGGCTCAAACCTTGCCTGCCATCATACCTCAGCCCCGCTTGCTTGAGCTCAAGGAAGGTAACTTCAGCCTTACGGCCAAAACAGTGGTAAAATACAACGATTGCAGCGAGGTTGCTGCGCGACACTTTTTAGATAAATGCGCTGCTGTAGGTCTTCAGCTATCTATGGTTTCCGTTGTAGATGACAATATTGATTCCATTTATCACTCAGTCATTACATTCATTTGCAAGCTCCCCAATGAGTCCATTGGAATGGATGGTGGTGAAGCGTATGATTTGTTCATAACCCAAAAAGAAATTGCGCTCAGGGCTTCATACGGTACCGGCTTGTACCGTGGTATTCAATCAATGCTGCAATTGATGCCATTGAATTTTCACGACAGTTCCGCCGGTGGTGAATATGCAATACAGTGCCTTACAATAAGAGACAGTCCCGCATTTGTGCACCGCGGTATGCTGATGGATGTATGCCGCCACTTTTTCAGCGTAAGCGATGTGAAAGCGTATATTGACTTACTTGCTTTTTACAAAATGAACACGCTCCACTGGCACCTTACTGAAGACCAAGGTTGGCGCCTGGCAATTGACGCTTATCCGAGGCTAACCGAAGTGGGTGCATGGCGCAAAGAGAAAGACGGCAGCAGATACGGCGGGTTTTATACCAAAGACGAAATACGCGAAGTAGTTGCATACGCTTCAGAACGGCATATCCGAATAGTGCCCGAGATTGAAATGCCCGGGCATTCGCTCGCTGCCTTGGCGGCTTACCCCTCACTTAGTTGCACAGGTGGTCCGCACGCGGTTACCAATGAGTGGGGAGTATTTACAGACATCTACTGCGCCGGCAATGACTCTGTTTTTACCTTTCTTGAAAAAGTGCTCGATGAAGTAATGGAGCTTTTTCCGTCGCCATACATACATATTGGCGGCGACGAAGCACCGAAATACCGCTGGGATAATTGCGCCAAATGCCAAAAGCGAATGGCTGATGAAGGCCTTACAGATACACATGCGCTGCAAAGCTGGTTTCTGAACCGCATAGGCCGATACCTTGAGCGCCACGGACGTACCATGGCAGGCTGGGATGAAATACTTGAAGGTGGCCTGCCCAAAGGCGCAATTGTACAAAGCTGGCAAGGCATTGAAGGCGGTCTGGAAGCCGTTCGCGTCGGGCATCAGGCCATCATGTCGCCTACAAGCCATTGCTATTTTGATTACGATCTTCGCTCCATTGACCTTGAAAAGGTGTACCAGTTCAGTCCTATTCCCCCCGCACTGAATGCATCGCTGGGCAAGTATATTCTCGGTGGTGAATGCAACCTTTGGAGTGAGCGCATACCCGACAGGGCCGCACTCGACGGTAAGACATTTCCGCGGCTGCTCGCAATGAGTGAGGTATTGTGGACACACCCCACGAAGCGCGACTTTGAAGAATTCAAAAGCCGGGTAGCACGCCACTACCCATTGCTCAAAACCCTGGGTGTGACTTATGGCGCCGAAACAGTGCCCTTCACGGCAGCAACTGCATGGCGCAACGATTCGCTTTTGCTGCGGCTTACTAACGCTCAGCCCGGGGTGCACCTTGCGGTAAATGGAGTAAAAGGACCGGGCACGGCACAGCTTACGCCAAATGACTTGAAAGTGGCAAGTAGCGACGGTTCAGTGCGAGAAATTTACGTAACACCAGGAGCACCGAGATTATGGAAGGTGCAACCCGAGCTTGACGGAAATATGCCTGGCACTCCAATACCCTTGCGTTTGCAAGTGCACAAAGCGCATGATGCACGCATTGTACTCAACAAAGAACCAAACCCGAGCTACGCTACTGGAGGCGCTGCAATATTAATAAATGGAATATTGGGTAGCGATGATTTTCGCGATGGGCAATGGCTGGGCTTCTGGGGGCATGATGTGGAATCTGTTCTTGACCTGGGAATATTAAAACCCGTAAGCTCAGTGGTGCTTCAATTTCTTCAATACAGCAATTCATGGATTTTCTTTCCTTCTGCAGTGGAAGTATTCACATCTCTTGATGGCAATGCCTGGAATAGTTTTGGAAAAATAAATCCTACTCTTTCGCAGAAAGCGAAGGGAACTTACACCGAAGGTTTGGGCGTTCGAACCGATGGCAAAGAAGCCCGCTACGTGAAGATTGTAGCTACCAATCCGGGCAATATCCCTGAATGGCACGAAGCCGCAGGTGCCGGATCCTGGATATTTATCAGTGAAATAATTGTAGAATAATGACCATTGAAGTATGCATTGACAGCCTTGAGCAAGCGTTGGCGGCTGAGGAGTGCGGCGCTCATAGGCTAGAGTTGTGCGCAAACCTGCGCGAAGGTGGCACCACGCCCAGCTACGGAATAATAGAAACCATAAGCCGCCAATGCGCCCTGCCCGTATATGCAATGATTCGACCTCGTGGGGGGCACTTCACTTATACCCCTGATGAAATAGCTCTCATGCATCTTGAAATTGAAGCTGCAGCGCATGCCGGAGCTGCCGGAGTGGTATTGGGCTTGCTGCACCGCGATGGCCGGTTTGATCAAGGGCATACCCTCGCACTTGTGCAAGCAGCGCATCGGTCGAATCTCGAAGTAACCTACCACCGCGCTATTGATGTATGCACCAATCCAAGCGAAGCAATGGAAGCCCTTGCAGCAATGGGGGTTGAAAATATTCTCACATCAGGCCAAGCTCACTCAGCGATGCAAGGCCTGGATTTTTTGCGGAAGCTTACAGCCGATGCTGCCGGTAGAATTAACATCACGGCGGGAGGAGGAGTAAATCCTAACAACGCCGCCATTATAGCCAGTGCAGGAGTTGACGCCATCCACTTTACTGCACGCCAGGTAATTGAAGCTGACGATGCCTATGGGTTAGGCGAAGTTTGGGCTGCTGATAGGGGCAAAATAAGAGGCGTGGTAAAGGCTCTTTCTTTTATGCAAAACACAGGGCATGATACATTTACTTAATGCTCAAAACAGATGGAGCAAGAAGATTTAATTGCTTTTACAGCCTATCAAAAAAAACATATGCTCTGATGATGGCAAAAAAATTATTTGTCATTTTAATATTGTGCATCAGCGCATTTTGGTTCGGTTGCAGAAGCGATGATACTGCTCCGGTTCCAAATTCTATTTTACTCGACAACGGATGGACGCTATCCGGCCACGACACTATTCTCACTTGCCCAGCTTCAGTGCCGGGCACCGTTCATACCGATTTGCTTGCAGCGGGTTTTATTGCCGATCCATTTTACGGCAGTAACGAAATAGCATTGCAATGGATAGAAAACAAAACCTGGGTGTATACCTGCAATTTTCACTTCCATGAAATTCCTGCAAGCTACGACGCTGCAGAATTGGTGTTTGAAGGGCTTGACACCTATGCTACAGTATCGCTCAATGGCACGGAGATACTCGAAGGAGATAATATGTTCAGATCGTGGCGGGTACCAGTGAAAGAACTATTGAAAGAAGGGCCGAATGAATTGAAAATAGTATTTGAATCTCCGGTGAAAAGGAATGCCAGAAATATATCAAATGCGGGCCTTGTATACCCCGCCGACAATGACCGTAGCAAAACAGCACCCTACACGCGCAAGGCGGCATATCACTTCGGGTGGGACTGGGCACCACGCTTTGTTACGGCGGGTATCTGGAAGCCGGTACACATCGATTTTTACCGAAAGGCTACGCTGCGTAATGCATATGTAGCGCAAATGCAACTCAGTGAAAACAGGGCCTCGCTTAGGCTGCACGCCAAGGTTGAAAATTTTACAACAAAAGCTCTTGCTGCAACAATATCCATTGCCGATCAAAAATGGGCAGGTATGATTGATCCGGGAGTGCAATCAGTAGCTGTAAATTTTGAAATAACCAATCCCGAATTATGGTGGCCGCAAGGTGAAGGCAAGCAGCACCTTTATCACTTCGAAGCGATGATGCATTCGGGAACTGAATTGCTGTCAACAACCCCGATTGATATTGGCTTGCGAACTATAGAATTGGTAAATAAGCCGGATGAAATTGGCACTTCATTCTATTTCAAAATAAATGGCAAACCTGTATTTATGAAAGGCGCCAACTATGTGCCACAAGATGTATTTCTTCCCAGGGTGAGCGATGCTCAATACAGAAGCCTGTTGATTGCCGCCAAAGATGCAAATATGAATATGCTCAGGGTGTGGGGTGGTGGAGTTTATGAACGCGATATTTTCTATGAGCTTTGCGATTCGCTCGGTATTTTGGTATGGCAAGATTTTATGTTTGCTGGTAGCATGTACCCCGCTGATGAAAATTTTCTTGCGAATGTAGAAGCCGAAATCTCTGAACAGGTGCAGCGCTTGCGGCCACACGCAAGTGTAGCTATTTGGTGCGGAAATAACGAGATAGAAGTGGCCTGGCGCAACTGGGGCTGGCAAAGCACCTATGGCTACAGCGATGAAATTGCTGCGCAAATGTGGGGCGACTATGAAAAACTTTTTTATCAGCTTATTGCTTCCGTTGTGGCCCGCGAATCGCCCGCTACACCTTACGTGCCTACCACGCCGCAGAGCAACTGGGGCAAGGCCGAAAACTTCAACCACGGCACAATGCACTATTGGGGAGTGTGGCATGGGCGCGAGCCTGCGAGCGCCTTCACGGCAAATGTGGGTAGATTTATGGTTGAATACGGATTGCAGAGTTTCCCTGATCCGGCTACGCTCTACCCCTTTCTTGATTCAGCCGACCGAAATTTGGATTCTCCGGCAGTGAAAAATCTACAAAAAAGCTATGTCGGAAATTCAGAGATATTCAGACATATCAGCGATCTGAACCTTTCGGCAAATGATTTTGAAACATTCATCGAGGCCAGTCAGCAGGCACAGGCGAATGCATTGGGCATTGCCATTGATGCCCATATCCATTCAAATGGTCACTGCATGGGTTCGCTACTTTGGCAGTTGAATGATTGCTGGCCGGGACCATCATGGAGTATCATTGATTATAATGGAAGAAAGAAAGTAGCATACGATATGGTGAAAAAAGAATTCTCTAAAAATTGAAATTGTTGCTTGAATTGCACCCGGCAGGTATAACTTGGGCACATCTTCACCGCCGATCATAAAAATATTCACCTTCCATCATAGGGGTAACCGTTTGTAATGTTGTCATAGCTACACATCGCCTGAGGATGGTACCTTCGCCCCCGAATGACCACGGAGGCCCATACTGCCGAACAGGCTCTTTTTGCCCGACTCAAAACCGGCGATGTAAATGCTTTTGAAATGATATTCAAACAGTATTACAGCCCTTTGTGCAGCTATGCATACACCCTGCTCGGCAACCGCGATGAAGCTGCTGACACGGTGCAGCGTATTATGACTTTGCTCTGGGAGAAATGCCATGACCTGGATGTACAAGCAGGCAAATCATACCTCTACACATCAGTGCGCAATGCATCGCTCAATGCCATTAAACATAGAAAAGTACGCGCCCGGCATCTTGGAGAACTGGATATAGAAAATTTTCAGACGGAGCAACAAGCGTCAGAACAACCGCTGCAAGCCAGAATAAATTCAGCCCTTGAAAAACTCCCTACACAATGCAGGGCGGTATTTGAACTGAGTCGCTTTGAAGAACTCCGCTATGCTAAAATTGCCGAAAAACTTGGCATATCAGTAAAAACGGTAGAAAATCAGATTTCCAAGGCCCTCAAAATAATGCGTATTGAATTAAAAGATTACCTGCCTGCAATGATCGTACTACACCTCATCAACCAGCTTTGAAATCCCTTCCGGAAAATATAGAAGCACTGATCGTTGCATATCTGAATGGAGATTCAAGTGCTGATGAAGCTATGATGCTTGATGACTGGAGGCATTCTGCAACTGAGAATGAGCGGCATTTCAGACAGGTGTGCACCCTATACGGCAAAAATCCTGCAGACTACGAATGGAATGCTGATGAAGTTTGGGAGCTTGTGAAGGCTAAACAAGGAAGGGTGATTCCTATAAAAAGGACCCCTTCAATTTCAGCCTGGAGCGTTCTCCGTATCGCAGCGGGTGTGGCACTCATTGCAGCCGTGGGAATAGCCGTTTACACTTGGTTTGCTCCTACTACCGAAACCTATTTTGCAGAAGCTATACTTGAGCAAAAAACAGATACCCTTCCGGGAAATCATATCGTGACAATCAATAAAGCCTCGAGTATATCATACCTGCGGCGTGGGAAATCTGAAACCATCAACCTGAGCGGCGATGCCTGGTTCGACCTTGAATCCAAGGAAGATATTACGACAATCGTAAAAACAGACGGACTAAAAATACAAGATATAGGCACTTCATTTGGCGTAAGCACCCGTGGCGACTCTACTACCGTGCTGGTAACAGAAGGAGCGGTGCAATTATTCACAGAAAATAATCCCGGAATATTGCTCACAGCAGGTCAGGCAGGTGTGTACATTGCATCGAGCGGCGCGATAGAGCCGCTGCTTACCCCTACCCCGGAAACGTATGAATGGCGCAACCGTATCTTTCATTTCGGCGGGGTAACTCTCGCAGAAGTAGTGCGCAGAGTGAATGCCGCATACGCAGTGCGACTCGAACTGCAAGGCCCTGTAGGTGATTGCAGAATAACTGCCAGCTTTAACGATGAGCGACCCGAAACAATTGCCGAAGTGCTCGCAGAAACCCTTGGGTTGTCGCTGCATTATGAGCAAGGAAAAATCATACTCGAAGGCGATGGTTGCGAAAAGTAGTTTAATCAGCTCATTAATTTTTATGCTTTTCAGCCTTTCGGCCAATGCTCAAGGTAAAACGCTTTTGCTCGAAAAGCTGGTAACGATCGATTTTAAAAATGAAAAAACAGGACGCGCACTCGAACGGCTCGGTAATCTGGGAGGTTTCAGCTTTTCATACAGTCCTGAAGTAATTGATGAAACCAAAAAAATCACCCTTACGCTGAGGAGCAAGTCAGTTCGCGAAGCACTTGAGTTAATATTTTCCAGCGAAATGGCCTACCGTGAAAAAGGAAAACATATCATACTTACCAGGCGAAAAATTGAAAGCGGAATTAATGAGCTGCCAAAACAGATTGTCATTACCGGCTACATTACTGATTCAAATACCGGTGGCAGGCTGGCATCAGCAACAGTATTTGACACTGGTACACTGAGTGCTGCCAATACAGATGCTTTTGGTTTTTTCAGTATGAAGATTGTAAAACCATCAGCACCACTAAAGATTGCAGCATTTAGAAAAGGATACAGCGACACCCTAACTGTACTCCCCACCCTCGATAAACCAACAGTGCAACTCGCTATGCGACCTGTGGGTGATATTCCGGCGAAAGCTCCGACCCCGCTCGTGCCAACACTTGCTATCAGAGATACCATGTTAAATCCTGTTCCATCGATTACTTCAGAATTGTCGCCGGGAAAACTCGCCATGCTAAATATTTCCGATACCCTGCGCCGCGAATATCAAGTGGGGTTTCTCCCTTTTGCCGGGAGCAATGGCCTACTCAGTGGCAATGTAATCAACGATTATTCTTTGAACGCACTCGGTGGCTTCTCTATGGGGAATGAAAAACTCGAATTAGCCGGGCTATTTAATGTAGCACGTGCCGATGTACGTGGTGTGCAGGCTGCAGGACTATTCAACGCTGCAGGACGCAGTTCAGATGCTGTTCAGCTTGCAGGGGTTGCCAATATGAGCAGAGATACATCATCAGGTGTGCAACTTGCTGGCGTAATGAATGTGCACGGTTCAAGTCATTCCGGGTTTCTGGCCGCGGGAGTGCTTAATTATACCCATCAAGCCACTGAAGGAGTGTCAATAGCCGGAGTATTGAACCACCAAAATGGTTATGCTGACGGGGTGCAGATTGCCGGAGTACTCAACTCGGCCCTCTCTGGAATTTCTGCACTACAAATTGCAGGAGTGTTGAATGTAGCCGCTGCAGAAGTAGGCGCAGCTCAGCTAGCCGGAGTGCTGAATACCACCATCGGCAATGTGAATGGAGCACAGGTAGCAGGTGTGCTAAACGCTTGTACTGGCGAAGTGCGGGGAGCACAGGTATCGGCAGTGCTGAATGTAGCAAAAAAAGTGCGGGGCATGCAGGTTGCACTTATCAATGTGAGCGATTCAATTTCTGGAGTACCTGTTGGTTTGCTTTCATACGTTCACAGCGGTTTTCACAGTGTGGAATTAAGTACCGACGAAACCTTTATGATCAATGTGGCATTCCGCACCGGAGTGCGTAGTTTCTACAATATATTTGGTGCAGGCAATAATCCTGTTGGAAGTGGTGATAATATATGGTATTACGCTTATGGTATTGGCGGCAGCCCACGACTCGGGCGGAGGTTCAATCTCGATATTCAACTCACTGCACACTGGCTCAATTATAATTCGGACCCGGAGTTTAACTTGCTCAACAGATTTGCCGTAGGTGCCGATTATAAATTTTCAAAAACCTTCTCGATCTTTGCCGGGGCGCAGCTCAATGGGTTGCTTACTGACCAAATCAATTCACTTCCTGATAGTGTAATACCTGATGACAATGATGTGGTATACGACCGGAATATAAGCGCTGATTACAACCTTAAAATATATCCAGGAGTGCGCGCAGGATTGCGCGTGTGGTGGTAGGCGCTTTCGTCTTTTTTCTTCAATAAAATTGTTCGCGTATATCTGATTTATAAATCCGATTTTCATTTTTTTTAAAATAATTATTTCATGTCATAGGGGTGTTGCTGGGAGAAGGTGTCATTACATCAAAACATCACAACCTTCAAGAATATGAAAACCATTATTCACATTGCAGTTCTTCTAATTATTGCATTTTTATCAATCCGCGCCACTGGGAAGCAACTCACCCAAACCATTCGCGGAAGCATTGCCGACAAAGTATCGCAAACTCCACTGCCCGGCGCTACTGTAATAGTGCTGGGTAGCGATCCGATAAAGTGAACCACCACAGACGCAAACGGCAGCTTCCGGGTCGTGGATGTGCCATTGGGCAATGTACCACTGCATATTAAGTACTTGGCTACAAGGAGCAAACCCTAAGCAATCGGGTACTCAATGCAGGCAAGGAGCTTGTTTTGCAAGTAAGCCTGGAAGAAGATTATACACTTATGGAAACTGTGGAAATAAAAGCTGAAAACGATAAAAATAAGCTCCTAAATGAAATGGCAGTGGCAAGCGCCCGCAGCTACTCAGTAGAGGAAACCAGACGCTATGCGGCAGCGATAAACGACCCGGCGCGTATGGTCACAGCCTATGCCGGTGTAGTACAAACCGATGATGGCAACAACGGTATATCGATTCGTGGAAACGCGCCCAACGGACTGCTGTAGCGCATGGATGGCATGGATATTCCCAATCCCAATCACTTCGCAAATACGGCGAGTAGCGGAGGTGGTGTAATGATACTGAGCGCTCAACTACTTTCAAACTCAGACTTCCTTACAGGCGCATTTCCTGCTGAGTATGGCAATGCACTTTCGCGTGTGTTTGATATAAAATTGCGCAAAGGAAACAACGAGCGAAATGAGTATACCATCCAGGCAGGTTTGCTCGGTTTGGATTTGGCTGCCGAAGGGCCATTAAATCGCAAAAGCGGGGGATCATACCTTGTGAATTATCGTTATTCCACCTTGTCGATTCTTAAAAAAGTTGGTCTCGATTTAGCTGGAAATACTGACTTCCAGTATCTCTGCTTTCATGTACATATGCCTACGGCAAAAGCTGGCACATTCTCATTATTTGGCTTTGGCGGACTGAGCAGTCAGTATGAAAATACACAAAAAGACTCCATTGAGTGAAAAGAAGATTTCGATCGGGTAAGCTGGAAATTCTTCTCAAATACTGCCGTAGCAGGTGTGAAACATGGAATTGTGCTCGACAAAAACACATTTCTTCAAACAACCTTCACCCTTACGGCTACCGAATCAGGATACGAGCAGCATCTGCTCAACGAGTTTTATATTTCTCGAAAAGAGTATTTTGAGAAGTACAACATCAGCCGCATTGGATTCAACACTTCAATAAGCCGAAAAGTCAATTCGCGCCTGCATTCCAAATCGGGGATCATGATAAACCGCCTGAACTATTTTGCGAATCAAACTGATCTGAAAATTCAGGGGATGGAAGATGTAGATATCAACGCTGACGGCACCGCATTTACTACTCAGTTATACAACCAATGGAGCTATGAAGCAAGTGATAAACTGACGCTCAACGGAGGTATTCATTTTCTGCACCTTGCGCTGAATAATACGTGGTCGCTTGAGCCACGCGCTTCGGCACGTTACCAAATCGATCAACTGCAACCAGTGAGTGTAGGCTATGGATTACACAGTCAGATACTCGCCTTACCAAATTACTTCTACAGTGAAGCGTTCGCGAATGGCTCAGGTTACCAGCCCAATACGCACCTAAAGATGAACAAGTCGCACCACTTCGCAACATCCCACTCGCGGGCGCTTGGCGAAAACCTTCATGCCAAGGCAGAATTGTACTATCAGCATTTATTTAACCTTCCGGTGAGCGCCGACCCAAGCAGCACATTCGCACTTATCAATCAGGAGTGGGGCTTTGCCACCGAGCCGCTAAACAATAGTGGTGTAGGCCGAAATACAGGACTTGAATTGACCCTTGAGCAGTTTCCGACCCGCAATCTGTACTACCTGTTTTCAGCCTCTCTATATGACTCAAAGTACCGAGCCGCAGATGGCAACTGGTATAATACCCGCTTCAATGGCAATTATGTATTCACCTTCACAGGGGGTAAGGAATAGGAAGGTCGCAATGCAGCAAAAAAAATATCTACAGAGTAAATATTAAAAGCTCCTGGAGTGGCAGATTGAGAACGACCCCGATCGATTTTGAAGCTTCAGGAGCCTTGGATGAAACAATATTAATTGAGCAATACGCCTATCAAAATAAACTGCCTGAATACTTCCGCACTGATGTGAGGTTGAATATTAAGAAGCAGAGAGCAAAATTTACGGGCACACTCTCGCTTGATATACAAAATGTAGCCAACAGACAAAATGTGTACAACCAATATTACAATGCCGATAAGGACGAGGTTCAAACATTTTATCAGGTAGGCATCATACCTGTACTTGCCTACCGAATTGAGTTTTGATGATGTGATGCATCAAAACGCAGCCCGCATGGAATCTTTCCTTGCGGGTTTTTTTTCTTCATCACTGAAGTTTAAGAAGTCGGTTATACATTAAACCTGAAGTGCATCACGTCGCCGTCTTCAACGACATATTCTTTTCCCTCCACTCCCATTTTTCCTGCTTCTTTTACGGCTGCTTCTGAGCCCATTTTTATGTAGTCGGCAAGTTTGATTACTTCAGCGCGGATAAATCCTTTTTCAAAATCAGAATGAATTACTCCGGCCGCCTGCGGAGCGGTAAATCCTTTGTGTATTGTCCATGCACGTACTTCCTTTACACCTGCAGTGAAATAAGTGTAGAGCTCAAGTAACCGGTATGCAGCTCTGATGAGCTGGCTTACACCTGCTTCTTTAAGCCCCAAGTCAGTAAGAAATTCTTGCCGCTCTTCGTATGATTCAAGTTCGGCGATATCGGCTTCTATGGCAGCGCCAATTACCAATACTTCGGCATTTTCGGTTTTTATGGCTTCGCGCACGGCATCTACGTGTTTATTGCCATTTACCACCGAGCCTTCATCCACATTGCAAACGTAAAGTATAGGCTTATCAGTAAGCAGAAAAAGATCACGTACAAGCGGCCGGTCAAGGTCGCCAAGTTTTATGATACGGGCTGATTGCCCCGACTCGAGTGTGGTGCGGTATTTATCGAGTATTTCCACAAATCGCTGCGCCTGCTTATCGCCAGATTTGGCAGCCTTCTGGGCCTGGATCAATCTTTTCTCAACCGTCTCAAGGTCTTTGAGCTGAAGCTCAATATCAATGATTTCTTTGTCGCGGACAGGATTTACACTTCCATCCACGTGCACCACATTGTCGTCGTCAAAGCAGCGCAGCACGTGTATAATTGCATCGCATTCGCGTATGTTGCCAAGAAATTTATTTCCAAGTCCTTCACCTTTACTGGCGCCTTTCACAAGGCCCGCAATATCCACTATCTCTATGGTGGTAGGCACGATGCGCTCAGGACTCACAAGGGCTGCGAGATCGTTCAGCCTCGGGTCGGGTACGGTGATGGTACCCACATTTGGCTCAATGGTGCAAAAGGGAAAATTGGCCGCCTGGGCCTTTGCGTTTGACAAACAATTGAAAAGAGTTGATTTGCCTACATTGGGCAAACCCACAATACCGCACTTCAGAGCCATAATTCTAATTTGGGCGCAAAAGTAGCTATTTTAGGGGTATTGAAGCTATACATAAAAAAGGGGCTTCAATTTACTTGAAGCCCCAATCAAATTAGCTATATGAATTATCAGGCAGCCGATAAAACTATGAGTGCACCAACAACTGCAAGTATCCCCAAAATAAGTGCTACTATCGCGAATCCCGATCCTTTATACAGTTCAGGGTATTTATTGATCTTACCCAATGCAACCGCACCAAAAATGATGGCAAGAATACCAAGGATTATTCCGGCTACAAAAAGGCCCACTATTCCACATATAAACCCTGCAATGGCAAGTCCTGGCACTTTTCGGCCGTCAATTTCAGCAGAGGAGTGCGCTGCTTTGTGATTTCTGTTGTGCCCTGCGATCTTTTGTTTGATTGTGTTGCCTGCAGGCCGGTTGGTTATATTCGCAGGAGTGGCCGGCGAGTTGGGCGATAGTCGTTCAATAACAGATTTGGTCTTGGTAATATCGAGATTGATTGAAGCAGTGAGTTCATTTTCATCAGTAAATACCAGAACCCGTGCATCATGGGATGCGATGATTGTTTGCTGCTCTCCATCAGGTTTGGCCTGCTCAGTATCGGCAAGGCCTGAATTCGATTTTTGCTTTAAGAATGGGATATTTGCGTTTACATGGCTTCCTTTTGTTTACTTTCTTTTCTGAAATATTCCTGAATTACTGAAGTCTGAATTGGTCTTGCAACTTGAGAAAATCAATAATACTGAGAACATTGCAAGAATGAACTTGCTCTTAAGTAGAAAATGTTTCATAGCTGTTTTTTAAATTTTGGGCAGAGTAAAAAAATACTTAAAAAAAACAAATTCGAAACTATAAATTAACATATTGATAGATGCCAATTTGTATATGTTCATCACAAAAGCCACCAAAGCCTGATCCACTGAAGAGTGAAATTTCAAAACACACAAGATCAACAAAAGTCAATGTAACGGATCAGCCTTTATTTTTATTATGGAAAACCCGTGCAATAAAAAGTTGAAAAACAAAGGTGGGAAATGTAGAAAGTTTTCTGACCAATGACGTATATTTATGGACACAAGTCATGTAAGTATGAAAACAACACCCTATAAATCTATAGACACCGAGCTATAACACTGCCTTCAGGAGCCTGCTTTGGCATATGGAAATACCCCCATTTCACTTGATCAGGTGCTCAGCGACAGGTTTCTGCTGGTGAAGCTTATCCAGAAAGGTATTCCTTAAAGCCTTTTCAAATTATTCAAGCAGGTATCGCCATTCAGCGACAGCGAATGGGCCGAGCTTATAGATCTTTCCACGCGTTCGTTGTTGCGCTATAAGCAATCAAAGGGCTTTGTATTCAAGCCTGCACAATCAGAGAAGATCATTTCGCTTGCCGAAGTTACCAAGCTGGGTACCCAAGTGTTTGACAATGCCGAAAATTTCAGGTTGTGGCTGTTCACGCCGAGCTTTGCCCTTGGCTCCGTAGCCCCCAAAGATTTGCTCAAAGATTCATACGGCAAGGAGCTGGTCATTAATGAGCTGGGGCGTATTGAGCACGGTATTTTTGCGTAGGTCGAGATGTTCGTATTCAGGCTTTCGCGAAAAAAATACACTGACCCACTTTCGGGTTACGGAGCATATGTCTATGGTGGCCGATGGAATTCGGCTGGAATTTCTACAGTATATACATCAGAGAGCAGGGCGATGGCGATGGCCGAGCTGATGGTGCATACCAGCGCAGGTCGTGTGCCAAACGATTTGCAAATTAGCACTATTGAAATTGCCGACTCGCTGGAAATTG
Organism: Flavobacteriales bacterium; assembly: GCA_038207425.1. Taxonomy (GTDB): domain Bacteria; phylum Bacteroidota; class Bacteroidia; order Flavobacteriales_D; family Cryomorphaceae; genus JBBQZU01. Next base: position 15,557 of record JBBQZU010000018.1, on the reverse strand, counting down.
AAAAAACGAATGAGTCATTGCTCCCGTTTAATTGGCAAACCTTCCCTCCATTGCTTTCAACCCAGGCTATTGGCGATCGTTTTGTAAGATCACAGGAGTATGCTGTTTTGCGCGTGCCATCTTCTGTTGTTGCAGGTGGTTATAATTACTTGCTCAATCCACAGCACAAAGACTTCAAAAAGATAAAAGTCCGCAAAACGGACGATTTTGCTTTGCACCGGAGGCTTTTTACATAAGTGTATCAAAGCATACAGGCTTCAATAAAATTTGCATTATACATGCGCACAGAGAAATAAAGCCGCTATCTGGATGAGGGCAGTTTATCTATCCGGCCGAAGTCAGTTCCCTAAACATTCCCATAAGAAGGCTGTTTAACACCCATTAATTTGTCTTACCCACCCGTATTGCTAAATTTGCACCTCGAAATACAACGATTTTAATGTCCCAATTTCATCAGCTTGCCATCAAAGATATACGCAGAGAAACAGATCAGTGCGTATCTATAGCCTTCGATATACCAACCACACTTCAGGAAGAATTTAAGTATAAGCAAGGTCAATACATTACACTTAAAGTAAATGTGAAAGGCGAAGAGCTACGTCGCTCATACTCTATTTGCTCGAGCCCTATCACCGATAATGAGCTTCGCATAGCAGTGAAAGCGATTGACAAAGGAAGGGTAAGTGGTTTTTTGAACGACGTTATCACAGCAGGTCAAAAAATGGAAGTGATGCGCCCAATGGGTAACTTCTACGTTGCCATGCCGGCACCATCTCCACAGCATTACGTAGCATTTGCCGCAGGCAGCGGTATTACCCCGATTATGAGCCTTCTAAAAACCGCCTTGGCCGCGCATTCTCTTAACAAGTTTACGCTTGTATATGGCAATCGCTCCATGGATCAGATTATCTTCAAGGCAGAGTTGGAGCGCCTTTCGGCTAAATACGGTGATCGACTTGCAGTGCATCATATCCTGAGCCGGGAGAATACTGCCGACCCACTTTTTGCAGGAAGGATTGATGCTGCTAAGTGCAAACAGCTCATTGGCAGATTTGCTGATACCCGCATTGCCGACCACTACTTTCTCTGCGGACCATTTGACATGATACAGGATCTGAGAAACGCACTTAAAGCGGAGGGAATAGCAGAAGAAAAAATCCACTTTGAGTTGTTCAATACCCCTGCACCTGATGCGGATACTCCTAAAGTTCCAGCTACTCCCGGCAACACAGCCATAGCTGAGAGCAAAGTAACAATTGTACTCGATGGTGACGAAACGGTAATAACAGTTGCATCAAACACCAACATTCTCGATGCAGTTCTTGATGCTGGTCTCGATGCTCCATACGCTTGCACGGGTGGCTCGTGCTGCACTTGCCGCGCGAAAATTGTGGATGGTCATGCAATAATGGACGTTAACTACGCGCTTACTGAAAAAGAAGTGAAGCAGGGCTATATACTCACCTGTCAAAGTCATCCTACCACACCTACGATGGTGGTAGATTACGATCAACCATAATTCAAAACTTACCCAAACAAAAAAAGGCACGGATTAAAACCCGGGCCTCTTTTTGTTGTTCATTAAAAGCTACGCTTGCTCAAGCCTGGCAGTCATAGACCGCTCAGGAACGATCTCCATAAAGAAGTAGATTACTTCAACCAGAGATCCGAAAAAAAGAAGCAGAAGTATCCACACTACTTTCATAGTACTACTTAGATTCTTATTTGTGCCTGCGTGTATCAAATAAAACACGAGCACTGCAAGACTCAGTATCGTTATAAAAATTGCCCAAATAACAAGTTCGGCTATGGATACTGCAAATACTCCTGCTATTAAGTCATCATTTCCAGTGGTAATTATAGGAATGATAGCCGTAAGAAACCAGATCAATAACCAAAGGCCCACGAACATTTGAGCTACGGTAAGAATGCCTAGTAGAATTTTATATGGCTTGGTGAGATTCATATACAGTTTAAATCAGCACCAAATATATTCTATGATTCTGGTATATGTACACACTAATTGCTGAGCGGCAATAGCCGGTTACGAGCGGACAAGAAGGCCAGCTAGTAGGGCTGCCATCGCTTTCAACTCAGAAAGAAGGTGCTTAGAATTACTACTAGCCCCTTACTTTACCACTGCTACCCTATCCTGATACAGCAGTTGCCCGGAGTAGTCACTTACAGTAACCATATACAATCCACTGGCCAAGGAATTAAGGTCAATTTGCCATTGCTCGTTGGTAAAATTGTAGGTGCGCTGAAGAACTACTTTTCCCGAAAGGTTAAAGATTTTTACACCCGCCTGATTGGTATAGGCTTTGGCAGATGGCACAATATGAAGAATATTGCTGGCAGGGTTTGGCCACATGGAAAATGCGGAAGATTCAAGATCGCCAACACCTACCAAGCCAACGTTCACTTCCTGCGAAAACCCGCAGCCATTGGCTGCATTATGCGTAACGGTATAAGTACCGGAAGCAGCATAAGTATGCGAAGGATTCTGTTCGATTGACGTATTACCATCACCAAAATTCCACTGCCATGAGCCTGCACCGCTTGCTGCGCTAACGAAGTTCACGCTCAGGTTATTCTCTTGATAAGTAAAAGTTGCATCGCCCAGCAAGGCCACTTGCATAGTGTTTGGTTGGCTTTGGCAGAAAGGCACATCTACTTCTATATCATAAAAATAGTAGTATATCTGTGGGCCTCCTGAACTACCTGTCAAGGTGATCAGATCAGATGTATAAGGATAATTTACACCACTGTTGTTTCTAAAAAAGCCTGCAAAATTCAACCCTATGCTATAGCTACCGGGAGTAGCGATGGTGATGTTTAGATCAATACGACCTGGACCTACGAAATCAACAAATACAGGAATTTCCTGAAGTACATTGCCAATTCCCGAACCGGAATCCCAAAGTTTAATGATGCGTTCTCCAATGAAGCTACTATTTACCCATGCCGACCGGATTACGACTGTTTGGAAAGTAGTGAAATTTATGGTGCCGGTAAATGAGCTGTTGTGATTTACACCTGTGCCTACACTCGAATTAAAAGGTCCTACATAAATTGATGGTTGATCATCAATTATCGAACTCACTTGAAGTGTAGTCGTCTCATTGCCCATGATATAATCAAATGGGTTACCGATGCCAATTAGTGAGCCGGAAGAAGTATACCATGCTGCAGTGCCTGGTTCGGTATTGGTGGCAAAAAGTTGTACCACGTTTCCAGCGCAAGCTTCTGCATCTTCGGCATCAGGAGTGTTGAGCCCATCAAACACGATCGGGTTTTCGAGGGCGTAAACATCTTCACCAATATTGTTGGTAACTGTAAGGGTTACGAAGTACGTACCTACTTGGGTGTACAGGTGGGTTGGATTTTGCTCTAAAGAAGTATTGCCATCACCGAAATCCCACAACCATGATTGAGGCAACTCTGTGCTTAGGTCTGTAAACGAAACCAGCCCTGTGCATGAAAATTCTGTGCTTGATTGAAACAACGCAACCGGCGGACTGGTAGCAATCTGGCAAAAAAGAGGCAAATCAAATGCTGCAGTGCCGTCAGTACGACTTTGCGACGATCCCTGGCTGGCGCTGAAGCCTAAGCCCCTACGGGCAAATACCTTCCAGATAAGACATTTATTGGCGCCTCCATAATTAATTTCATCGGCAAGTAAGATCGCATCCCTTCCATCTACAAAACCGGGTTCGCAAACCTGAAGTTTAAGCGCATCCGTTACCAGCCTCATGGCAATATTATTACCTGCTTCGGGGTTGTCAATTTCAGCATCATAACCATACTCATCGATAAGTGCCCACGTGAGATCCCAAAGCATGGTACTCCATACAAAACCTACACCATGTGGTACGGATATATTGCCATTTGGCAGGTTGGCATAGGTAAATGAATTTACGGTGAAGCTGGTATCGTAAGGAGCAGGTCGAATGCCTGTACCTGAAATGCTTTGTGATGAAGCAAAGGTGCCCATAGGTCGGTAAACGGGATTTGCCACATCTATATTTACCGTCATCATGATTGCGTACCAGTCGCTCCAGCCTTCACCCATTTGCTCTTCATTTCCGAGACAGCCTACTTGAGAAGGACCGCCGGTAAGTCTGTTGCTAAGCCCATGCACATATTCGTGAACCACAATTCCATTGTCGAAGCTTCCGTCTTTAAAAGCGCCACCGTCCGCTGAGATAGATAACGTGGCATTGACAGGACCTTGCTCCAACACGGCACTTTTAATAATATTTCCGTTGGCCTGTGAAATCATAAATGAAGGAATAACAACATCGTTGCTTGTGCCGCCTGGATTGATTACGCCTGATGTATTATTCATAATTACCACACCCAAGGCCCCGGCATTCTGGGCATTGAGCACTTTCTCCACGAAGGAGCACTGGCCTCTGTCTATAATGGCAATCTTGCCGCTAATAGCTGCAGGATCCTGGGCTGGATTGCACCCAAGATAGGCACCGCTCCCATCCAGAAATATTACCATATCGGCTGTAATTCCTTCTGCGGGTATTGAAGGGCCAAAAGCAGATGTATTCGATGTGGGGTATGGTCCGGCAACTGATTGAGGACTATTCACCGTAAGCAAACTTGTTAAAGCCGTGCCGCTTGTCCATAGATACATTTGCATTCTAGGACGCTCCCCATCTGGAGGTGTGGCCATATTGGCGTTATTGGTACCTCCACCGTCTTGCGCTTCAGCGCGCACCCAGTCACTACCCTGGCCACCGTTTCCGTAGTTATTTTGTTGGAAATTACCCGATGGCTCGTCAAAGCCGAAGTAGTATAGATAATCGTGAATGCGGTTATTTGCATAAAACAAATTTGCAATTGACGCTGAAGTGTATGTTACGGGTAAGGCTGCAAGGTCAAGAGGATAATCAAAAGAGAGCGACGCACCTCCATCAGGGCTAAACCCTGGTTGGTTGGTATCGCTTATATCATCATAAGCATATACATTATTTCCACGGGTGATGGTAAACTCCGGGCCTGGCACTCCATTATTATCATGCCATCCGAAGGGCGATGCCAAAGCAATTGCCGGCTCTGATAAAAGTACCCGGCTACCGTGGTTTGGGCTTTCCACAGGAAATGGGAATATTCGGTATCCGCTGCCATCGGTCACTTCGTCAAGCTGCTCTTCGAAGGCAGGTAGCGAAGATGTACTGCATGTATTAGAATGAACATGATCGTATTGGCAGGTGGTGGTCCAGCTTATTCTGTTAAGCACGGATCCATCTGCTGCACTTACAATATATTGCCACCAGTTTTTGCCAGAAGGCATATCAATATCAAAATTCCAGGCAAGGATTAATTCACCTTCAGGAGTAAGCCAATAAACAAGCCCGGCTTTGCTGGAATGCTCATAATTACCGGGTCCGGTAAGGCTGAGCATCAACTTACCATTCTGCAATGTTGAAACGGTGGCAGTAAGGTCAGGGGCCGCAGCGGCAAGGATAGTTTGAGCAGCGATTTCTAAGGTAATGGCAGGTGCGGCAGATGCGCTGAGCGATGCTGTGCCCGGCTTGAAATTATGAAAAGCCTTAATAAGCTTTCCGTCTGCACTGAAAACAGCCGAAAGGTTGGAATTAATAACTCTCAGCCCATTTACAGACTGACTCATATACAAATGCTCTACCCCGTTATGCCGGGTAAAATATCGGTCAGTAATTATGAGTTGAGAATTAGCGAAAACAGCGTTTTCAGAAACGAGCTGGCGCTGCACCAAATCTGCTGCGGAATCCTGTGCAGATGCACTCCAAATATTAATGAGCAGGAATGTTCCTGTAATTAGAGAAATACTCTTCATAGGCTTCAAAATAATTTCCAGTGCAATGTAGGCGATAAGTATTTATCTTACAACCAAAAGAAGACATTTAGGTTCAATGCATTCTTTGAATCCTATTTCCCAAAAAGGACGCTTTATCCAGATTATTGGTTGGGCTCTACTATCTTAATTGCTCCGGCAGTATACCTTCGCAAAGGCCTGATCATTAATAACAATGCCATGAGCATAATGCTACCACCCAGGATAAAAGGTGCTCCCGGCAAATCAATTGGAGCGCCACCGGATGTGAATATATAGAATACCCAGGTCATAAGCGGTGGGCCAAGTATGCTGGTAAGACTTATAAGGCTGGTAAGTGTACCCTGCAGTTGTCCTTGCATGTTAGGGGGTACAATATTGGAAATAAGCCCCTGCAACGTAGGGCCGGCAACACCGCCGAGACAGTATGGCAGGATATAAATAAACATCATGGTGCCACTGCCCGCACTCGCAAAGAGAAACATGCCTGTGGTCCAAAGCGACATACCAATGAAAATAGTGCGCATCTGGCCGAGGTATTTTACCACTACGCGAATGAGCCCGCCCTGAACCAGTGCTACCACAATGCCAACCACGGCCAGCGAATAGCCAACCATTTTGGCTTCCCAACCAAACCGAAACATGGTGTAAAACGACCAGGTGCTTTGCACTGCGTGCCCGGCAATATATATTAGAAAAAAGGGTACAAGAAAGGTAACCACCACCGGGTATTTAAACATAGCCTGCAAACTACCCGCAGGATTGGCTTTGCGCCAATTTATTTTGGCGATTCTGTTCTCGGGTTTTAATGATTCAGGAAGAATAAAATAACCGTAAGCCAGGTTGAGCAAACTCAAGGCTGCAGCCACTAAAAATGGAGCCTTTACCCCCCATTGTGCTGCCACACCTCCAATTACAGGACCTATGATGAAGCCCAGGCCGAACGCAGCACCTACCAAACCGAAGTTTTGAGCTTTCTTTTCAGCAGTGCTTATATCGGCTATATAGGCAGTGGCAACTGTAAAACTAGCACCGGTAATTCCGGCAATTAAACGACCAACAAATAGCCAGCCGATTGTGGGTGCAAATGCGTGAAAGATATAATCGATACCGAGGCCCAGTAAAGCCATAAGTATTACAGGACGCCTTCCGAACCGATCGCTGAGAACACCCAACACCGGCGCAAAAAAGAATTGCATAAAAGCATAGGAAAACATAAGCCATCCTCCGATGCGCGAAGCCTCACTCAGGCCGGCTCCCTGCAATGATTCTATAAGAGATGGCAGTACCGGTATAATGATTCCAATGCCTATGACATCAATCAATATAGTAATGAAAATAAAGACGAGTGATGCAGAGCGATTCATAAAAGCACGCGAAGTTAAATATAAATCCCACTGCTATATACCAGTGCCTGTGGAACTGCTCAATTCAACATACCCGAAGCTAAAACTTTAGCGGACCTTCATTCTGAGAAGGAACGACGGGTAAATCGATGCAGCACTGCTGATCTCAAAGGCACGTGGGTAAACTGAAAAAAAGATAATTCTGAAAGACCGAATTGTTTGTCAATCAAAGAAGATATATTTGGGCACAGGCAGCAATTAACGCTTCGCCTGCAGATACTGTGGCCATGTGCAATTGCGAAATAGAGAACCGTCATCGCATAAAAGTTCTATTTCATTTATCTAACGGAAATACATATTTCTACACAGCCATTTTTGATTGATTTTTATGAAAAATGGAAGAATTTCGAGCAAATTGAAAATGTAAAGGAGAAAAATATGGTATCGCTCTATAAACTATTTTTCGGCGAAGGTGGGCGGTACACATCGGAACAACTCAGCAACCGTGCGCGCATGTATGAGCAAATAGAAGCACAGGTAAATCTTATGATGCAGGAGTTAAAAGAGCTGTCGGTTCAGTTGGAAAAAATTGATAAAAAATGAAGCGCACTCCTGAATTCTTTGATTGTATAGAGCCGCGTTTTTATTGGAGCAATTTAAATTTATTACAATTTAATTTCACAATATTTGCTGCGAAGGAAATGTATACATGAAAGAAAACAGCGATATAAAACACTTGCTTAAACAAGCGTTGCAATTGCTATTGCAAAATAAAATTGAGTCAGTTCAGCAATCCATTGCATCTGCAAAAGAATCGCGCGATGGCGACTCGAAAAGCAGCGCAGGCGACAAGCACGAAACCGCAAGAGCCATGGTTCAGATAGAAATTGACAATCTGGAGCATCAGCTAAGCCGATTGCTCAAATCTCATAGCGAACTTGTGCAATTAAGTACAGCGCCTTTTGTCAAAGAAGCACGTACCGGCAGCATGGTGGTTACTTCGGTAGTAAATTATTATATCTCATCAGGAATCGGAAAGATGGAGTTGAATGGGAATTTTTATTACGCCATTTCCGCCACTTCTCCTATCGGAGCGTTGCTGCTTGGGAAATCGGCAGGAGATTCTATTCACTTTCGGGGCATGGAAATACTGATAAAAGAATTGTTCTGACCAAGTTCTACTGATCAGAAATCGGTTTCAATCTTAAAACATGATTAATATTTATCCCTTCTTTTTCTTTTCGCTTGGTGCTTTCAACTCAGCTTCGCGCTCAGCGATAAGTTTTGGCACATCAAGCTTTTGTCCGGCAAGCTTGGCAGTGACTGTAAGGAGTAATTTTTTCTTGCTTTGGTAGTAAAAGAAAATTTCTTGGCCTTCTGCCAGATCAACTCCGCTGTCGCTTAACGGAGATAGCTTTGGGTTCATTACTCCAGGTATGGAGAGTGGAATAGCCTCAAGGGAACTGTTATGCAGGGTAAATGGCACAGCATGGGTACTGACTACAAACACCATAAATAGAGAAATTAATGCTGCTCTCATAGATTTTAGATGTGGGAGGTTTACTAATTCACCCAATAACAAACCCATTGTTTTGATTTTACGCAAGATGTGCCATCTGTGAATGGTAATCGATGCGACCGGATCGGTTTAGACGCAGTATGGCTAAGGCTGATAAGGGCATGAAACTACGGGTTTGCCTTTTCCCTGCGCCTAAATTGATGCTATTATTTTGACACGCTCACTGCACCATGAAAATCGAAATATAAATTTGTTATCGACCTTTACAATACTATCACCATCAAAGACTATTAAGGTTAAAAAATCGCCTACCGAGCGATAAAGCTCAAGCTTCCCTTGTTCATCAATAGAACTGTTCCGTTGGCGCGCAATAAAATCTGAAATAGTTTGGCTGCGGGCTGCTTCTCGTGTAGCAATATAGGCATAGTTGTTTTGGTCAATTCTTTTTGTTTCAGCCTCAAGAATCATAGCATCAAGACAGCCAACTACAGCCTATTCCTGAAATTATCACTACTGAATCTGCAGAAATATCCAAACCAAGACTATCTCGGAGGTAGCTAGCCAATGGAGGCAGGTCAATCTGGAGACTTAGCTTTTCGGGAACTATCTCAGCCGGATCGCCTTCTTTACTTAAGTCAAAAACATCGAATACGCGCATACTTCCTTGTGTCGTGGCTGCGGTATGCAAACAAAGGCCCTCTGGAGAGACGAAATAAAAACGGTAATCATATACACCTGCATGAAAGAACACTTCCCTTTGCAATTCCAAATCTGAATTGTAAACCATAATGGTGAAAGCGACAAATTCAGTACGAAGCCGATTTTCAGCAGGTAGATCCACGCCTGGCACAAACACTGAATAAATCAATTCCCTATAAGGATCGGTAATGAGCTCCGCGTAGTGGTCATTTATAAAATGATAATCTCGCAAGTATGAGTAATCATCGAAACGGGCTTTAACTAGCGGTACTTTATGACGTTTGCGAAGGATGCTTTTTCTTGGGAAAACTTTAGGATTTCCGTTTGAATTATTTTTTTCTTGAACATAAAGTGAGTCAATATGAGGAAAGCTGTAAATCGATTTTTCCAGAAGCCTGTTTCGTCTTGCAGGCCAACTGTAAAAATTCAGCTCTTCACTGCGATAGCTCGAAGAATATTGGCTAATTGATTGAAATGTTCCTTTGGAGATGTCATATGCAATTTCCAATGAAGCAGAAAAAAAGAAATTCTGATCGGATTTGCTATTCAAGTAATTTGGTTATCCATCAGCATTCCCGCATAAGAAAAGTGTATTGTCTTCAACATATATAGGAAAATAGGATATCCTGAAGGCCCTAAAGTCTATTTCAGCCAATGCAGAATCCAATTCTATTTCACGCATCTCACCTGATTCAGGCTTGTAAATAACTACTTGGTTTGATGGGCTAACCAAATATAACATGCCATTTTGCCAATAAACATCGGCAATCGGCAAAGACCCAAACAGAGTGTTAATCTTGAGTTCGATGATTGGCTTGAGTTCTGGATATGAAAGCAGTATGATTTCATCGGCTACCATATTCCATATCATTAACCTTGAATCTTCATGGTCAAACCTGAAGTAGGATGCTTCACCCAGAAGTGATGGTTGCTCTATATTAATTTGCGATTTTCGGAAGTAGTCACTATCAAATAAAATATTTTCATTCAAAATCTCTTTCTTGTCAGAACAAGAATTCATGACTATGCAAGCGAATATTAGCTGGATGGATCGATAAAACACCTTATTGTTGATTAAATATCTCGTACCTGAAAGACGAATACTTCACCGGGTTCTCCACCCCTTGCAATATAGTGCAGTAATCCATCTTGCGCTGGCCTTTTTTCCATTGTATATTTACCCGATGCGAGCTTTTCTAAGTAAGATGAATAAGCGGTATCCTCTAAGTTAGGAAATAATGGCTTCCATTTCTGTTCATCTGAAAAAAACACCCCCACTCCTGATGCGCCCAATCCAATATTGTCATTCATAAACTTCTATCTTCAAAGGTTCAAGACCCCGTTTCATCAAATATGTAACATTTGGAGACTTTGAATTCCGCAAAACCAATCTACCTTCGAATAATTCTTCTAAATAGTGTTCGCTCAGCTCACCGGAAGGATTCCGGGCTATATATGTATTGTTTCCTTTCCATTCTACAGAAAATGCACTTGGTTCTTGATCTACTCTCAAGTAGAAAACGGAATCTCGCTTAAAAATAAATAAGCTGCGGCTAATCTCTTTTTCCATTAACTTATTAATTGCCAAATGCATCACATCAGAGCTATCCTTGAATTTCTGGTGAATTTCTATTCTTTCTACGAGCCACTCGCCTATATATTTCTGTGCGAACAAAGTATTGAAAGAAACAATAAACCCAAAAAATAATAGAGATTTCATGATTATTGACTTAAATTTTTTTGAAGTGAGAATAAAGAACTATGTCCAAAATATTTATTGGACATAATTCTTTTACAAGCTTATTTTAGCAATTCACGTGCAATATATTCTGCGATAACTACAACCGGATTTGATCCACCTGAATTTCCAATATTAATGCTCGCAAAATAGAGGTCTCCGCATCCAGATTGGATGCCATTTACGCAAATATCCATTCCAGTGATATTCTCATTTCCATCAATTTCATACCATCCCGAAACCTGATAATCGCAGTCACCTGAACGAATGATAAAGTTAAACTGAATTCTTAAGAAGCACCATGACGAATTTGAGTAATTTTCCGTTGGAGTGATTTCATTGACTCTTACCTCGATGCGTACGTCGTTGGCATTCTCTCCACCGATGATGCAACAAACTGCGTGAGGATCATTCCCGCAATTAATTGTAGTAGCTCCATCTGGTTGAGATGTGACAGAAACTGTACCGCCCATTACCACAATGTGAGCTTGTGCAACAAGGCCAAAGCAAAGTGCGGCCCCTAGCATAAGAATTTTACTTTTCATTTCATTCAAGTTTAGAATTACCTACGCTACACCGTTTTCGGCTACCCGGCATCAGACAACCATCTGAGTGGGCGAAAGAAAGAAAGAAAGAAAGAAAGAAAGAAAGAAAGAAGCGTTGTTGATATTTTGTCAATGACTTGTATCTCGTTTTAACGCCTTTCATTGTTCTTTCATGCTTGCCAATGTGCAGAAATAAAACTTTGGAAGAGAGAATACAGTCGAGCGTAGGCTTGTGTTGTAATCGCAGTGAAGCTGAGAGTTGTTTATGATTTGCGCGGATCAAATCTCAGTAACAATGAATTTCTGTTATTCAGAGAAAATCAAATCTGCGATTATCCGCCGCATCTGGTTGTTCTGCGTTCTATCACATATTACAGCGGAACGAAGATTAGGCCACATCCCTATACCTGGCATCCTCCACCATCTTGGCCCGTTCCATCTTTTCTACTTCGATACTCACGCAGTCAAACTCCTCGGTAACGGTGCCGGTGATGGTGTACACCCCTTTTCCCCGAAAGGGGTAATGGCGCAGCACAGGCGGGAAGTGCACGGTATCGATAAAGCTACCTTCGGCATCCACAAAATTGCCAAAAGCCATGCGCTCTCCCTTGATGGTGCTGGTAGTTTTGGTGGTAACGAGGTAGCCCAGAGCAGTAACGCGCTTCCCTACCATTTGCGGAAGCAGGGCGGCCGATACCGTATTTTCCGGAAGGCACGCCGACAGATCAAAGACCGAGCAAAGTGGAAAACCGAGCAGTTCCATCTGATCGAATGCATCTTCCACAGCGGTACTTGTAAGGCGCGGGAGAGCGTAGTTGCGGCGTGGTTCCTTGAACAGGCTCTGCTGCAATTCTATTGGTTTTTCGGGGCTCAACTTGAAACGGGCCTCCCAAAGCAGCTCCCTTTTGGGCCGCCCTGTACACCTAAATGCGTCAATGCGGATCAGTATGTCGATCTGCTCCACTCCTATTGGCACCCTGTCCAGAAAATCGTCGAGATCGCGAAAGGGTTCTTTACCGCGGGCACGGGTTATTCGGTGGGCGGTCTCGTCGTCCAGCCCTTGCAGAAAGCCAAATCCGAGCATGATCTCCCTTCCGGAGATGGTGGCTTCATTGCGCGCGCGGTTCACGCAGGGAGGTACAATGGTGGCACCCTTTACGCGCGCTTCGTGGAGGTAATGCTCACGGCTGTAGAAGCCACCTCCATTGTTTAGCGTAGCCACCATATACTCCAGCGGGTAGTAGGCCTTCAGGTATAAACTTTGGTAGCTTTCTACGGCGTAGCTTGCCGAGTGCCCTTTTGCGAAAGCATAGCCCGCAAAGCTCTCCACCTGCCGCCACACCTCCGCGGTGAGGGCATCATCATACCCCTTTTTTTTGCAATTGCTGAAAAACTTGCCTTTGGCCTTGGCAAACTCCTCACGCGATCTGAACTTGCCGCTCATGCCCCTGCGCAGCACATCGGCTTCGCCCAGGCTGAGCCCGGCAAAGTAGTGGGCCACTTTGATCACATCTTCCTGGTACACCATTACACCATAGGTTTCGGGCATTATTTCGAGCATGGTAGGATGCGCCTCTTTTCGCCTTTCGGGAAAACGGTAGCGCAGTATGTACTCGCGCATCATACCGCTGCGTGCCACCCCGGGGCGTATCACCGAGCTGGCCGCCACCAGGCCGAGGTAATCGTCAACCCGCAATTTTTTCATCAGCATGCGCATGGCGGGACTTTCCACATAAAAGCAACCCACAGCATCGCCGTTGCGGAGCAATGATTTTATTTTTTCATCGCGCTTGAAGGCTGGCAAGTCGTGAATGTCTATGGGCGGAGCACCGGGGTTGTTTTCAGCAACTATTTCGAGTGCATCTTTTATTTTTCCCAGTCCGCGCTGCCCAAGTATATCGAATTTGTAGAGGCCTATATCTTCCGCCACCACCATATCGAACTGCACCGTGGGGAAACCCTTAGGCGGCATCCATGTGGGTGAGTAGGTATGTATGGGGGCATCGGCTATAAGTATGCCGCCTGCGTGGAGGCTCAGGTGGCTGGGGAAATTCTGTATAAGCTGCCCGTAGCGCAGCACCAGTTGCGAGAGTTTATCGAGCTTATTCGGGTCGTACTTACCATCGCTCAGCACATCGATCTCGTCCTTGGGCAGCCCGAATACCTTGCCCAGTTCGCGCACTACGGCGCGGTACTGAAACGTATTGTACGTAGCCAATATGGCGCAATAGGGAAATCGCTCAAAGATATAGCGCGTTATATCGGGGCGGTCGCGCCAGGAGAAATCCAGATCAAAGTCGGGCGGGTTCTTGCGGTACAGGTTTATGAAGCGCTCAAAGTAGAGGTCGAGCTCCACGGGGTCTACATCGGTAATGCGCAGTATGTAGGCCACGAGGCTATTGGCCCCGCTCCCCCGCCCCACGTAAAAATAGCCCATGCGGCGGGCATAGCTAGTGATGTCCCAATTGATAAGAAAGTACGATACAAACTGTTTTTGGGCTATTACATCAAGCTCCATTTCAAGGCGGCGCAGCACCTCGGGGCTCGGGTCGGGATAGCGGTAGTGTATATTATCTTCACAGAGCTTTCGCAAAAGGGCCGCATCTCGGCTCATCTCGGCCGCGCTCAATGGCCGCCGCTCCGCAGGCGAATCGGTGGCCGGGTAGAGCAACGGAGTATAGGCTCTGAGGTTTTTGTGCGGGTAAGCCTCGCCATACTCAAAGGCTATGCGACACTCCTGCAGTATGCGGGTGGTATTGGCGATGATCTGCGGGTGGTCGTTGTACAGGGCCATCAATTCGTTGCGGTGCATCCACACATCGCCGGGGTCGGCTTCTTCGGTTTTGGGGAGCTTGCTCAGCAGGCAGTTGTTGCATACCGCGCGCAGCAGGCGGTGCATATTATGCTGCAGTTTGGCTTCGCTTGCGGCAAATGTAAACCGGCTGCCCATCACTATTTTGTGCTTGTACTTCGCTGCTGTAAAAGGCGACCGCGAAAAGCGAATAAGGTCGCGCGGGTGCACTGCAATGTAGGTGTTGGGTTGCTCTAGCAAATCCCGGTGGCCCAGCGAAGCCGAAGCCAGGGGATACACCACCACCACCTGTTCAAAGGGTGGAGCTTCCGCAGGAATGCTTTCACCGCTGTGCAGAAATCGGGAGAGCCAGGCGTTCATTTCGCGAAAGCCTTCGTTGCTTTTGGCGAGAGCCAAGTACAGATGCTCCGCTCCGTTGCGGAAGTCAATACCCGGCACCGGCTTGATACCCCGCTTTTGGGCTATTTGCACAAAGTGCAGGCTCGCTGCTGTGCTGTTGATATCGGTAAGGGCCACCACATCGTAATCATTGGCAGCAGCCTGCTCCAGCACCTGCTCAGGACTAAGAATGCCGAAACGAAACGAATATTGTGAGTGGAGGTGGAGCACAGTGCAAAGCTAATAATATTGGCATATATACCGTATGCTAATATGATCGGCTTCGTACAAAATAAAGTTCAGCGCAATGAATGCCATTATGTTTTATGATGAACGGGTGCTTGGCGGAAAGCGGTGAATGGTGCCGGCAGCAATCCATGGAGTACGCCCCACACCCTGTGCCATAGCTTTGCTACCCACCTTATGGAACGCGGTGTGAACATACGCTACATTCAATCGGCACTGGGGCATGCGAGCTCCAAGACCTCCGAAGTTTACACGCGGGCGACGTCGATCAACAATAAAACCCTCCGCAGCCCATTGGATTGTTTGTACGATTCTGCTACATTTGGGAATGACCACAACCCACCTCGCACATAAGCGATATATACGACATACCGTATCGTATATCCACCCATATAGCGGTATATACGCAATAGGAAAGGGTGGAGTGTCGTATATGCTTATGTT
>JBBQZU010000017.1:0-80399 GCA_038207425.1 Flavobacteriales bacterium | reverse complement strand
TGGCTTTTACAAAAGCTGAGTCGATGGCCTGGCGACGGCCGCGCACCATGCCCTTGTGCACGCACATGGCTAGCACTTTGCGGAAGAGCCCCAGAAATACTTCTTCCCCATAGAGTTGGCGCGTGCGGCTTATCGTAGAATTCCACGGCAGCGGCTCATCGATATCGTACTTAATAAACAGCCGCACATCAAGGCCGTTGCTGCAATATTCTATCCGCTGACGATCGGAGCCCCGGGTGGTGAGGTAGCCGACCACACAGAGCTTGAAGGACACCGCCGGCTCGATGCTGTCCGGGCCTTCCTTGCCGTACTACTGCTCGGTGGCTTTGTACAGAAAGTGCAATTCGAGCGCAGCCGAAAGCCTGCGTTAAAAGTTGTCTATTGGTACAAGGCTGTCCAGATGTACCTGGTACATCATTTTGGGTTGGATGTCTTTTTGTCCTTGCATGCTTGAAGATAGGAAGTTGCGAGGTTATTGCCACAGGTAATTTGACGCGTTTTCCACATGGTGGTGTGGGAAAAGTATTGTATTATTGGAGTTGTGCAACAGGCACAGCATTTATATATTATTTCAGGACTATACGGCATTCTTCGCCCTGCAGATGAAATTTTGCCATACAGGCTGGAAATGGGAACCGACTTTGCTGTAACCTCTAAAAAAAAGAACCTTTACGCATTTTGGAAGCCAACGCTTACTGACTACATCAAAACAAGGCTAATTGAAAATACCTCAAAATGGATTCTCAACTTAGCTTCGCAGCAATATGCGAAGGCAATAAATATCAAGAGCTTGAAAGTTCCTGTGATCACACCCGAATTTAAAGAGGAGCGGGCGGGCAAGTTTCAAATGATTAGTTTTTTTGCAAAAAAGGCCCGTGGCCTTATGGCTGCGTATGCGATAAAAAATCGTATTGATAATTCGAAAGATCTTTTGAACTTTGACGCCGAAGGTTACAGTTTGAATGCATCACTCTCTGACCTTAGAACCAATAAATGGGTATTTACCCGCAAATCCAGATAAACAAACAAATGAAAGTACAAATGAGAAGATTGGCCCTATTTGCCTCGGCTGCATTAATGTTAGGCTCAAGCGCCTGCGCCCAAAAATCAAAAAAGGCTGGTTCCGATGCCAGTGAATTGCGCACCGAACTTGATTCGCTAAGTTACATACTTGGCTCAGGGCTAGGTCAAAATGTTCGACAAGCAGAAATTGAAGGAATTTTACCGGAAGTGGTACTTCAGGGCTTGATTGACGCGCTAAAGAGTGATGAGGATATGAAGATTTCGCAAGAAGCCGGCAACACATTGATCGGTGCCTTTATGCAACGTAAGCAAGCTGAGAAGTCTAAAGAATCGGCAGATAAAGCGGCAGCGTACATGAGTAATCTTGCTTCAAACAGTGAATTAAAAAAATCTGAAAATGGCGTGTACTATACAGTAGTAAAGCAAGGAAGTGGTGCCAAGCCAATTGCTACGGATAAGGTAAAAGTTCACTATGAAGGCCGCACCACCGATGGTAAAGTATTTGATAGCAGCTATGAGCGCGACACTCCTGCTGAATTCCCGTTGAATAGAGTAATTCCCGGGTGGACCGAAATGCTGATGCTAATGGAAGTAGGTACCAGTGTAGAAGCTACAATACCTCCTGAATTAGGTTATGGCGAGCGTGGCTCACCGCCAAATATTGGCCCAAATGAAGTTCTAATCTTCAAGATTGAACTTATTGAAATTCAAGCAGGTCAATGATGCTTTTTGAGAATATCAACTTTCTTTTGGCCGATAGGGGAGCTCCTTCTCTATCGGCCAAAGCTTTTTTTGAGCTCTCGCCAAATGATCTTTGGGATATTGTTTCACAACTTGGTTACCCATTCGAGACGCTGAATACAGTGAATCTGGCAATGAGAAAGGAACTGCTACTCAAGAAAGTAATTAAACTTGTAGTGCTCGATGTGGACGGTGTGCTTACTGATGGCGGGATGCATTATACTTCTGACGGGCACGAAGTGAAGCGCTTTGATGTTAAGGATGGAATGGGCATTAGCAGGGCTGTTTCTAAAGGAATTGATTTTGGAATAATCAGCGCTGCCCTGCGAAGCGAAGTAGTTGAGTACAGAGCAGCAATGTTGGGAATAAAGCATGTTTATGTAGGCAAAAAACCCAAAGCCGAAGTCCTTGAATCCTGGCTGTACGGAATGGGACTCGGCTATGAGAATGTCGCATTTATCGGCGATGATGTAAATGATGTAGAATTGCTAAGCCGCGTAGGTATAAGTGCGGCACCATACAATGCTATAGCTGAGGCTAAAAGGGCTGCGCATGTGGTGCTTACAAGAGATGGTGGTAAAGGATGTGTAAGAGAGTTTATTGACCACTATATTCTCTACACATAAATTTGGTTTTTTAAAGGAAAGCATCAAGTTTTTTTCTAATCAGGCTTCTCCCTGAAAGGGGATTTTTTACGCCCGATAGTACTCTTATTGCATCTTTAGGATGCTCTCCTTTTCTCTTATTTCCTGCTTACGTTTCTCCATCAAATCATGCTTCTCATTAATGGTTCTGGTGGTTTGATCCAGCTCAGCCTGAAGCTTGGCGTGGTTAAGCTGAACTTCTTTGGCTTGTTTATCAAGATCAGCCAATTCTCTGTTCACTTTTTTTGGATTCATAAGAGCCAATTTGGCCGAGAGAGAATCAACTGAAATCTTCAGATCTGTAAATTCTTTTTCGACAGCCATTTTTCTTTTTGCATTTTCATCCGCACTCAATTTGGTTTTAGCTATTTCATTTTGTTTTTTGGAAGCATTCTTTTGAACACTCCTCACATCCTTTTCGAGCGCTTTTTCTTTTTCAATATTTTGCTTATAAAGTACGGCATTATTGTGCTGCTCAGTTCCTTGTGCTTCTTTAGACTTTAACAATGCAGCATGCGCTTGTTCTTCTTCTTTTGAAACTGAATTGTTTTGAGTTTTTACCATTTCAAGCTCTGCATTTCTGCTGCCGTTTTGCTGAGTAAGCATTTCATGCTCGGTTGTTGCATTGCTCAGTGATGCTTCTAATTTGGTCTGGTTTTTCGCCAGTGTTTTTACGTCTTTGTCAAGGTTTTTCAGTGCTTTTTGGTTTGATTTCAGAGTGGCAGTTTTTTGGTCATAATGAAATGCTTCAAAGGCGGACTTTTTTTGGACGTACATTTCCTTAATATTGTCAGCATCGCGCCTGGCTTGTTCCGCTGCCGGACGAACTGAGACTAAACTCTTCTCAAGCTTCTCAACTTCTTTTTCTTCAGTTTTTACAACTTTTTCAAGTTCTCTAATTTGCGTTTTGAGCAAATCAGAGTCTGTTTCACCTTGGGCTAAAGAAAATTGAGCAATTGAAAGCAACAAAATTATAACGGATAACTTTTTCATGGCTCGAATTATTTAAGGTGAATTATTACGGTAAGGCACCAAGCAAATTTATGAGCTCCTTACTCAGCTCAGCTCCATTATTTTTGGTATACCAAAGATGCACACTTTCGGTAAATGTATCAAATGACACGGTTTGACCATCATTTTTCTTATAATTATTCACTATTTCCTGCACATTCGCTGGCCTTGGCCCCCAAGTGGTGAGTTCCCTTTCAGTTGCTGCGTCGAAAACAATGAGTTTAGGAATAGAGCGTGTGCCGTTTGTGAGATATAAATCCATGAAATCAGGATTTTCATCACGATATACAATGCCTAAAGGTATATTTGCTGCCTGAGCCAGTGCTGCAATATAAGGCAGGTTTTGAGCGGCATCGCCACACCAGGCTTCCGATATTACAATCCATTTTGTTTTGAACGGCAATGAATTGGCTATTTCCAATAATTCAGATTGAAGCTTCAGCGTTTTATCTAGTCGCTGCATTCGCTTCAGATTCAGCTTGGTATAATACGCCAGTTTTTCAGATTGGTGCGCACCGCTGGTCTTGTTTTGAGCTACCAACTTTATTAGCTCGTCAACGTACTCCTGATAAGTAATTGTCGTTTCAATAGCCTGTTTCTTGGCACTAATCATAAATCCTTAGGTTGTAAGTACATTTAAACCCTCTAACAGGGGCTTTGTTTAGCATGGTAATAGTAGTATTAAATATTTTATTCACGCTTTCAGCCATTTACTTGTTGGCTTGTGCATTTTATTTCTTTTTTCAAGAACGGCTCATATTTGTACCTATTGGAAATTGGCATCCTGGTACGCCGATTTTACTAGGAAGTGAATTTACCGAACATACTTTAGACTCCAATGAAGCCGGATCGATACATGCACTACATATAAAAGCTCGTAAATCAAGGGGTTGTATACTCTACTTTCATGGAAATACGGGCAGTCTCGTAAGGTGGGGGCCCATAGCCGAAGAGCTCACTTCTTATGACTTCGATGTATTTTTAGCAGACTATCGAGGTTACGGACGCAGTTTTGGGCCACGAACAGAAGAGCTGTTATATGCCGATGCACTTCTTTGCTACAAGAGGCTACTCAGCATGTATTCTGAAGAAAAAATTTGCATTTACGGACGTTCTCTTGGTTCAGGAATGGCTTGTTGGCTCGCAGGCAGGACCAATCCGGGCGCAATTGTCCTTGAAACTCCGTTTAACAATATGGTGGAAGTAGCGAAGTACCACTCGCGAATTATCCCAGTAAAGCTTTTTTTGAAGTATACATTCAGAAACGATATACATCTTCGTGGTGCAAAATCACCTATTCTAATTGCCCACGGTACCAAAGACCGTATAGTGCCTTATAAACTAGGACTGAAGCTATACCACTCGGTAAAAGAGTTGGTAGAAATCGAAATGATTACCATTCCAGGTGGCCGACATGGCAATCTCAATGGATTTCCGGTATTTCACCAAGGCTTGCAACGCTTTTTCAACAAACACTTTCTTGAGCAATCGGGCAATTAGTTTTTGTTTTTTGTATCCCTTAAATTTCTTCTACCGATTTTACATTATCTGTAATCACCCTTTCAATAAGCATACGTCTCGGGTCAATGGCTGCTTTTGCAGGCAAGCTATCGGTCAGCAAGGTGTAACGCGTCTGTTTTTCAGTAATGTGAACCCTCTTCCAGATGCTAAGGCGCTTTTCATCACTGTTATTGTACAAGCCAATATCAACCCATTCGTGCAGTGGTTGTTCGGTTTCGTTCCCTAACGAGTCAGCATATAGTTTTCTCGAATCGAACTCAAAAGTGATTTCATACCTGCCGTTGTCTGTTTTCCGGGCACTTGCTTCTTTCAGCCTAAAGTCGTAGAGCGTGATATTCTTTAACCAGTCGTCAACCAGATATTTAAGACTATCAGGAACTTTAGGTGCAAGGTGATTTATATAATCAAGTGAAGTCGGGTAGGGGGGCTCGGCGTATCTGAACTCTTTAAGAAAATTGCTAAGTGAAGCATTTACGCTGTCTTCTGAGATATAATCCTGAAGGGCATATAGGATTACGCTACCCTTTCCGTAATGAATATACTGTTGATTTTCTACCTTATATAGCGGAAGTTCCTTTTCTGTTTCACTACTTCTTCCGCGTAGATATCTATCATAGTCGTACTTCAGGAAGTTTTTCATCTTCATGTCATCGCCTTTAGCCTCTTGCTTCATTACCATAAGGCTGCTGTACTCAGCAAAACTTTCGGTGAGCATGGTACCACCTTGCATGAGCGCCGGAATTTCTTGATGCGCCCACCATTGGTGTGCCATCTCATGTGCAATTACAGCATCTATTACATTGTTTTCTGATTCATTCTCAAGGTTTATGATGAAACCAAAACTCTCTGAATAGGGCATGGTACCCGGAAAAGCCTGCGCGAAAGTACTATACCTTGGGAATTCCAGTATCCTAGCCTGCTTGTGATAATATGGCCCGAAATGCTGCTCATAATATGCGAATGAACGCTTCACTGCATCTATCATTCGCCGCACGTTCACACCATGCGCAGGGTGGTAATATATTTCTATATCCACATCGCCATACTTTTCGCGGGCTACATCATAACGAGCCGACATAAAGTTGTAGAAATTCTGGGAAGGCTGGTCGAGTTTATAGTGAAAATATTTACGGTCGCCTTCTGTCCACTGCTTGAGCAATGAACCCGGTGCAACTGCTATTTGGTCAGCCGACGTGCTGATAACGGATTCCACATTTACCCAATCGGATAAACCGTTAGTAATATAATTGTTCATACAAGTATGTCCGCAAGGGTATTGGAGTTTGGGCATTCGTTCCTTGGGCGGCAATCCGTACTTCTTGCGTTCATTCCTATCGTTTAGCTCAGCGCTTTCTGAATACCCAAGAGAAGGTAGAATGCTGAAATTATTCAGGAAAGTACCATTCTCGAGTATGTCGGTATTTCCAATAGTATTAGTAAAGCCTTTGGTAATGTAGGTTGTTGCCAAATCCATCTCTAACGTTTGTCCGGGCAATAGGCTTTGGCCGAGAGCATAAATGCGAAAGCCAAGCTCTTTATCATCCATGACCAGTTTTGAAGCAGCAATCCCAATTTCTAACGTCCAGCTTGTACTGTAATTGAAGTACAAAGTATCAATTACTTCTCCTGAATTGTTGACGAATTTGGCATGTGCTTTTACATAAACATCGCGCTCTTTTGGAAAAATATCAATATTATAGCTGATGTCAGTAAGCAAGGGAAGGGGTTTACCCTGATGTTTTTTATACTTGGTTTCGTAGTCAACAGCTTCAATTTCAATCTGCTTTGATGATTTATACGAATTGAGTATGATGGTATTATAATAAATCACCGCTGCGAGGGCAACCCATATCAAGCCGAGAACAAGGATTGACTTTTTGGCGCTGCCGTTGAAGTTAGCTTTTGCAACCTGCCATTTTTCGCGAAAGCCTGATACGATGCTGCGCGGCCAGAACAAACCTGCAATAAAAATGAAGATCAGCGCCGCTGCAATCCAGTATGCATCAAACCACAAGGTACCGAGTAAACCCGGGCCAAACCCACTCATATCCGAGTAAAAGATTCCTGGCGATGCACCGGGTTGCAACATATTGCTGCTCCAGTGAAGCACCTGAAGCAGGATGCTCCAGACGGTGATGAACAGTATGCCAACGAAATACCCTATATATCTGTTGTTTAACAAAGTTTGAATAAGTATAAAAAGTGCCGCCAAAATGATGTAACCAGGTAAGGTATCGACCAGAAAACTTATGAGATACACATCCAACTCAATCTGGGTATAACCCCTGACTAATTGAGAGATAATTCCCATAAATATGAATACAATTTGCAGCAGCACTGCGATAGATACAAGGCTTGCCACCTTTGCAAAAATGCTGACAAAGCTATTATGGGGCGTAGCGTTCACTACTTCGTGTATATTGCTCACCCTGTCTCGCCAAACCAGTTCGCCACTGAAAAATATGACTACAATAAGCATGAATAGTCCAGTGCTTCCTGAAATATCTTCTATGATCTTGTAAGTAACGGGGTAAGACTGAAGACCATAGTATTCGTAGCCTTCAACGAGGCTTAGAAAAAGCAATAGGAAGCCGAATATGGCGACAATTTTAAAAACAATATTTTTAGTGATACTCAGGGTATTTGCTTTGTAAAAACTCAGGAACTGCAACCAGTTAAGTCCACGATCGAATGATGCAGACACTGATGGCCTTGTTGTTTGCGAAGAAATAACATCTACTAAATTGGCCTCACGCCTGGCTCTGCGCTTGTTAAACCGCATTTTTTCACGAAAGGAAAAACTGATGAAAGACGCTATTGAAATCAACACCCCAACACCCAACCAAATGAGGCGATTATAAGCTATAATTCCTTCAAATACAGGGCTTAATGTGTTACGTTCGATAGGTGTAAAGTACCGGCTGTATACGGAATACGTTCGTATTCCAAAAATATCGGTGAGTCCGGCAATAGTTTCATTTTCTAAATCAGAAAGCAATGTTCCAGAAGCAAAATAGGCCACAATAATTGCCATGGCACCCACAAAAGAAATGATGGTACTTTTGAACCTGTGAGCCAGGAAAAAAATGATACTACCGGCTACAAACATATTGGGTAGAATAAAAATCAGATAATTGTTTATCAGTGTACTTGCATAAAAAGGGCCCATGCGCTCAGCATCACTCCAGCCTGCTAGTGGCCCTACAAAAGACCCAATCCAGGCACCGAAGAATATTCCTAAAAGTGGAATGGATGAAAGGATAAGTGCGCCTATAAACCGCCCCCAGAAATACCCTGATTTCTTGATAGGTAGGTGAAACATGATTTCGTTAAACTGATTATTGTGGTCGCGAAGGGCAGCATTGTTAAAAAAAGCTGCGGCAAAGAGCAATGCAAAAATCCCCAGAATAAGGGTGAAATTTGTTAAAGTGAATGGCGAGTTTCGGTATACATTGCCCACAGCGCCCCCAATTTGAACATTATCGCTGGCTACAGCTCCGAATGCCATGAGGGCCACCAGAAAAAAGAAGATATAAAGCATCGGGCTTCGGAAGGCAGGCAGGAGCTCTAATTTGAGAAATTCTCTGAACATATATTTTCCTGATTAAGCGGTTTTGGCTGGATTAATTTTTACGAAAAAAGCGTCTTCCAGATTGGGCTCTACTGCTGTAAATCCATCGCCAGGATGGCTATCGCTCAGCACATGAATCTGAGGCCGCCCGGCAACCATCTTGTCTGAAATTACATGGTGGGTTGCTCTATAAGTATCTACTTCTTCGCGGTCTACAGACTTCATCCAAACTTTTCTTTTCAATTCAGAAAGCACAGTATCTGGTGTTCCGTGGTATACAATCCGGCCAAGATTCATAATTGCCATTGAGGAACAAAGCTCACGCACATCATCTACAATATGGGTGGAAAGTATAACAATCACTTCGTGGCCCACATCGGCAAGCAAATTATGAAAACGGTTGCGCTCACCCGGGTCAAGCCCTGCGGTGGGTTCATCAACAATAATAAGGCGTGGACTGCCAATTAAAGCTTGCGCGATACCCACTCGCTGCTTCATTCCGCCTGAGAAACCTTTGACGCTTTTATTGCGCTTATCGTACAGATTAACTTTTTGAAGTAGGTAGGACACAAGCTCTTTTCGTTCAGCCTTCCGGGAAATACCTTTGAGTATGGCCACATGATCAAGAAGCTGTTCAGCGGTGATACGTGGATAAACCCCAAATTCCTGAGGCAAATATCCGAGAACCTTACGCACTTCAGATGGTTGGTTGAGAATGTCGATATTGTCCAAAAATGCACTGCCGCTATCGGCTTCCTGCAATGTGGACAGTGTGCGCATGAGGCTTGACTTCCCTGCGCCGTTGGGCCCAAGCAAACCAAACATACCATTGGTAATTTCAAGGCTCACATTATCAAGTGCTTTAACGCCATTAGGATAAGTTTTTGAAAGATTTTCGATGCGCAAAGTAGCCATGCTTAAAGTTTAAGTTTGGCGCAAGATAGCTAAGCGCTTTAGAACTACAAACGCTTATTATTTTGTTTGTATGATATCCAATGCTGATCGGGGAATTTTCGTGATCAGTGGAAATCGAGTTGGAATTTCCCTGACTTTCCTGCTGTGTATATCAACAACTATTGCTTAACTTCACTCATCTATACTGGTTTCACAACAATTTAAAACTTCAATGTTATGGTAAAAAGTTATACAGGAGTGCGTAAAGTCGAAAAGAAAGAAATCAATCAGGTCCCTGTATCTGACTTTATGACGAGTAAGTTGACCACATTTCATCCTGAACAAACCATAGATGATGTGGTAGCCATCTTAATAGAAAAGAAGCTCTCTGGAGGTCCTGTAATTGACGATTCAGGAAAGTTGGTCGGCATCATATCAGAAGGTGACTGCCTGAAGGAGATTGTGAAAGGAAAATATACGAACACACCGACCTTGATCGGTTTGGTGAAAGACCATATGGCAACAAATGTGATCACCATAGAACCTGATTTGAGCGTGCTTGACGCGGCTAAAAAGTTTTTGGAGAATCGGGTTCGTAGATTCCCAGTTCTCAAAGATGGCAAGGTGATAGGTCAAATATCACAACGCGATGTGATGCGTGCTGTCAATTCACTAAAGAATGAAACTTGGTAAAAAGCTGCGCTTGAGCAACTACTTTAGGTACAACTACATGATCAATATAATTATCCGATAATTTATATTATGTTAAGTAGTGTTTTGCGAAAACGTGTTTAGAAAACAAATTGCCATCCTATTCTCACCTGTTCGTTCCATCGCAAAGGATCCAATACTTCTTCTTTTACAATACTCCACCACTGCACCTTTATCATGCTTTTAAAACCATCAATCTGATAGGCAGCGGCAAACGACAAACGCCGTGAATTGCCGGCGACAAGATCATTCAGATCAAGTTCATCAAACCTCACTGAAAGTATGGTATTGTACTTCTTGTTGAAATAATTGAGCTGTGCTACATAACCGCCAGTTAAAAAATATCCTCCTGTCACAGAATCAGACAAGCCTACCAGATTTATATTTTCTGGATTAGAAGGTGTGTTTCTGATTTGATGAATTTCGAATTGCGCTGAGAATCCCTTGTATTGGCCGGCCATATCAGCCCCATATCCAAATCTTTCGCCGTCAAGTACTTTTATACCAAATTCACCGGCTGCACCTGAAGGAAAAAAGGTTCCTGAAGGCAATTGCTTATTGGTATATCGGGCATTTGCCCCAAAAGTGAACATCGCTATTGGAGTTATACGGGTATCAATGTCCCTGTACCGGTATTTAGATGGCCACGAAAATTCTGCTCTTCCTATGTATTCTGGCTTACCACTGGGGTCATTATTTCCCCTAAGCCCTATCTCACCAAGACCCGTATACATTCCAGCCATTACTGTAACCAATTGTCTGAAAAAATCCTTGCCAACCATCGCCCCTATATCCCTTCTGTTAAATACATTGCCTCGCACCAATTCAGCTCTTTGCCAGTATGGTGTGTATATGAAAGGTACAAGTGATGATCTTGAATAGGGTACTTTGCCATATCCTACCCTTACGAAAGCCAGCTTATGGTTGTATTGAACATATCCATCCATTAGCCCCGGGTTTTCAGGATCAAGCTGGCCAAGGGCAATGTCGGCAAAGTCAATTTGGAACTCGTATTCAATGTGGTTTCGAATGCGCCCTTCAATTTGAAGCTGTGCGTCTCGCAATCTGAAACGGTCTTTTTGCCTGTTCTCCTCTCCCGGTTTTAGGAATCTGTAGTTGTAGTAAGTCGAAATGGCTCCTGATATTTCTATGGAATGTGGTCCATTGGTGAGTGATACCTGACTATATACCAAAGTATTTGCCGTGAGTACAAGCAATAAATTGAATATCAGGATTCTCCCCATTTCAGATTATTTTTCTAATACATTGATTTCAAAAGTATAGGCTCTCTGCATATCATCTGATATCACTATAAGCTTTCCGTCGGGCATAAAAACAAACCCTTCCGGATTAATCACGGGAATTTGGTAAATATACTCTATCGCAAAGGTCGTGGGATTAAGCCTTAGCACTTCCATGTTCTCATCACTCAGCAACCATAATTTGTCTGCGTGCCATGTTGCAGATGATATATCGCCCTTATAATCAAATTCAAACTGATTATAAATCTGTAGATTTTGATCCAGCTCAATTATCCAAATTGGATCTCTTTCGGTTGCCAGGATGTACCTTTTGGTGATCTGATTAAATGTAAAGGCTTCGTAGCCTTTGTTTCTCCCTCCACTGTAAGGATAGCAAATGGATCTGTAGGGTTTCAGACTTTTATGATCAAATAGGGTAAGGTTGCGCGTGCGTTCTTCAACAACGTATACATATTCCGCATCGCTGTATACCGCTTCTGGATCATAAAGCTCCTTTTCGGATATTTGAATAGGCTCGAAGTTCAGATCGCTTTTTACGAGTTGTCCATTGTCATTTACGATATAAAAGTGTGAATTATCCGGGCTCAGGCATATATCCGAAGGTTCTCTTACTTGCATTAACTTGTTCTTTATTGGCTCTAGCTTGGCTCTTGATTGCGCCTCAGCAATAAAAGTAATGAGTACAAAGAATATCAAGAGTGAATGTGCTTTCATAAATTAGGCTTTCCCGGTGTCGGTGATTCGAAATTTGTCCAATTCTCATATCCATCGATCACACGCCCTTCACTAATATTTTCATTTTGATCTAAATACAAGTAATCATCAACTTTTATTAATTCAGAATCGAACTGATAAAATATTCCGAGGTGTTCGCCAGAAGCTGACAGCGCAAAATTTGCGTGTATGTCATTTGCTCCCGGTTCATTATAACTATTATCAGCCCAAATGAGAATAAATCCTTGAGCGGGTATTACCATTTGAGGTAGTTTAAATTTCACTTCATTTGAAGCAGCCTCATCCGTGATATACCAGCTTTCGCCATTTAGTTGCACATCAAAGAAATTTGGGTTGTAGATTTCAATCCAGTCAGAAGGCACGCCAAATTCATTAATGAAACCATCACCCGTGGCAAGAAATTCGTTTAGCAGCAGGTATCCCGGCCTTATATCATCAGCAGGCGGTTGAAGTGTCGGTGTGTCAGTTTCGGGCAGTTCTCGATCTTTGGTGCAAGCTACCGTCACCAATGTTAATATTACTATGAAGACTAATCGATAAACCATAGTAGAAAATTACTAAGTGTATGCTAAAGATATGTTACGCCAATATTAAGTCTTCGCTTTAGCGGCGCAATCTGAGTATACTGTCCCTTTTCAAATAAAGCTTGCTTAAAATGCTATCTTGGTTTGCCAGGTTGATGTATGCCTTATCAATTGCTAAGGTTTTCATGAAAATGTTCTTTTCTATATGCTCCTCCATACCTTTTGAATTCACCTTGTCGAGATTGCCCTTGAGCACTTGAATCATTTCTTTCTGTTCATTTATAATCCTTACTTCTGCATCTCTCCGGTCCTCGATTGCTGTTATGGCTCTGCTAATTTCTTTGATCCCCAATTCTTTTTGAATTGCTTTATCGGGATTCACGCAGTTGCAATAAATCAATGCAATAAACATATATCCAACAAGAATGGGTGATCTCATAATTAACTTCTTTGTTCGCGTTGTATAAAAAAGAAACCCGAAGATAGTTCTCCGGGTTTTAATGTTTTAAGAAAGTTCTCAAAAATTATTTTGCTTTTTCTAGCTTGGCTTTAATTTTCAGGTAGTTTTCATTGTCACCAAGTAGCGCGTAGAGCTGTGAAAGCGACGTAAGGGCGCCGAGGTCGGTTGGTTCCAAATCATGTGCTTTTTCTAAGAAAGGAAGTGCTTGCTTGAATACTTCTTTTGCTTCTGCGCGGGCAGCGTTGTACTTTTTAATATCCTGAATATCATTCGCTGCATTATTTATCTCCACGCCCTGATTAAAGTAAAGTGCTCCGATGTTGTATACAGCGTCAAAGTAATTGGCATCAATTGCCACGGCATCAGAATATGCTTTTATAGCCTTATCCTTCATTCCAAGGTTATCGTACACCACGCCAAGCGAAAAATACAGTTGTTTATTAGAAGGTTCCTTTTCAATGGCGAGATTCAGGTTGCGTTCAGCTTCTTCAAAGCGGTCGTTTTTCAAATAGTAATTCAGTTCATATACTATCAGGTCTGAATCGTTCGGGTATTTTTTTCTTCCTTCTTGCAGTATAGCTAAATACTTTTCAGTATCGCCCATTTTATCGTACACATTGGCCATATAGATGTACATCTTGCCTTCGAGATAGCCTATATCAGCAGATTTTTGGTAAAGCTTCACAGCACCGGCATAGTCCTGCACTTGTTCCGCAGCCAGTCCACTATTATAAGTAGCCATGGTATCAATTGCGCCAACAGCTTCGGCAGCTTCGGCTGCGACCACAAAATAATCCCTGGCATCGGCATATTTATTTTCATTATATGCCAAAATACCGAGGTTTACAGCATACATCTGCACCTGGGCATACCCATCATTGTAATTCTCTTTTTTCCAGGCATCTTTTGTGTCAAGCTCCATTGCTTTTTTAAATGAGCGCAATGACTCTTTAACTGCCGTAATTTTATCGAACCCTATATCGTTGAAGGCAAGTTGCTGATAAATTTGCCCACGGTATCTCCAAGTTTTTTCCTTATCCATGGTTTTTTCATTCTCAGCAGCATCATCTATGGCTTCACGGGCTTTCAAATACTCTCCGCTCTGCATATAATTGTAGGCGGTAACTTGTTTGGCTGGTTGTCCAAAAGCCAAGGCTGATGTGGTTGTGACAAAAACTGCAATGATAATTTTTTTCATGTGTTTAAATTTTGCATCTTGTTATGACATTGGGTTTTGATCTTTCTCACGAATTATTTCGATGCGATTTACAAAACCGATACCAAAAATGAATCTGCCGCAAAATTAACCCTTTCGCTATTCTCTGCAAGTTTCCTTTCGGGAAATGATAAATTTGTGCAATCCATTGCTAGTCAAAGCAACAGCAATCCATGCTCCCTGAGCATCTGAATGGGTTTCGACCACCAGAATAATTCGAAATCATCAAATTTAATCTCAAAGTCCGATTTTACATCTTCGAATGAAAGCATTTTTGGCTCCTGTGGTTTTAACCTTTCCAAAATATGCATCAGCCATTCACCTTTCTCCTTTTCAAGGCTAATCTGAATTTGATCCATCTTGTTATGAAAGGTCAATTCTACTTGTTCGGTGGTCCTCCCCCGCTTGGTTTTAACTTTTTGCTGAGAGAGTGGCAATGTGCCTAACCACAATACTTTGGCATTCGTTTTTATGGAATATCCGCTTTCTTCGTCCAAACAATTCATTATGTAGTCAGGACTGATAGATGTTTTCGGAATTTTGAAGTCGAACCAGAATTGAAGCGGTTTGTCAAATCCAATACCGCGCATAAAATTAAAGAGCGATTTTTTCAGGGCGAAGCTAAATTTGGAATGATCAATTCCGGTTGAATCTTCGAACTGCACATCGTTATTGGCAAATGAAATATCCCGGTGCAATGGGATTACTCCGTAATCAGCAGGGTTCATCCCGACGGGACTATGGGCTGTTAAGGCAAACTGATGCCAGAATCCTGATTGAATAATTTCCATTTCAAAAAGTTGGCGCACAATTTCGAGACTGTCAACTGTTTCCTGCACAGTTTGAGTAGGATAGCCATACATAAGATAAGCGTGTACCATAATTCCCGCCTCGGTAAAATTATTTGTTACCTTAGCCACTTGCTCCACTGTAACACCTTTATCAATGAGCTTGAGCAACCTATCAGAAGCTACTTCGAGCCCGCCTGATACGGCTATGCAACCCGATGCTCTGAGCAGTATACATAGGTCAGGAGTAAAATTTTTCTCGAAGCGTATGTTGGTCCACCACGTTACACTTAGCTTTCGCCTAATGATTTCAATCGCAAGTGCCTTCATCAATGCCGGTGGTGCTGCTTCATCCACAAAGTGAAAACCATTCTCACCGGTTTGTGCGATGAGTTCCTGCATTCTATCGACAAGCATCACGGCGGCTATTGGTTCATAGCGTTTTATATAGTCAAGCGAAATGTCGCAGAAAGTGCATTTACCCCAGTAGCAGCCGTGAGCCATAGTGAGCTTATTCCACCTACCATCGCTCCACAAACTGTGCATCGGGTTCGCTATTTCAATTACTGAAATATACTCACCAAGCAATAAGTCTGAATAGTCGGGCGTGCCCACTTCTGCCTGACGGTAATCAAGGCGTTTAGAACGGTCATTATAAAACACCGCCCCATTTAGCATCTGAAAAGTGCGCTTTAATTCAGGTATGTCAGCATTTTCGCCTTGGTGAACCAATATGTTGTTTATAAGCAGCTCTATCGGCAACTCTCCATCATCGAGCGTGATGTAGTTGAAAAATTCAAATACTCGGGGGTCGGAAAGTGAGCGCAGTTCTGTATTTGGAAATCCACCGCCCATTGCAACAACTATTTCCGGGTGTTGCTTTCTGATATATTGAGCGCATCTGAAAGCGCTATATAAATTACCTGGAAAGGGAACTGAAAGGCACACCATTCCAGGCTCCACATCTTTGATTCTCTCTTTTAAAATTGTCAAAGCAATCTGATCAATATAGGTGGGCTCCAATTGAAGAAAATCATAGAGTTCATCAAAGGAGTTGGCGCTGCGGCCTAGGCGCTCGGCATATCGGCTGAAACCAAAATTGGGGTCTATGCATTCAACAATAAAGTCTGAAAGATCTTCAAGGTATAATGTGGCGTAATGCTTTGCCTTGTCTTGTATACCCATAGCGCCAAATGCCCACTCCATGTCATCAATCTGCTCAAAACGCGATGCTTGTGGTAGAAAACCGTCGATTGATATATTTCGCGCTAGGGTGGGATTTTTGCCTTGCAAAAAGTGGATTACATCGTCAAGCGGTTGAAGATAATCGGCCCTCACGGAATATATTCGCCGGCAATTGTCTGATAGGATGCTTTTTTTTTCATCAGCCTGATCAAAAAGTTCTCTAAACGTTGATTTCGAAAAAAGCTTCAGAATCACTTCAATTCCCAAATCAACCTGAAAGGATGATATCTTCTTTGTATTCAAAAATCCCTTCAAGTATGCAGTTGCCGGATACGGGGTATTGAGCTGTGTAAATGGAGGCGTTATGAGTAAAATTTCTTTCAATTGGAAAATGTTGACCCAGTTTTTGGCAAAGATATGCGTTAAACTATTTCTGACACCAATGAAGATGGTGTCTATAAAGCAATGATGCGCATCATATTAAGGGTTAAAATCAATATTTGGCTTAGAATTTGAAACTTGATTTCAAACTGAGGCTATGAACAGAAATTTAATTAGATGTAAGATACCGGTCACCACTGTGCTAATGTTGTTTTGCATCTTGAGCACAGCGGCTTTCACTAAAAATGCAGCCGATACAACTTTTTATTACTTCACCAACGGTAGTATCTCCATGTATGAAACCCCTTGGTTAGCTGGCAGAAAGACCTATGAAATTTTTAACTGCAAAGGCAAATCTATTTACAGGATAGAAAACACACATCAGAGTTTTACCGTTTTTACAACATTCACATTTCATGACAATGGTGCAGTAAACACTGCGCTCACCCGCACCAATCCTGATGCAAGTATCTATACGTATGAATCGCGCATTCAATTTGATCGGAGCAACTCAACTTTGAGTATGCAAAATACTCAAACACCGCAGGAGAGCGTAGTGCATGCCATGGGCGAAACTTACTTGTGGCACTCAGAAAAAATAGCGTGGATCAAACAGGAAGTAATCCGCTGTGCTCCTGTTACTTTTGAGTAATGAAAAAGCTATTGCAATTGGAATACTATTAATGTTCTCTCCTCAGATCAGCTCTGAACTTTATTCAAAGAAAAGAACCGCTGGAAAGCGGTTCCATTCTTTTAAACTATAAGATTCTTATCTCAATATATCACTTCTAAATCAATATCTCCTACAGACATCATTTCGCCATTGCTATTGAAAATAACCGTTCCATTTTTTGAATACACTCCACATGCAAGTTAGTTGGCAATGTCATCTAAAGTGCCTTATGAGTGGTTCAATCAATCATCCGCATTCTCATCTGAAGAAACATCAGACACAGGGCCGTCAAGATCAACATCACCGTCACCTAACAGAATTGATGCATCACCTTCACTGGCTTCAACGCGGGCCACAGCGGCTATCTCGTCATTGTTTCTGAGGTTAATAAGTCGCACACCCTGGGTTGCTCTTCCCATGATTCTTAGCTCGGCAACACCCATTCTTATAGCGATACCGCTTTTGTTGATAATCATCAGGTCATCCGTATCGGTAACGGCTTTTATAGCGATGAGTGCACCTGTCTTGTCGGTTATGTTCAGTGTTTTCACTCCCTTTCCGCCACGGTTGGTAATGCGGTAGTCGTCGAGATTGCTTCGTTTTCCGTAGCCTTTCTCGCTTACTACGAGTATATTTGTTTGTGGGTCGTCAATGCACACCATTCCGATCACTTCGTCATTTTTGCCTTCAAGGGTCAC
Source organism: Flavobacteriales bacterium (assembly GCA_038207425.1). Taxonomy (GTDB): domain Bacteria; phylum Bacteroidota; class Bacteroidia; order Flavobacteriales_D; family Cryomorphaceae; genus JBBQZU01. The sequence continues at coordinate 62,361 of JBBQZU010000017.1, read as the reverse complement.
ACCTTTTACACCTTGCGAGTTGCGACCTACAGCGCGCACTGCGCTTTCATTAAAGCGAATGGCCTTACCACTTTTCTTGGCAAGAATAATCTCTGTAGTACCATTTGTAAGTTTTGCCTCGAGCAATTGATCGCCATCTTTAATGGTGATTGCATTGATACCGTTTGCACGCGGGCGAGAGTATGACTCCAGGCTGGTTTTCTTTACCACACCATTTTTGGTAGCCATAATCACGTAGTGCTTATTGATGTACTCCACATCTTTAAGATTTTCTACGTTGATATATGCCATGATTTTATCATCCTGCTCAATATTAATGAGGTTCTGAATGGCGCGGCCTTTAGAAATTTTTGTTCCTTCCGGAATTTCGAAGATTCTCATCCAAAAACACTTTCCTTTTTCGGTGAAAATAAGCAGGTAGTTATGGTTTGTAGCCACGAAAAGCTGCTCCAGAAAGTCTTCGTCACGCGTGGTGCTGCCTTTTGAGCCAACACCTCCCCTGCTTTGGGTTTTGTATTCTATGAGTGGTGTTCTTTTAATATAGCCCATGTGGGAAACAGTGACTACCACTTCCTCATCAGCGATAAGGTCTTCTATGCTCATTTCGTTTGCACTGTACTCAATGACTGAGCGGCGTTCGTCACCGTACTTATCCCTGATTTCAATCAACTCGTCTTTGATGATCTTCATTCTGAGCACTTCATTATCGAGTATTGACTTCAGATAGTCAATGAGCTTCATAAGATCAGCATGTTCTTCGCGCACTTTATCGCGCTCAAGTCCGGTAAGCTTCTGTAAGCGCATATCGAGAATTGCCCTGCTCTGAATTTCAGAAAGGCCGAATCGCTCCATAAGTCCGTTTCGGGCGTCCTCGGGCGTGTTGCTAGCGCGGATAAGGGTTATTACCTCGTCAAGATTATCAAGCGCTATGAGTAAGCCTTCAAGGATATGGGCGCGTTCTTCAGCTTTACGAAGCTCATATTGCGTTCTGCGCACTACCACATCATGGCGGTGCTCCACAAAGAGCTCAATCATATCTTTTAGATTGAGCATAACGGGTCTCCCTTTTACAAGAGCAATATTGTTGACTGAGAAAGAGCTCTGCAGCGCAGTATACTTGTAAAGTTTATTGAGTACCACATTCGGGATGGCATCTCTCTTCAGTTCATAAACTATGCGCATTCCATTGCGATCGCTCTCATCACGAAGGTCGCTGATGCCTTCTATTTTCTTATCATTTACAAGGTCGGCCGTTTTCTTAATCATTTCAGCTTTATTTACCTGAAATGGTATTTCTGTAACGATAATTGCTTCACGCCCTTCGCGTATTTCTTCAAATGAAGCTTTAGCTCTGATCAGCACACGGCCGCGGCCAGTTTCAAAAGCCAGCTTCACTCCTTCGTATCCATATATTGTTCCACCAGTAGGGAAATCTGGAGCTTTAACATGTTCCATCAAACCTGCGATATCAATTTCGGGGTTGTCAATACATGCCACTATGGCATTAATTACTTCAGTAAGGTTATGCGGTGGCATGTTTGTAGCCATACCCACTGCAATGCCACTCGCTCCATTTACCAGCAGGTTTGGTACACGGGTAGGGAGTACGGTAGGCTCTGTGAGCGAATCATCGAAATTATTTTGAAAATCAACGGTTTCCTTATCGAGATCTGAAATTAATTCTTCAGCGATTTTGCGTAAGCGTGCCTCGGTATAACGCATAGCAGCCGGGCTATCACCATCTACCGAACCAAAATTACCCTGACCATCTACAAGTGGATACCTCAGTGACCATACCTGGGCCATACGCACCATTGCGTCGTATACGGACGAGTCGCCATGAGGGTGGTATTTACCAAGCACCTCACCGACAATACGTGCTGACTTCTTATAAGGCCTGTTAGAAAGTACCCCAAGATCAAGCATACCATATAAAACCCTTCTGTGAACCGGCTTCAAGCCATCGCGCACATCGGGCAATGCCCTTGATACAATCACCGACATCGAATAGTCGATGTATGCCGAACGCATCTCGTCTTCAATATTAATAGGTATGATCTTTTCTCCTTCTGCCATTTTGTGTTCTTTTGAAAAATGTACGGTTTTTGATGTCGTAAGACACGACCCGCGAAGGTACTTAAATCCATTGCGGCAAGATGTTGGTTAACAGTCTTAATTTTCAACAAAAACCTGTGCAATAAAAAGGCTTTTGATAGAGATGACCGATGTTATTATCAACATATATTTGAAAATACCGTTATTCACTGTAAATTCGGAGTTAATTGCCAGTTGCGGGAATAGGGTCAAAACTTTAACAATTAGAACATGGAAGCAAAGTTTTCACCACGTGTGAAAGACGTCATAAGTTACAGCCGTGAAGAAGCGCTGCGACTAGGCCACGACTTTATAGGAGTTGAGCACCTTTTGCTCGGCATTATCAGAGAAGGCGAAGGTACTGCCATACAGATTATGAAATCTCTAGGGGTTAACCTGAAAGAACTTCGTCGCGTGGTAGAGTCATCTACACGTGCGGCTTCCGCCAAAAGCGGAAATCTTGGCAATATTCCTCTTGTAAAGCAGGCTGAGAAGGTTTTGAAAATTACCTACTTAGAAGCAAAGCTGTTCAAAAGCCCGACCATAGGAACCGAGCATTTGTTGCTTAGCATACTTAAGGATGAAGACAATGTAGCTACGCGATCATTGTTGAAGTTCAATATTGACTATGACTCGGTGCGCGAAGAACTTGAAACTATGCGCTCAGGAACTCAGGCGGGAAGGGCTGGGCAGGAACAAAAAACCGATATGCCAAGGGCTGATTTCCCCGGGCCTAACGATGATGATGAAGATGATATGTCATCAGGGTTTTCTGCATCGCAGGGCAGTACTCAGCGCAAACCGGGCGACTCCAAGTCAAAAACTCCTGTGCTCGATAATTTCGGTCGCGACCTTACCAAAATGGCAGAAGACGGAAAGCTTGACCCAATAGTAGGTCGGGAGAACGAAATTGAAAGGGTTTCGCAAATCCTGTCGCGAAGAAAGAAAAACAATCCTGTGTTGATTGGTGAACCTGGTGTAGGTAAATCGGCGATTGCCGAAGGGCTTGCTCTTCGCATCACTCAACGCAAAGTTTCTAGGGTGCTTTTTGATAAGCGCATCGTTTCACTTGATGTAGCTTCACTGGTGGCAGGTACCAAATATCGGGGTCAGTTTGAAGAACGTATGAAGGCTGTGATGAATGAGTTGGAAAAGTCACCTGATGTAATACTTTTCATAGATGAGATTCATACAATTGTAGGTGCAGGAGGTGCCAGTGGCTCCCTTGATGCATCCAATATGTTTAAACCTGCGCTTGCCCGCGGCGAAATACAATGCATCGGCGCTACTACCCTCGACGAATACCGTCAGTACATTGAGAAAGACGGTGCTCTTGAACGACGCTTCCAAAAAGTAATTGTAGAGCCAACCACAGTTGAAGAAACAATACAAATACTTCACAATATAAAGGAGAAGTACGAAGAACATCACATGGTGGTATACACTCCTGAAGCGATAAATGCTTGCGTAACACTAACTGCAAGGTATGTCTCTGACAGGCATTTGCCTGATAAGGCCATTGACGCTCTGGATGAAGTAGGTTCACGTGTGCATATTACCAACATCAATGTGCCTACAGAAATCATTGAAGCGGAAAAGAAAATTGAAGAGATCAAGGAAGAAAAAAACCGCGTGGTTCGAAGCCAGAAATATGAGGAAGCTGCCAAACTTCGCGACAAGGAACGCGGACTTATAGAAGAGCTAGAAAGGGCCAAGAACCGCTGGGAAGAAGAATCGAAGAATCACAGAGTTACCGTAACTGTTGACAATGTAGAAGAGGTGGTTTCTATGATGACTGGTATTCCGGTACGTCGGATTGCTGAGAAAGAAAGCGGAAGGCTTTCGCGCATGAATGAAGACCTGCAAGGCAAAGTAATAGGGCAGGAAGAAGCCATCAAGAAAGTAGTTAAGGCCATACAACGCAACAGGGCAGGCTTGAAAGATCCTAACAAACCGATAGGGTCATTCATATTTCTGGGGCCAACCGGTGTAGGTAAAACCCAACTTGCAAAAGAGCTAGCCAAATTTCTCTTTCAGAGCGAAGACGCCTTGATTCGTATCGACATGAGCGAATACATGGAAAAATTTGCCGTGAGCAGGCTTATTGGAGCCCCTCCCGGCTACATCGGCTATGAAGAAGGTGGGCAACTTACCGAAAAAGTAAGACGTCGCCCCTACTCGATTATACTTCTTGACGAAATAGAAAAGGCACACCCTGATGTGTTCAACCTGCTGCTTCAGGCCCTTGACGATGGCCAGCTTACTGATAGCCTCGGTCGCAGAATTGACTTCAGGAACACCATTATTATTATGACATCGAATATAGGTGCACGCCAGTTGAGCGATTTTGGCACTGGTGTTGGCTTTGGTACAAAAGCCCGTGTAGAAGCAGAAGCCACCGCACAGCATGCTATCATTCAAAGTGCGCTTAAAAAAGCTTTTGCTCCCGAATTCCTGAACAGAATTGACGACGTGGTGATTTTTAATTCACTTAACCGCGGACATATTCACAAAGTGATTGATATAGAGTTGGCGAAACTTTATGGCCGTATTTCAGCGCTTGGCTACAAAATTAAGATGACTGACCAGGCTAAGGACGTCATCGCAGAGCGTGGTTTTGATGAGAAGTTTGGTGCAAGGCCTCTAAAGCGCGCCATTCAAAAGTACATCGAAGATCCACTGGCCGAAGAAATAATCAACGCCAACCTTGAAGAAGGCGATACTATTACCATCGGCTACAAAAAGGAAAAGGATGAAGTTCAAATAAAAATTATCAAAGGCAAGAAAGCCAAAGAGTCGGAAGAACCGAAAACCGACGATGAGTAACAAGAAAAAAAAGGGCCCGAAAGGGCCTTTTTTAATTTAGTAATATTGCTGCTACAACTTTATAAGTCTGATGTTTTCATTTATTTCATTTCCCGAAATGTTTATGATGTAGATACCCGCCGGTAAATGACTCAGGTCAAGATTGTTTTCACTTTTTGTAAATTCCGATGTATATACCAGAAGTCCTTCAGGTGTATTTACAGCGCATTTTATTGGTGAGATGTAGTCAACGTTGAAGCTAAATATCCCGGTATTCGGATTTGGAAATATGCGCGCCTTCAGCACAGCGTTGATTGATTCGACATTGGTAGTTAAATCAACTTTCCATGTTTCGCTTAGCCGCAGGTTATCGATATTTATTCCGGTGGTATAGTAAAAGCCGAAATCCTGTGCCATCACCATACCGCCTTTTCGGCCAAAAGAAGGCAGTGCAGCGAGCGACACCCAGGATTGAGAGCTTATGCTGTACCGCCATAGATCATTGTAATAAGTACCATCGGCACCAAGTCCGCCAAAAGCGTATAATTGATCAATGTGGGCGGTAATGCTTGTGTAAGTTCGACCTATTCCGGGAAATGATGGCAGCTCAAGCCAGGAATCGGTTTCAGGGATGTACTCAAAAAGCTCATTGCTAAATTGGCCTTCGGCAATTAGGCCGAAAGCAAGATAACCCTTGCCATTTAAAGCCGCTGCGCCAGCCCTCCATCTCGGCCCAAAGGGAAAATTCTGCATTTGTTCCCAAGTATCGCTTACAAGATTGTAGCACCAAAGTTCATCAGAAAGAGCTCCATTTGCGAAGCGGCCACCGAGCACATAAGCCAGCTCTCCAACCTGAAAAGACGCTGCTCCACTCCTACCTTCTGCTGGCATTGGGGTCATGCTATTCCATGCATCGGAGTCTATATCATATCTCCACATATCATTGAGCCAACCACTATTACCCACTCCGCCAAATACGAAACCGTAATTTCCGAGCGAGAAACCGCAGGCATATTGACGCTCAAGACCTACGGGCATTGGGTCTGCAGTGCTCCATGATTCAGTTTCAAAATTGAATACATAAAAATCACGTGAAGCTGCAAACCATGGCAAAAGTCCTGTGCCACAAAATCCTTTATTACCCGATACAAAAGAGACTCCGTCATCGCGATCATCACCTGGAAATACAGGCATTTCAGTCCAAACCTGAGCCGTAGCAGCATCCAGAATGAAAAAGAATAATAATACTAAAATGAATTTATACACCGTCAGATTTGAGAGGTAAATTGAATAAATAGCTATCATCTAAACGCATAATTTTTCAAAAAAGATATTTGACACCAGAATTATCAACCTACGTTTATTTGCCTTGAAGTTATCTGGTTCGAGAAGGTGATTTTTAAAGTATAGGAACCTTTTGGAAGTTCGCTCAGATCGATTCCTTTTTGGTAGCTCCCTTCCTTCAGTGATTCTTCGAAAAGAAAAAGTACCATAAGCCCATTATCTGAAAAGATTTCTGTCTTCACATTATCCCTTGCAGGAAGTTCAAAAGCCAAGACTTCTATACCCGTAAGGGTGCCTTTACCGAAAGGATGCACGTATGGAAAGCTTTCCTGAATTTCATTGCGTCGCAGAAAACGCTTCAGCCAACGCAGAAATACCACTACAAAAATGGTAACCAGGCCAATAAGTATGTAACGTTCTATCTCGCGCATAAATACTTCATCAAAGTGCTATTAATCCTTCAATAAGAGCTGCCTTAGCGTAGCAGTCCATTACGGCATCAGAGCTTGTCATAATTTCGCGCGCTGTAATGCTGGTGTACTTGCCATTTTTCGAAGGCCGGAGTCTTATTTCTGCAGTTTCGGCATTAAACAATGCTTCCACACGCGCTACCTTTTCATTTTCGGATGGTACAATAAATTTAAACATATACAACGCGGGCCAGTCATGGCTTGCATCTAGCTGTAATTTTATTCTGTTGAAGTCTGCTTCATTCATGGGGTGCGAAAGTACAACCGATTGCGGGTTTATCCTTGTAAATTGGCACCCGTTGTAATTTTTGAACAAGAATATGAACGCAACTCCACCAAGGGTGTACTGATGGGTATTATGAGAACTTTCACTTTAATAGCTTTTTGTTGGCCAATACTGATCAGTGCGCAAAAGCCCTTCGAGCTTGAACGATATACTGCATCGTATTATCAGAACCAAATACAAAAAGTACCAAGCCCCTACACTCCCGAAACCGCTGTGGAAGTATGGTGGCTGGCCTATAAAGCCCAACGGGCATCCGATCCGGGCGACTATTTTCCCGCAATCAACGCGGTTCGCTCAAATGCAAAGACCATTATTGAATCATCGCAGGAGCATGTTGACTTGCTGTTGGCATTTGATTTTATAGAAAGTAGAGGCTCCAAATCTGCCTGCGAAATGTTGATCAATTCAAATTCAGTTACTGCTTATATTCTTCCATACCAGTTTATGGCTGCCTTTCTGCTGGGTAATGATAAGGCAGAGCGCATAGCCCTCTTGGAAATGGAATCGCAGGGACTCATAAGCTCTGTGATGAAATCATTCGGGGCCAATGCCATGAAATCAGCCAAAGCAAATGAAATTTGTATCACTTCGGGCATGCAGGATCTGATTGCAGTGCGCATAGCCCAGCTTATAGACGGCCTGAATAATAGAGCAAAGGTTTATAACATCTTCGCTTCAAAATGTACTGCATATCAGGGCAAATCTATTGACTCGATCCTTTCCGGCAAGGAATCGATGTGGATATCGCCTGCGATTCCTGAAGAGATGCTCCGCAAATATGCAGACCGTCTTCATATGATTGGGCTTGGATACTCCCTGTCATCAAGTGCATTAGTAGAAAACAACACGATAAGATTTACACTTGCTGCAGAAAAAATGGATTGGAGCAAAAAAATAAATGAAGCGCTCACGAGCTCCGATAAAGGACTGCTGCAAGCCCTTAAACCGCTTGCCCAAGCCATGGAGCAACAAGGATTTCAAAAGGAAGCTGATTCCTTAGACAGTTTTATAAAGTACTACGCCAATCGTTGAGAATTTTAAAACGCGACATACATGGCATAAGCGATGAAGAGCTCATGCGGTTATCAACCAGGGGTGATAAGGAAGCTTTTAAAACCCTTTACCACCGCTATGCTGATGCACTATACCGATATTTCGCGCGAATGCTTTGGAATGATGAAGAACTCGCCCGCGACCAAACACAGGAAGTGTTTATGAAAGTAATTCAAAAGCCTGACTTATTTGACCCTTCACGAAGTTTTAAAACCTGGATTTACAGCATGGCCCATAATATGTGTAAAAATCAGTACCGGCATAAAGAAGTACAAAAGCGCGCTGAACCAGAGCTTGCTGCGTCGCTATTTTACGAAAGTGAAGGTAGCAACCAGATGGAAAGAAGTGAATTTAGAAAAGCGCTTTCCAAAGCCGTAAACACATTAGACGGAAATAAAAAAGATACCTTCATATTGCGCTTTAAGCATGAGTTGAGCATTAAAGAAATTGCCGAGATTACCGCTACATCAGAAGGTACGGTAAAGTCGAGAATATTTTACACCCTTCGCGAACTCGCAGTGATTTTGAAGGAATTCAATCCTAACATAACCACATGAAACCCATTGAACCATATGAAATAGATACGCTCTTGATGCAGTATAGCTTTGATGAGCTTGGCACAGCCGAAAAAACTTTTGTGCTGCTTCATATTGCAGATAGGTCAGAGTATGAAATGCTTCGGTCAATTGTGATTGAATCATCGCATACTGAGGAAGTGCACGCCCCTGTTATTCTAAAAAATAACTTGATGGCAGCGTTTGAGCAAAAGCATGCTTCAAAAGGTGGCGCTTTATTTCCTTTATTTAAGACCCGGCCCTACTTGCTCGCTGCAGCTTCCATTGCTGTATTGGTTGGTATTTGGTGGGCGTATCCTTTCGGGCAAAATGAGAAACCACTGCTTGCAGAGCGAAAGGCAGCGCCTTCGCAAAATATTCAGGACAGTACAGTAACACAGCAAGCTACAGCAGCCGCACCATTTGAAAGCAATAGTGAACTAACTACGGAATTAGCCAAAGAGGCACCAATACCCGCACAAGAATCAATTGAAACAGAAAATGAAAATCCGATTCTGATTGCTGATTTGAAAAAAGAAGAAAAAATCGGAAATGCATTCTCCTCTTCGATGGACGACTCTTCTGCTGAAATTCAGGGTGCTTCATCAGCCAATAGCCAAATCACTCAAGGAAATGACCAGGAAGATTTGGACAAAACGCAAGGGAGCCAAGAAGCAGTTGTTATGATGAACGAAACAGCCAGTAAAAGGTCAGCAGATAGAAAAGAAAAAAACGCTGCCATGACCCCTGCCGCCATGAGCGATTCTCCTGCTGTGGGTTCACTCAGCCTAGAACAGAATGAGACTTGGCTCGAAGGACATTACACAGCCTATTGAAGCCGCTCGTATCTACCAAAGGCCTTTCGGCACAGGGTGCAAACAACACGACACCTTTTGCGTTAGTTTTGCGAATCTTAAATTTCAGATGAAAGCCTATCTCCCCATTTTCATATTTATTGCAATACTTATTGCAGTAGACCTATACACTTTCAAATCATTGCGACTTATTACATCATCATGGAACAGGCCCTACCTGCGCACTTCCCTGTATTTGCTATATTGGGTTACATCGGTTGGGGCGCATATCCTTGTTATTTATGCTTTTGCCACCTACAGGCAGGCACAACAGAATATCGATTACTTTTTCTTTTTCATGGGTTTCGGAATATTACTCATGTTATTTATACCGAAACTCATCGTTGTGTTTTTTCATCTGTTTGATGACATTCTGCACCTTTTCAGGAAAATTGCGACTTACTTTATTCAAACCGATACTCCCGAAGCAGGCGGTGGAAGTCATATTACACGGTGGCAATTTCTTACGAGGCTTGGGTGGGCTTTGGCAGCAATTCCCTTCTTAGGAATAATTTATGGCATGGTTCGCGGCCGCTACCAGTTCAGGGTTGAGAGCAATAAAATTTCTTTTGCCAATCTGCCAGAATGGGCGCATGGTTTGAGAATAGTTCATATAAGCGATATTCATATTGGTAGTTTTTTCAATAACCACGATGCGGTGCAGCGCGGAATCGACATGGTGAATGAACTGAAACCCGATTTGATACTTTTCACCGGCGATATGGTAAACAACTATGCAGATGAGCTTATCGGTTGGGAAGAAACACTATCGAAACTCAATGCCCGCCTCGGAAAGTTTTCAATTTTGGGAAACCACGATTATGGTGATTATGTAACGTGGCCAAGTGCCCAGGTTCGTGCAGAAAATATTGAAAGGTTGAAGCAATACCACAAATCAATAGGCTTCAGGCTTCTGCTAAATGAGAAGATTGACTTTGGAGCTGAAGGCGAAGAAATTATTGAAATCCTTGGCGTGGAGAATTGGGGTTTAGGCGGTTTCAGCCAATATGGCAAACTCAATGAAGCAATGAAAAATAGCGATGAGAAGAAGTTTCAGATACTTCTTTCGCATGACCCGTCTCATTGGGACGCAGAAGTAATGGGGAAAACAGCAATTGATATCACACTGGCAGGCCATACCCACGGTATGCAATTCGGGGTGGAAATACCGGGCATTATCAAATGGAGCCCCGTGAAATACCGCTACCCGCGTTGGGGCGGACTTTATACTGAAGGGAAACAACATCTATATGTAAACAGGGGTTTTGGATATATCGGCTTTCCCGGAAGGGTGGGAATGCCGCCTGAAATTACATTGATTGAGTTGCAGAAAGCGTAGCCTTATTAGTTATTGTAAGCAAGAATAAAACCGGTACTTTCGCCGAAGTTCCTTGACGTCGCAGCTATGCTGAATTTCAGTCATCAGAGGGTATCAATATTGATTTTATAGATCGCTTTTTATGTATGAAATGTGCAAAATCAGTATTGGATGAGTTTTTCCGATGCACGAAATGGAATTTTAATTCATGAAGGTTTTAATATGTTACATCCCGATATCAGCATCATTACCGTAAACTACAACGGAGGCGATGTAATAAGGCAATGTGTTGAAGCCATTACAAAACACGTGGATTCCAATCATGAAGTGATTGTATTTGACAATGCTTCTGGTGATGGTTCGGTCGCTGCATTGCAGGTACAGAACAATCTGCACATTATAGAAAGCAAGACCAATCACGGTTTTGCCAAAGGAAATAACCTTGCTGCGGCAACTGCATTGGGTGAATGGCTTCATTTTTTGAATCCCGACATACTCGTAAACAACAAGCTGAAGAGCGACTATAATACCATATTTACCGGAAGTGAAAATGTGCTTTACGTAACAAGCCTTACTGATGAAAATGGCCATGCGCAGCAAATGCAAATGCTGATACCCACCCTAGGCAATTATTGGCGCAAATTGGTTTCACCGGGCAAAGCACAGTATTGGAGTATAGGAGCGAGCATCATTTTGCACCGCGATACCTTTTGGAAAATGGGCGGTTGGAGCGAAGATTATTTTATGTACAGCGAAGATCTTGATCTTTTCTACACAGCTCATTTGATGGGAATCCGGGTAGAACACCTTGATAGCAAAATTGTACATATTGGAAAAGTATCATCCCGCTCAGCGTGGAGCGCATATCAGCGTGCCGAAGTCATCGAAAAATCATTTAAGACCTTTTTTAAAAAGCACAGAAGTACACCTGAGTACTTTTTGGTGCGTGCAATGCAGCTATGTTATCAATTGGCCGTAAACAGATCAGAATTAAAGTACAGCGCACGGGCATTTGTCAAAACCCTGTTTCGGTAGCATTCAAGAAAACACCTTGGCTGCGTTCAGCAAAGCAGTTTTTAAGTAAGCGCCGTCAACTCCGGTTTCGATGTTGATGTTATCAAAATAGCTGAGTATCATTTCAGTAGGCATATTTCCCGTAAGGTCATCTGCAGCCATCGGACAGCCGCCAAAACCCTTTAGTGCACCGTCGAAACGGCGACAGCCTGCTTGGTAGGCGGCATGCACCTTCTCTTCCCAAGCATCGGGAGTGGTATGAAGATGCGCACCGAATACTACCTGAGGTAAAGCGGGAATCAACGCACTGAAAAGTGAAGTGATGCTGTCAGGTATGGATGTGCCAATGGTATCAGAGAGTGCAATTATTTTCAATTCGAACAGTTCATGCAATTTGTTCGCCCATTTTATGGCAATTTCGGGATGCCAAAGTTCACCGTAGGGATTGCCAAATGCCATGGATACATACAATACAAGTTCTTTACCGGTGCGGCGACAAATGGCATTTATTTCATCAACCCTGCTAAGCGACTGTTCAATACTTGCATTGGTATTGCGCTTTTGGAAGGTTTCGGATATTGAGAAAGGATAGCCCAGGTAAGTGATTTCATCAAATGCAGCAGCATCTTCTGCTCCTCGTGGATTCGCAATAATGGCAAGGAGTTTTGAAGTTGTGTTGCTCAGATCAAGCCCATTAAGAACCTGCGTGGTATCGGCCATCTGAGGTATTGCTTTTGGCGATACGAACGATCCGAAGTCTATGGTGTGAAAGCCGCATTTCAGCAAGCTATTGATGTATTCAATTTTGGTTGCAGTAGGTATGGGATGCATGATGCCTTGCATAGCATCTCGTGGGCATTCAACTATTTGCAGCATTTTTTATTATTCTTTTATTAATTCTTTTCACCAACGCAGGGCCTTCGTACACGTAGCCTGTATAGAGTTGCACCAGGCTCGCGCCTGCTTCCAGTTTTTCAATGGCATCGTCAGCATGATGTATTCCCCCTACTCCAATGATGGGGAAAGCGCCGCCCGATTTTTCGTTCAAATATCGGATTACCTGTGTTGACCTGTTTCTTACAGGCGCGCCACTCAGACCACCATTGCCAATAGCTTCGATCTCAGTAGCTGGTGTGTGCAGCCCTTGTCGGGAGATGGTGGTATTGGTGGCTATTACACCATCAATACCCGTATTCTTCACAATGTCTATAATATCATCAAGTTGCGCATCGGTAAGATCGGGCGCAATTTTAAGCAGTATGGGCTTGCGCTTTGGCTTGGCGTTGTTGGTTTGCTGAAGTGTAAGCAGCAGCTTAGTAAGTGGTTCCTTTTCTTGCAATGCCCTAAGGTTTGGTGTATTGGGCGATGACACATTCACTGCAAAATAGTCAACCACATCAAAAAGCGATTCAAAGCACTTGAGATAATCGCTTACCGCGTCTTCATTGGGTGTACCCTTGTTTTTGCCGATGTTGCCCCCCACGATTACCGATACATATTTCCTGCGCAGGCGGTTGCGCATTTTTTCTACCCCTTCATTATTAAAACCCATGCGGTTAATCAGTCCCGAATCGGCAGGCAGGCGAAATAACCTTGGCTTGTCATTACCCACTTGCGGTGAAGGGGTTACAGTGCCCACTTCTATAAATCCAAATCCCATAAACCCAAATTGGTTTACAAGCTTGGCATCCTTGTCAAAGCCTGCTGCCAACCCCACTGGATTTTTAAACTTTAGTCCGAATAATTCGCGCTCCAATGATGGATGGTTAATATTATAAAGCGCGTAAAATATGCTTCTTACAAAAGGTATCTGAAATAATACTTGCAGTGAAATAAAGGTGAAATTATGTGCCTTTTCAGGTGATAATTTGAAAAGTAGCGGTCTGATAACACGGGCGTACATGAGTGATATTTGGTGCGAAGGTAGACTTAATCTGATTTTATAAATGTCGATATTCAAATACCCTGCAGAGCTTCGATGTTGAAAGTGCATCATAAAATGCTAAAATACAGCCCTAAGCAATTAATTTTATTAACTTCACTTTGGTTATTAACAGAAGTCATGAAAACACAAATCATTCCGGGAGTAGCTCAACTTGATGAGTTGGATTTGCCCACAGCCCATTTTATAAGGCTTGAAGGTGAAGTGGTATGGGTGCGCTATAAGAATGTAAAAGAAGAAATAACCGTTGCTGAAGCCCGCAAGCATACGGAAGCACTTAAGCAGCTCAACGGAGGAAAACCACTGCATATAATACTCGATTTCAGGGGGATTTTCGTAACGTTCAGTAATGAATCTAGAGCGTATTTTGCAAAGAGCGCAGACCATGCCCTGTTACGAAAGTCACAAGCCATGATACTTGGCAATCTCGCCCAGAGAATTGTTGCCAATTTTTACCTTCGTTTCAATAAACCATCTTGTCCGGCCAAAGTTGTATCTAGTCCTGAAGAAGCGATCATATGGTTCAAAAATCTGGACGAAGAAGGTCGGCTAATCGGATCATAGATTTACTCTATTCATAATTCGTTGTAAAGACGGGATTAAGCTTAACTTTGCACCAATTAAATCAGAAACCTTTTAAACCTTATACCATGTCATTCAAATTACCCGACCTTCCATATGCTTTTAATGCATTAGAGCCGCATATAGATGCGCGTACCATGGAAATACACCACGGAAAGCACCATGCTGCCTATACCAACAACCTTAATGCGGCCCTTGCGGGAACACCCAATGAAGGTAAAACCATAGAGCAAATACTTGCTCTAACGGACCAACTCGGGCCGGCGGTGCGCAATAACGGCGGTGGATATTACAACCATTGCATGTTTTGGGAAATTATGTCGCAGAATGGTGGTGGTGCACCAAGCGGCAAACTTGCCGCTGCCATAAACAGTGACCTTGGCGGATTTGACGTATTTAAAGAAGCCCTAAACAAAGCAGGCGCCACTCAATTTGGCAGCGGCTGGGCTTGGCTCCTTGTAGGCGTCGATGGAAAGCTACACGTATCTTCTACTCCAAATCAGGACAATCCGCTGATGCCCGTAGCTTCTGTGAGTGGTATGCCTATTATGGGAGTAGATGTATGGGAACACGCCTATTACCTTCATTACCAAAATAGAAGACCTGATTACCTAGCGGCTTTCTGGAACGTAGTAAACTGGACTAAAGTGGCTGAAAATTTCGATAAGGCTACCCGCTGATAACAAGTAATAGCGTATTGGGGCCGCAGGCAATTGCTTGCGGCCCTTTTTTTAAACTAACTTTGCCCGCCCATGGCTAGTCAGGAAGTAAATATCAAGAATAAAAAAGCTGGATTCGAGTACGAGTTTATCGATAAGTACACGGC
Source organism: Flavobacteriales bacterium (assembly GCA_038207425.1). GTDB lineage: Bacteria > Bacteroidota > Bacteroidia > Flavobacteriales_D > Cryomorphaceae > JBBQZU01. The sequence goes on along the minus strand of JBBQZU010000017.1, from coordinate 47,279 downwards.
TGGTATGATTATTACTGGTCCTGAAATAAAATCAATCCGCGCAGGCAAGGCAAGCATCATCGAATCATATTGTTTTATTAAAAATCATGAGCTTTGGATCAGAGGCATGCACATAAGTCCATATGAACCCGCCAGCTACAATAACGAAACCCCTGTGCGCGACCGCAAGTTGCTACTTAACCATACCGAAATCGATAAGCTTGAAAAGGCATTGAAAAATAAAGGGCTTACCATCGTTCCGCTAAAGGTTTTTCTTTCAGAGAAAGGCTATGCCAAACTGGATATTGCGCTGGCGCGTGGAAAGAAAATTCACGATAAGCGCGATGATCTGAAAGCCAAGGATGATAAGCGTGCCATAGAAAGAGCCATGAAGCACTAACATTATAGTTTGCACAGCCAGCTATAAAGTTTGTGCAATTCAGGCTTATGAGAATTATTGCTATTCAGCTCATTAATTATCAGCATCATATCTACATGCTGGCTCTGCTTTACAGATGCATCTGCAGGTGTATAGAATTCGGAAGTTTCGTACATCTCTATAAACCTTTCGGCAAAAGCCCGGAAAACATATATCCATTGGGAATATGTCCTATGGGCAAAATCAGCTCGCACGGCATTTGCTATCGAAGTTTTAATCAATGATTCTCTGTGATGGTATTCTATGAGCAGTTCGCTCAAGGTGGTTATTCCGGCATACCGCTTTTGATCATTGAATGTAAATGATGACAATTGATCCGTAGGAGTCAAATTTAGCACATCGCCAACAGCCATCAACTCCTGCAGTTTCACTTTTTTGATTTCAGCAAGCTTAGGCAGGAAAGCCCTTTTGAGAAAGTACGACGCGTGACCAAACACTGCATCTTCCAACTTATCGGTGAGAGTTGTCGCATCCGTATTGTCGTCAGCTCCGAGAAGCAGCAAGGCCTTATTGCGGTTCACTTGTGCTTAGATCTTGACGAATCTTTTAGTAATCCTCCTGCCATTGATTTCAAATTCCAAGAAATACATGCCCTGACCGAGTGTTGAAACCGGTATTGACAGTTCTTGAGTTATTGAGATAAACTCGTACTCATCGAGCACTTTACCCAAAGCGCTGATCAATCTTACTCTTATCGCACCATTCCATGCGGTGTAAATATTAAAGCGGATCATATCATTGGTGGGGACCGGATAAAGGCTTATTGAGTATTCATCGCCCCGGCTGCCAGTTGCACTCAGATTATATGGCCATAAAATTTTAGCCCAATAAGCATCACGACCGCCTGCGGTTAAGATTGGTGAACCTTGCGGATCAATATCCAGAGTGGGCACAAACGAACCACCCAGTGCCAGGAAAAAATCCTGAATTACACCGTCGGCTGCAAACTCATCTCCCACTCCGCCAAAGGTATTCGCTCCGGCATAAACAGGGTTATCACCATTTAAAGTATACACAGCAGTATAAATGTCGCGTTGCCCAGCGGATGTGAAATAAGACTCATTATTACCTTCTTCGAATTGAATATCTACATCGAAAGAACCTCCAATGCAAAGATTTCCATTTTCAATATGAAGGAAAGCCAAATTTTCGGCGATTCCTGCACCACGGGGAGATACCACTGCTCGGAAGGCATTGTTCAAGGGTTGCTCTATTAAATAGCTTGCCGCGAAAACATCCTTGAATAATGGATTGATAATAGCCTCACCATTTCCGGGATCGAAATCCGTTGTGGTCTGAATTTCACCTCCGAAATATATTCTTCCATCTTCACTGATCGCCACTTTGTGCATACGGTTTCCAGGCGAAAGATTGTTGTAATTGATTGTCCAGATGTCGGCTCCGGCTTGTGTCATTACGCTCCCGAAAAGTTCTACCTGAGGTATGGCCTCGCTTGTGCCATTGATGCACCCGGCCAAGCCCGTCCACTGGCTTTCATAACTAAGAAGTGCAGAAATCTGATCGTTGCCAGCAGTTGAAATATGTCTGTGCCAGAGGTAGTCACCATTTGGCGAAAGCTTGATGAGTGCGGCATCGGTACCGCCTGCGCTCTGCAGCAATACTTCAGCAGTTCCGGGGTCAGCATCTATTTCATCGGCAAAACTCACAGCCACATAAATGTTCATATCGTTGTCGCAAGTCACAGCAGTTCCTGATTCAAAAGCAGTATCACCGAAACGCTTCAACCACTGCAGGATTCCTGAAGAATTGTATTTTGCCACGAATGCATCTTTACCTGCCACAGCGGTGAGTGACGTGTTGGTGCCTAAGGGGTTGAAATTTACTACACTCGAAAATGCGCCGGTTATTACAACGCTTCCATCTTGGCACACCACCAATCCACCTGAATTCATTCCATCAGTAAGGCCAATTCTGCCTAGGTTGATAGCCCAACTTAGTGCTCCATCCTGTTCGTGCCTTGAAAGAAAAATATCTGGATTTCCAAGTGCTGATAGGTTGACCACCGCGCCCTGGGGATTAAAATTTACGTTGTTTCTGAACTGCCCAAAGGTGATGATATCCTGCCCTTCGACCATACCCACGTACTCAGCGGCATCATTCAGTGATCCGCCGAAACTTAATGCTCCATAAAATGTATAGGGAACGAACTGAGCGCGGACATCTAGTGCAAGAAAGCTCAGAATCAATATAATACCGAATAAAAATTTACCAGATCGTTTCATATTTTAAAATATTTCTTTGGCGTTGTACTTCGTCCAATCATTTGAACCAAAGTGCTATCCTGTTTTGTATTCTTCAGCGCCGTGTGCGAATTTTTGAAGAATGTCTTTATCGCCCAGTTCTTTGGCAAGGCCTTCGAAGGTATCCATAGGGACATTGAAAAGATCCATAATCAGCAAGCCATCCAGCGCATTGTTGAATTGCGGATCAACATTAAAGGCAACAATTTTAGCATTTTGCCCAAGGTATTTCTTGAGCAAAGCTGGTAGCCTGAAATTGCCAAGTTCTATGTCTTCAATGATCTTATCAAGGCGTTTTATGTCTTCTTTGGTGCTTTTGTGCAGCAGCTCCATGTCTGGGTCACGAGGGTCTACATCGGGTATATACTCATTGCGAGGTTGTACAAGAGCGGCCAATTCCTTATCGAAGTAGTGCTTACGTATAAAGGATATGATGAGATACTTTGAAAATTTACTAAACTCACCACTGATACTTACCGGGCCGATCAAGTATCGGTACTCAGGATTTTTAAGGATAAAATATAAGATACCCTTCCAAAGCATGAAGAGCGAAAGTGGCTTGAGCTGGTATTCTTTCACCACAAATGAGCGGCCCAATTCAATGCTTTCATCCAATATTGGCCTGAATCCTTTTTTGAGTTTAAACAAACTGTTCAGATAGAATCCCTTTTTGCCGAAGCGCTGTAAAATCTCTTTGCCCATGCCTAGACGGTACGCTCCTACTACCTTATGGTTGTCAGAGTCCCATATAAACAGGTGGCGGTAATACAGGTCGTATTGGTCTAAATCTATATTTTTTCCGGTACCTTCACCTACTTCCCTGAATGTGATTTCGCGAAGTCTGCCAATCTCGTAGAGGGTATTAGGTATCATTTCAGAAGTAGCCCAGTATACCTTATACCCTCTGGTTTGAAACAAAAGATTGCCGTCGGCTTCCAGGGCTTCAACTTCAGCCTTCAGTGCATCAGAATTTCGCGGCAGCACCACATCCTTCCATTTTTTCTTGAAGAGAACCGGCCTGAAGAATGGCTTTACGGAAATAGGCAAGCCCAGCAGATAGGTTTTAATACGGAGAAAGCGACCGTATTCGTAGAGGTCAACGAAGTCATCCTGGTCCTTTACATTTATTGGGCGGCCAATGCGGACGGTGATTTCGCGCTCTCTCTTGGTAACAATACCCAAAGGGTTCGTGGCTCCGATAATACGCGGATTTACAAGCATCAGAAGATGAAAAAACAAACCGTTGCTGCCTTTCAGAAATACAGGGACTACGGGTACATTTTGTGATTTAATGAAATGCAAGGCTGACGGCTGCCACAACCGATCGCGCACTGATGCAGAGCGTATATTATAGGTGCTCACCTCCCCCGCAGGAAATATTACAAGCAATCCTTCGGCATGAAGATGTTGTATGGCAAGTTTAAAACCTTTGTCGACATTATTGGTTCGATAGCTTTTGTCAAAAGGATCAACAGCAATAAAGAAATCATTTACGGGGTCCTGTGATGTAAGCAGAAAGTTGGCCATCACCTTTATATCGGGCCTTATTCCTGCTAAAAGTTTTATGAGTACGAGACCATCAACCCCACCTAGTGGGTGGTTGGCTACCACAATGGCACGTCCGGTTTTTGGCATATTTGAAGTCTCATTCTCGAAATGCTTTAGCTCTACGCCTAAATCGTCGAGCACGGCATCAACAAACTCCAGACGTTGCTTGCCGCTGTATTTGGAGTAAAGGCTATTGATGCGGTCTATCTTCAATGCGCCCATGAGCAGCCTTGCCAAAGCGGCCGCTCCCTGCTTGTCAAAAGCACTTTGCTTGCCAGAATCTTTTGAAGTCTGTTCTTTCATGAACCCGAAAATACTATCCAAAATGATAAAATGTCGGCAATCCGCAAAGATTTATCCACATTGCGAAAACCAAAACTACCGGGTGAAACGTTATATTGAGAATCGACAATTGATATGAAGCATATAATCATCTTATTTACCACAATGTTCCTTTCACTTACGGGCTGCACGCAGACTACAAAGCCTTCAACTGAAGTTGATACCACAATATACCCCATTACAAAAACCGACGAAGAGTGGAAAACTTTGCTTTCTCCACAGGCTTACAATGTGCTGCGCAAACAGAGCACAGAGCGCGCTTTTACAGGTGAATATGATACGAATAAAGCAACAGGAACTTACGTTTGTGCGGGTTGCAACACACCGCTTTTTAATTCAAAAACCAAATTTGACTCAGGCACCGGGTGGCCGAGCTTTTATGATGTATTAAATCCGAAAAATGTCCTTTCCATTCCTGACAACAGTCATGGCTGGATGCGCACTGAGGTGGTGTGCGGTATGTGTGGCGGGCATCTTGGGCATGTATTTGACGATGGCCCCAGGCCTACAGGTTTGCGCTACTGTATCAACTCGGTAAGTCTTGAATTTGTGCCTGCTGAGAAATAGCAAGTAAGGGTGAATAACGATCGCCTTTAAATCTGATTGAAATCAGCTCAAATCTTGCGAAGAGCTCTTCTGTATACCATTTTCTTTCGCGTGTTTTTTTCACAATGTCTGCATGGGGTGAATTTCTGTAAGCCGCTCTAGTAAGCGATTCAGCGTTTTGCCACAGGCTAAAGGTAGCCTGCATCATAATTGGATATTCGCCTATTCCTATCTTGTATAGGGCCTCACTCTGAGCCATGAATTTGCTCACAGTGGGCACATTCCACCAAAACTCATGCAGTTTAGAGAGCCTGATTGTAGCTCTTGTTAGCACGCAAAGTGGGCTTGATGGGTTCTGGATGATGCTTTCGCGAAACGGATTTACACCTCCCCATTGTCCATGCACTTTTACCGGGATCATTGACACATTCATGTATTCCCTGCAATGATCGAGATACCAGCGAAATTTGGGGTTGTTATTTAAAAAATCATTGGCGGCCGAAGCGTCTTTCCAAATGGTAATGAAAGTATAGCGCTTAAAATCGGGAAAGATGCTAAATCCGTTTCCACGACCAGTTCCCATTGGTTTTGCAAGCTCCATTCCAGCCGGATTGCCGAAAATGGACGGGCCTCTGCCTATATTTTTAAATGCTTCAAATGCCATTCTGCTTTCGGCAAAATAAAACTCGGAATAAATGCAGTATTGACCGCTTTTTAGATCTTGACTCAACTGAATTACAATCTTACAGCAATATTAACAAGATTCAACCGCATAAAGTTGGTTATGACAAGGATCATCCTGCTCAGCTAGCCGGCTGTGGCCATTTCAATGTTCGAAGGTCTTGATTTACATCAATCTTCATTCCTTTCACTCCCGCGGCTTCGGCTGCTTCGATATCGCGGTACTTATCGCCTATCATGAAAGATCTGTTAGGGTCAATGCCATGAACAGCCATGGCCTTTTCGATCATTCCGGGATGGGGCTTACGGCATAGGCAATTGCTTAAAGCATCGTGATGCGGACAAAAATAGGTACCCAAAAAGTCAACACCTGCAGCTTTGAAGGTATTTGCCATATAATGATCGATCTCATAGAAAGCATCATAGGTGTACCGTTCTTTTGCTATTCCACCCTGATTGGTAATGATTACTATTCCATAACCTGCATTGGACATCCTGACGAGCGTTTCCACTACCCCGGGAAGTATGGTGAATTCGCTTATTTGACAGGTGTAGTCGCCCGGATCGTGGTTTATTACCCCATCTCTGTCAAGAAAAACCGCCGATCTTAATTCTTTATGATTCATACACGTCAAAGGTACGGTCTGTGTAGAATACCACAATACGCTCCACAACGTTCTCTTTAGACTTGGGCAGCACGGGCAAGGATTTCACTGTGGCTGTTTTTGTTTCACTTCCTGCTTTGGGCTGCATTGGGGTGGCCGGTTGCGACGTTCTGCCTGTAATAAGCCACCCAGCATCAACCCTTGGGAAATGTTCCAGCACCTTTTCTATAAAATCCATCGACGGCTTGTTGCGCCCATTGAGTATATGCGATACATTACTTCTTTGCACGCCAAGCCTGTCGGCAAAGGTGGCCGCGCTCAATTGATTCACCTTTATTATTGTCGCGATGCGCTCAGTAATGTCCATGCTACAAATGTAATTATCAAGGATGCCAAAGGATTTGATGTTCTTGATAAATTTCCTAACATCATGCTTTCTCTACCAATATATATGATTTATATAATGTCCCTATTCAATTGACTATAAACAATATGATAAATAAATTCTAGAAGAATATTTTTGTTTACAAATGTACATTTATGGGCGGGAAAAAACCCTAAATCAGGGTTGTGAAGCGAATCTTGATAGTTACATCTGTAACATTTATTATTCAAAAACATTCACGCGGCCCCATTGTTATTGGCATATGATTTTACCGCAAGAAGCCCAATCATATTTGGCAGATAGTCTTCTTCCATATTTCGAACACAAGCGATACGGTTTGCATATTGATACCCATCAGTTTATCAGGAGAACGAATTTTGGTCACTCCTCTGCCCTATTTACTGTATCTGGTGTATCAGGAAGCTTTTATACAGCGTTCTTTCTTGGCATCAGGGTTCATGCAGTTGAAGCATACCTTGCTCAACTATTTGGCTTATCAGCTTACTACCATTTCGGCAGCCATACATTGATGGTAAGCTGGCATCATATCTGGCCTAGCGCGCTCTTGCAGCGATACAAGTGCGTGAATGAACGTGACCTTGATGCCGTAGCCGATATTTTTATCGATTTTATGGACGAGAAAGGGTTTGATTTCCTGCACCTTTACAGAAAATCGGATGCGCTATGCAAGCTGTTGAATGACCATAGTGAAGAAGCTGCTATTTGGACCAATCACAGCTATCAGCATATTTTCAGGTCGTTGGCTATGGCATTTATGAATAACAGACCGGACCGTTTTGATCTGTATCTTTCGAAGCGGGCATACTTGCTAAAAAGAGGTTTTGGGCAAAGTATAATTGAAAAATTCGAACAGATGTACCAAAGCCTGATGGCAGGTGAGCAATTGAAACACCATGAAAGTAACTACTGAAGATGCCTTCGTAAATCCCATTGATGATGATAAGATTACCCTTATTCCTGGGCTAATTCCTTACCCACATCATGTAGGCAGCCCTGCATTTGCCCCTACTGAAAGAGGATCTATTCGCAGCGGAGCCATGCGAGCCATGCAGGAGCAAAGCGATATGCAGCTCATGCAAATCAAGCAGCAGATTGACTTACTTGCCAAACAAGCGGAGCAATTGAGGCAGCGTATAGAAGTTTCAAAAGCGGTGTATGCCGCAGAAATCAATTTTCAGCCAGTGATAGGAAATACTTACCACCTGTTTGCGCGCGAAGAAGGTGCTTTCGTTCTTTCAATGATTGGTCCTGATGAATGGGGAGCCCGCGTTCCTTTCAAATTCTTCGTAGCGTCTGTGCTACTTTTGGCTGATCATACATGGATGGTGAGCAGCAACAGCGATTCAAGGGAAATAGGGAAGTATTAAAAATCTCTTTTTTTCAGGATAAGGAAGATCAACGTTGTGAATAATGCTGACCATCCAAGTGCAATTGCCACATCCTGTAAGCCTACATAATCCTGGGTATACATAAACAGAAATTTGGCGAAGGGTATTTGCACCAGATTGTTCATCGCGTTTACTGGCAAGAAGGCTGCAATCGTTTTAGAATCGAATGAAAGAATGAGTACCAATATTGGTTCTATAATCGCGGAATACAGAAGCAGGAAAACAATAGTGAATCCTGACCTCTTTATAAGGAGTACCAGCAGGATTGCGAAAACGAAAAAGAGAAACAACTGCAGGGCATGGGCTCCCACAAACCCTATGTTTTCGAAAACCGAAGCCGCGTTGGTTACATCAGAGTAGGTAAACCCCAGCCCAAGCCCCAAAAACAGTATCAGAAGAGCTGAAATAATCGACAAAAAGGCTGCGAAGGCGAGTTTGGAATAAAAGAATTCTGCCCGCGAAAGGCCATCAATGATATTCTGCCGGTTGGTTTTGTATGTGTACTCGTTGCTTACAGAAATAATCAGCAAAAATGCAGGGAAAATTTTAAAATAGGATGCCACATATGTGAGATTCTGCCATATATCTACAAAATCATAGATTGGCAATACTGTCGGCGTAATACCCCTAAACTCCACGCCTTTTGATTCAAGAAATTCGAGAATCCACATACCACTAAACGCTGATGCTATAAGAGCCAAGCCGTATAAGGCAAGCAATATCCACATTGCACGGCTATGCCGCAACTTTAAAAACTCAAGGGTCACAAGTCGTTTCATTGGTTGTTTTGCTTGAGAATTTCTAAAAATTTGCGCTCCAGGGAGTCCTGTCTTTGGGCGAGATGGCTCACAATTATACCTTTATCTATCAGCGCTTTGTTGAGTTGGCCTGTATTCAGATCAGCGTTTGTGCTCACGGCAAAAAGCGAACCTTCGAGACGGAAATTAATAACTCCCGGTATAGTGCTGAGTGAATCGGCCAGCCCACTCTTATCTGCGGCAGCTACATCAATTATTGTAAGGCCTGATGACAGGTCTGAGACCTTACCCTGATATATTTTTGAACCTTTATTCAATACTGCAAAGTCGGTACAAACTTTTTGCACTTCATCAAGCATATGGCTTGCAATAATAATGGTACGGCCTTCATTGGCAAGGCTAATGATGAGTTCGCGTATTTCAGCAATTCCTGCAGGGTCAAGGCCATTGGTAGGCTCATCGAGCACCATCACTTCGGGGTCAGAAAGCAGAGCCGATGCAATGGCAAGTCGCTGTTTCATACCGAGCGAAAACGATTTAAAGGAATCGTCTTTTCGCGAAAGCAAACCTACACGATTCAATACCACTTCTATTCGTGAATTGTCTGCCCCTTTTATTTCAGCTACTATTTTAAGGTTTTGTTCAGCGCTGAGATAGTGGTAAAAGCACGGTGATTCAAGGATAGCGCCGATTCTTTTGCGTATGTGATGGTTGGTACCTTCCTCAAACCAGCAGAAACTGCCTGATGTAGGATTCACAACACCGAGTACCATTCCAAGGGTGGTAGTTTTACCGCTGCCATTCGGGCCTAAAATACCGAATACAGCGCCTTTTGGAATCGACAATTCAAGATTGACAACTGCGTTGATTTTGCCAAATGATTTACTTAAACCTTTTGTTTCAAGAATATGCTGCATTACTCTTTGGTATTTATGGCAGCTTCAGGTGCGCTTTTCTCTTCTTTTTCGGGGGCCTTAAGCTCCAATAAATTCATTGCTTTTGATGGGTCCATGGTGGCAATGCTCTGTAAAGCGCTAATGGATAAGCTTCCCTGCAGTTCGAGTATAAAAATACCGCCTTCGCCGGCGAACGAAAATAGATAAACTGGAATAGTAGCTTCTTTAAGAAAACCCTGCACGTTATTTCCATGAGAACGGATAGTAATTATGCTTTCGAATCCTTCTTTTTCGAATTTTGGCGCTATTGCACTAAGCTCGGCGCTTAGTGCATCGTCGCTGTTCCAGGTAAATACCAGACGGGCTTTTTTTACTTCTTTGAAAGCAGCCCCTTGGTCGGTGGCCAATATTTTGCTCAGCATTCTTATCGTGCTGGGATAAAAATAGAGGGTAGTATAGTTGTTTACTTTAGCCAGTTCATCTATCACTTTACTTTGAGAGAATGCTACTGAAGTGAATTGAAGTGCAATTAAAAGGCAGACGGTTTTCAAAGGATTACTTTTTATTTTTGCTGTCATCGAGGTTTTCAAGGTACTTCATTCCACCCACATTCATACTTTTTGACAGCGCTGATATTTTCTTGAGGTCTATATCTCCTGATATGCTCATGATGAATATTTTGGAATCACCTCCTACAAGCATAAGCAATTCTTTAATAATCGGGCCTTCATCGCGAATAAAAAACCGAACTTTTTCATCTTTTTCATCAATACTCATCAAGATTTCATATTCCGGACCTATTTTCTTGTTCACTTTGCTGAATAGTACTTTTCCGTCTGTAACTTCTTCCGATGCCACGATTCTGATTCCTTTAATCCCGCTGATAGCATCAGAAAACTCTTTTCCACCGTTGCTTTGCGGGTCTATACTCGAAAAGAGTTGAAACATTTTACTGGAGATGACCACTGACGAGAATTGTGGATTATCAGCATAATCTGCAAAATAGCGCTGTATGGCGTCTTGGGCAATTGCATTGGCTGCACTGAGGAGTGAAATGATAAGTATGGCGGGTATTTTCAATTTCGTTTTCATGACGGGTTTGCTTATTTGTTGTCATCGACGGCAGTGCTGCCGGTGATGCTCATTTTACTTTCGTGAAATCGTTTCAGTTCCAATATAGGTTGTTCTGCTTCATTCAGTTTTGATGAAACCATAAGAAGCGCGCGCTTGGTTTCTTCAAAAGCCTGCTCAGGGTCAGTGTAGGTATCCTGAAATTCTTCGGTTGCTATAGTGTTTTCGTTTCCTGAATCAGATTTTATCGCAATGGAATAAATGGCAAGACCAATTGCTGCAAGCACAATAAGTGCTGCGGCATACTTTGTATAAGTAGCGAACTGAAGCCACTTCATGCCCATACCTCCGTTGCGGTTCTCTTCTACCCGATTCCAGAATTTGTCATCGAATTCCGCGGAGGTTGTTTCTCTTGCAAAGGCAATATTTGCCGATACGAGCGCAATAAATTCTTGCGAGAGCCCGGATTTTTCGGTCAGGGCAAAATGCCTAAGCTGCTCTTCTTCCTGCGCATCGGTTTCACCGGCCCAGTACTTTTCTTCTAGCAATTTCAGCTTACTGGGTTCCATAGCTTTCTATTTGATACATTTTCTCTTTCAGGTATTGTCTGGCCCTGAATATATTTACTTTCACCTGATTCATGTCCACATTGAGGGTTTCACATATTTCAAGGTAGCTGCAACCTTCTATTTCGCGCAGCAGAAATACTGCTTTTTGTTTTTCGGGTAGCTCACCAACTATTTGCATCAGGTTGTTCAGGCTTTCTCGTTGAGATAGCTGTTGAAATGGTGATTCGACGCCTGAATCAAATTGCTTTGAGTCTTTTACGATTTCCATTGATGTATTCTGCTTTGTTGAAGCTTTCTTTAGGATATCAAGTGCCTTATTTCGCGTAAGCGACATACACCAGGCTTCAAGACTTCGCACTTCATTTAGTTCGTATCTGGATTCCCACAGCTTCATGAGCACATCCTGAACAATGTCTTCGGCTTCGGTGGATGATTTGGTATAGCTCAGGGCAAAGCGGTACATTTTGTCTTTATGCACCATTATCTTTGCCCTAAACTCTTCTTTTTCCATCAGATGAAGGATAGTGTGTAATTACTCTATCACCAATTTTTTAGTCATTTCAACATCGTCTTTTGTGATTCTCACCACATAGATGCCGGTTCCAAAGCTAGATACGCTAACTTTCATTACCTGATTGTTGAGATTCTGCTTATGAACTTCCTGACCTGAAGCAGAAGTAATTCGCATCACACCACCTTTAAGTTCTTCGGGAATTTCGATGCTGATTTCAGTGCCTTTTTTCGCCGGATTCGGGTAAACCTTGAGTTTATCCGTGTTGATTTTTTTGCCAATTGACGAATTTTGCGTGTTTGCGATCATCGATGCCAGTTTTCCTGCTTCATTCAGGTCTATGCTTCCAAGTAGTGATGCCACGATCAAATTCGCGTTCGATCCGGCTACGAATACTATTTCGCGAACGAGACCTGCTTTTTCATCAATCAGAATATTTAGGATCATATCCTTGTCACGCACACTTGCCAGTTCTTCGTAATCAGCAATCAGTTTCCTGACACCTGCTTTTTGTGCACTGGCAGCGTCAGCGTTTTTATGGTCAACAAGCATTCTGAAGGATGTGATTTTTGAAGCCATTTGAGCAATCGCTTTTTCATCCTCGCCTTCCACTTGAATTTCACCGAGCATTTGAAACATTTTCCCTCCCATTGACACGCTGGTGATGTCGGGATTTCTTTCAAGGTCAGAGAAGAATCGGGATATTGCATCAGTTTGAGCAGTTGCGGTGCCCACTGAAATGGATAGTGCCAATAGACTGTAAATCATCTTTTTCATGTTAGTCGTGTTTAGATTACATGGTCAAGACGACCCACAAAGAAGGATGTTACAAGGAGTAAAAAAAGAAATTTAATTACCTCACAAGGGTAATTTGCCCATTCAGTTCATGCGTCTGCGTAGTAATGGCATTTTTATATTTGAGGGTGTATACATAAATAGCCGTTGGACAGTAGTAGCCACTATTGAGCATACTTCCATTCCAACCTTGATTTATGTCGTTTGTCTCAAATACTTTATCACCCCATCGGTTATAAATTGAAATGCTGAATTCTTCATCCAATATTTCAGTTCCTATTACTTTGAAAATTTCATTTACTCCGTCACCATTGGGTGTGAATGAATTTGGAATGAACACATCGCTGAAGCGCTCATCGAGATACAAAACAATGATATCGTCTTTGATTACGGTATACTGCATTATTGGGTTTGTGCCGGGTAGCAATGGCCTATTTACGAATTCCCATTTGGTAAATTTCTGTTTGAAAGCAGGAATCGCTTCGAGCATAAAAGATTCACCTCCTACAAATCTTTCTTTGTGAGGAAACTGGTCAATAACTTTGTCGCCAAACCTGATCATACCTTTACCTTCAGGCACAGTTATAAAGGTCAATTCATAATTTGGTATTTCCCTAAAAGTGGCTACTACATCATCATTGTTGGTAAATTCCACTTGTACTTCTTCATCATCAAGAGAAGGTGTAGGCACGTGAAAATTCATTTTCCAGCCATCAAACACATAAAATTGCTCTGTGGTAGATGCCTTCAAGCTGGTAATCTGATCTCCCCAAATTACTTTGTATTCCGGATAGTCGAGAATAACTTCATCATTGAGTGTAATGCTACCGAAACCACGCGGCTCAACATCAAAGCTCACATCATATAATTTCTCACTAAAAATTGCTTTTACAGTGCCTTGAAAGAAAACCTGAAGATTGTTCACAATACTCAATGAGCCATCGCTAAGTTGATTTGGCATGGATACTTCCCATTTTTCGAATTGATATCCGGCATTCTCCGTGGCGAACATTGGGAGATCAACAACCGCCGTAAGTAATTTCACATCGGGGAATACATTCATTGTCGCCCCATCAATGGTAATAGTGCCTGCTCCTTCGGGCTCAACCATGAATGTAATACTATGGGTGATAAATGGTATAAAATGAGCGGTAACTTCTACGTCAGCCGTGAGCAAGAACGTAATTTCTTCAGTGTTTGGGTTGGTGATCATACCAGGAACGGTAGAGCTCCAGTGAGAGAAATTATATCCGGGCTGTGGTAGTGCCTTTAAGGTTTGGTTTATTCCACCAAAGTACTCTCCGGAAAATGGGAAAGTTTGAGGATTTATGGTATTTACTTTTACTTTTCCGCCAGGAGCTGGAGTAACTTTAACGGTTACCAAATAAGGGCCATCCAGCTCATCATAACAACCGAGAATATTATTGTTGATATAATTGCAACGTATTTCAATAAAATCGTGAATCTGTTGCACATTGGCTTCCCAGGTTGCCATATTTCCACCCCAGCGGTCAATTTGCCGTGGCATCTCGGGTGCGATAATACCAGTTAGGCTGTCTAGGTGCTGATGTAAAGATTCACATGAATAGTAAGTATTCGACATATCCGAAAGCCTATTAACATACTTTGCGAAGAATGTTTCATTGGTAAGCAGTTTGTTCCAAATCGGCACGTGACCTTGTCCTCCAGGATTGCCAAGCACTTCAGGGAAGCATATATTTGCATTAGCTGATTGGTCAGGTATGCCGGTATAATTTATATAATGACCAAATGATGCATCGAGATCCCATAAAATGTATCTCCATTTTTGTGCACCTCCCTGAGGATTATTACCTTTCCACCAAGCTGTATTCCAGTTGAGCCAGTCAGAACAAACAGCATAGCTATTTAGAATGAAGTAGTCAATAAGACTCAGGGTTTCAAATTGAGAATCAACCTGATCATAGTTGGCAGGAATGGTCATATCACTACCAAGGACAAAATCTCTAAATACAATCCAGTCAGCGTTGGTGCCGTATTCCGCCCAAGTGCCACCCCAGGTTTTCAAAAAGTCAATATTGAATCTATCCTGATTGTAGTAGTACTGGGTATAATCGTGGTCATCCACCTTTTCGCGAACATCATAAACTCCCCAGTACTGACCATTTGCAAACAGAATACAAGACTGATGAGTGCGTTCATCCATCTCCATGCCAGCAACTTGACTTAAGGAATGTAAATAGGAATCGCGAATATGAGCCCCACCGGAAAACGGATAATTATCATTTGCACCTGCTTTTAGGATTAGTTTTTGAAAATCCTGACGATCCGTACCATTGAATATTTTATGTTCTATTTCGTGGTTATAGCCAAACTGATCTCTTGTAATGTAGTCAATACCCCTTTGTGGATAACCCCAAGAGTCGTTGCCGTGTTTATTGTATTCGCCTAGAGCTTCATCTTTGAGCTCACCATCAGCTCCAAAATATTCGAAATGTCCTACCGGGTTTAGCTGGTCACCGTTGAGCAAAGTCAATACCTGATTACCTGAAATGGATATTACATCTACTGTGTGGGGTTCATTTATGAAATAAGTATTTGTTTCTATAAAACCCGGAGGAGTATTTGGAACACTGCTTATTGCTATTGCCCTGATTACTGTAGTTTGAGTAATAGATATTGGCGCTGTGTATAATATAGATCCGTTAGTAGGTGCAGAGCCATTGGTTGTATAATAGACCATGGTATTTGGTTCTGGCGCAGTAATAGCAACAGTAACAGAGCCAGCATAAAACCCTGCAGGTTGACTTAATAAGGGACGAACTGGGTACTCATTGATTGCTGTGTTTGAATTATTGCTTTGACCGGGCGTGGGGTTAGTAAAGACTCCCCAATTTGCTCCGCCATTTGTAGCTCTACCACGTGAATGGTTTGTTTGATTTGCAGCAATCGGTTCAAAAGAGTCCACTATGGTGGCTGAAGCATTTGATAATACGATGGGTTCAAGATCAGTTTGAGTGAGTCTGAAATTTGTATGATACCAACCTCCGCCTACCACGTTGCGGCTATCGCAAATGAAAACTAAAAATCCATTGCCGCCAATGGTGGTTCCATCAGGAATTTGATACTTGGTATTGTTGTTTATTCTATCACTGAGATAATAGCCGCTGATATCAGCGGGTACAGGTGATGTATTGTAAAGTTCAATCCAATCTTCGTATTCACCAAAGTTATCTTGGTAGTTGTCGTAGTTGGCTCCACTGAACTCATTTATAACGACTTGTGAAGATGCATTCTTTGCAAAAACTGTGAAAACGGCAATTAAAACAACATAAGTTAATCTCATGACGCAGGTTAAATTCATTTTGGTTTCATTCCACATGACGCTTTAACTTATTGATGGTTGCACAACTAAACACTAATTCTGGATAATAAGTTTTGCACTGCCAAATGGTGCATAAATAATGTATGCTCCCGGGCTAAGATCTTGTATGTATACCTGATTATTCCCAGATTCCAACATCATTTCCTTTACGGTGCTTCCAGATACATCGACAATTCTCAGGAGTGACATGGCATTGCCGGGGTTTTTGATGTTTACAAATTCCCTTGATGGATTTGGGAAAAGCACAATTTCGGCAAGGTCCTTTTCGGGAGATGTTGTATTGACAAGCCCTCCGTTGATGGCGCTAAATGTTGGAGCCAAGCATGCTGTAATTCTTCCAAAACCATTTGGTGATCTTCCTTCTGATACATTTTCTTCCTGCTGCCCATAGCGAAAATAGTCTATAGTAAGGGTGTCTGGGTTACTGAGGAGTAATTCATCACCGGAAGCTGAAAGACCAAATGTGGCATGAAGGATTCCCTGATCAGGCTGGCCATCCGCCCATACAATAACATACTGATTAGGCCCTATGGATGTATTTCCAAATTTGAATTTAGAAGGAGTATTGCTGTTATCACTCAGGAAGTATCCGTTTAAGTTTATCAGGCTTAAACTATTATTGTACAACTCTACCCAATCATCATACTCACCAAAGAAATCAGCCGCTATATTGCCATTTCTTGCGAGGTATTCATTGATTACAAGGTTAAATACGTCTCCATTGAAGTTAAAGGAGTTATATGATGGTATCATGGTGGTAAACGGGCCTGTGCCATTTGGGAATCGGCCTATGCTTACATTCTCACCGGTAGGGCCATATTTCATAAAATCGACCACTACTGTATCAGGATTTGAAAATACGACCTGCTCACCTGAACTATTAAAGTTAAACCCGGCATTTAGACCCGATTGGTTAGGGTCTCCAATGCCATCACACCAAATAATCAGGAATCCATTACCAGGTATGCTAACATTTGGAAATTCAAATTTTGTGCGGTTTCCCCTGCGGTCTGAGAGAAAGTATCCATTCAGGTTGATGGGCTGAGCAGTGTTGTTAAACAATTCTACATAATCTTCATACGTTCCAATTGAATTCTGGGCGATAGAAGAATTAAAAGGGCAGATCTCATTAATTACCACTTTCCCATGCATGGCGTTACACTGGGCTATTACATTGGTTACGAGTAATCCAAAGACGATTGAGCAAACAATTCTCATTGCAGGTTTTTTTTAAAAATGATTAGAGAGGCTACTTCTAGCCATAAACGGTTTCAATGCCGAAGGTAAGGTATAAATGTCTGATTTGGAAGCACAGGTTAACTCAATATTAAGACATTGTTAAAATCCTGATTGTGTAAAAGGTATTTTTATGGTTGCCTAAAAGAGCAAGCCACAAATCGGTACGGGTGATTACCTTTGAACCCGCTATAATAACTATCACAATGATTAATAAAATCATCAAGTACTTTCTTATCACTGCTTCACTGGCATGGACGGTATATCAGTTCTCACTCGGCAATATAGGTAATGGTATTCTGTTCATTTTCGTTACAGGTATATTTGTGCTAAGTCTTTTCAAGCATGAGTTGATACTACTTACGTTTTGGCATTTACGAAAAGGAAACTTCGATAAAGCAGCGAAAACCCTTGCTAAAATAAAGCAGCCCGAGCACCTCATGAAATCTCAGGAAGCATATTACTATTACTTGCAAGGTTTGATTTACGCGCAAACCCAGAGCGCTACTAAGGCCGAGAAGTATTTTAAGAAAGCCATAGGCATAGGTCTTCGTATGAGTACTGACGAAGCAATGGCAAAACTGAATTTGGCTGGTGTGGCAATAATGAAACGAAGAAAACGCGAAGCGACCACTCTTTTAGCTGAAGTAAAAAAGTTGGACAAAAGAAAACTTCTGGATGAGCAAGTAAAGATGATACAAGCTCAACTTAAGAAGATATAAAATTCTGATTACAGCCCTTTGCTGTTTATGAGTTTTTGACGATTTGTGCCCGGGCCATTAAACATGGTACGATAGCTCACTACCAATTCAACTCCGCCTTGACCACTGTTTCCTTTGTTGAGGTTTGATGTGGTGAAATCATAGCTTATACCAAGTGAAAAATCATAATAATTAACCCTTCCTATAAAGTATATAGCATCTTTATATCTGTAATACGCTCCCGCCGAAGTTGACAAGTTGTTCCTGAAATCGGTAAATTGGGTTCGGTCCCAAAGTGAAAATTCAACTTCTGTTCCTACATCAATAATACGGTTTGGCCCTTGCAGCATCACAAAGATATTGGGTAGAAAGGTAATGAATGACTCGGGGCGGGCGATGGACATACCGGCGTGCATTACGTATTTTCTAAAAAGGTTATTCTCGGTGCCCAAAAGCTGTATTTGAGGTGCATTGGCATTCAATAGGGCAACACCTCCAAGCAATCTGGTATCCTCATCAAACGACTTGTAATAGCTAAATCCAGCGCCAAGGCTAATTGCATTTTCATTCAATTTACCTTGGTAGTTTTCGCCTGTTGGCAAACCTTGAATGAAGCCAACACCGGTCCATTGGCTTTCCCAGCTCGCCTTATTAAAATCAATAGAACGTTGTATGTAAGCTACCTGCAATCCCACCGACACAAAATGAGGATTGGTATTTGTGCCGCCCAGATCAATTGCATAAGCAAGGTTACCTGCAGCATGAAACGTATTGAAATTTACCGTGCCAGAATTATCACTTATCACCATAATACCTGCGCCGAGGAAGTTTCGATCGTAGGTTTCATTTGAGAGTTTAATGGGCATATCGGCGGTAACACCCATTGTTCTAAAAGGCGCTGACGACAGAGCACTGTACTGATTTCTGTAATTGAGAGTAGCGCGAAAATCGCCTTCAAACGCACCTGCAGTGGCGGGATTATACGTAATGGGAGCAGCAAAAAATTGAGAAAAATGGAAGTCTTGCTGAGCCCCTGCTATGAGAGTGCTGAATATAAATGCGATGCAAACTGCGCTGTGCTTTTTTATCATGATTTCTAGCGAACCAAGGTGACGTTACCAGTATAAGTTTCAATTCCGCCTTCTGCAAAAGTTACTTCCAGAACCCAGACAAATGTAGCAGGATTCAACGGCCTGTTGTTTTGCGTGCCATCCCAGCCGGTAGCCTGATTGGCAGTTTCCCATACAAGTTGTCCATATCGGTTGAAAACTCGAAAGTTCATTCTTGCAATTCCCTGCCCAAGCACGCGCAACTCATCATTTCTGCCATCACCATTGGGTGAAAACACGTCAGGCACGCCAACTGCTTCAATAAAGTTTACGAATACGGTGATGGTGTCATTTGCAACACAAGTTCCGGGCTCGCTATAATATACTATATAAATAGTTGTCTCCCTGGGAGATGTATTCACTGTCTGAGCCCTGAAGTCATCAACAAGTTCAAAAGGCTGCCAGAGAAAAGTGCCAATAGCAGGGTTTTCACCAAGTGATGCTGTAAGTGTTGCAATGGCTCCTGCGTTGATGGTAAGATCATTTCCTGCGTCAAGCGGCGGTCTCTCACCCACAAAAATGCTGAATATTTCAGGAGATGCTGGTCCTGATTCATTGTATGCTTCAACAATAACTGTGAAGGTACCTGGGGTGCTGTAACATACCAATCCAGGGTTCACTGCGGTAGAAATGGCAGGGTTTCCTCCTATGAAAGTCCATCTCACTGAATCTGCTTTTAAGAATAGCCCAGTGAAATTGGCACAGCCTCCAGCACAAATTGTATCAGGAGTAAAAACTTCGATCGTGGGCCGGCATTCAGGAGTGTTAATAACGGTTATCACATTCTGAAAAACCCTGATGCTATCGCCACCTGCACCTGTTACTGATAGCGATACTCCATAGGTACCCGGCGTATCATAGCATACAGTTGGATTCTGCTGAATAGAATTATTGGTAGTTGCTCCTTCAAAGCCCCACAAAATATTTGATATACCTATACCTGTGCTCTCATTGAAGTAAGTAACGCATTCGCCGGCACAAACTATTGATTCTGAAACACTAATTCTTGGCACAGGTGGATTTAGACATTGATTTACAATAATAAAACTTATAAATGTTTCAGAGTCTACCTGGTTATTTGAATTAGAGACGGTAAGGGTAACATTAAATACTCCGGGGTTATTGTAGCATATTACCTTCGGGTCTCTATCTGTAGATACAGCATCTTCGCCGGCAACTCCTTGAAAAACCCAAAGAAATTCTTCCGCCAGGCCTAATGTTTGGCTAAAGAAGTCGACGCAATCTCCTGTGCAGATATCAGTTGCACTTGAACCTATAGCTACATTTGGTGGCCCAGTGCAAGGATCAACTGTTATAATTATCGTTTTGGTGATTGCAGAAGGTCCTTCTTGGTCTATAGCGGTTAGAGTAATTGGGTAATTTCCAGGAAGCTGGTAGCAAACAAGAGGATCTTGTTGTGAAGATACTCCAGGGGTGCTCTCTTCACCTTGTGCTGCGCCTCCGGGTATTTCCCAGAACCATCCAAAAATGGGAAAAGCGGATGTAGAAAGATCGGTGAGCTGTATGCACTCACCAGGACATATAACGAGTCGATTTACTGAAAAATCTACTTCAGGTCCGGTGCAGTCAATTATCTGAACGTAATTTGGAAAGGTGCCTGTTTCGGTACCATCTGCATCGCTTGCTTGCAGTGTTACAGCATATGCGCCAACCGTATTGAAACATACCGTAGGATTCTGAAGTACAGATGTAACTACGTCAAGCCCATTGGCACTTGTAAAGGTCCATAACCAGGCAAAAACATTGTTGCCGGTGCTTAAATCTGTGAAAGTAATGCACTGTTCGTTTGCGCAAGCAGTATTCAATGATGCGGAAATATTTACCGCAGGACCACAGTCAAGTACCGTAATCAGATTTGTCTGGGTTGAAGGTGCGCTAGTTCCAATATTATCAGTAACAGTAAGAGTAACGCTGTATGTACCAGGATTGGGATAACAAATTACAGGGTTTTGTTGACTGCTCGTAGTGGGAGATCCACCCGGAAATGACCAGCTATATGTAGCGCTCCCTGCTCCATCTGAGAATGTAGGGTCAAAGGTTGAAGTGCTGGTAAATGTTCTGCAGCCTTCTTCGCAAAAGGTGGTGGGCCCGCCAGAAACTGTGAAACTAGCTACCGGAATTACAGGCGGTGGCCCTGCTGTAATAAATATATTATCTGCAGCAATAGAGATAACGAATGAATTTGAAAATTGTGCGTCATCGTTATTTTCCCAAAGGAAGCCAATGCGCACATTGGGATTGTTATTTGCGCTTGCGGGTAGCGTAGTATTGAAAGTATTCCACTGGGCTATATTACCACAATTGAGTGTTGTGTTAGGCAATTGCGTCAAAGTAGCCCAGGTGGTGCCATCAAAATATTGAAACCGGCAACGGTCAGTTGCACTACCCTGGTGTATTAAATCAAAGGTTACTGCAATGGCAAACTCTCCGGTGCAATCTATAACTGGCGATTCTGCCCGCCTGCTGGTGTTGGCAATAAAACCAAATCCCGTTTCAGTATAATTTACTCCTGTATCTGAATTGCCACCGGTCGTTTCAGAAATGTGCAAGGTTCTGTCGTTTACGGCTGTATTCAAAACGCAACTTTGCATGCATTGATTTACATTAGCCGGGCCGCCACCTGTGGCACTGACAAACCAATTATTTGCATTTCCGCCATTTGCGCCTACGTTCACAACATTCCATGGACCATTTCCCGCATTTACACCATTTGCAAGTGTACCCTGCGATGCGCAAAAACCAAAGTCATTGCCAAATGATTCAAACCAAGGGAGCTGGGCTCTAAGCGGTTCATTGCCAATAAACAGAATCAATATCAGCGCCTGAAAGGCAAGTGAATTTACGAAGATTGCTTTGGCTCTTCTGAGCATTTTAATCATAGAAAAATGCGCTAGTTCAGTGAAAATAATTTGGTGAAAATAATGATTTCCCGCGTAGTTGCGAATCATACATATAAAATTCGTGCGCACGGGCTCTTTAGGATTCCAAGTTAACAGGCCCAAATATGTATTATTCATATTCTCCGGCGGTGGTAGGTCAGTCTTAGTTTTCAACACAACAAGGCTCATTGTTTTAAAAATTTTAAGGATGTAAATGCTTCTCTTGACGTTGAAAACCTTCTTATAGATGCCAACGTTCTACTGCACAGCTATAATTTGAGTCCAGGGAAACTCTCCCATTTGTTAAAAACCATTTTCCAAAGCAGCCCCGCTACATATAGATCGTCTTTGCAGTGCTGCTCTGCCTTTGGAGCGTTGCTTCCCGGGCTAGGGAAACTAAAATTGAGATGAACAAATTGCTTGTTATTACTTTTGGTATTCTATGTGTGCAATCAATTGGGCAGCCAAGCCGAGATTCATTTGCCGAAAGGTACGTCAACGAAGAAATAACACAAGTCGAACCCTTTGCCCATATTCACAAAGTCGGCTCTGACATGTCATACAATTGGATTTCAATTATTTCGGGAATGGCAGGCAGGAATGTGCTTCAATTTAGTTTGGAGATAGAAGCTGGTGAACGTGGGCTTTCGGAAATGCAGCATTTTGGCAAGTTTGGCAAAAGTTGCGTATCGACCTACACAGGAAATGGAAAGATAGAAGGCGCCTCTTTTGAAATACTCACAACTATATTTGCTGATTCTATTCTGGAGAATATACGCATCGCAAAACAGGTAGCGTATATTCATTTTCCTGAAAAAGGCGTTGACTGCGAAGTACGCCGTTACGAGTTTATTGATTACCATGGAACGTCAGAGCGGTATTTGCTTTGGAAGGAATTATATGACACAGATTATTTCTTGATTTCAACTCAAACAAACATCATCGGCTCTTCCACGCTCGAAAGTGCTGTTCATGACAATTTGAACAGAAGCATCATTTGCGATATGAGGGGAAGGGTTCTATTTTCGCAATCCTGCTGTATAAGCGAAGCATTGCACAATCAAGCTGCTGAGACGCTTGCCCCTGGTATGTACCTCATCATATCTGCATGCAACACCGGGTCAGTAACCAACAAATTAGTAGTGACGCGATAATTTACCTAAAGGTCAATGCTTTATCAACCGGCGCTGAGCCAAAGGAGCATTTTCGGATGTAAGCATAATAAAATATACACCTGCAGGCAAACGGCTGATATCCAGTTCCTTTTCAGTAGAATTTAAGACTTCTGAACTCAATATTCTTCCATCAGCAGTATAAACAGAAACTTTTATATTTCTAAGTGTATTTGAAATATCAGCCCTGATGCGAAAAAGCCCTTCTGACGGATTCGGATAAATGATAAACTCTTCAACTCCCGGGTGGTCAGAAACACTGAGGCCTATCACTTCTAAGCCGGCTGAAGTAAGGGTGCAACCACCGGTGGTTTCTACTACCACTGTATAATTACCGTTTTGGGTAGCTGTAATACTTGATTGTCCTGAAGTTAATTCTGAACCATTCAAGAACCACGTATAGCTCTCAGCTCCTACTACAGAAACGCTCAGTTCGTAATCATTGCTCTGGGTAATTTCCGCTCCGAGCAAAGAGCATTGCTCAGTGAGTTTGAAAATGGTCCCATTGCTTCCGCGAATAACGTAAAGACCTCCTTGACTATCTTCACCAAAAGCCACTGAGCCTGATGTGAAGCCTCCCTTATTGACCATATTCCAATCACCATTTTCCTGCCACGTAACCCAATACTCATTAGAACAATAATCAGCAAAAATGTACTTACCAACAAGATTGGTAAATATTTCTCCTCTGTATATCCTACCTCCGGTTACCGAACATCTGAAACCATTAGGACCATTTCCCCAAGCGTAATCAAATACCGGTGCCTGATATGATAACGGCCCCTGGCAATTTTGGGTATTATACGGAGCGGTACCTTCAAAGCACCTCCAGCCATAATTGGTACCTCCTGCTGTACCAGCGGGTTCAAAATTTACTTCTTCACGGTTCGACTGGCCCACATCGCCTATATACAGATCGCCCGTTTGGCTGTCAAAGGCAAATTTCCAAGGATTTCGCAAACCATATGACCAGATTTCGTCAAGTCCATTAGCTCCCACAAAAGGATTGTCATCAGGTATGGCGTATGGTTCAGTATTGATATCAATGCGAAGCATTTTACCGAGAAAGCTATTCACATTCTGTGCCCTGTTGTTTGGGTCTCCGCCACTTCCACCATCACCTGAGCCAATATATAAGTAGCCATCCAAAGGACCAAATTCTATTTGACCTCCATTGTGATTGCTGAAATCCTGCACATAGTTCAAGAGCAAAAGTTCACTATCGGCTAGCGCCAAATCAGGGTTTTCAGGGTCTCTGCTAAACCTTGATATCTGTGTGTATAAAACACCAGATTCAGTTCGGGTGTAGTTCACAAAAAAGTATCCTGTTTCAGCATAATTGGGTGGAAATGCCAGTCCAAGAAGTCCTTTCTCAGAGTCATTTGCATCTACCCTGTCTGAAATGTTTAGGAATGGGGTTAAATTTTGGGTGCCATCAGTGTGCAATATTTTGATTCGACCTGTTTGTTCTACCACAAAAATTCTGTCATCGCCGATGCTGCGCATGTCACAGGGTCTTGTATAACCTGAAGCGAATGAACTCCAAAGAATATTAATCCCTTCGGACGAAGCTTCCTGAGAAAATGCAGGATTGAAATAAAAACCAACACCTGCAAAGAGCATGAACATGTAGAATTTCTTCATTTAAGTTTATTTATCGTGAGCATGAAATAATATTGGGCAAATATAAACCCCTTCAGCCAACATAAAGTTCATCCAACACCCAAAATATTGCGTGGGCTTGAAATGCCAAGTAGCGTGTGAAACTCAATAGCGCAGGAATGTATAAATTTGCACCCCGAAATTAGATCAATGACTTTAAAAGAAGCAATCAACAGCCGCAAAACATTCGCAATTATAAGTCACCCGGATGCTGGTAAGACAACCCTTACAGAAAAGTTTCTGCTATACGGTGGCGCAATTCAGACTGCCGGTGCGGTAAAGTCGAATAAAATCAAAAAAACAGCCACAAGCGACTTTATGGAGATTGAGCGCCAGCGTGGAATTTCTGTTGCTACTTCGGTAATGGGCTTTAACTATCATGGCACCCAGGTGAATATACTTGACACGCCGGGTCACAAAGATTTCGCTGAAGACACCTATCGCACGCTCACTGCAGTGGACAGCGTAATACTTGTAATAGACTGTGTAAAAGGAGTCGAAGAGCAGACTGAGCGGCTTATGGAAGTATGTAGAATGCGCAATACTCCAGTTATCATCTTTGTAAATAAGATGGACCGTGAAGGCAAAGAGCCTTTTGACCTGCTCGATGAGTTGGAAGAAAAACTTTCAATCAAGACCCGACCGTTAAGCTGGCCTATTGGTATAGGTGCTACTTTTCAGGGAGTTTATAATCTGTACGATAAAACCCTTAGGCTTTTTGAAGCAAATAAAACCAAACGCGAGAGTGACAGCATTGAAATTAACGATCTCAAAGATAAAACCATAGACAAGATAATCGGCAAAGGGCCGGCAGACACCTTGCGCGATGAAGTTGAAATGGTGGAAGGCGTGTATGGGCCTTTTGACAGGGAAAAATACATGGACGCGGCGCTTGCACCGGTATTTTTTGGTAGTGCGCTCAATAATTTTGGAGTTAAAGAGCTACTCGAAACATTTATAGACATAGCCCCAATACCTCTACCCCGCTCTACTGATATAAGGCAGGTAGATCCTTTTGAAAATAAGTTTAGCGGATTTGTTTTTAAAATACACGCCAACTTGGATCCTAAACACCGCGACAGAATTGCATTTTTACGCATATGCTCCGGCAAATTTGAGAGAAATCAGTTTTATCACCACGTGCGGCATGACAAGAACATTAAATTCTCCAATCCTTCGAGCTTTATGGCTCAGGAAAAAACTGTGATTGATGAAGCCTATCCTGGCGACGTGGTAGGCCTTTACGATACGGGTAATTTCAAAATTGGTGATACCCTTACCGAAGGCGAAGTGATGAACTTCAAAGGAATTCCCAGTTTCTCGCCAGAGATTTTCAAAGAGTTGGAAAACAGGGATCCGCTGAAAACAAAGCAGCTTGAAAAGGGAATCAGACAGCTAACTGATGAAGGAGTAGCGCAGCTATTCATTCAGGATATGGGCAACAAAAAGATAATAGGAACGGTTGGTGAACTTCAATTTGATGTAATTCAGTACCGTCTGGAGCACGAATACGGCGCCAAATGCGCATTCAGGCCACTCAATTTTTACAAGGCCTGCTGGCTTACAAGCAGCGATAGTGCAAAAATGAACGAATTCCTGCGGATAAAAGCAAGTCAGATAGTTAAAGACAAGGATGAGAACTGGGTGTTTTTGGCCCCTAGTGCGTGGATATTGAATCTGGAACGCCAAAATTTTCCCGAAATCACTTTCCACACAACCAGTGAATTTAAAACTGAAGTAGCCTACCGATGAAACGCACTTTAGCACGACATTTGCAAAACGTTCACCACAAAAATACACTATGACCCAAAGAACGATTCTGATCATTCTGGCATTCATTGTCAGTATTGCTGCTACTGCACAAAAAACAAATCCATACCATTTTCATATCAATGGAGTAAAGGACACGACAGTATACCTGGCCAATTACTATGGTGAAAGGCTATACTATGCCGACACTGCAAAGGCTGATAAAAATGGCAACTTCAGTTTCAAGCGGGTGGAAAAGAAGAAAGAAGGAAAGTTTGCCGTGGTATTGCCCGGACCAAAGTATTTCGAAATAATCATAGCCGACGGTGAAGACATTAAGATGGAAACCGACACTGTGGATTTGGTGATGAACATGAAAGTTATCAAATCAGAGAACAACAGAGTAATGTTTGACTATATGCGGTTCCTTTCGGCAAAAAGAATTGAAAGAGATCAGCTCATAAAAGAACTCGAAGAGAATGATGGCAAACCAGAAATTACATCGCGTCTGAAAACGCGCTATAATGAACTGAACGTAGAAGTAGCTGCTTCTCAGAATGACCTTTTTGTGAAGTATGCCAACCTTTTTTCTGTAAAGGAAATAAAAATGTCGGTGGACATAGAACCTCCGTCAGAACTCCATGCCGACCGCGATAAAGCATACCAGTACTACAAACAGCACTATTTTGATAATATAGATTTAAGTGACGACCGCGTAGTGAATACGCCGATTTTTCACACCAAACTGGTTAATTTCCTTAATAAAACCCTAATTCAGGATCCTGACTCTATCGTTCAAAATTTCAGGCGGCTATCAGTAAAACTACCGAAAGGATCAGAAGTGTACAAATACACCGTTCATTATACCACCTATAATTTTGAGACATCAAAAATCATGGGTATGGACAAGGTATTCGTTTACATGGTCGACAATTTTTACAAAGGTGATGATGCCTTCTGGATGGATGAAGAAAAGCTGAAAAGCATTCGCGAGAAAGCAAACAGCAAGCGCTTTACCTTAATAGGAATGCGTGCTCCTGAGCTCACACTTGCCGATACTGCTGGCAATTGGATCAGCACACACCGCGATATTAAAAACAAGTATACGCTGCTCTATTTCTACGATCCTGATTGCGGGCATTGTAAAAAGGAAACCCCCAAACTTGTGGAGATGTTCCAAAGATACAAAGGCGACCTGGCCATATATGCTGTAAGCGCCGATAATGGTAAGAAATGGAATAAATTCATCAGAGATAATAAGATGAGTTTCTACAATGTGAGTATACCGCCGGATGCATATAAAGACGCTGATTATGCTACCACTCTGATCACGTCAGGTAAAACTACCTACCAGAGCCTGAAGTACCATGAGGCATTCGATGTTTTTTCAACACCTAAGATAATTTTGCTCGATGCCAACAAAATAATCAAGGCCAAGGATATTGGTGTTGAGCAGATACCTGATATCATTAGCAGACTTGAAGACCTTCAGATCAAGTAAATGATGGTACCCCAAGCGGGTGCAACCATGTGAATCAATCTTCGCGATTGCCATCATAATTTTACATTTGTGCAACTATGGCTGCAGGCATCAACCGATTCAACAGATTAAGTTCCAAAGAATGGCTTCCTTTTCAGAAATCCTGGTTCAGATATACCGATGCGGAAAGCTGGATTCGAGGCAATATGCGCTTCTTTACACTCAAGGAAGAAAGTGATATTCCGGTATTCTACTACGGCCCGGATTATAAGATAGCTGTGAAATGTATCGCCGAGCTTGGTTTTTCGGCAACTCAAGATCCTAATGTGCAATGCCAGTTTGCTCTGCTTGACCTAAGAATTGAGATTGCGGAAATTTCGCCTTCAGAGTGGCCGGCGTACAGCAAGAATATTCTGGATCTCGTTGCAGTCCTTTCGGCAAATATTCTGCACCGGAGATTTTTAGCACTAGCCATTTCAAACATTCAGATTGGTGGCGCATACTATCCCTGGGCGTGGGACCTGGCCTGCGGCATCGGGCAATTGCTTTCGCTGAAAGACGAAAAGATTGCAGGGCTCGATTACGCGCACCATTCAGGAAATAACTACTACCATCCTACTGGAAGCCATTTTTATGTACTTCATTTCCGGAAGGATGAAAACTCAGGTATTTATCAAATCCCTGCCCGCAATTATTATGACAATAATGAGCACCATGCTATGGGCATTCATGCGGAGCACATCCCTCCATCCTGGTTTATATTAAAGCCGCAACGCCGCAAGAAAAACGAAATAGTGCACCCGGCTAAGTTCCCTGAAGATTTGGCAGAAATATTTATTAAAACCTTCACGAAGCCCGGCGAGAATGTTTTCGATCCCATGTCGGGAACAGGAAGTGCGCAAGTGGCAGCCCTGAAACTCGGAAGAAATGGCTTTGGTGTTGAGCTCTCTTCCTATTTCACAGATATTGCCCGTGAGCGCTGCCTGGCATATCTTTTTGAAGCATCAGCCACCGGATGTGAGTTTCCCGTTTCTGAAATGCCTTCATTCGATATTATAAGAGGTGATGCCAGAAAAGCAGGCACATATGGCTTTCCCCTGCAGGATTTAATAATCACTTCACCGCCCTATTGGGATATACTCAATATGAAAGGAGCTGAAAACCAAGCTAAAAGAATTCAACATGGCTTACAGACCAATTATTCTGACGACGAGAAAGACTTGGGTAACGTAGCAGATTATCAGGAATTTGTGAATGAACTTGTGAAAATTTACCATTCGCTCTCCAGAATTCTGAAGTCGGGCGGTCACTTTATCATCGTCGTAAAAAACATCAAGAAGAAAGGGCGCAATTACCCTTTTGCTTGGGATTTAGCCGCAATGCTGCAAAAAGATTTTGTATTGATGCCCGAAGTCTTCTGGTGCCAAGATGATTTATCAATAGCGCCTTACGGCTATGGAAACACATTTGTGAGCAACACATTTCACCAGTATTGCCTGTGCTTCAGGAAGCCATGAGTCCATTTGCCGTCAGTTGTACAACTATCAATCTTCTTACTTATACTATTACACAAGCACTGTGGATATCTAATATGCAGCCATCGGTAATACAAAGCATACTTAGGCTTAACTTTGATTTCGCATTAAACCTTTAAGAATCGCCTATGACCGTTGAAGATGTTCGTGATATACTTAAAAATGAGAGCCTTACAATCTCTGACAAAGGATGGACAATTTTGGATACCCACGGAGAAGAAACTTTTGGACTAAGCTTCGCACGAATAAAAGAAGTGGCGCGGAATTTACCCTGCGATGCGGCTTTGGCAGATGAACTTTATTCAGATGCAAATCATGATATGAAGGCGCTAGCCACTTACATTGACCAACCTGAAAGCTACACAAAGGATGAACTTCAAAAAAGAGCAGATCAGTTGTACCCATCTCCTTTTGCCGAAAAATTTTGTCAGAATGTTATTGCCCGTTCTGAATATGCCGTTCATTTTATTGATTCATGGGCGAAATGTCAGGATGGTGATTTTAGGTGCTATGCCTACTTCACGCTGGCAGAAGTAGCAAAGAACAGAAATAAACTTAGCGATGAATTTTTCGCAAACTATTTGAAATCCATTTCTGGAGAGATTTCAGATGCGCCGCCGATAGTGCGGGATGCGATGTCGATTGCTATGAAGAATATTGCCAATCGCGAAGATAATTTAAAGAAGATTTGCGATGATATTTCAGCCAAATTTAACGCTGTGCAAATGCAGAAATTAGGACGAAGTGAAATAATGAACATCCTAAGCAAAAGCGCGCTGGCAGGCTAATTTACCTTTATTGGTAAATCACAATCGCTGTGTAATTGTTCAGCGCACTAAGGTTATATGGCCCCTGTATGATTTTACTTCAGTGCCACCCAATACTCTGAGCTTAATATAGTACACAAACAGGCTCGGTGACGAAATATACTCTCCGCCTTTTGTATTTCCTGACCATACCACGGCAGGATCTTCAGAGTAAAAAACTTCCTTTCCACCGCGGTCTATGACCACCACAGCAAACGATTCGAGCTGGGGCCCTGACACATGGATTTTCCACACATCGTTCACCCCATCTGAATTTGGGGTGAACGCATTTGGCACATAAACTTCCAGTTCTTCAACCGGGTTTGTTTCTCCACTACTGGATTTCTGAGCTGAAACCTGTAAGGAGAGCATGAGAAAAAATAATGTAAGAGTCCGCATAAAGCTTTGATTTACGGGTTTAAATTAACAAAATAAGTGGTACAATATAACAAGCACCGGTTAATTTTCATCAGTAAGGCGGATTGGCGCGAAAAAGGCCGGATTCGTTAAATCCGACCTTTTGACGCGCCATCAATTAAAAAGTTGCACCGGGGTCAGACAGTTTTAAGCTTGTATTGTCTGCGTTGCAAAGTGAACAACCCAATGAGTCCGGCGAGCAAAAAGCCGAGCATCCAAAGGTGCCCACTATTTCCCGTACCATCATTCCCACCTGAGTTTCCGTTGGTGTATACTGGTGCAAAATCTTCTTTTACGGGCTTGTACTTTTCTATAGTATTACCGCTGAATTCAGTGATATAATGCTGGTAATTGGGATTTGTCCACCCAGCCAAGGCAGCAAGTTCTTCCACTTCATTGCGTCTGCGATTCTCTAGTGTCATTCTATACTCTGTTCCGGCATCGCAGGTTAAGTCTCCTTGAGCCGGATGCCGGGTCACATAGCGGGCCTGGAAGTTTTCAGCATTTGGCGTGACCTGAAAGAGCAAATCCTGAGGAAATTTATCTCTGGTGTAGCGCACATGAAGCCTGGTGAAGAATACATTGCTTTGCGGGTTCATTCCAGATACCCAATTGACGCCTGCTTCCGCAAAATCATCAAACACTGGAGGAGGAGATACACACGGATCGCACTTCATTCCTTGCATAGGGCTTACATTCCAGGCGTACTCAAGAAATACAGCACTGCGACGCTCCTGCTGGTATGATTTGTCAAAAAGGTCCTTATAGAATTCACCGAAGTAATTCTGTACAAATAGCGGTACATCGCGGTCTGTAGGAATTTTTACAGTACGGTAATTAACGGACTCAATCCTACCTGTGCGGCTAAATGCATATACTACAAGATCTTGAGCGTGTTCTGCATTGGCCATTCCAAGACGTATTGGGAGCATAAATTTTTCGGATTCAAAGCTGATTTGGATAGGGCGCAGGTACTCAAAACCCATGCGGCGCTGGTTGTTGAGATTCACCTTTACAACAAAAAATTTGGTGTTGGTAAGAATATAGGGTTTGAGAATTTCGGATGCTTTTTCGGGAACTCTATAGCCGTTGCTAATGAGCCAGCGCTCAAGGCCCTGAGAGTCACCCGCACTAAGCAAGAGTATGTCATACTCACCTATGGTATAGCGGGCTTCTACCGTTACTTTATGTTTATCATCAAATTCCGAATCTTCCATCATGGATGGTGCTGCAGCATTTTTCCGCATTCCGCTTATTGATTCATAGCGCATATAATCATTGCTAATACAAGGATTCTGATCATGGTATTCCACAACACGCGGTGCTGAGTAGGCATCAAGGCGGTCAAATATTCCACGGTCTACAACCTTTATCTGGTCTTCGCGAAGCACTACAGGTACAGGTACCACCATAGCAAACTCCGCCACATCTCCCTGGAAGTCGTTGCTCATAGTTAATACAGTGCGGTTACCATCGCGCACCAGAATCACTTCACTTTTATGGTTGAAAAGATTTGCGGGAGCCTTTGCAACATAAAATCCGCAAAAGGCAAAGGTATCGGGTACCATTATTAGCATGGCCAGGGCCACTGATACGATTCTTGTTTTCATTTTTCTGTGTTTTTGATTTGTTGATTGTGTTGAAACT
The DNA here is from genome assembly GCA_038207425.1 of Flavobacteriales bacterium. GTDB lineage: Bacteria > Bacteroidota > Bacteroidia > Flavobacteriales_D > Cryomorphaceae > JBBQZU01. Next base: position 14,706 of record JBBQZU010000017.1, on the reverse strand, counting down.
TGATTTGGAAGCCATTGAAATCTATTTGCCTTGAATATCATATCAAAAATTGGGGTAAGCGCGCTCACGGCAAAAAGTGCGAATATGGGTGCCTGATATAGGTGCCAGAATTGGGTAAGCCAAAAGCTCAATCCTGCAATCATGAAACCCCAAAGAATGCGCGCTATACGGTGGTCAGGCGCTGTGCGGGGATCTGTGATCATGAAAAAGGCGAAGAGCAGAATCGTTCCCGAGCTGAATTTGTGCCAGAGCGCATCGGCAGGCCATCCCAAATGGTGCACAGTACGAAAATATTCCAGAAGAAATAAGGAACCTAGAAATGCTACAGACACATCCCACCTGTTTACTCTGAATAGCACACCAGCAGCGCCAAGCAACACAAGCAATCCCACTAACTCACCACTACCCCACTGCCCTGGTGAAATCCATCCATTTCCCGAAAGGATGATAACCACAATACCGAGGTTGGTGGGATTGAATATATGCTTGCCTCTGAACGTAATCAAAAACTTGCTGCTAATGGTAATAACTCCGGCTAAAAACATAATGGGCCATGCATTTACCTTAAGCAGCAGGCACAGACCCAATGCCGAAATAAGAGCGCTTCTCCATGAACCCTCCGGTAGATTTTGCCTGCGTGCCCAGAATTCCTGGGTGAGAAAAGCTGAGCTGATAGCCGCAAGAAATACCTTGATGTCACTGCTCCAGCCAAGCCATAGAAAGCCATATAATAGAAAAGATCCAAGGAGAAAGATTTGAAGGTATCGGGCGTCGATCCAGTTAATTCGGGTGATGGTTAAGGAACGGTGCATAGCAGATTGTTATATTTTCTACCCTGTACACCACATTTGGCAATGCGTTCACTAATGCATTCATTTTTTTTCAGACATTTTTCGTGATCAGTTTATTCAATACCCTTTATATCACTATATATTTATGATTGCCATTTACTTATATCCAAAATAAGAGAAAGCATAAATTGCAGTTCTGCCCGCAAATGCCATGGAATTTATTACCAAATTTGCAATTCAAAACCTCAAAAAAATGATTTCCAGAATTCTGATTATCGCCGCATTTGTTTCTACGTCCGCTGCTTGCTTTGGGCAGAAAGGATACACCCAATACATAAAGCAGGATGGTCTGAGAATGGCGACCAAATGGGCAAAAGCCAAAGATGCCGATGGCGCGGTGAAACCTGCGCTTCTCATTGCTATCGAAAATACGAATAAGGAGCCGGTAGCTTTCAGCTACACCATTAATCTATATTATGAAGGTATGCTCAGAGAAACTGCATCAATGTCAGAAGAGTGCATCGTAGGCTTAAAATCCAGAATTGGTAAGTTGAACGGGATTTATTTTATACCACAAAAATTTACCCCCGAGCAACTTAAAAGTAGCGACTTTAACTTTACTATGGATGGAATTGAAATTGAAAAGGTAGATAGTTGCCCTGATGCCGCTGCTGAATAGCTTTTCAGTGAATCAGCTATTTTCACCGTTCTTTTTCATGAAGTGCTCAATGAGATCTTCGTCGCTCATATCTATAGTTTCAAGTCGGTAACGCGCCTGCTGAGCCCAATGGTCAGTTGGGTACCGATTTACTACTTCTGTGTAGGCTTCCTTGGCCAGGTCAGGTTGCTTAAGGTCTTCGTCGTAGGTAAAGCCTATAAGAAAAGCTACTTCAGGGCAGCGCTCATAATCAGGATATTCTTTCAAAATCTGATCATACGTTTTTATGGCCTTCATAGGCAAACCAACCCCACGAGACATTGCAGCCGATTTGTACATATATTCCGGGGTTTTGACCTTATCACCCACAAACATGCGGGCGTAATCTGTATACTTCTGAAGGAGCATGGGCCCTACTTCTGAGTGCACGTTGAATGTATCCGTGTAGAAAATGGCTTCAAGACTGTCAATTTCAGCAATTAACATAGTGCTCTTTTCGGTATTACTCAACAACTGCGACTGCTGATCATAAGATGCCTCGCCCCCACATGAGGCAAACATGGGGGCTAAATAAGCTATTGCGATAAATCGTATCATAATCATTTTTTGGCTTTAATTATTGGAAAGCGCATTTTGTAGTTTACTTCTACTTCACCTCTACTAATCTCCTGTAATTTTCGCTGAAGCATCCGTTTTTTAAGAGGTTTTAACCTGTCTGTAAAGAGTATACCATCAATGTGGTCGTACTCATGCTGGATGATTCTTGCGGCATAACCGTCAAAGGTTTTCTCCTGAAAATTCCAGTTTTGATCGTAGTAAGTCATTTTAATTTCGTCTTCACGAAACACCTCTTCTCTTATTGTTGGAATGCTGAGACAACCTTCATTGAAAGGCCACTCAACCCCTCCTCGAAAGCTTATATGCGCGTTTATAAAGACTTCTTTAAAGTCTTTTACTTTTTGTGATTCAGGATCATCTTCATCTTCCCCGAAAGGGCTGGCGTCTAAAATAAAGAGCCTTATTGACTGACCGATCTGGGGCGCAGCCAGACCAACTCCCTGTGCTTCGTACATCGTTTCAAACATATTTGCGATAAGCGCATCCAAGCCATCATGGCCGCGCCTTATAACCTTTGCTACTTTTTTAAGTACCGGATCGCCGTAAGCTGCTATAGGTAGAATCATGCTGCACAAAAGTACATATTGTTATAAATGAAAAAAATCATTGCAAAAATTACTTGAAGGCTTTCATGAAGTTACTTGTATTCTTGCTTCATACTCTCTGATTCCCAAATATATGAACCACATACTCAAGTAAACAAATACGTGAACTATATCTTTGTGCGTAAGCCAATGCTTGTCAAGGTCAAACTTCATAATGTATGAGGTACCCGACAGTATGGCGATGCCAAAAGCATTTCTGAAATATACCGCGCCGGGCAGGTCTTTTCTATAATTCTGCGCAAGTACGATGATCAAAATATAGGTAACCCCCAGATCAATGGCTATTGGTGTAAAGCTGTAGAGCACCATGGCGCTAAGTATTACAAGCATGGCTTTGGCTGCAAAGAGCTTGCGGAGTTTTGCCATTCTTTCGGGAAATAAAGCAATGATAAATGCCATAGTAGCCAGATAGTTTCCTACCGGTACAAAGGCATTCTTGCTGCTCCAGAGCGCGAAAAATACTCCCAGTCCAAATAACTGCGGAAAACCGTGGGTGAGAATGCCACCTGTAGAAGCAAGGGCAAGCATAAGTATAAAGTAACGCCAATATTTGCCAAAAGGCTCGTGAATACCTGAAAGCCTGAAATACAGATAATATCCCCATATGGCGAGCAGTAGATTGGTTAAAGCACCACCCGGCTCATGTATATAAATTCCGGCTATAGTTAATCCATCAAATTCAGTGGGATACATAGGCTTAGAGAAAAATGGGCGAATATAGTATCTTGGTTTAAGTTATGAACCAATAATAAGCGTAAATACTTAAAATTTAAGAACAGGGTGTTTTTAAAGTTTATACTTTCGAGCCTGAAAATTGAAACCAAAGTATGTTCAACAAGGAACATTTTCTCCACATAAAAACGGGCACAGATCTGCTTGAGATTGCCGGGACAGAAAATATAAACATCAAAAAGGTGCTGCGCAATGTGCACTACGAAAGAGAACTTGCGCGGCTTCAGGCCGAATTGGTAGACATGCAAAATTGGCTTTTGGGAAACAAACAGCGCGTTGCTGTACTCTTTGAAGGGCGGGATGCAGCAGGCAAGGGCGGAACCATTAAGAGATTTGTAGAGCATCTCAACCCACGCGCCATGAATCTGGTGGCATTGCCAAAACCTACTGAAATAGAGCGCGGGCAGTGGTATTTCATGCGATACATCAAGGAATTACCAAACCCGGGAGAGATCACTTTTTTCGACAGAAGCTGGTATAACCGCGCGGTGGTAGAGCCCGTTATGGGTTTTTGCGATCACAATCAGTACCAGAAATTTATGGCACAGGTTACTGAATTTGAGCATATGCTTCATGAAGATGGTATAACCCTAATCAAATTCTGGTTCTCCATTTCTAAAAAGGAACAACTAAAACGATTCAAATCAAGAATAAAAAACCCTGTGAAAGCTTGGAAATACAGCCCTGTAGACCAAAAAGGGCAGATACTTTGGGATCGGTACACCCACTATAAGGATCAAATGTTTTCAAAAACCCATACCCATTTCGCGCCTTGGATAATAGTGAAAACCAATGATAAGCGCGTAGCCAGACTTGAAAGCCTTCGGTACGTGCTCTCGATGTACGACTACCCGAACAAAGGATCGCACGGGGCTGTGATGGCCCCTGACCCAAACGTGATTCAGCGCTATTACCGACACCTTGAAGAACTTGACATTTAAAAAATGAATCTCACTGATGAAGATGTGACATTGCTGAACAGTCCAATAGGATTAAGCAATTTGCTGTCGCAAAAAACCATAGACCTCCAAAAAACTCTTGAAATTGTAAAGTATGAAATCAAGCTGAAAGCCCTTCAGGCTGAACTTGTGGAACTACAAAATTGGGTGATTGAAGGACAAAAGAAAATTGTAATAGTGTTTCAAGGCCGTGATGCGGCTGGCAAAGGTGGTGCAATACGCAGACTTAAAGCCCATATAAATCCGCGTCATTATCGCGTGGTGGCCTTGCCCAAGCCCACTGAGGAAGAAAAAGGTCAATGGTACTTTCAAAGGTATGTGAACAAACTTCCCAAGCCTGGAGAGATCGTTTTTTTTGACCGTAGCTGGTATAACCGGGCCATAGTAGAACCTGTAAACGAATTTTGCACCCAGCAGGAATACCACACTTTTATGGGCCAGGTAAATGACTTTGAGAGAATGCTCACTGAATCGGGCACATTCCTGATAAAATTTTATCTTTCCATCACCAAGGAAGAGCAGGCCCGCCGGTTTGAAGATATTAAACAGAGCCCCCTGAAGCGATGGAAGATGACCCCGCTAGACCTTCGCGCTCAGGAAATGTGGGAGCAGTATACTGTATATCGTGAGAAGATGATTAAAGAAACCAATACTGCGCATGCACCTTGGACCATAATAGAAGCCGATAGAAAAACTGTGGCAAGGGTCGCAATCGCTGAGCATATTTTGAAAACGATACCTTACAATACCAGCGATTCAAGATAAAACACCACGGCATGAAAACACTTCTAGCAGCAGTTGTCATTTGTATGGCGGGTCTCTTGGCAGATGCTCCAAATGCCAATGAACTAATAGGCGTATGGCAACCCGGAGAGGGCACATCGCATATCAGAATATTCAAACAAAAGGACACGGACTTCTACTTTGGAAAGATCGTTTGGCTAAAGGAGCCGAATGACGAAAATGGAAAACCAAGGTTGGACAAAAAAGGCAAGGCCATTATGGATATGGTGAACCTTAGGGATTTTGAATTTAAAAAAGATACCTGGACAAATGGAACCATTTACGACCCTAAAACCGGCAATACCTATTACTGTACCATCGAAATGCCATCACACGGTATGCTGCATCTGCGCGGAAGCGTAGACCGCTGGGGGCTCATAGGCCGCACCGATATCTGGACGCGGGTGAAGCAATAGACTTCTACTTCACCACCTGAATGTTTCCTGAATACGACTTTGCCGATGCACGATAGAAGTATTCTATCATGTGAAAGTATGTTCCATCGGTAGCAACTGTGCCATTTGCATTTTCGCCATTCCACTCAAACGATGGAATGCTGGTAGCGTATACTTCACGCCCCCACCTGTCAAATACAGTTGCCTTGAAATTTAGCAAGCAAGGATCGCCCTTATCTTCAATGGTCCAAAAATCATTTACCCCATCTCGGTTAGGAGAAAATATATTCGGGATAGGGTTAATATCACCTTTTGTTGGAGTGGTCACAAAAATTTCAATGGTTACCGATTCTGATACATTTTTCTGGCAACTGCGGCTAGTTACAGTGAACGTAACAGGATACGGGTCATCACTCACGTCAGAGCAATCAGGTTGCCAGAAGAACTCTGATGCTACTATGGTATTGTTTGTAAATGGTTCAAACAAAGGTTTATTGCCGGGAGCATCAAACGCGGGCGAAGCCGCTGTAACCGTAAGTGTATCATACACATCGAGGTCGCGTGCTACTGCAAATATTGAAATAGGGTCATCACCGATAAAGTATTCTATAAAATCACCATCAGCAGGAAGCTCAAAAAACGGTGGAGACTCTGGAGGGAGTGTAAGGAAAATTTGAACAGGATGGAGCACTTCGTCGTTGGTTTTGCAACTATTGGCTGTAGCTTTGAACAACACTTCATACGGTTCTTCGCGCACATCTTCACAGGTCGGCACCCAGCAAAATTGCTTTTCTATCAGCGAAAGCCCCGTTTCAGAAGAGAAATTGGCCGGATTATTTACCAAATCCATAATAGCTCCGCTTGCGCTTACCATAAGGGTGTCAAAGAAGTTCTCGTCAAATAGTGTAACCGAAAAGCACAGCGAATCGCCCATGGTGTGAAACTCGAAGAAGATAGACTGCTCAGGCTGTATAAAGGTAGTAGGCGAATTTTCAGGAACAATGACGCGCACCGGCACAGAAAAATAGTTGGTGTCTCGAACCAAACAATTGGTTGTAATTACTTCAAAATCTACAAAATATGGCTCATCGCGCACATCAGCACATGTTACAAACCAGCAATATGGCAGTGTGACTGATTGTATGCCAAACTCAAACTCTATTTCGTTGGCATTGGGTAATTCAAAAATTTTGGAACTCGCGGATATGAAAAGTGAGTCGGCTACGTTAGGATCAAAAAACTCAAAGCTGAAACAGTGAGTGCCCGGGTTATAGAGATCAATTATGGCTTCCGGTACTGGCCCTTGAAGTGTAGTAGGTTCATTTACTTCGAGTACTACATTGATAAAAATTGTTTTGGTAGTAATAAACACATCGGCAGCGCAGCCTCTGGAAAACGCGATAAATGTGACTTCATATGGCGTGTCGCTCACATTTTCACAAACCGGAATCCAGCAGAAATCCTGGGTTATTGATCCAAATCCTTCAGCGTCGGGAAAAGATGCAGAAGGAAGCACAGTACCATCCATCAGCGGCCCTGTGGCTTGGAAGAAAAGAGTGTCGCCTGTGTTTGGATCCACTGCGCTGATTTCAATACAAAATTCGGTATTAGCCACAACATCAAACACAAGCAGATCATCAGGCGTGAATATTTCAGCAGGAAAATCAAAATTGCATAAAAGCCCTGCAACCTGAATTTCGCGGCGTATCTCTCCTATTTTCACTCCATTTCTAAACTCATCCACTTGCACCGCTATAGTATAAAAGCCCTGCATTGTGGGCTGGCCTGATACTACTCCTGTTAAAGGATCAATAGCCAATGGTGTGACGCCTCCCACCTGATCGATAATATTGTAGGGTGGCACCCAATCAACAACGAGATAAGGCCTGGGGCCAGCAAGCGCCGGGGCGGGATCGCCTATTGACGATGCACTGCCACGCAAAGCATTGGTAAAGCTGTATACCAACTCATCACCATCTTCATCTGTTGCCGTGAAAATGATAGAGTTAGGACCATTCACACAAAGAAAAGCTTCTGCAGGGTAAGGAAGAAATTCAGGTGTGGAACTTTGCAATGCCGGATCGGCAACCTGCACGGTGAATACCATCCCCGCATCGGCTGCATTAATGTTGATGGCAAGGGAATTCCTACAGCATCGTTCCCAGGTCATGTAATAGCCATTTGGGTTGTTGGGTAGGTCAATTTCTTGAGTATAAGTTTGACTTTCAATACAAAGGTTCGGATCATAACAACTGTTGCCAAGTTGCAATATAGCCGCTTGTGGGTCAAACATTACATATGACAAATCTTGCAGATATTCGTTTGTAACTGCATCAAACACGCTGATACTGATACTTTGATCCAGCACCAAATTACCATTACAGTCGCGGTACAGCACCAACTTGGCTAAAAAAGTATTGCCACTGATATGCCTTACAGTAAAATCGCCTCCGGCAATATGGTTTGACAATGAAACGGCTGAGAAAGCCACCACAGCCAGCAAAGAAAGTATAATGTGCTTCATGAATTCCTTGTGATTTCGATGTGAATATCGCATTTATATCCAACCAGCCAAAATTATTGCAAACACATAACACAGAAAATAAGGGTAATTCTTGAAACACTAAAGTTTCATTCGCCGTGAACCACATGAAGCCTAATTAATTAATAATTTCGCCGCATGAGCTTTAATTTTCTTTACCGTAATACCGACGCAGCACCGCTGGCGGCCTTCCGTATATTGATGGGGCTGCTTATGGCTGCCGAAGGTTTTGGAGCCATCATCACAGGTTGGGTAGGCGATAATTTTGTTAATGTGCCATTCACCTTTAACTTTATTGGGTTTGAATTCCTGCAAATTATAATTGGGCCGCAGGCATATTTAATTTATGTTCTTTTGGGCATTGCAGGTATTGGTATTTCCCTTGGTTACCGCTACAGATTAATGACATCCCTGTACCTTGTTCTTTGGGCGGCGGTATATTTTGCTCAGAAAACCAGCTACAATAATCATTACTACCTGCTGCTGCTATTTTGTATGTTATTTCTGATTGCACCCATGAATGTATACCGCTCGCTTGATGTAAAGCAAGGCAGGGTGAAGGAGTCGCAATCAGTGCCCTATTGGTCAATATGGATATTTAAGGCATCGCTTGCTATTGTGTATTTCTATGCAGCTTGCGCGAAATTGTATCCCGACTGGCTAAGCGGCAAGGCTGTAGGCACCTTCCTTTCCGGCAAATGTGATTACCCCATATTAGGCGCTTATTGCCATAGTGATTGGCTTATTATGTTGATTTCGTATGGGGGTATACTCTTTGATTTTTTTGTAATTCCGGCATTATGGTACAAGCCTACAAGAAAGTGTGCCTTCGTGGTGAGCATTTTCTTTCACCTTTTCAATTCAGTGGTATTTCAGATAGGAATATTCCCATACATGATGCTGATTACAACCATACTTTATTTCGAACCTGCCGCAATGCGCAAGCTGTTCTTCCGCAATTCATTGGCTAATGCGATAACAGGATATCGTTATCCCGCTCCCTTTCGCAAAAAATCCCTGCAGGCGGGTCTTGCGGTTTACTTTTCGCTGATGGTTTTGCTCCCTTTGAGACACTTTTTGTATCCCGGATCACCGCATTGGAGCGAAGAAGCCCACCGCCTAAGCTGGCATATGATGCTGAGGAGCAAGTACGGCATCATACAATACAGAGTGGTGGACCCACAGAGTGGGAATACGGAGATTATAGAACCCGGCGGCAGGCTGCCTGATAAAATGGCGCAATCACTTGCCACGCGCCCTGACCAAATATGGCAATATGCTCAGCACATCAAAGCTGAGTACCAAGAAAAAGGTATCGCGAATCCTGAAGTATATGTGATATCAAGCGTTAGCCTTAACCACCGCCCCTATCGGCCACTCATAGACCCAAATGCAAATTTGGCTGCGGAGCCCTGGAACCATATAAAACCTCATAAATGGATTTTGAATAATCCCGATTTGTGGTGAGTGGATTCTTATTTCTCTAACCATCAATGTTTATACAAATTGAAACTATTGTATAAGCTACTGCTCTATTCAAATATCCATTTTTTCTTATGAAAAACATCCTAACCACAATCATTACAATTTCTGTCCTTACTTCCAGCGCACAAACATACTTCCCACCCCTTTCGGGAAATGAATGGACTACCTTCAGTCCTCAAGAATTGGGATGGTGCCAGGAAAATATCGATACCCTGCTGCAGTACGCCGAAGCAAAAAACTCGAAATCACTGATTATCCTCATTGATGGGAAAATTGCCTTAGAAAGCTATTTCAACGGGCACGATCAAAGCGCTTTCTGGTATTGGGCATCATCAGCCAAATCGCTGAAAGCAGTTCTTACTGGCATTGCTCAGGAAGAAGGATTTTTAAACATCAACGATCCGGTAGCGCAGTACCTTGGCGAAGGTTGGACGTCATGCTCCACCGAAAATGAAGCGCAGCGTACCATCTGGCATCAACTTACGATGACAAGCTCATTTAACAATTCGCCTCTGTATTGGGATTGTACCGAACCTACTTGTTTTCAGTGCACCGGTCTTGATGCCGGAAGCCAATGGCATTACCACAACGGAGTATACCGCAAGCTTCACGCAGTAATCGAGAGTGCCACAGGAATGAATCCGAACATTTATACACTCACGCGGATAGGCTCAAAAATAGGTATGAGCGGGTTGTGGAGCGACGATCAGCTTTTTTTGAGCAATACGCGCAGTATGGCCCGATTTGGTTTACTGGCGCTGAACAACTTTGTATGGGCTGGCGATGTAGTGCTGGCTGATCAGGATTATATTCAAAGCATGATTACACCATCGCAAAGTCTCAATAAATCTTACGGCTACTTGTGGTGGCTCAACGGACAGGAGAGCCATTATTTGCCCTTAAACCCTTTCCTTCAGCAAGGTTTTATCATTCCTGATGCACCTGCAGATATGTATGCAGGACTTGGCGGAAATGACCAAAAAGTATACGTTGTTCCATCTATGAATATGGTAGTAGTTCGAATGGGCGAAACCGCCTATGAATCTGAACCTTCAATTTCTGAATTCGATAATGAACTATGGCAGTTGATACTTAACCTTCCCTGTGAACCAAACTCAGCATCAGGAGCCAAATACCCCGGAAAGGCAGTACTAGCATACCCAAATCCTTCAACAGGCAAAATGTGGATTACAGCATGCGAAAAGTATAGGAGTATTGAAATATTCGACCTGTCGGGCAAATCTATTTTCAGTGCCAATGGCACTTCACTCTGCGAAGGTTTTAACCTGCCTGCAGGAATGTATATTATGAATGCTACCAACTTAAATGGTTCTGTAGGGAAAACAAAACTCATATTCTATTAATAAATTTTCTTAACGATGTCGTTACATAGATTATGTTTTACATCCATATCTTTCGGCATTAATCATATTTCTGATGAAAAGGAACACCGTTTTAATTTTCGTACTATTTCTTTCATTAAGCACTTTTGCCCAAAGCCTTATACAATCAGGCCCCATGAATGGCTACAGCGAAATGCGCGAAGCAGTAGTTTGGGTGCAGATGAAGGAAGCCTGCGAAGTGCAACTCATATATTGGGCGGATAGCCTTCCGGCAAAGAAACTGAAATCACAGGTCATACAAGTAATTTCTGATAATGCCTTTATAGCGCACCTTACGGCAAATGAATTGGAACCCGGACTTCGTTATGCCTATCAAATAACGGCCAATGGCAAGGTGCAAACCGAAGGGCGGCAACTAAGTTTTAAAACACAAGACCTGTGGCAATTTCGAAAAAACCCTGCAAATTTCACCATAGCTGCCGGCAGTTGTGTATACATCAATGAGCCTGAATACGACAGGCCCGGACGCAAATTCGGCAGCGACTTTGACATATTGGAAAAAATAGCCGACGCAAAACCCGATATGATGCTTTGGCTGGGCGACAATACTTACCTGCGCGAAGCTGATTGGTTCAGCAAAACCGGCATCATGAAGCGCTACACGCATACCCGGTCTGTCACCGAACTGCAGCGGTTGCTTGCCACTACCCAGCATTATGCCATTTGGGACGACCATGATTTTGGCCCGAATGACGCCACCGGTGCATTTCCTCAAAGGGACAAAACCCTTGATGCCTTTAAACTTTTCTGGGCCAATAATGGCTGCGGAGTGCATGGCTTAGGTGGGATAACAAGCGCGTTTCAATTCAATGATATCGACTTTTTTCTACTTGACAATCGCTGGTATCGAAGCCACCCTGAACTGGTAAGCGCACCATCCCAGATGCTGGGCAAAGAACAGATTGATTGGCTGATAGAAATACTGAAATACAGTCAGGCTCCATTTAAAATTATTGCAGTTGGCGGACAAATTCTAAACGATGCCAAAGTATACGAGAACTATTCAAATTATGAAATTGAGCGCGAACTTCTCCTTGACCGCATAGCTACCGAAGGTATCACCGGAGTAGTATTTCTTACCGGCGATAGACACCATGCCGAACTTATAAAAGTAAACCATAAGGGCACAGTGATGTATGACCTTACTACTTCGCCTATGACCTCAGGTGCCCATAAAGCTGGCGACAATGCCACGACTAACCGTGTAGATGGCACGCTCTATTTAGAGCACAACTTTGCGTTGCTTGAAGTATCCGGGCCCAGGCAAGAAAGGCAGCTTAAAATTCGCCTAATGAGTAAGGATGGTCTTGAAGTATGGAACCATACAATCAAAGCTGCAGATTGGAACAATCAATAATTCGGGAAGACCTTTATTGGTCTATCCTGAAGATTAGAATAGCCCCCTAATATTTCCTTCAGAATCTATATCAATACTCTCAGCAGAAGGTATTGCAGGCAATCCTGGCATGCGCATCACCGCTCCGGCAATTGGCACTACAAAACCTGCGCCGGCGGCTATTTCAATATCGCGTATGGTAAGTACAAAATCCTTTGCCCTACCCAGACGTTTTGCATCGTCAGAGAAGGAGTACTGCGTTTTTGCAATGCACACAGGCAGGTGCCCAAGTCCAAGTTTTTCAATGCGGGTAAGCACCGCCTTTGCTTCGGCTGAATAGTCAACCGATGATGCTCCATAAATGCGCCTGGCAACTGTTTCTATTTTTTCGGCTGTAGTTTGAGTATTGGAATAAACAGGTGTAAAGATGGCTTGATTTCTGTCGGCAACTGCGCGAACCGCTTCTGCGAGATTGGTACCACCCTTTCCGCCATGCGCCCAGTAGTTTACTGCAAAAGCCTGCATACCCAATTTTTCGCATGCAGTGGTAACCGCATTCACTTCATCATCTGTATCTGCTGTGAAACGGTTTATGGCAATTACCGCAGGCACGCCATATACTTTGCTGTTTTCGATATGCCTTGCAAGGTTATCCATACCTTTCAGTAAAGCCGGCACATTGGGTTGATTCAACTGGCCTATGGGCACACCACCATGGTATTTGAGCGCACGCACTGTCGCTACAATTACCATTGCTGAAGGCGTGATTCCAGCCATCCTGCATTTTATATCCAAAAATTTCTCAGCACCAAGGTCTGATCCGAATCCAGCTTCGGTTATGGTATAATCGGCCAGACTCATGGCTGTTTTGGTAGCTATTACAGAGTTGGTTCCTTGGGCAATATTGGCGAAAGGGCCTCCGTGTATCAAGGCTGCATTTCCTGCAAGGGTTTGTACAAGATTGGGCTTTATGGCATCTTTAAGCAGGGCTGCCATCGAGCCTTGTGCATTCAAATCGGCTGCATGTATAGGTTTGCGATCGAATGTGAAACCTACAATAATTCGCGCAAATCTCTGCTTTAAATCATCAATATCTTTTGCAAGGCAAAGAATGGCCATGATTTCTGAAGCCGCCGTAATATTGAAACCTGCCTCGCGAGGCACCCCATTGCCCGTACCGCCAAGGCCTGTGACCATTTGGCGTAAGCTGCGGTCATTCATATCCATAACCCTTTTCCAGATTACGGTGCGCGGGTCTATACCGAGGCTTCTTTCCTTGCTTTGTATGTTATTATCAATCAAAGCTGAGAGCAGGTTATTGGCCTTTTCAATCGCATGAAAATCACCGGTGAAGTGCAGGTTAATATCTTCCATTGGGATTACCTGGCTGTAGCCCCCGCCTGTGGCACCGCCTTTCATACCGAACACGGGGCCAAGTGATGGCTCGCGCAATGCAAGCATGGCATTGGCACCGATCTCATTCATTGCATCGCACAGGCCAATTGACACGGTGGTTTTACCTTCACCCGCCGGAGTCGGTGTCAGAGCTGTAACGAGTATCAACTTACCTTTTGGTTTATCCGGGGTCTTGATATTTACTTTGGCTTTGTACCTGCCGTAATGCTCGAGATGCTCAGGATCGATTCCAATTTTTCTGGCTATTTCATCAATATGCTTCGGGTTTGCTGCGCGGGCTATTTCAAGGTCATTCATGGCAGGATTTAGTTTCTGCGAATATAGATGTTTTGAAGGGTCACTGGCTTCTTCGATACATAAATCAAACTTGGAGAAAGTGCTCTATCAAATTCAAAAAATGGTAACTAATCAGTACCACTGGAATTACAGAAATCAGAGACAATTTTGACTTTATCAACAATTTCCGAGCGGAGTTTTTTCTGATTTTCAAAAATCGCTGTATTTATTCACCACTGTTGGCAACGCGGTAGTAAAAGCTGCCTGTAATCCATTGTAAACGAGATCAGAAGAAGCATCTTTGTTTAAACAATGGTAGTTTGAACAAAGACCAACAAATAAAAGAATTGCTGGCACGGGTGGATGAACTCACCCAGATTGTTTCAATGCTCATGGCAGAGAATGCGCGGCTAACAGAGCGATTGGCTCGTTACGAAAACCCAAAAAACAGCCGAAACAGTTCCGTTCCACCTTCCAAAGATGAAAACCGCCCTTTGAAAACCAAAAGTCTGCGTGAGAAATCCGGCAAACGACCCGGAGGCCAGACAGGCCACAAGGGTAGCACCTTGGAAATGACTGAAAATCCCGATATCACAATCAACCATATACTCGGCTAATGAGGTAAATGCGGATCAGATATCTCTGAGCTGCCTTGCGATTTCACCGGAAAGCGTCAAGTGATAGATCTACCACCTGTGAAACCCGAA
>JBBQZU010000016.1:0-83925 GCA_038207425.1 Flavobacteriales bacterium | reverse complement strand
TACGCCCAGTTTAAAGGACATTCCAATTGTTATATTTTCAACCACAGTCAATGAAGATGCAGTGAATAAAACATACCAGCTTGGTGCAAATTACTATATCTGTAAACCTCATTCGTTTGAGCTATTAGTAAAAGCAATTGAAACAGTATTAACTCTTGAAATGTTGCTGAAACCTCAACCACCTAAAGAAAAATTTATTTTAACGATTGCCTGACAAATACAGAAATGACAAAAGATAAATTAGCTATTGCTATCAAAGAACTTGCTTTTCAGAATGAAGAGAAAGAAAAACGGGCAGCAGAGCTAATCATTGCCAATAAAGAATTAGAATCATTCAACTATATATCCAGCCACGACTTACAAGAGCCTTTAAGAAAAATTCAAATCTTCTCTAACCGTCTTATTGCTGATGAATCTAAAAACCTATCTGACAAGGGCAAAGAATATGTGCTGAGAATTGAAGATGCAGCCAAGCGAATGCGAACTCTCATTGATGATCTACTCGCATATTCCCGCACAACTTCATCGGAACGAAAATTTAAAACCACCAGCCTTACCCCGATAATAGAAGCAGTAAAAAATGATTTCAAAGAAATCATAATTGCAAAACAGGCAACCATTGAATCAGGCGAAATGTGCGATGCCCATATTATCCCTTTTCAGTTTCACCAACTAATGCATAATCTAGTTGGCAACGCACTCAAATTTTCAAATCCTGATAGACCACCGCACATAATAATAACCAGTAGAAATATTAAAGGAAGCAAAATAAAAGACCAAGAACTTTTATCCGAAAAAGATTATTGTCACATTACTGTGTCTGACAATGGCATTGGCTTTGCACCACATTACAAAGACCACATATTTGAAATATTTAAACGCCTTCACGACAAAGAAAAAATATCGGGAACAGGTATAGGACTTACCATAGCAAAAAAAATTGTAGAGAATCACAACGGAGTAATTATAGCAACAGGAGAATTAAATAAAGGTGCATCATTTGATATTTATATTCCCTCTGCTTGACGTCAGTGAATATGTATTACTATGAACAAAGTGTGCAGACCTCAAAGAGTGGTGCTTTCTGGCGAGAACAGCACATGCCCATAACAGCAGTAGCCGTTGCACAACTTCCCCAAAACCCGCTTTTTCGTCACTTTGATCCCGGCCTGCACCCAAATTTCATCAATTTGCCCGCACCATATAAAATTCGCGGTTCTGCCACCACAAATTCCACAGTGCGTTTGCACGGCTCAAAAGTGATTTAAAAGACCTTTTAAGGGTATTTTTAAGTGTATTCAATGGAATATTGAGCTCCACCGCTTTGACAACAGATTTTCGGCTGGTCCATTTCAGGTATTTTTTGAGATTGTATGTTAAGGCTGCCATGAGAACATGTTTGGTGGCCTGCTCTATTCCGCGGCTGTTTACCCTGCGCATATTTGTAAAATTGATCAGTGTAACCAGTGCCGGTCAGTTCGTCGGCTTAAAGGACAGTACAAGGAAACTCCCTGTTTATTTGCCCATTGGATATTGGTACAACCTTAGCTATATTTAGCAGCGATTTACAAACATGAAGAGCCGTATGATGGGAGACTATCACGTACGGTTCTGTGGGAAGGTGGGGGTGAAATTCCCCGGCCTGACCCGATTAGCGGGCATTACAATGAGACTATAAACTTCCCCAAAAACTGGAAGCTTGAAAATTAGAATTAACTTTACCTATCATTTGTAAAAAAGCAAGTTTACCGTCAAGCAGATGTTTAAGATTCTAAAGGAGCGGGAATCTGGGGTTGCCATAGAAGCCGTTTTGAGGACTCATGGTGTAAGCACAGCCCCTCTAATTATAGCGCAAGAAGTGTAGCCACAGGAAATCGACGACTTAAAGCGCTCAAAACAAAAGCCGAAGAGCATCCTATTGAAGGCTTTTCTTGGCCTTTATTGAAGGCTCTGAGAGTGGGGTGCGCCAGAGGAATTACGGTGCTAATGATTCGGGCAGTATACTTCATGTGGCTCGTTGGCCGTTATTTTGGCTAATTTTACAAGTGCCAAGCGGTATTTAAGACGGATTGAAATTTTCTAAACATAATAATAATTCATGAAATTAAGCGAGATCGATAAAGTAGAATTGCAATATCTCCAGTTTGAAGATTATATAGAGATAAAAGATGTGATGCTTTCGGCTTACTCTTCGATGCCCGACGCATATTGGAGAGAAAGCCACATCAAAAGTTTACTGGTCAAATTTCCTGAAGGTCAGGTAGTAATAAAAGTAAATGGTGAAATTGCGGGCTGCGCCCTTTCAATTATCGTTGATTACGAAAAATATGATGACAATCATACGTATCGGGAAATCACCAAAGATTACTCATTTGATTCGCATAACAATGATGGGGATGTGCTATACGGAATTGATGTATTTGTTAAACCTGAGTACAGAGGGTTAAGACTCGGAAGGAGGTTGTATGACTACAGAAAGGAGTTGTGCGAAAAACTGAATCTTAGAGGGATTTCTTTTGGTGGTAGAATTCCGAATTATCATAAATTTTCTCAAGACTTAAGTCCAAAAGAATACATAGAAAAAGTACGAACAAAAGAAATTCATGATCCTGTTCTAAATTTTCAATTGTCGAATGATTTTCACCCTGCCAGAATATTAAATGGTTATCTAGAAGGTGACCAAGCCTCGCTGGATTTTGCAGTATTGCTGGAGTGGGACAACATCTACTACGAGAAGCCAATAAAAAAAGCAGCAACCAAGAAAAAAGTTGTAAGGTTGGGACTTATTCAGTGGCAAATGCGAGCCTATGAGAACATTGATTCTCTTATGCAGCAAGCGGAATATTTTATTGATGCAGTTGCGGGTTATAGGTCTGATTTCGCTTTATTCCCTGAGTTTTTTAATGCCCCTTTGATGGCGCAAAATAACCACTTGGGTGAAGCGGAAGCTATCAGAGAGCTCGCTAAACACACCCAGGAAATTGTTCAACAATTTTCCAACCTTTCTATTTCATACAATATCAATATTATCTCAGGTAGCATGCCTGAGATCGTAAACGGACAACTTTACAATGTTGGCTATTTGTGTAAACGGGACGGAACCATAGAACGGTATGAAAAACTGCATGTTACACCTGACGAAGCAAAAGTATGGGGAATGCAAGGAGGAAATAAGCTGGAAGTTTTTGATACAGATTGTGGAAAAATTGGAATACTGATTTGTTACGACTGCGAATTTCCCGAATTAAGTAGATTGCTTGCTGACGAAGGGATGGATATTTTATTTGTTCCATTTTTGACCGACACCCAAAATGGCTATACGCGGGTTAGAAATTGCGCCCAAGCAAGGGCCATTGAAAATGAATGTTATGTAGCCATTGCAGGAAGTGTTGGTAATTTGCCTAATGTTCACAACATGGATATCCAATTTGCTCAATCTATGGTTTTTACACCATGTGATTTTGCCTTTCCATCAAACGGAATAAAAGCTGAAGCAACACCCAATACGGAAATGATTTTAATTGCGGATATAGATGTTGACTTACTCAGAGAATTGCATCAATTCGGCAGTGTAAGAAATTTGAAAGACAGACGTAAAGACTTATTCGAACTAAGAAAACGCTAACAAATTTGGTTGAACAAATTGCAAAATTAAATGCCAACTATCGCAACCAATCTTTCCTTTCTATATCCATATTGCCACGGTCACAGCTTCATTGAGCTCAATACTTTTGTTCTTTCTTATTTCAGCTTTCAAGGGTAGCAAGTAGGTTCCAGACTTACTGTCGAAACATATTGCTGCACTCCATTCGCTGTTGCCGATTTGCGCCGTAGTTTTCAGCCGGCCCCAGCATTCTTCTTCTGCTTTGAAATGCCTACGGATTTCTTTAGAAATTTTTACAGGCAAAGTGACAAATATCCAAGCGCCTTTGCCTGAATATATCCAAGGCCTAGCCGTGATTTGGTATTTTATTCCTTTCAAGCTCATCAAACGATTATTTGCACTGGTTTATTTTATTCAGTTATCGTGTAAGGTGAGCATCAGGCAAAATTCCGGGCCAAACTTGAATCAGGATTTTTCATCAAACCGCCCTGCTGAAGGGTAAATTGCCTACTTCCTTTGGCGAGATTTATGCGCGTTGCTGCCATTCACTCAGCGTTCAATTGGAATGTAAAACATTGTTTGATTACTCCCAAAAAGACGCTCTTGCTATTTTGAGAATGAATAGTAAAACACCCGCCACAACTTTGTATTTTCAACCCGACAGGACTTTGCTCTCTTCGAAAGAAACTTGATTGGAAATTACGCTTACATATCGCAAGAATTTCAGCAGTTCAATACGGAATATTTCTGTGAATATCTTTGTAATCTATGGTCATATTTTTTTCCTTGTGTATCGCTACATTTTAGTTTGATTTGCACAAACCATCAAACGAGTATGTTGAAATTATTATCCATTCTGGTGTTAGTGTGGCTTGCCACTGCAAATGGCTTTGCCCAAATGCAAACCATTGGGGTGATGTCGTTTAATATCCGATATGACAACCCACACGACAATGAAAATGCCTGGGAAATGCGAAAAAAGGATGTAGTGCGGATGATCGCGAAGTATAAACCCGACCTCCTTGGTATTCAGGAAGGATTACACCATCAGGTAGAGTATATCTTGCATCACATCCCGGGCTATAATTACATTGGAGTTGGGAGAGATGATGGCGTTGCGAAAGGTGAATTCTGTGCGTTGTTTTACGATTCGGCCAAATTCGAATTGATATTCCACAAAACATTTTGGCTATCTGAAACCCCTGATACAATATCGGTAAATTGGGACGCCGTATTGCAGAGAATCTGCACTTATGGACAATTTAAAGTTAAGCACGGTGATGATACGCTGCACGTATTTAACACCCATTTTGACCATGTGGGCGTTGTGGCCCGCAGCATGTCGGCAAAGCTTATGCTCAGTAAGATTAAAGAATATGGCCCAACAAACGCACATACCATCGTAATGGGCGATTTGAACGCAATACCCTCATCCGAACCTGTTGCTACTTTCAAGCAGGAGCTGGATTACGGTTTAGAAATTTCAATACATGAACCTGAAGGTCCCGCAGGAACATTCAATGCATTCGACCTGAATACAGAATTGAATGAAAGCATAGATTATATTTTCACCAATCAGATGGAAGTATTGAATTACCGCCACATCGACGAAAGGAGGGTAGGAGATCTGTTTTTATCTGATCACCTGCCTGTGTATTCTGAATTAAAAATGATAAAAAGCGACTGATCAATGAATTCTTCCTACGCTTTTTTTATTCGCCGTAAATGAATTTGCCCAATATTTCTCAAACCCTGAATAACTGAATTTAAATGTTCAACTCCACATAGAGATTATCAATTCACGCTCTGTTTTTAATGCTGTTTTTTCAACTTCCAAAAATTATCTGCTTATCGCTGCCCTATGCGCCTTCTCTGCTCTCAGCGCGCAATAGCGTAGTGTGAATTTGGAGTTACACGATGGCATAGTTATAGCCGGCTATGTCGACCAGGGTGGCCATCGCTTGCGAAGAAAAGCACTTTCAGCGTTTGATCGTAATATGGGCTTATTTCATTCATTCCGGTATTTACCATATTGCCAAGCCAGCGCGGTGAGGTCCAGGTAGTGCCGGTATCGTTGCTTGTACTGATGTACAAATCGTTCGTGGCACCTGCTTCAACTCCCGGCAGCGACCAA
Organism: Flavobacteriales bacterium; assembly: GCA_038207425.1. Classification (GTDB taxonomy): domain Bacteria; phylum Bacteroidota; class Bacteroidia; order Flavobacteriales_D; family Cryomorphaceae; genus JBBQZU01. The sequence goes on along the minus strand of JBBQZU010000016.1, from coordinate 78,187 downwards.
AATATAAATCGTTCATCAGCGCCTACCCATGCACCGTAGTAATGCCCGGTTACTTCTAGTCCGGTAACAGCAACTATTTGCTGGGCACCCCATATTTTTTTTGCGTCATCCCAATCGCAGAAGGACAGGCCCGGATTGTTTTTCTTTTTGCTCAGGGTTTGGTTGAGCAGATACACACGCGAGCCGCCACGGGCCACGCCTATGAGTGAATTGTTGCCAGCGTTATTTAGCCCAGCGGGTTTTACGGCTTTTTGCCATCCTGTTGCTGCTGCTTTACTCTGCCATATATCTTGTCCTCCGGTTTTGCCTCCCTCATTGTCAGGGTGCCCTGTGCGGGTGAAATAGAGTGTGCTGCCATCCGTACTGATAATGGGCAAGCTTTCTTCGGCTGCTGAATTTACCGTTGCCGGCATTTTTTCCGGAAGGGCAAACCGCAACAGATCGTTCTGACCATTTGCCGTTAGGCCTACCGTGGCGGCAAAGGCTATATTTAAAAAGTGCTTGTACATGCTGCGTCAGTTTTTACTGTTAAGTCTTAGTCCCAGCATCACTTCGTGGCTTCCGCTGCTCAAGTTGTTTATTTGCGAAGTCACATAATCGTATGAGTATCCAAGTCTCAGCCAATCGCTCAGCGCAATTCCTGCCAGCACCGCCACGGCATCTTCATTGCGGTAGGAGAAGCCAAGCCAAAAACGCTCCTGCCACTCCAATTTTATATTCATATCAATACTCAGCGGAGCAGGTGGGCGCACTTTCAGCATGGTACTCGGAATTATGGTAAGGCTTTCGCTCAAGGCAAATGTGTACCCTGCAGCGGCGTAGTGGTGCATGTCGAGTCGTGCATCGCTGAGATTCACGGGAGTGCTTTCATTGCCAAGATTTATTTCATTTCTCCCAAGCTGGTACACAGAATACCCGGCAAAGAACTTGTCGCTGTAAAGAAATAATCCGGCGTTGATATCGAATAAATTGCTCCGGTTGCCATTGGCCACAAAATCATTATAGCTTAGGTCGGCAGGGTTTTCTAGCCTTACGCGGTCAGCGCCAAATGCCATTCCGCACCAGCCCATGCTCACTCCGGCGCCAATGAAATAAATTTTTCGCCAATAGGTCGGTGGTAGGCATATCCTGCCATTGCCGATGTGCGCTTGAAAAGGCCGTACTCGTCAACCGCAGCCATTGCTGATACAATATGTTTTGCATAGCGTTCGCTGCTGCTTTTTGCGCTGAGCAAACCGGGTGCGCTGATGGGTATGGCGAGAAGGTAAGCGCTATCGTCCATAGGTTTTTTACCAAGATTCAAAGCCCCATTGATGTAGTATGTTTGTGGTGCAGCATCAAATCCGGTCCACTGTTGTCTGAATCCAAGATTTATTTCAGCATCGCTTTGCACACAGGCCGCTGCAGGGTTGAGCAGATACATATTGTGCATGTACTGGCTGAATTGAGGCAACTGTTGGGCTGTAACGGTATTGCTAATGCCAATGTACATTGCTACCATTGATATGCCGAAGGAGTATGCGAAGGTTCTTTTCATGGCTTCAGCGTACGATGTTTACCGTTCCGTTCAAATTGTCCTTGCCCTGCTATTTATAGTCAATGATGTAGAAGTATGAACCAGTGGGCAATAGCTCTCCATTTCGGGAGCCATCCCAGGGCTGGCGGTAGCCTGTAGATTTAAATACCTCGTTGCCCCAGCGGTTGTATATATACACTTCGGAGGTGGGATACCGGCCTATTTCGGGTATATTCCACACATCGTTTACACCATCATTATTTGGTGTAATGGTATTGGGCAGCTCGCGCAATACGCTGATGCGCACTGAGTCGGTAAGTGCGCACCCGAGCGCTGTGGTGTAGGTGGCGTAATAGGTGGTGCTTTCAGTTGGCGATGCCACAGGGTCAAGGCAGTCATCGCAACTCAGCGAAGCTGCGGGACTCCAGCCAAGCTCACCACCCGGGGGAGAAACGGCAGCAAAAAGCGGAGCCGTACCACCCGCAAGAATACTTTGCGCAGTGCCTACTGTTAGGCTTGCGTCTGATTCCACAATGATAATCAGGGTATCGCTCACTGCAGGGCAGCCATTACCGGGGTCAATGGTCCAAAGCAAAATATTTTCGTCACCACCGAGCCCGCTTATGTTCGTGATGTTGTCGCCGGGGTTCTGTATGCCGCCGCTGCCGGCAAATACACTCCATATGCCGGTGCCAAAGTCAGGCGTATTGGCAGAGATCGCAGTGGAAGTTTCTGCACAACTATTTTTATCGGCTTCGGTCAGCGGAGCGGCGGCACCCTGTTCGCGGGTTAAGGTAAATGAGCAGGTAGCGCTATTGCCTCCGGCGTCGGTTGCTACAAAGGTTATAAGGCTTTCGCCAAATGGAAATACGCTGCCCGAAGATGGCCCGAAGGTTTGAATGAGTGAATTTAATTCGCAATTGTCTGAAGCGGTAGGCAGATCAAAAGTTCCAATGTCTTCGCAAATAAGTAAGTCGGCGGGACATACAATAACAGGCGGCACTGTGTCAGTTATAGCTATGGTGAAATTGCAAAGCGAAAAATTGCCGTTAATATCCACAGCTTGCCACTGCACAGTGTATACCCCCGGTGCTAAAACGCTTCCTGATGCAGGCCCTGAAACCAATGATACTTCAACATCACAATTATCGGTAGCCTGAGGTGCACCATAAAGCACTTCAGCTTCGCAACTCAAGTCAGAAATTTCGGTTGAAATATCGTCAGGACACAACGTAAACACCGGCGCCTGGTCATCGACCACCAATACCGGGTAATTGCATACCACCGTATTGCCTGCTTCATCGGTTGCTGTGAAGCTGAAGTCAGTAGTTCCCACGGGTAGCAAACCTCCTGATGCCGGCCCTTGTGTTTGCACTACCGAAGGCGTTGAGGTGCAGTTATCGGCAGCATTTGGCAGGTTGAAGGTGTACAATGCCCCGCATATGCCGGGGTCAGTGGAAAGGGTAATGAGTTCCCCGCACTCAATTACTGGTGGTTCTGTATCGGCTACGGTGATTTCAAATGAGCAGGTAGCCTCATTTCCCGAAAGGTCGGCAGCAAGAAAAGTAATTGTTAACGTGCCGGGCGCAAGAATGCTTCCGCTGGTAGGGCCTTCGGTTTGCACCAGGCTTACAACCCCGCAATTATCGGCCACAGGTGGATCATCAAAAATAACTGTTGCGCTGCATACTCCCGGTCCGGTTGGCACTATCAAGTCATCAGGGCAAGTGAATACAGGAACTTCATTTTCCGAAAGGAAAACAGTAAATGTGCAGGTATTTTCATTGCCTGCGGCATCAGCGGCCAGCCAGGTGATGGTGGTAGTACCGAGCTGAAAATCATCGCCGCTATTGGTTCCTTCCAGGAGGGTAAGCGAAGTTATTGCGCAATTGTCGGTGGCTGCTGGCGCACCATATACCACAGGTGCGCTGCAGGTGCTGATGTTACTTAGCACAATATCAGCCGGACAAATAATTTCCGGTGCTTCAGTGTCGGAAACTGAAATAGTGATGGCGCAAGTACTTTCATTTCCCGAAAGGTCGGCGGCGGTATACACTTCATCGTTGCTGCCCACTCCGAAAAAGGCACCACTACCCAGGCCTGATGTGAGTACTACCGATACAGTACCGCAGAAATCGGTGGCCATAGGTGCTGCATAAGTCACTGCTGCACCGCACTGTCCCGCGTCAGTGGATACGTTGATTACATCGGCAGGGCAGTTGAATACGGGTGAGGTTGTATCTGCCACTAAAATGTTGTAGGTGCATTGATCGGTATTGCCAAATTCGTCGGTAGCGGTAAAGCTTACCGGGTAGCTGCCGGGAGGTAGGGAGCCGCCGCTTACCGGGCCGCCCGTTTGTGCTACGGTTACTGCAGTGCACACATCAGTGGCCATGGGCAGTGCAAATGTTATTATGGCTTCGCAGGCGCCGGCTGAGGTAGGTATGGTAATATCGCCGGGACAATCAATTACTGGGTCAATTGTTTCAATTACGGTAATGTTGAAGCTGCATGCGGCTGAGTTGCCAGCGGCATCTGTGGCCATGAAGGTGGTGATGTAAAAACCTGCCGCTGTTTCGGTTCCGCTGGTGATTCCGCTTACGAAGCTAAGGGTTGGAACGGAGCAATTGTCGGTAGCTACAGGCAGAGGGTATACGATGAGCGTATCGCAAATATCGCTTATGATGGTAAGTTGCATATTCGCCGGACAAACGATTGCCGGGGGGGTATTGTCTACCACGGTGATATTGAAACTGCATTGGGCGGTATTTCCCGCAAGGTCTACCACGATATAGGTTTCCGTTGTGGTACCCAGCGGAAATTGTGCCCCGCTGCCAAGGCCTCCTGTCAAGGTGGCATTTGAAATAATGCAAGCGTCAACACCTGCGGGTTCAACGTAATTTACAGTCGCAAAGCAATTGGCATTGGCTGGTGCTGTGATCGGTGCCAGACAGGTGATGGTGGGTGGTGTAACGTCGGTTACAGTAATCACAACGCGGCATAAAGCGTTGTTTCCGGCAAAGTCAATGGCTTCAAAATCAATATTGGTATCGCCTATGGGAAATAAAGAATCACTCGGCGAGCCGCCTATTTGTGTAAGCGAAGCTACACCGCAATTATCGCTTACAGCAGGCGGGGCAAATGCGTATATCGCACCGCACTGACCTAGGCTGCTAGTCAGCGTAACATCGGGAGGGCAGATAAATACAGGAGCTTCATTGTCAATTACCAGTACATTGAATGAGCACGATTCACTAAGGCCTTCGTTATTGGCAACGGTATATATTACTGTAGTTGGCCCTGCTGGAAATGCTGCTCCGCTTGGCAGGCCTGATGTAAGGGTTGTGGCCATTCCTGTGCCTGAGCCGCTCCCTGCTGGTGTGGCGTAGTTTACCACTGCGTTGCATACGGTGGGGGCATTGTTTTGCACAATGTCGGCGGGGCACATAATGCTCAGTTGACCAAATGTAAGCAATGGGATAAATGCCGACAGCACCGCGGCGCATAGTGCGATACAGATGCGGCCTGAGCAATGTTTATCGGTGATAGAAGCATATGCAGGCAGATTGTAGCTGATTTCCAAATATGGCAGGCAGCGGGCAATGGGGCTACACTCCTTTACAGAACTTATCCATATTGCGGTATGGATAGGCTTCTTTAGATACGGCGCTATTTTTAGGCAATCTTCTCGGGATATTTCTCCCCGCACTTGCGGCAGTAAGCGGCATCATTTCGGTCTTCGGCGGTTTGACAAACGGAGCACCAATTCGCTTTTTCAGTTTTGGAACGATCTACTTTCCTATATATTTCTGCACCCACTATACCGGTGGGAATGGCTATGATTGAATAGCCCAAAAGCATGATAATAGATGAAATGAATTTACCCCCGATGGTCTGTGGTGTAATATCACCAAAACCCACTGTGGTAAGGGTTACAATAGCCCAGTAAATGCTAAGTGGTATAGAGTGAAAACCATTTTGACCACCTTCTACAAGGTACATTATTGAGCCCATCACAAACACTAGGATAAGCACTGACATGAAGAATACCATGATTTTGTAGCGACTGCTTTTAAGAGCAAGCGCCAATACGCGCGCTTCATCCACAAGTTGAGCGAGTTTAAGTATTCTGAATACCCTCAAAAGCCTGATGGCCCTTAGTACTGCCAGGCTTTGCGAGCCCACTAGTATCATGCTCAAATAGGTAGGTAAGATGGAAAGAAAATCAATGATGCCGAAAAAACTGAATATGTAAGTTTTGGGTTTTTGCACTACTGCGATACGTGCTATGTATTCCAATGTAAATGCGATGGTTACTACCCACTCAATGCTACGGAGCAAAAGACCGTATTTATTATTTATAAAATTTACACTCTCCAGCATTACCGATATTACGCTGAGTAGTATAAGCCAAAGCAACACTACGTCAAATAACTTGCCTGCCCGTGTATTGGTACCGAATATAATTACAAATATTTTATGCTTCAGAAGGTTTCGGTTGTGCTTCGAATTTTCGTCGGTATACTCATTTTCAGAAAACTTCATCGAGGTAAATGTAGTGAAAGACGGAGATTTGACCCGCGCAAATCATAAACAATCGGCGTCATCGGCGTTCTATTATTGTGTGCGATGGAACTCAGAACAGGCAGATGCGGCAGATGTTGGCGGATTTAATTTTGCTGTAAAGCACAGAACTTCCTTCTTCCTGCGATTTGACCCGTGCAAATCGTAATCAATCGGCGTCATCGGCGTTCTATTATCGCAATTCAATACATTGTTAGATCAAATGATGGAAATTTTGTACCATTATTCACTTCTGTCCCCCAATCATCTTTGACACAATACCGGTATTTGCACCCAGTTCGTAGAGTACTATGCCACCCAAATGAAGCACAATAAATGCAACCAAATACCAAATGCCATATGCATGCACATCTTCCATAAATTCATGCCAGGCTTCGGGGCCAAACTCAATGAGCAAACCTGTGGCGAGCGATGCTCCCATCAGCACATAGAAGATGGTATATGCCCACGCCTGCATTTTTTCCTTTAGGTCAAGGCCCTTTTGCCTCGGAGCAGAAAAACGCCTGCCACTTACCACCATGTAAATAAGCCTCAACACATAAAGTCCGGTAAGCAAATAACCTGCGTACACATGCCACTCCCACATTGGTTTGCGGATTTTCTTTGCCAGTACGATGGCTTCATCTTCCGTAAGCCGCACCTTGGTGGGGTCTGTATTTTCCAGAATGATATCGGCCACATGTACTTTATTCATCCAGCCTAAGCGCAGCAGAATGGTTAGGAGCATGAAGAGCATACCAAAAGCGATGCCCCAGTGAAGCAGGCGGTGAGTAAGGGAAAATTTATTGGCTTTTTGCATGGGGCGAAGGTATTTAATTGTTGCTTATTTTTACAATCGTATCAAGCTGATATAGGTGGTGTTTATTTTGTAATATTGAGCAATAAATTCAATATACCAGGAGTTTGTTACGGGTTGCCGGCAGTTGGCGCAGTTGAATATTTTAAATTTAACTATCAAATCTTACACCATGAGTTCAGTATTTTATAGATTGGCAGTGGCAGCTACATGCATATTGCCATTTCTAAATATTTCTAATTTGTCGGCGCAGTTATCGGAGCTGAGCATATATCCGGGTGTTTACAATTCTTATAGCGAAACTGCGGGTGCGGATGATTTCCTGAAGTTGGCTCCTCAATCTGTTCTTCTGCAAGACGATTTATCAGGTTATCAATTATCTTCATTTGGTTCGTCATACGGCAATAACTCGTTTGCTTTATCTGTGGGTATGCCGCTGCGAAAGAAAAATCCGGAAAATGAAAAGTCCAGAGCCATACTCCGTTTAGGCTTTACCTATTTTAATGTATCAGGACTGAGCGCAAATTATCAGAAGCAAAGCGCAATACGCTTCGATACGCTTGTATCATCACAAAATGGTCAACTGAGTTTTGTTGACTCTATATTGTCACAAAGCTATTCAATGAACTACAACGCCAAGCAGCTCAGGCTAGATGCTTCAGTAATTATTCGCTGGAATGAAGCGGCGCGTTGGAGCCTTTACGGTGGAGCGGGTATTTCCGCAGGGGTTTCACTCAATGCATCTACCAATATTGCTTACTATGAATATAATTCCATTGGGGTGCGCTTTCCACAAGGCGGGGTTTCCACTACCTACCCACCCTCACTCGAAGGGCAAGACAAGAGCCGAAGCGAGACTTTTCGCAATAAAACCAATTTTGGCGCAATGCTTTACGTGCCTCTCGGCGTTGATTTCCGGCTAGGCAATAAGAGAGAATTTTGGAAGCTGCTACATCTGTTTTATGAGCTTCGACCTTCAGCCGATGTTACAGTTGTGCCTGAATTAAGCAGCTTTGCTACAGCTTCTTTTATGCAGGGTATAGGCATTAGGGCAGCGTGGTAAGTGCTCGCTATTGAGCTTTGAAAGGCGTTTTAATCCATCGCTCACTATCCATTTATTTTTAGATTCTACCTTCATATCATGAAATACTTCATCACAATTCTCGCTTCGGCTATAATCGTGGTTTTTGAATTAAACGCCCAAAACGCCAACCCAAATTACAATTCTGATCTTGCAGCCAAGCTTGGCGCCGATGATTATGGCATGAAAGGCTACACGCTTGTGAAACTAAAAACTGTTAGCAACGATACCACCGATAAAGATTTTATTACACAATGCTTTCGCGGACATATGGCCAATATCAATAAACTTGTTAATGAAGGTAAGTTAATAGTAGCCATACCTTTGGAGAAGAATGACCAGATTTATCGGGGTGTTTTCGTACTCAATACCACAAGCCGAGTGGAAGCAGAAACTATGCTGATTACCGATCCTGCCATTGCAGAAAAACTTCTTGAAGTTGAGCTGTACTCCTGGTATGGATCGGCGGCATTGCCTTTATATCTTAAGGAAGCTGATACTATCTGGAAAAGCAAACCTTCAATTCGTTTGGAGAGGTGTTGAGCAAACTTTTGCGGTTTTTACTTTAAGTTGTAATGTTAGTTAAACGCAAAGCCTTTTGTTCTCAAACAAGATTCCGATCAGTGCACGCAGAAATTGCAGGGCTGCGAAAAAATCCTTTCCGCCTTGGCGGCTTTGCGAGAAACAAACCCCGTCAATAATATGTCACAAATTCATAGAGCCCAAGCTTTGTCACGATGGTAATTTTCAGTTTTTCAAATCATTGTCAGCTTCTTTTAAAGTCCCGATACACAAAGTAATACCCAAAGAGTATCCGTTAAAGAAAAACCCAATCAACACTAGCTGTGGCACGAAACTTGAGCCTTGAAATTTTGGTACATCCACCGGTCGCATTTAAAGCTATTAACATACTGTTGGCAGAAAATACTACAATATCAATCCTATCGTTTTATCTTTGCGCGAATTTTTGAGTTCTACTTTGAGATATAGTTTCCTAATTTTTGTAGTCTTACTCCTTGCCTCCTGCTCCAGATATACCAAGCTGATGAAAAGCAGCGATGTGGATCTCAAGTACCAGAAAGCGGTGGAGTATTATGATAACGGAGAGTACAGCAAAGCACTTTCTCTATTTGATGAGCTGGGTACCCTTTTTCGCGGAAGCAGCCGAAGCGAAGTGGTTCAATATTTCATTGCCAATTGTCATTACAAGCTCGAAGACTACTATTTCGCGGGCTACTACTACAAGAATTTTGCGAAAACATATCCCACTTCACCTTTGGCTGAAGAGTGTCTTTTCATTAGTGCATATTGCTCTTACCTGAATTCACCCAACGCGAGTCTTGATCAGAACGATACGAAGCAGGCCATTGATGATTTTCAGCTTTTTCTCAATAAGTATCCAACTACCGCATTGAAAGACAGTGCAAATACCATGATTGATGAGCTCAGGCTAAAGCTCGAAGCAAAGGCATACGGAAATGCCAAACTCTACTATCAAACTGAAAACTACAAGGCTGCCGCAGTGGCATTGCAGAATTTGATGAAAGAATTTCCCAATAGCCCGCACAAGGAAGAAACTGAATTTCTGCTCATTAAAAGCCAGTATTTGCTCGCTGTAAATAGCATTGAAACAAAAAAGGAAGAACGATACAACGCTACTGTGGAATCTTATCATAAATTTGTGGATTCTTTTAAAAACAGTAAGTACCTGAAGCAGGCTGAATCCTATTACGTTAATTCGGTTCGCGAACTTGAGAAAATGAAGTTTTAGCAACCTGAATATTTGCAATAATAACCCTGATAAAATCAATACAATGAATATGAACCTGAAAAATTCGAACGCGGCGCGCACCACCATCACCCGCGATTTGATAGACCTTGAAACGAGTACCGGCAATATTTATGAGTCAATACTCATTATGTCAAAGCGCGCCAACCAGATAAGTGTTCAAATGAAAGAAGAACTCGCCAGCAAACTTCAGGAGTTTTCTTCTGCTCAGGACAATCTTGAAGAAGTGTTTGAAAACAGAGAGCAAATTGAAGTATCGCGTTTTTATGAGCGTCTGCCCAAGGCGCATGCAATGGCGGTGGAAGAGCTGCTGAGCGATGAGATTTATTTCAGACGCCTCGATGCCGACGAAAGCCTAGCAACATCAGGCGATCATCAGAACACCGATCCCAAAGCTTAAATTCTCAGCAGCATGAGCCTGCTCAAAGGCAAGAAGGTGTTGCTCGGTGTTACGGGTAGCATAGCTGCTTACAAATCGGCCTTTGTAGTTCGCGAATTGGTAAAAGCAGGTGCCGATGTGCAGGTAATTTGCACGCCATCGGCACTTCAGTTTGTTACTACCCTTACCCTTGGTACACTCAGTAAACATCCTGTACTCGACGCTCTTGTAAAAGATAAAGATTCAGGCGTGTGGACCAATCATGTGGAGCTGGGCCTTTGGGCCGACCTATTTCTCATAGCGCCCGCTTCTGCTAATACCATCGCAAAGATGGCGCATGGTGAAGCTGATAATCTGCTGCTTACCACTTACCTGAGCGCTCGATGCCTCGTGTACTTTGCGCCGGCTATGGATCACGATATGCACGAGCATCCGGCCAACCAACTCAATATAGAAACCCTTATCAACCGTGGCAATATTCACATTCCTTCCGAAAGCGGTGAACTGGCCAGCGGCCTTGAAGGCAAAGGGCGTATGGCTGAGCCTGAGCATATCATTGATTTTCTTGAATCGCATTTGGCAGCAGCCTTACCCCTGCGGGAAATGAAGGTGATGGTAACTGCAGGCCCTACCTATGAACCCATAGACCCTGTGCGCTTTATAGGAAACCACTCCAGCGGAAAAATGGGCTTTGCTCTCGCTGAAAGGGCATTTGCTCTCGGAGCTCATGTAACCCTTATCACAGGGCCTACGCACCTGAAAGCTCCTGCCGGCGTGAACGTAGTGCACGTGAATACCGCTGCCGAAATGCTCAGCGCCGCAGAGCGTGTTTTTCACGAAAGTAATATAGCGATCTTCTCAGCCGCTGTGGCCGATTACCGCCCGGCAAAGGTGGCCACACAAAAGCTCAAAAAGGAAGAACAGGTATCTGTCGTTGCACTGGAAAAGACGGTGGATATTCTCCATACCCTCGGCCACGCCAAAGACAAGCAACTCGTAGTAGGCTTCGCCCTCGAAACCGAGCATGAAGAAGAAAATGCCCGCAAGAAACTGGAGCGAAAGAATGCCGACCTCATGGTGTTGAACTCCCTGCGCGATGCAGGTGCCGGTTTTGGGGATGATACCAATAAAGTAACTTTGCTTACGCGCAATAAAACTGTACCTTTAAAGTTAATGTCGAAAGCCGAAACGGCTGCCGGTGTACTTGATTTTATCATCGACGAGTTTTTATGAAAAAGCTATTTACCGCTCTTGTAGTTGTACTGTTGCATTTGCCCGGAGCATCGGCTCAGGAGTTGAACTGCTCGGTGGAATTAATCACAAATCGCATACAGGGTGTGAATCCCGCCATTTTTGAGAGTATGCAGGAGGCCATCTTTGAATTCATGAACTACCGAAAGTGGGGAAATGACCAGTTTGCCATCGAAGAGCGCATCAATTGTAGTCTGATTCTCAATCTGGAACGGGGCGCCTCTGCTTCATCAAATACCTATACTGCAACTATGCAGGTGATCTCGGCCCGACCGGTGTTTGGCACAGATTACAACAGTCCGGTTATAAATTTGCAAGACCGAACTGTTACTTTCGACTTTTTCCCGAATACACAGTTCGTATACAATCCCGATCAGTTTCAAAACAACCTCGTTCATACCCTTGCTTTCTATGCCTATGTGATCATTGGGTTTGACTATGATACCTACTCTCCCCGAGGTGGTACCCCTTACTTTTTGCAGGCCCAGCGACTTGTTCAGGCTGCCCAGATATCAAACGCTGTAGGCTGGAAAGCTTTTGAAGGCGACAAAAACCGATACTGGATTGTAGAAGATATTCTGAGCCGAACCTTTGAACCTATGCGCGATTGCATATACGAGTATCACCGCAAGGGAATGGACGTGATGTCAGAGAAAATGCCACAGGCCCGCACAGCGATTCTCAACGCACTGCTGAAACTCGATAAAGTGCATAAGGTAAAGCCGCTCGCTTACAATACTCAAAACTTCTTTCTCGCTAAGAGCGATGAAATAGTGAATATATTCATTCAGGCTCAGCCCAATGAGCGCAATGCCTTGTATGAAATGCTTGTGAGTGTAGACCCCGGTAACATGACCAAGTACCAAAAGATGCAAAAGGGTAAATAAACCCGCTCTTAACCATTTGCCGAAAGGCTAAAATCGGCATCTTTGCGCTATGCTGCAGCACATTTCTATAAAGCACTACGCCCTTATTGAATCGCTCGAAATATCGCTGGGTGCAGGTCTTAACATACTCACCGGCGAAACGGGTAGCGGAAAGTCCATCATACTCGGCGCACTGGGATTGATGCTTGGCGACCGCGCTGAAACCCGTGTGGTGCAGGAAGGCAAACCCAAATGTATTGTAGAAGGTACATTCCTCATGGAAGGTCTGGGCTTGGAGCCGCTTTTCGCGGAAAATGATCTCGACTATTTCTCCACAACTACCATACGCCGCGAAATACTCGCCACAGGGGTAAGCAGGGCTTTTGTAAATGATACTCCGGTTAATTTGAAATTACTCAGAGAGCTTGCGCTTAGGCTTATCGATATACATTCCCAGCACCAAACACTTCAAATCAATGACCACAATTTTCAGCTTGATACCCTTGATCGCTACGCAGGTGCAGCCAAAGAGCGCACGGCTTACTTGAGGTGCTATGCAAATTACACCGGCACAGTAAAGGCACTTGATGATGCCCAGGAGCGTGAACGGGTGTTGCGGAAGGACCGTGAATTTACCGAATTTCAATTGCGCGAACTCGAAGAAGCAGCCCTTGATGGCATTGACGATGAAATGATGGAAGAAGAGTTCAACCTCCTCACCAATGCCGAAGAAATCAGCGCCAGGTTGCAGGCCTCCCTCCAGGCCCTTTCAGAAGGCAATGAACCCGCTGCTGCGAATATAAGGCTGGCCCGCGACAGCATGAATTCTCTTTCAGGGTATTCGAAAAGCTACGCCGAGCTGGCCGAAAGACTGAAGAGTGTACTTATAGAAACCAATGATATTGCTTCAGAAATTGACAGGTTTACATCAAAGGTAGAAGCTGACCCTGCCCGCTTGGCTGGACTGAATGACGTGCGAAATGCACTTTTCAGACTTGAGCAAAAACATGGCGTGTCGGGTTTGGCTGCATTGATTGAATTGCGTGAAGTCTTGCGCAATAATCTGAAGAGCAGCGACAGCGCGGCTGAAGAGATTGAAAAACTTGAAGCACAGCTTCTGGTGCAGAACAATGAACTTCTTGCTGCTGGTAAAGCACTCAGTGCAGTTAGGAAGAAATCGGTGGTAAAGTTTCCAGGTGAAATCGAGTCTATTTTGAAATCGCTTAATATGGCACAAGCCAGATTTGAAGTGCATCTTGAACCTGCCGACAAGCCCACGCCGAGTGGGCTCGACAAAATTCAGATGCTTTTTAGCGCCAATGCCGGCAAGAAACCCGAAGTACTCCGGCTGGTGGCTTCAGGTGGAGAATTGTCGCGCTTGATGCTTGCGGTAAAAAAAATTACTGCAGAAGCATCGCCAAGAACCACGATTGTTTTTGACGAAATTGACACAGGAGTATCTGGCGAAGTGGCCCACGCCATGGGCAATATTATGTTGCAAATGGCACGCGGGCTTCAGGTGCTTTGTATTACCCATCTTCCACAGATTGCCGCCAAAGGCGAACACCACTATAAAGTATTCAAAGTAACCGATAATGGCGTGGCCCGTACTGACATTGCCTCATTGAATTCAAATGACCGCGTAGTGGAAATTGCCCAAATGCTCAGTGGTGCCAAAACATCAGATGCCGCGCTGGCAAATGCCAAGGAGTTGCTGGGCGTTAATTAACAGCTATACCAACTGCTTGCCCTTCTTCAAATCATCCTTTATCGTATTCATTACAAAATCGGTGATTTTGCGGCGCAGCAGAATTCTACTTCCTGCCAATAGCAAGAATCTGTTTATTCCTTTCATGGCGCTGGCGTTGAGCACAATACTTTCGGTGCGCTTGCTGATGGCACTTTCGTATTGATCAATCTGCTTATGGGTTAAGGTTGGCCAAATGCTGCCGTTTTTGAACGAGGGTGAATACTTGTGTGCGCTTGGATTCACAATAGGAATAATCTGGAGGCCTCCGTCAGTTTTTGAAATAAAATCGGTTTTGGACGATACGGATTCATAGCCGCTATTAATTATTTCGTTGCCGGCCGATTCAGGTATGGTAAAATTGTTTCGCAGGAAAATCTCACAATTGGCCCTGCCCATAAAATAGTCATGCATTCTGAATTCTCGGCTCAGAAAGCCCCCAAAGCCTCCAAGAGCCCCGCAAGCGAGTGCTTCTTTACCATCAATTCTTTCGCCTGTTGAAGAATCCTTCCTGCTTGGTGAAATCAGGAATTGTCCCGCATTGTCAGAGTCGAGCGCATTTTCAATATGCTTGGGTTTTATGCGAAGGTGGTTGGTCATGGCACCCAAAGTAGCGCCAATTATACCCGGCAGTTTTTCATCCTTGGGCATTACGTCACCTTCGCTGGGGAAAGGGTCTATCATTAGTACAGTGCTTTTTGCCAATGCGTATTTTTGATATTCTGAAGGATTGCGCTGGTCAGTAATATCATTCAATACTTCGCGCACTTTTTCGAAAGGCTCGTTATTGATCATTCCGCCATCAACAAATAAAGCATTGTATACTTGGTTGTTGAATGGATTGAGCTGGTTGTTTTGATTGATTGTATCGAACCAGGGATTGGCTTTCATATAAGCCGAAGGTCTTTCTACCCTTCTCGCACGCAGCCCTATCGGAAAGGCCCCGGTAGCCATGGCTGCATTTGCCGCAAGTCCGCGACCATGCTCCGTTCCGAAGTCGAGCGGTATCCAACCCGGGTCAGTAGATCCATTTGCTCCCCGCGCCAATTGAAAGCAGGCAAAATCGCTATGGTTGCTTATAACATACCGGTCAGGATCGGGTTTTGATGCTTTGAACCCCACGCTGTAGCGCATCCCGTCGAGATTCGAGAGCGTTACAAAAACTTTCAGCGCACTGCTGAAATACGATGGTAATATTGCATTTACATTGTCCACATGAACGACGTTATTTGCCAATTTGGTTATAAAGTCGGAGTTGAGAAGTGAATACACTTCGTTTTTTTTAATATCATTTAGGGCGAGCATCTGGGCAAACACATCCTCATGCCCGCTAAGGTTTACCCACGTATTGAATAGTTTATTCTGTGCGGCTTTCGCCAAAGCGTCTTCAGTGGTTCTAATGGGTGTGATAGCTGCATGTATTGCCGCGGCTGTCATAATTCCAGTCATTCCTCCGGCTGATGCACCTCCCATTACGGGTATTTCTACTTTGTGGGTGGGCACACCAGGATCTCCAGCAGTTTTTCGGCGCTCCCAA
Source organism: Flavobacteriales bacterium (assembly GCA_038207425.1). Classification (GTDB taxonomy): domain Bacteria; phylum Bacteroidota; class Bacteroidia; order Flavobacteriales_D; family Cryomorphaceae; genus JBBQZU01. The sequence goes on along the minus strand of JBBQZU010000016.1, from coordinate 62,641 downwards.
TCACCCAGAGCTTCGAGCATATAGTCCATTACTCCGGCTGTATAGGCTCCTGCCGATACGGCTCCTGCCAGGCATAGGCCTACATAAAAGGTGTTATTCTTATTTTCATTTTGCGGATTTGTATCGGTAGTTGGCATGTTTCAGGGGTGTTTTGGTTATTAATTAACTAAAGATTGCTCCAGCTTGATAGCGAAATTCCGGCTGGAATTACTACACGTTTCAGCACCCGGTGTTCAATGATCCTTCCGGTGAAATAACCATCGTTGATGCCGGAATAATTGCTGAATTTTCTCTGTACAGATTTCTTCATTTCCGAAAGGGCCGGGTAGTGGTCTCTGATGATGTGAAAGATAAACTCAACAGTTTCATTTCGTCCTTTCAGGCTGATTAATTCATCGTTGACTTCCTGCGCAGTCTTGCCGGCTTCTACTCCCATTTTTTGAGAAGAGATCAGGTTGCTGAATACTTTGCCGTAAGCGCGCGCATCGGTGGCTACTGCCATTGCAGGTTTTGCATTTGCTGGAAGCGATACAATATAGGTGTGCAGATCCTTCTGAAACTGTTTCATGGCTGCTCTCTGGTCTTTGCTCAGATTGTCTAAAGAAAGGAGTCGAACTATATTATTGTATCTGTTTTTATCGCCAATTGGCCGCAATATCGGGTTGCGTGTAGGAATCGAGTATTCTTTGGCCAATTCCATAGTTATCTCCCAATAGTCCTGAAACCATGATAGGGTATTGTGGTGCGAACTGAGGTGCTTTAATACGCCACCATCCCGCAGCAGCGATTCTATCTGTGCTTTGAGTTCACCCTTTACAGCAGCTCTTTGATCTATATTCATTGTCGCTGCTTTACCCGGCCTTTCATGCTGGGTATAAGTCCTGAAAAATCCATCGTTTCTGAGCATCCATTTTACTCCTTTGGTCAATGGTTCTCCGGAAGTAAGGGTAAGATGGCAGCCTATTTCTACCTGCTTGCCGGGAGTGTTGTACTCTAAAATTTTGGTGCGTTCACGGCTGTTGATATGGTTGCCAAATGCTGCTACAGAGTTGATCAATCCTGCATTTACTGCATCAATTATTCCGCGGTCTACACCGGGGATTACGCCGTAATCATCGGCAGTGAAAATGATTTTCGACATCGTATCAAGGGGCTTTGGATAGCGATTCAAAACTACAAATAGAAAACAAAGACGAGCGATCGACTCGACAAATACGTGAAAAAAACCCTGGCGTAAGGGATATTTCACCTTTGTGTTGCTTATAGTTGATCAGTTGAAATGCTTCAATGCCTCCCTCTTGCTCAATGCAGACAGCTCCGAATTCTTCACAAAATCCTGCACCGCCCCGGGGTTTGTGCGCGCGTACTGCCTGAGCGACCAGCCTATAGCCTTGCGAATGAAAAATTCCTTTTGCCAGGCATGTTCACTGCAAATATCAAAAAGCAATGGTACATCAGTTTTTTCCTTGTATTGCAATTGAAATAAAATGGCGACACGCACAAGCCAGAAATTATCACTGTACCGCCACTTTTCAATCCATTGGTTTCTTTCGCCGGGGTGCACCGTGAAATATTTGCCGACGCAGTGCACGGCTATAAAATCTACCGTATCCCACCAGGACTTTTGGGTAATGAGATATTCAAAGTTTGCGGGTGTATTTTCATTCCAGTATTTCCGCGATTTGGCCATAAATTCTATCCCAAAATACTGCCATTCACGTTGGGGTTGCTGCCAGCAACAAATGGCTATTTCAGCATGATTTGATGCGGTGTCAAAGAGCTCTTTAATAATTGGTTCGGTTAGCGTAGCCCTCAACGGCTTTTTTATGCCATAAAAAGAAAATTGATTGCGCATATACTTCTCCATTTCCGATGCCCTGGTAGGGTCAGCGTATTGGATGTATTTATCTGATAGCTGCTCTAAATACGGTGATGGGAATGACATAATTTGCTTTGCAGCGAAATTACTATTTCATTTTAAATTACTGCCTGTCGGCGTAGCCGTATTCTTCTTGCTCGGCGAGTTCACGCCCTTCGAAGGTGCCGTGCTTAAGTACCACCCACACCATCCAAATAACCAGCAAGGGCGATATCGAAACAGTGAGAAAAACGAATCCCAGAAATATCCCAAACGTTGCACACAGTGAGTATGCAATAAGCACAAGCGACACAATTGATATGGCTACAAACTCGGACTTCATACTATTTAAACAATTACGTTAGAAGAAAGTTTGCGATGGCTCACTTTCTGTTTTCAGGGTCTTATTCAACCGCTCCGCGGTTGTATTGACCGAGTAGGTGGGCGTCACGGCATTTCATGACGCGTTACGCATAGTCATTCCCTATCTGATAGTTCTGTTTTATGATGTAATCTACCCTTTTTGTTCTTGGTTACTCACCTGATTCAGGATCGAAGTGTGCTTCGCGTTTCAGCGTTTCCAGCCTTTCCAGACTGTATTTATATTTTGGATTCTCAGCCGTATCAGCGATCATGGCATATTTTTCGAAAGATTTCTTAGCAATGGACTTATCAGAGTAATATGAATCATAGCTTACTGCAAGGTGATAGATCAGCTCATTGTTATTGAGAAGCGATTGCGCCATGCGCAGGTGCTTTATTGCTTCAGCGTGATTTTCTTCACTTTGTTGCAGCAATCCAAGTGCTTCGTGGTACGCTGAAAGATTGCTCGTTGATACCTTTTCTATGGCAGTTTCGAAATTCACTTTAGCGGCTTCCATATTACCCAGCTCTTTCAGGCAAAGCCCCATGTAGTAGTAAGGATAATTTTCGTCGGGTGCAAGCTGGGCAAGAAGTGAAAGCACGGTAAGTGCATCGTCATACCTGCCTGCTTTATAAAGCGAAATTCCGTAATACCTTGCAGCGGTGGCGCTTCCAATTCTTTCCGGGAAACGGGGCTCAAGCAGACGAATTACATCTTCGTAGTCGTTTGCTACATAAGCTGATTTTGCCGAAAGCAGAATAGCCCTGGTATTCGTAGGTTCCATTTCAAGTGCTTTTCGCAAAAGCGTGTCGGCATTGACAAAGGCGCGCATCTCCAATTGCGTTTCAGCGAAAGCCAAATAATTTTCAATTTCCTGCGGCTCTAATTCAATAGAGCGCACATGCCAGCTACAAGCATTCCACGTATGGTTGATGCTTATGGAATGTATAGCTCCTCTGCGGTAGTAAAAGGCGTTGGTGCTATCGGTTTTCAACAGCAGCTCATACATTTTTAATGCCTTCGGATCGTTGCCATTGTTTTGGTAAAAACGCGCTATCTGGTACATAAGTGCGGTATTGGCACTATCGCGATTCAGGGCAACCTGATAAGCTTTTTCTGATTGGTCTATATTCCCCTTGGTGTAGTATGCTTGCGCAAGTTCTACGTAAGGTCTTGTTGTTACCGTGTCGAGCCTTGCCCAGTGGCGCGCGGCTGCTACTGCTTCGGTATGGCGGTTATTCGCCTTGAATTTAAGGTACTCACCTTCCCAGTATTCAGTGCTATCGGCAGGGGTTTGGGCTGTGGCGGTGGCAGCGGTCAGGCAGCCGATCATAATGGAGTAGATGTTTTTCATAGTGCGCAAGTTTCAACAATAATTATACCGGTAAAAGGATTCTGCGAAGCAAATATTTGAGCTTTTTCTATTTCAGAAAATCATCTGTAAAATGCCGGTTTTGTTTCTCTTTCGCGAAATGATCGGCATTGAATTGCTGAGAAACACCTTTCGGAATGCTCAGGCTTTCCCAGCGATCAGCCATTATCAATTTGCCGAGCAGTGCAATCTGCCCTACATGATAGGCGTAGTGGCACAATTGCCGGTTTACCGCATCAGTGATGCTGTGGCCTTGATTGCGTATGTAAATAATGCGGTCATGGTCGGCAGGTTTTATATATCGTAGGGCATCAAACAAACAGAGCCAACCTTCGGCCCACCAACGCATTATTTGTTCTTCGGAAATATCAAGCCCTTCAAATTCATTGTCGCGCTGCCGCCAGGGTTTTTCGCCATCTTCTACCAAAAAATTGCTCCACCGCGATAGCATATTGCCATGTAAATGCTTTACGATGGTAGCCACAGAGTTCATTTCACTGTGGTGCTGCATATTAAGCTCTTCGCGGCTCAAACGGGTTATAGTCTTTTCGCCCAGCATTTTGTAGTATTCAAATTGCTTGCGGGCACTTTCGAGAAATGCTTCCATATAATGAGTATTGCGTGGACTTAAAGTTAGCCATAAGCCCGCGTAGCACCAAATAAATTACTTTTACGCATAGATTCACCAATGAAAACCTACTTATGAAACATCTCAAACCCCTTTTGGCTGCGGTTGCTGTGGCTTCGTTTTTTTACTCCTGCACACCTGAGCAACCTACGGTTGAAACGGCACCTGTTGTAGAAGAATTCAAGGTTCTTACCGAACAATTTGCCGATATCAAAATCCTTCGTTACCAGATACCCTACTGGGATGCGCTTTCGCTTGAACAAAAGAAGCTGGCCTATTACCTTACTCAAGCCGGGCTCGCCGGCCGCGATTTGACCTACGCACAGAATTACCGTCACAATTTGGAGATAAGACATGCACTCGAGAATGTATACCGCAGCTATACAGGCAACAAAGCATCGGCTGAGTGGAAAGAGTTTGAATTGTACATTAAGAAAATGTGGTTTGCCAACGGCATACACCACCATTATTCAGGCGATAAGAGTGAGCCTGGATATAGTGCTACTTACCTCGGTACGCTTCTTACAGAAACCGGAACCAACCTGAGCGACGAAGCCATTCAGGCTATATTCGAGAAAGAATTCGATGCAAAAAAGGTGAGCAAGGATGCCACAAAAGATTTGATCCGTGCCAGCGCCATGAACTTCTATGCGCCTGATATCACGCAGAAGGAAGTAGAAGATTTCTACAAAAAAAGAAGAAAAGAAATTGATCCAATGCGCCCCATTTCTATTGGACTCAACTCCCGCCTAGTGCGCGGTGAAGATGGAAAGGTAAAGGAAGATGTGTACAAGGTAGGCGGTCTCTACACTGAATCGCTCGAGAAGATGGTGTACTGGCTTGAGAAAGCCACTGAGGTGGCTGAAAACCCGCAACAGAAAAATGCCCTGGAATTGTTGATCTCTTATTTCCGTACGGGTGACCTGAAAACCTGGGATGATTATAATATTGCATGGCTCAGCGATACCACCGGTGTGGTAGATTATATACACGGATTTATTGAAGTGTACGAAGACCCGCTCGGATACCGCGGCACCTTTGAGAGTATCGTACAGGTGCGCGACCTCGATGCTTCCGCAAAAATGAAAGTGCTTGCTGACAACGCTCAGTACTTCGAAACCAATTCGACCACATTGCCAGAGCATAAGAAGGAGAAAGTGGTAGGCATTACCTACAACTTTATAAATGTGGTGGGCGAAGCCGGCGATGCCGCTCCCAGCACACCCATTGGCGTAAACCTGCCAAATGCGAACTGGATTCGCGCTGAGCACGGCAGCAAGTCGATAAGCCTTGGCAATATAGCAGCCGCCTTCGACAAAGGCGGCACCCCGGGCCTCACCGAAGAGTTTTGCCACGACAGCATTGAGCTCGCAAACGGCAAAAAATACGGACAACTTTCAGGCAAGCTGCACACGGCGCTCCACGAAGTAATAGGCCACGCCAGCGGTAGAATAAACCCAGGTATAGGCACCCCGAAGGAATCGTTGAAAAACTATGGTTCCACCATAGAAGAAGCCCGCGCCGACCTCGTGGCACTGTACTTTATCATGGATCCAAAACTTATTGAAATGGGCGTGATGGACGATCTTGACTGCGGACGCCATCAGTACGATAGCTACATCAAGAACGGCCTGATGCTTCAATTGCGCCGCATAAAGCCCGGAAATACGGTAGAACAAGACCATATGCGCAACAGGCAGACCATTGCCGCATGGGCTTTTGAAATGGGTAAGGCTGATACTGTAGTTGAAAGAATATCGCGCGATGGAAAGACGTATTTCAATATAAATAATTACCACAAGCTTCGCGAAATATTTGGCGCGCAGCTCCGCGAAATTCAGCGTATCACTTCTGAAGGCGATTTTGAAGGGGCAAAGGCACTGATCGAAAAATACGGCGTGCAGGTAGATGCGGCGCTGCATGAAGAAGTACTGGCGCGGGCTGAGAAATTTCAAAGCGCACCTTACGGCGGATTTATACAACCGCGCCTGGTACCAGTAGAAGCGGATGGGGTAATTACCGATATCAAAGTAGAATACCCTGATGATTTTGCCACACAAATGCTGGAGTTTTCTGAGAAGTACAGCACGCTGCCGGTGAAGTAGTGATTGTGGCGGGTTCAGGAACTTTCTGATATAAGTAAAAAAAACCCCCATCGGAAACACCGGAGGGGGTTGCTATTTGCCGGTATGCATGCTACCACCAACTTGTAATTAATGATGTAAATAATTGATGCTAAGTAATAAATTCAAAATAATGGAGCGATCCTGCACTCATTGGTTGTATCAGAAGGTCGCATCGGGATGAAATTGTGAATAAAGGTCAAATTATTTTTTTTACATTCACCTTCTAATTCTAAAAACAATTCCTATGAAAAGAAATTTACTTGTAATTTCGATGCTTTTGACTTGCTTAATTGGGTATGCCCAACAAGTCGTATTTGATATTTTAACACCACCAGAAGTAGCCGGATTTAAAGACTTTACACAAGCTACCGTTAATAATGGATGGACGAATATGCCGGATTGGTTAAATCTGGACAATTCTGTTACGGGTGAACTGGTTTTTGTCAGCGATGGCACTGCTGCTGATAGTCTTGGTTGCAATGAGTTGGTTAATGGATTTGAAGTTGCTGGCAAAATCGCAGTAGTATGGAGAGGAACATGTCCATTTGGATGGAAGGCTAAAAATGCCTGGGATCAGGGTGCTATTGCAGTAATTGTTCTTAATAATACTTTAGATCCGCCTCTTATTAATATGCTGGCTGATGCAGAAGGAAATGGAGCTCAGGTTGATGTTCCGGTTATTGCCACAACGTATCAATTAGGACTTGATATTACCTCTCATATTAATAATGGTGACGCCACTGCTTTTATTGGTTATGTTGAATTCCCCAATAACCTTACGATAAATCTTGCTGCAGTGCTTCGAAGCAGGTATGCCGTAGCCCCTAAAGCTATTTTACCTAATGCTTCAGATTTATCGATCCCAATTGGTACGACCATTTCAAATATTGGTATTGCTATGCAGAGTAATATTTTATTGAATGCTATAATCACCCATAACGGTGAAGAATTGTACAATGAAACTGTTACACTGGCAGAACCCCTTTCTCCTGATTTTGAGGCCGCTTTAGTGCTACCAACCTTCACCCCAGCAGAATGGGATCTTGGTACATATGAAATAACCTACACTGTCTCAGCTAGTGAAGAAGATAACTATCCCGACGATAACGTGTATACAACGACAGTTCATGTTGATCCGGAAATTTTTTCTTACAGTCCTTGGGTGACTGCAACTCAAGCTACATTAACTGATATCTATTATCAACCATCTGCTTGGGTTGACTTTTTTGAAGCATGTGTATATTTCAGAAGCCCTTATGCTGAAGATTTAAAGCCAAAGGGAATTTCATTTCGTGCTTTAGCACCTGCTGGGCAAACTCTCGAGGGTCAAATAATATCAACTACTGCGTATGAGTGGTTAGATAATTTTGAAGAAGTTCCTGAAATACCAGAGGTATTTAACCTCAACGAGATTGATTTTGGAGTACACGAGTATACAGCTAATGATGTTGGGGTTAATATTTTCGTGCCCTTTAATGATCAACCTCAGCTTGTGAATAATCAACATTACTTGTTTTGTGTGAGAGCTGAACAGAATTCGGTGTTCTTTGGAAGCGCAGGTGATGATGTAAACTATCTGATGACCAATGAGAACCCATTTCTTCCGGTAACTCCTTTTATGAATGGTGCAGTGAACTCGCCTCTCGGATTTGGTGAAGATGCTGTATTCTCTACTATGGTGCATTTTGATTTGCTTACTTCAACAGATGATAAGAAGCCTAGTGTGGACATCACACCTTTTCCCAACCCTACGAGAGATTTCGTTAAGATACCTTACGTCGGCAATGCTTCTGGAGCCAATCTTTTGATCCATGATTTGAACGGTAAAATGGTTCGCTCACAAAATGTGAACTTCATTGGAAGTAATTACTTTGAAGCTGATATGAATGGTTTGGCTGATGGCACATACGTGTTTTCTCTTCAGTTTGACAATGAAACCAAGGCTACTTTTAAAGTAGTTGTGTTGAGATAATTTCCAATAAAACCACTATAAATATTAAAACCGGCAGCTATTTGAGCTGCCGGTTTTATGTTTTTGGTAGCTTATCAAAATGAGGTGGTCTAGTTCTGGTAAAGTAAGAACTCACAAATGTTGAATTTGGGTTATTGTTCGTAATACCATTATGGCAACCAGTCGTTGTGCTCTTCTGAAGAATGGTAAATGCCATGTCATCCCAAGGTTTCAAAACAAAAATAGGTTTGATTTTAGGCTCTTGTAATTGACAAAATTTTATAAAGTCCATCACTCTGTTATTAGATACGCTATAGCTACCCTCCTGATTGCTACCATCAAGACCTGAAATAGTTGGGATTGCGAAGTCAGTTACTGGTGTATTCTCATCGTAAACACGCATTACCTTATCTAAGTAGCTAGAAGTCATCTATAAAATATTTTCCTTTGCGCCATTGACTTGGCTACTGGTATTAATGGTCAATGGGCCTGTTGCGTCGCAGAAGGTGGCTACGCGCAATAGCCTTCTGTGAAAATCTCCCTCAATGGTGCAATATAGAACTGTATTGAAAGTTTCATTTGGTTCAAATGATTCAAGGCATTTGTTATCAATGAAATATCCCCGTATTGGGACTACATTTTCGCTACCGGCTTGCTACATTACAGGAAAATAGCTAAAATTTGTAGTTATGTTACCTCCGGGGTATCTGAGATATTCAGGCTATATACCTTCAATGGCAGCTTTAAATGCAACATCGGCAAAATTTGCTTCTTCCATAACTGTATTATTCGCACTAACGGCGCCATTCATACCGAGCCCAGGCATCTTTATCCAATTCGACAATGCAGTTGAACTCGGAAAATATCTCATCTTCACAGTGATTGGGTTATTTCCAGTCGAGCAGTTTGGTTGAGCAAATCCTACGGTAGGAAAAAAAGGAGAAAGGAGCAGAGTCAGAAAAGACTTTAGAGCCAAACTTTTCATTTTTTAGTATTTGATTCAAGCGAAAATATGATTTGGAATTTAACTTCCTAAGAAAGAAGTGAGATTTTTTAAACTGATATTTTAGGATTTGAAAGAAGGGTCAATGAACTAGATTGGCATTTAAATCAATTTTCATTGATGGCGGCTAGAAACAACTAATTCAATTGAAATTGACCCTGGTAGTCAAGTGAGCAGGATATCACACATCTAAACGTATAAATATTTGTTGCTCAACTCCCCTTCGTCCCTCTGATATGCTGTTCAATTACCTCCCACATAGGTTGTGGCACAGCTTCGAGTTGGTTAAACTGACCTGCACCCTGCAGCCATTCGCCACCGTCAATGGTAATCACTTCGCCATTCAAATATGCTGCAAAGTCGCTCATCAGGTAGGCGGCCAGGTTGGCCAGTTCCTGATGTTCGCCCACCCTGCGCAGTGGTATGCGTTTATCCATAGATATTTTTTCTTTCAGGGGCTCGGGCAGCAGCCTGTCCCACGCGCCCTTGGTAGGAAATGGCCCGGGTGCTATCGCGTTGAAGCGAATTCCGTATTTGGCCCATTCCACAGCAAGGCTGCGGGTAAGCGCCACTACGCCCGCTTTGGCGCATGCTGAGGGTACCACGAAGCCCGAGCCGGTAGTGGCGTAAGTGGTTACGATGCTCAATACGGTGGCAGGTTGTTTTTGGGCTATCCAGTGCTTGCCAAAAATCAGGGTGCAGTTTACAGTGCCTTTGAGTACAATATCCAGTATAATGTTGAAGGCTTTTGGGCTCAGTCGCTCGGTGGGGCTTATAAAGTTGCCCGCGGCATTGTTGAGCAATCCGTGCACGGCGCCAAACTTTTCAATGGTTTTGTCGAGTACATTTCGTACTTCTTCTTCCTTGCGCACATCGCAGGCCACAGGCAGCACTTCTCTGCCACTTGCTGCCATAATTTCTGCGGCAGCATTCTCCAGCACGTCCATCTTTCGGCTCGAAATCACTACATTGGCGCCCAATTGCGCGTAGTAGGTGGCCATAGCCTTACCGAGGCCGGTTCCGCCGCCGGTTACCACAATAGTTTTTCCCGAAAGGGCGTTATCACGGAGCATTGGTTCGTTGAAATTCATATTTTGGTATGTTTTATGCAAAGCCGAAAGTAGTCAATAAGCAGTAAATAACTTGAAAACTTCATACCCAGCTAAAATACTTCTCGCCTGGGCCGAAGCCATAGGTGGCAATAAGCAAATTAGCGATTGGCTCACGGCCAATGGGTATGCCGAACTCGGTGTTTTCACTTTCGCTTTGCGCAATAAAGAGAATGCCAAAAACTGGTTGATGAGCAATGGTTTTGAGCATCTGGCTGCTACCATTGCAGGAGCCGAGGGAAACAAAAGTGCGGTGGAATGGCTGGAGAGTTATAAATTTGACATCCTTGCGAAAGCTGCCCTCACCGGCGATGGAAATGAAGAAGCATTGAAGTGGCTTATCAAAAACGGCCACCGCGAAATGGCAATGGTGGGCAAACGCATTCAGCAGGTGAAAGACCAGATAGAACAAGACAATAACGATGTGCACAAAATAAGTAAAGAATAACCAAACAAGTTTAAAAACAAATAAGTATGAAACGAACATTTCAATTTGCCGCTGTATTGATGCTGGCTTTAGTATTTTCATTTGCCGCTCAGGCACAAGACAAAGGCGCGCGCCCAAGCCCAATGCGCACTGCAAAAGCTACTGTGCCTAGCGGCGAAGTAACCATACAATATTCATCGCCGCAGGTGAAGGGCCGTAAAATATGGGGCGACCTGGTGCCCTATGGAAAAGTGTGGCGTACAGGTGCCAACGAGGCTACCACCATCACCATACCTGGCGATATGAAGGTAGAAGGTGGTATGCTGAAGGCCGGCAAGTACGCGCTCTTCACCATACCCGGCGAGACGGAATGGACCATCATCTTCAACTCAGCATGGGATCAGTGGGGGGCTTACAACTACAACCAGGATAAAGATGCGATACGCATCACTGCCAAACCTGAAAAATCAGACAAGTTGGTGGAAGATTTCACCATTTCTGCCACTGATCAGGGTGAGGTAATCATCTCGTGGGAGTATGTGTCGGTTACTTTCGAACTGATGTAGAATTTAATCATTGATCTTAATGAAACGCAGCTCTGGAGCATTCTCCAGGCTGCGTTTTTGTTTTATTTTGATGTGGGGATACAGCGCCGATGACCCGGATTATTGATGATTGAAGCGAATCAAATTGTATCTGCTTTGCAAGGAATATGCTCAGAGCTTACTTTTGGAAATTATATCCACACCTATGCTATAATAATTCTTAGTATGCTCTGCTTCGCTGGGCATGTGCCCTGCGCTTACTTTTGGAAATTATATCCCGTAGCTCAATTGTGATAGGGCATTTGCCCTTGTGATTAAATTGTTTCAACAAGCTGGAAACAGCGAACCGCATAAGAGAATTTAAAAGATTTTCGTATGGCACATGCCTAGCGGAGATAGTTTAAGCTTGGTAGAAAGAAACCGCAGGGCGAATTCCCAGCGGAACTCGTTGTAAGAAAAATTCCGCATGGCACGTGCCCGGCGGAGATGGCACTTCTAAAGCCGCATCCGCGTATTCTGCATTCCTACGAACAATTCCTATTTCATCAGATACCTCAGCTTCAGCGAGTCCCTCTTTTCAGTATTTTCATTTCCGTTCAGCTCCCAGTAGGGCAAGTTCATTGTTTCCTTAATGGTTGCGCTGCTTTTGGCGGTGCCTGTGGCTGTAAGCTGCGTTTCCTGCCAGTATTGCACCTTGTAGGGAAATACATTCTCACAGTGCCATTCTACTTTGCGGTTGAGGTCGGGATAGTTGAGCTGGTATACATAATGCTCCTTGCCTCCGGCTCCTATTTGCAGCAGCAGGCGGGCATCGGCCTTTATAGCTTTAAGTGGCAAATGGTTGATGCGTATACATTCCTGCGATGGTATCATCTCAAAATTGCCCATAGGCAGGGTTTGTGGCTCTATGCGTATCCGTGTCCACACTTCTTCTTCGATGTTGGTTAGTGGTATTTGCTTCGACTCATCGCCGGGTTTTTCAAAGTACGAGCGGGTTTCGAAATGATGATTTCCTTCTCTCAGATTCATTTGCGAAAAGCTTTGCCCGCACCAGTCTTGCAATGAAAAAGTAACCTTTAGCGTATGTGGCGCATTGCGGCCATTCACAGGGGTAAATACGCTTGTCATTATGGAGTAATCATATATTCCCGTCACGAATTTTTTCATCATATTTAATTTTAGAACGGAGATACCCGGGCTTTCGCCAAATTCATTTTTCACCTGCCTTTCGAGTAGAAAATCTTCGGTAACATATACCAGTACCATGTCGCCATTTCGTACTTCGCCATAGCGGTTTTGGCTGAGGTCGTATGAGTTTACTTCGGCTACGCCGCCATACCAGTATTTTGCGAAAGCTTCAGGATCGCTTACCACAGGGGTTTTTGGGCCTGATTTCTGACCGTTGCAGGCGCTTATCAGCAAGGTGCAAATGAGCATGCCACTAAGAGATTTCATCTTGTACATATTGTGGTATTTCTGTAGGTTCATATACATAAGTAAGGCTTTTGCCTTTCGCCGAAAGGTGTGCAAAAAGTACAATATCTATTGCCATATGCGCCACACAGGCAGCAATGACACCCCAGCCATCGGCCATATAGCCAAGGAGCGCAATGGCAAGTACCATAAATGCTCCGTACAGGGAAATGCGCCAACTGAAAGGACTCAGGTACCCGTGCAGGGCAACAAAACCTACGGCTGTAATCCACACACCGGCCAGGGGCTGTAGCGCGCCTCTGAAGAGCAGCTCTTCTCCAAAGCCTGCGCATAACGACAGAAAAACAATTTGAACCCGGGTAAGCATCAGTCCCGAAACCACCCTCGCGTATTTAGATTCAATATTGTCCATAAACGGTCGGGTTATGATCATCTTAGCGAGATATCCCAACGATGTACCAACCGCAGCACCGGCAAGTATCTGAAGTACAATGTTGATTTCGCTGCGAAACATAATTCCCAGCGCATCATCTTCAAAAAATTGAAGTACGCCCCAACCCGCTACAGGAAATAAAAGTAGGGTAGCCCAAGCGGCTATAAGGATGCGTCGACGCATGCTCAATTGTCGTTTTCTTCAAAGTTGTCCATGGAGAACACACTGTTGAAGAGATCGGTAAATGAAAGACCCTGCTCAAGCACATTTTTGCCGAGCATCGAGTACTCGGCGAGGCCGTGCAGCACAAATTCCATCATCAGATATAGGTCGTCCTTGCTTGCGTTGGGATTGTACTTCTCAGCGAGTTTGCGCAGGCCAGGCACCTGTTCGATGGCTTCACGGTGTTCTTTTTCCGGAAGGTCGGCGGGTAGTTCGAGTTCATTTTTGCCAAACCAGGCAATAATGGTTGCGTAGGGGTTTGGTTCGTTTTTGCGCTTTTTCACCAGTTCAGGGTCGGGGAAGTACTGAGCGTACAGGGTGCGAATAGCCTTTCCCATCAGGTTGAAAGCTACATTTCGCGGGCCTTCCTGCTCACCTTCATACACCAGTTCTACCTTGCCGGTAATGGCCGGAATGATACCAAGCAAGTCGCCCATGCGTGCGCGGCCCTTGGCATCGCCGTTTATAAGTATGCGTCGCTCTACAGTGCTTACTATATTTTCATAGGCGCTGATGGTAAGCCTCGCCGATACACCGCTTTTTTGATCTACGAGCTCGCTGCTTCGCGCTTCCACCGCCAGTTGTTCTATAAGCGTGGCTATGAGTTGGGGTATCCCTATTGCTTTTCTCTGATCGGGGGTAATGCGTGCTTCCTGTTGCGTAATAGCCGCCGAAATGTCGGTGCTGTGCGGGTAATGTGTAAGAATCTGACTTTGTATACGGTCTTTCAGCGGAGTGATGATCGATCCGCGATTGGTATAGTCTTCAGGGTTGGCGGTGAATACAAACATCACATCGAGCGGAAGCCTGAGTTTAAATCCGCGTATTTGAATGTCGCCTTCCTGCAAAATATTGAAGAGTGCCACCTGTATGCGTGGCTGCAGGTCGGGCAGTTCGTTTATTACAAATATTCCGCGGTGGGCGCGGGGTACAAGTCCGAAATGAATTACGCGCTCATCGCTGTAATCGAGTTTCATATTTGCCGCTTTTATCGGGTCGGCATCGCCAATCAGATCAGCTACAGTTACATCGGGGGTGGCGAGCTTTTCGGTGTAGCGCTCTAAGCGGTGTATCCAGCTTATCGGGGTGTCGTCGCCTTTGGCGGCTATCAGGTCGGTAGCATATCGCGATATGGGTGCGAGCGGGTCGTCATTCACAGGCGAACCTTCCACCGCAGGAATGTATTCATCGAGCAGGGTAACAAGCTGTCTTGCCATGCGTGTTTTGGCCTGGCCTCTGAGCCCGAGGAAGTTGATATTATGTCTTGAAAGCAGTGCGCGCTCTACTTCCGGAAATACGGAATATTCATAACCCAATACTCCTTCAAAAACGGGGTCTCCTTTTCGGAGCTTTGCAATAAGGTTTCTCCGTATTTCGTCTTTTACGGGGGTGGGAGTATACCCGGTGGCTTTCAGGGCGCCGAGTGTTTTTGCCAAAACGGTTGTGGCTGCTTTCATTTAGGTCTTAACTTTGAAGTCTGTTTAATGCTAAACAGTGCACCGAAGGTATAGGTTGCACATCAATTACCAAACACATGAAAAAAACCATTGTTTACCTTGTCCTGATCAGTATTATAGTCTCATGCAGCGAGCCGCCAAAGGAAAAGGGCCATCCCGCATTTCTCATTCAGGGCGAAGCTCAAGGTACAACCTATTCCATAAAGTACCTTTCGGCAAATGGTGAAGTGCTCAACAAAGCGTCGATTGATTCACTGCTGAAGGTTCTTGACCTGTCGCTTTCGGTGTGGGTAGAAGCGTCCATAATTTCTGCTTTCAATAAATCTGACAGCATTGCTACTGCCGATGAGCATTTCCTTACCGTGTTTTTTCGCGGAAGGGAAATATCGGAGCTCACTGGTGGCGCGTTTCACCCGATGGTAATGCCGCTTGTGCGCGCCTGGGGCTTTGGGCCAGAAGGCGGACAAATAAAAGATGGAATCAATATTGACTCTGTGCGAACCCTGGTTACGTATGATTACAGCGTTGAGCCTTCCGATAATTTGCCCGGCACATACTTATTTGTGAAACCAAAAGGTGTGCAGCTTGACGTAAATGCCTACGCCCAGGGGTATGCCGTAGATATGCTGGCCGCTTTCGCGGAAAGTAAGGGGCTGAGCGACTATATGGTAGAAATTGGTGGTGAACTCACCGCGCGCGGACGCAACCAGGACGCAGAGCCTTGGCGCATTGGTATCGACAAGCCCGTAGCCGAAGATGCGGAACGCGAAATGAAGGCCATCGTAGCACTCAATGACATGGCTATGGCTACATCAGGTAATTACCGCAAATTTTACATCAAAGATGGCAACCGTTACCCGCATACCATTGACCCCGCTACGGGATATCCTGTGAGCCACAAACTGATGAGCGCCACGGTGCTTGCGTCAAACTGTACCAATGCCGATGCCTTTGCCACAGCATTTCTGGTAATGGGAGATGAGAGAACCAAGGAGTTTTTAGCAGGGCACCCGGAGCTGAAGCTCGAAGTATATCTCATCTCTGATGGCGGCGGTGGAAATTGGATTACCTGGGCTTCAGAAGGCATGAAGCAGGTATTGAAAGAAGTGGAGTAATCAGCTTTTCTTACACTGCTCCTCAGGGCGGGCACCACATACACCACATGATGCGCCCTCCTGCTTCAACATGGGATTGTTGCTGGCGCAGGTGCCGGCAAACTGCCCGTCTTTTTTCACAAGCAATTTTATAGCAATACCGGCAAAGGCAATGGCCAGAAGAACTGTGGATATAAGAATTAACTTGAGCATTGAAATTGATTTGGTGCAAAGGTATGCAATGATCGGGGAAGCAGGGTAGATATTTAAGTTGTTTTGTGATGATTTATACAGGCAGAAACACCCACAAGCTCAACGGTATTTTCTTTCTTAACGAAATTCACAGGTGAGCAACTTTCTGAATGCAATGCCGTCATCTTTTTAGTACTTCTAAACCATAAACCATGCGAAGAAATTTATTCTTATTTTGTCTATTAGTTTTGTTCAATCATGCTGCGAACGCCCAAAGCGAACTGACTACGAATGTCTATTCAGAACTAATACTCGGCACCTTTGAGCAGCCCGGTTTTCCCAATGGTGATTTTTGTTATTCAGCAGTACATTATTACTCTCTGAGTGCAACGTATAATAATATACCCGGTATGCAATCCTTTATGCGTATAGACAGTGTGAGGGGCAACTCTGGCCAGGTTTCGGTATCTGTTGCAAGCCAGTCGGGCTACGTTCATTTACAGGACGGTTTGGAGTTTGCTTGCGACGATCAGGCTTATGCGCTAAATATGAGATATTATTTTAGCGATTATGACACAGTCTTCTACTCACTGTTATTGCGTGGTACGCCTTTGGTGGCGGGTCATCAATACTACCCGGTTTTCGAAAAAGTTCTTTGGAGCTGGTATTCAAATATGTGTGAAGCACCTACATTCTACCACGTTGCCTCGGGCGACAGCTTGTTTGTAGCAGATGGCGGCGTGCCGTCTATTGGTCCAACTTGCGCCACTGCATCCGCCATGCAGCAAGGTCTCAATTGGTATGCAACCACTTCGGCTCAAATGCTTACAGCCGATATTCCGCCTTGCTGGTATATTGATGATCAGTTACAATACCATAGCAGTTGGTATAGCTTTACCACCCCGGAAGAAGCTGCAGCCATTGTTATTCAATCCAATCCTCAATATTCGTTTTTCCTTGATAGCCTTCATTTACTTGGTGTGCACATGGCCATTTACGATGCTTGCGGTGGCAATCTGTTATATTGTGGAGGGTCTGAAGAATGGTATTATTTTTCAGGTATTTCCTTACCATGTGGCTCACTTTTGCCAAATACAACCTACTATATACTCGTTGGCGGATTGACTGAAAGTTCGGGGGATAACCAACAAAATTCGGCGACGGTTCACTACACTGTAAACCCATGCACGGTGGCAGGATGTATCGATCCGCTATCGTGTAACTATAGTTCATTGGCCAATACTGACGATGGTTCCTGCTTGTATACTACAGATTGTCCCGAACCCATAGTTTTACCTATTCAATATACAATGGCTTGCAATGGGTTCATTTTCGAATCACCTTTTCCGATGGAAGGAGGCTACCTTACCGAGAATGGCTATCCCGTAAACCCTATGTTTTTGGTAAACGGAACGTATCAGTTTGTATCAGAAGAAGTTGGTGAGCACACCATTTGCTTTACCAATCAGAGCCCTTCAGGTCAGATTTACCAGGCCTGCACCACTGTTGAAATTGCCGAAAGCTGCTTTGAAGGATGTCTTTCCGGATATACTATGGAAGCAGGGATCGAACCATGTACCTACCAATTTGTAGCTAACTTAAACAGCGCCTTTGACCCGGCATTGGTGGTATGGAATTTCCCATCCTTAGGTCAATCCTTCTCCGGAGCGGAAATAGTGGTTAGTTTTCCGGCAAATGGCCAATACAGCTTTTCTGTGTTTGGTAATGATAGTTCTTCATGCCAGACCATGATATACTATGAAAGTTTGATTGTTACTAATTGCACAGGGGCTCTTGTAAATGGCTGTATTGATCCGGCAGCGCTTAATTATGATCCGGCAGCGAATGTGGACGACGGCTCCTGCATTTATGAGCAATGCGATTTAAGCATTACTGCTATGGCCGATACAATAAACGGTACAGTGCTCTTCATTATTCCCAGTGTGAGCCCATCACAAGCGGTATACATAGAGTGGCATTGGGGCGATGGAAGCTTTTCTACTGAACCATATCCCAGTCACAACTATGCTGATGATGGTCCTTTCGAACTTTGTGTATTTATGGTGTATCAGCTAAGCGATAGCTCATATTGCGAAGCAGAAGCATGCATTACTGTGGATGGAAGTATGGTTGAAGGGTCGGGGCTTACTGGTGGTTTTACAATCGAAGTCCAGAATCCTGTGGCACTTTCAGTAAATGAAGCAAATAACTTGTACTTCAAAATTTGGCCCAATCCGGCCCAAAGCACATTGTATTACAGCAGCACTGAATTGTTAAGTAGTGTTCGTATTCTTGACCTACAGGGCAGGGCTTTGATTCACATATCTGAACCGCACATGGTGGGAAGCGCAGACTTGCATAGCCTTGCACCCGGTACATATCTGCTGGAAGGGTTCTCGCAGCAAAGGCGTGTAATGCAAAGGTTTGTAGTGCAACCCTGAGGCGGGATGGGAAATATCAGATTGGCTACCGCCCCGCATCTAATGATGTGCGATTGCCAGTAAAAGTACGCCCATCATGAAGCCTGAGAATGTAGAAGTATACGCCATCAACCGGCTCGTTAGGTGCCCATTTATTTTCATATGCCTGCGATTGGTATGCTTCTCTGCCCCAACGGTTGTAGATGGTAAGTGCGGCAGGAGGGTAACGATCTAAGTTCTGAATCCAGAAAATGTCGTTTTGGTTATCTCCGTTTGGGGTAATCACGCTGGGTATGGCTATGTTGCCTATTACTTCTACGGCAATGGCAGCGTTGCTGGTGCAGCCGGGCGCATCAGTAACAGTGAGTCGTGCCTGATAGGTGCCTTCACTGTA
Organism: Flavobacteriales bacterium; assembly: GCA_038207425.1. Classification (GTDB taxonomy): domain Bacteria; phylum Bacteroidota; class Bacteroidia; order Flavobacteriales_D; family Cryomorphaceae; genus JBBQZU01. The sequence continues at coordinate 43,612 of JBBQZU010000016.1, read as the reverse complement.
AAAGCTATGTGCCGGGTTCTCAAGGGTGCTGCTGTTACCATCGCCAAAATTCCACTGCCAGAGCAACAGCGGCAGGGTATCTGAAGCGGCGGTGAATGTGCTTTGAAATTGCACTGGCAGGCCGGTGCCGTACACGGGGTTGGGGCTTACTTCTATGGCGGCTGTGGTAAGGATTGGAGCAAGGAAAAACTGCGCTGTGGCAGTGCAGCCCAGGCTATCGCTTACCAATACACTGTAACTGCCCGCTCCTGCGGTGATGGTAGATTGGTTGCCGCCCTGCGACCATGTGTACGAAGCAAGCCACGGGGTAGCAGTGAGCGTGGCAGTGTTGCCAATGCATACTCCTAGAGGACCTGTTATGGCCACGAAGGGCAAGGGTGTTTGCACCACAGTAACCGTGTCGGCGTTTTGGCAGCCATTGGCATCGGTAGCCGTAACCCACCATACACCGGCATCGGCATTTACCGAAAGGGTAGTAGCCGCATTACTCCACTGATAGTCGCTCAGCCCACCGGTGGCGGTGAGCAGAGTAGTGTTTCCTCCGCATGCGCTCAGCAGGCCGCTTATGGCTATTCCGGCGGGAGTGAAGTTGCTCACTAAGATGGTATCGCTCAGTGTGGTGGGGTGGTGGTGATGGTAACCCAATACGTGCCGGGTTGATTTACCATGATGCCACTGCTCGTTTCGCCGGTGTTCCACAGGTAGCTTTGCTGGCCTTCACCCGCTTCTATGGTCACCGTGGTGCCGGGGCATACCGTCACATCAGGTCGCGGTGAGAGCTGGAAATCATTGCAATTGAATGCATTTTCGATCGCATTGTTTAGCCCCCACCTGCCTTGAGGCCCTCTAAAAACCCCGTCGTGAACGTAATTGCAAGAAAATTCGATGTTGTTGGGTTCGTTGATTAAACCCAGGTAGGATGCTCCCAAACCCGAAAGGTTTGCATTGGTAGTGGTTCTGGCAACGTAAATTTTCCCATCCGGTCCAAGTTTCAGACTTCTGAATCCGCCTGTATCCGAGTAAATGGTTGCTCTTGAATCTTGGATGGTTGCCTGATTATTCGAACTGATGTTGAATTGATAAATTGATCCGTTCGTGACAAAAGAAACGCTTGTAACAGAAGTATCAACTCCTGCGGTGTATAATTTCGAATTATCGGGTGAAAAGGACGCTCCATAACCTCCGCCTTCAAGCGCGAGCGTAAGCGGATTGGAAATAATTCCTGTTGAATTGTCAAAATCAACCAAGCAGGTAAATCCGTTGTAGAATGTCGTAAATGCGAGTTTGCTTCCATTTGGAGACGCTTTTAATTCTCCGATTGCGTCATAATTTGAGTCAGCGTACACCCCATCCTGAAAGGTAAAAACAGTTGGACCCGCAGGTGTGATGATCGGAGTAGTATTGATACCGGAGCTGGTAATCAAAAATGCAAAAAAGTTGTTGTTGCCGTACTCGTGTCCAATAAGCCATACATCTTCTCTATTGGAATGACATACAGCGGTAAGCATTTCGCAATTGCCTGGCGCTTTTAATGCATTGAATTTTGACGTTACCGCACCCAATCCGCCATCCAAAGACATGTCGACCACCGCAAAGTTTACCCCGTAGGCATCCGGATAGTTTGTGTTAATAGCCAATCCGGCCTGTACATCGGGAGTAAACAAGTAGAAAAGTGTGTCGCTAACAGGCCTTTTAACAATGGTGGTTTGCGGCATGGTAGTGCCCAGACCTGTAGCGTTTCCATTTTGTATGAATCCAGAAGTAGCATTGTGAATATCGAATCCATCTGTGTAAAACAAAAGCGCTCCCGTAGTGGAATCCGAAATAGAAGATTGACCTTCAAAGCCGCTACCGATGGAATTATTTAAAACGGTCGTGGTGCAGTTATCAAAGTTCAATGCCGCGCCTGTCGCGGCAAATTGCCAATTGAAATTCTGTTTGGTCTGTCCAAAAGGAAATTGACACAACAAAAACGGGTGCCAAGCCTATTAGAATCATTCTCCTCATCGCTTTCTGCATTCAGTCTTTAATGTTAAAGCTTTACATTTAGTATTATATTTTACATCGCCAGACTCATCATACAGGCTTAACCCTTCCCGTCCCTACCAGCACCTGCTCAATCTGCGTGGGATTGCCTGAATAAAGTACATTGCCGCGCTCATAGATAATTGCAAAGAGATACCCGCTGCTGTATACCTGCAAATCCTGAATAGAGCTGTTGTTGCACTCCACGTAATTTGATTGAAGGCAGGTGGCATTGAGTTTTCCTGTGCTGGCGTTGTAGATGCTTGCCTGCGCGGCAATTCCGCATACGTTGAGCGCAGTGCTTCCGGTGTGCTTAAATATGCTCGCCGAAGCTGTGGTTTTGAGCAGTAGTTGCACTTCACCGTTTGCCTGCCATTCTTCATATAGAAAGGTCTCTGCATGCAAAGTATCTTCAAAGGTGATATGGCCCGTGCCGCGGTTTTCCATATAGCTGAAGGTGGGGGCGTATAATATTATCAACGGTTTTACCGAAAGGTCGCGCACCCAGTTGCAGCGGGCGTTGTTGGTAATGTAGAGCGCACCATTTCGCACTACGGTTTCTATATGCGGCAATATGTTTTCACCGAAGGTTACCTCGGCGGCAAAGTCTTCAGCGTACCGGTAGGTAATGTCAATTTTATCATCGGTATACAATGCTGTAAATGGGGGCAGAGAGCGCACTTCGGTTTTATTATCGCCCAGCGACTTTACACAGTCCCAGCGGTTATCCTTCTCGCATGAGCTGAGCAAGAGAAGCGACAATATGAACCAGGCTGTATTCTTCATTTCTTTAAGCGGTAGGCAGCGCCTACTTCTATATTGTCAGCTTTCGCAAAATGCGATTTTAATCCGGCAATAAACTCTATACGCGGCAATTCATAGATGAGGTGGTATCTGAAAAATACACTTCCATCGCTCGCAAATGCAGGGAACAGATAGGTGCCCGCCTGCAGGCGTATGCCAAAAGGTTCAAAATGCAGTTGCCACATACCGGCGATGTACGCTCTAAGATCGTAGTATCGGTCATCATTCGTGCTTTCTTCGCGAAAGCTCAGGCTTTGGTTGTAGTTTATGCCGCCTTCAGCCCCGTATGATGACTTGGGCGAGAACCGTTTTTTCCAGATGGCAAAAACATTTACTACAGGATATAGCGGCCCTCCGATGGGCAGTATTTCCTTGGCTCCGAAGGTTGTACCCAAAAGAAGCTGATTGGGTGGTTTTACAAATTCGGGATTGAGGCGCTCCGGCCTACCGGCTTTTGAACCGAGATAGCATACCGTTAGTTTTAGAAATGGCATATTGATTCCGGAATTGGGCATCTGAAATGCCCCATTCGAAACGTGGTGCAGCGCAATGCCCGGCCTCATGAAGAACTTTCTGCTCAGCGGCACACTCACATACCCTTCGAGTACGATGGCGGCGTTGATGTGTGAGCCAATGGCGGTATTGTGAAAGTTGTCGTCAAGGTCAAAGGGTTTGTTGATGTAAGCAGCCCCGATGCCCATTTTGAGTCCTACGGACCTTTTGGGATTCAAAGGAGCATCTAAGAATATCAAAGCTGAGAATCCGGCACCTATATCATCGCTTCGCAGGTTGAAGGCATTGAAGCTCAAACCCCACGATGGGAAGTTGAAATAATGGTGCCAGTCGCGGCGCCCGTCGGTAACTTTATACATGTTGACCGTAGCGGCCAGCACGTGTCCCTCAACGAGGTATTTCATGTCGGGGTGGTGCGGTATGATGAAGCCACCGCCTACTCCAGCGCTCACATGCCAGGGACCATATAGCTCCTGACCCTTCACTATCAAGTGGGAAAAAAATAGAATACCCAGTACTGCCAACTTTTTCACAACTGCGAAAATAGTCATTTGCCGAAAGGCTAATGCAGTAAATTGCCCCCCACCTTGGTATCCCAAATATGTACCTTTGGCTACAAGAACATAACACCTATGAACGAGAAATTGCAAGCCTTTGAACGACTGCTAACCATCATGGATGAGCTCCGCGAAAAATGCCCCTGGGACCGTAAGCAAACCATGGAATCGCTGCGCCACCTGAGCATCGAAGAGATGTATGAACTCTCTGATGCCATCATTGAAGCCGATATGACCGAGATCAAAAAAGAACTCGGTGACTTGATGCTGCACATCGTATTTTACAGCAAGATAGGCAGTGAGAAGGGTGCTTTTGATGTGGCCGATGTACTGCACTCCGTTTGCGACAAGCTAATAAGCCGCCACCCGCATATATATGGCGATGTGGTAGTGGCTGATGAGGAAGAAGTGAAGTCAAACTGGGAGAAACTTAAACTTAAAGAAGGCAATAAATCGGTGCTTGAAGGAGTGCCGCGTTCGCTGCCTTCGCTTGTGAAGGCAGGCCGCATACAGGACAAGGCCCGTGGGGTGGGTTTTGACTGGGACAATGCAGGTCAGGTATGGGAAAAAGTTCAGGAGGAGATCGGCGAGTTGAAAGCTGAAGTAGACGCTGGTAGCGATAAGATTGAAGATGAATTTGGCGATGTACTTTTTTCACTGATCAACTACGCCCGTTTTATTGGAGTGAATCCCGATGATGCCCTTGAGCGCACCAACCGCAAGTTTATAAAGCGGTTTCAATACCTTGAAATAGAAAGTGCAAAAGATGGCCGCAAACTGGGCGAAATGACCCTCGAAGAAATGGACGTTTACTGGAACCACGCCAAGACGGTTTTGTGATTTTTTTGATCGGAATTAGTTTGAAACCATTCTCAAATCCTGCAATAAAGTATTTTTTTAGCGGTTTTTTGAATCGAACTGGTGCCTTCAATGTGTTACTACTAGCTTACCTTGGCTTACATTATTGCCATCTTGTATTATCTGGAAGTAATAAATACCCCATGGTTATTCTTGGTTTTTCATTTTAGGGTTATCACATGTTCTATGCTTTGCTCCAAGGCATTTTTAAAGCTGCGGAGCTGCTTGTTGAATGGATTTGTTGATAGACGAGACCTGACTTCGAATTAACCTGCTACCCGAAGGCTTCGTTGATTTTGGTTTTTAGTTATTGGTTTTTTGGTGGATTTTTCGGGTAGAGAGAATGTATGCACGATGAGCTGATATTTCTTAACGAAGGTCGCGCTTCGAGTTCGTGAGATTTGAAACTAAAAAACAATCATAAAAAACCAATCACCGTCTTCCAGCCACCGCCGGGGCTATTTCATCAAGGGCTGCTTAGAGCCACTGTCAGGGCTTGCTTGGCCAAGACCCATTACCCTCGCCCAAACCTATCAGCATCTCACGGTGAAAAACTATTTCTTGCCATGGCAAAATGAATACTGTATCTCTCCCACCTTTGGCTAAAATCAAAATCTTGGATAGTTTCTCTACCTATTTCGAATATGGCTTATGGCATATATTGAATCTTGATGCCAACGCTCACATGCTTTTTATCATCGCTCTTATTGCGGTGTATCAGCTTACCGATCTGAAGCAAATTCTGATTCTTGTTCTGGTATTTACCGCCGGATTTATCACTACCATAATACTTGCCGGTACTGGTGTATTTAAGATTGATCCCAGGTTGGTAGGTTTGATGGTGCCACTCACCATACTATTTACCGCTGCCACCAACATAGCCCGCGGCAAGAGGCCCGCGCAGATGTTTTGGCCTTACATCTTCGCTGCGTTTTTCGGGTTGATTCACGGGCTCGGTCTAAGCAATTATCTAAGCAAAGTCACTGCAGTGGGCGGCGATCTTTTCACTCCTTTGCTCCCTTTTTGCGCAGGTTCTATTGTTGGGCAAATTGGTATTGTTGTCATTGTACTTCTTGCATCTATTATGGCTTTTCAGTTATTTCGTTTTAAGAACCGCGACTGGATTCTCGTTGTATCCGGGGCTGTGGTAGGCCTGGCCCTGCTGTTGATAAGAGATTCATTTTACTGGCCGGTTACATTTTAACACCAGTTCTCCAAAGCATTTTTTTTCATGAATTATCTGCGCTGGGGCCGTTGTTGGTAAATGAGCGCGGCATAATTCTGCTGAAGCAGGGATAAATATTGGTTCAGATGATTTCGAACACTGGATAAGAATCAGCCGTGCTATTATGTATTTTTACGCCCTATGAACACGCACGCAATGTGGTATCTGGAGGGCATAAACCTTTTTGGAAGGCTCTGTCCGCTGAAGTCTAAGGAAAGTGAAGCGCTTACAAAGCCCCGTACTTACAAGGTAGGAGATCTGATTTATCTTAAAGATGACCCGGCTCGCTATATTTACATTATCCTCAGCGGAAGGGTGCGCATAGGTCGGCATCTCGATACAGGCGAAGAAGTAACCAAGGCAATTCTTAGTGAGGGTGAAGTATTCGGCGAGTTGGCACTAGCCGGTGAAGATATCAGGCGCGACTTTGCCGAAAGCATGGACAACGATACCGCTCTTTGTCAGATTCATATGGATGAGGTAATGAACCTCATGCATACTGAAGCCGATATGAGTATGCGCATCATCAAGTGGATGGGCCTTCGGCTGGTGCGGCTTGAGCGAAAAATTGAATTACTGACTTTTAGGGATGCGCGCACCCGTGTAGTAGAATTTCTGAAAGACGCTGCAGCCTATAAGGGCAAGCCCATTGGCACTGAAACGCTGATAAAAACGCGTCTGACCCACAGTGATATTGCGAAACTTACGGGTACTTCGCGCCAAACAGTGAGTGAAGTACTCAATAAACTCAGAGAAGAAAATCAGATATATTTCGAGCGGGGCAAAATCCTGGTGAGGGATGCGACTCAAATAAAATAAACCACCTCTACCTGATCATTTGCCGATGCCAGCTTTCGCTGATGGGCAGTATCCATCGGCCTTGCATGTCTTGCAGATTTGCCACAAGGTTGTCGAATACCATCGTTTCAGAGGTAATACTTCCTTCTTTGATCAGTTTGGAGATGTCGTGCAGGTTAAAGGTTGTCACTTCATTTCCCGAAAGGGTGGCCACTTCCATGCGGTTGGTAAGCGATATGCCGAGCTTCTGCTCTGCGCTTAATATAAACCGCACTGAGCCATCAATGCTGCAACCTGATGCACCATGACGGCTTTCGTCCACAAAAAGACATATAAATCGGTTGTACAAAATACGGTAGTCGGTGAGCAGCTCTGTGCTGTGGGCTTTCCAGTTTTTCACGAAAGTGTCGCAGGCAGTATGCAGCCACGCGAGCTCTTCGTTGGTAAAGACGCGGCTGCTTTGATACACCCATACCCGCGCCGTGGGGTGCATATGGGTGGGCAGGTCGGGTTTCTGTATGGCGGAATGTGGCATCATAGGTCGGCAGCTTGTGCTATAAGTTCGGCTACATCGAGCACGCGGGTTTCGTGTTCTTTGTTGAAATTCTTTACCCCGTCGGTCATCATGGTATTGCAGAAGGGGCAGCCTGTGGCGATTATTTGCGGTTTGTTTTCGAGTGCTTCTTCGGTACGCTCCACATTTATTTCTTTATTGCCGTGCTCGGCTTCCTTAAACATTTGTGCTCCACCGGCACCACAGCAGAGGCCTTTGGTTTTGCAGCGGCGCATTTCTACCAGTTCGGCATCGAGCTTTTCAAGCAGGGCGCGGGGCGCTTCATACTCACCATTTCCGCGGCCCAGGTAGCAGGGATCGTGAAAGGTGATTCTTTTGCCTTTGAAAGCACTGCCGCCTTCTATCAGCAACTTGCCTTCGTTAATGAGTCCCTGAATAAACTGGGTATGGTGCAATACTTCATAATTCCCGCCGAGTGCAGGGTATTCGTTTTTGAGTGTGTTGAAGCAGTGGGGACAGCCCGTTACAATTTTTTTCACTTCGTAGCCATTGAGTACTTGTATGTTCATCATGGCCTGCATCTGGAATAGAAATTCGTTGCCTGCGCGCTTGGCTGGGTCTCCTGTGCAACTTTCTTCAGCGCCCAGCACGGCAAATGACACTTCGGCTTTGTTCAAAATTTTCACAATCGCTTTGGTAATTTTTTTTGCCCTATCGTCAAAGCTGCCGGCGCAGCCCACCCAGAAGAGCACTTCGGGTACTTCGCCTGCTGCGAGCATTTCGGCCATTGTGGGTACTTTCATTGGTTCGCTCATGGCAAATGTTCTTGTGTGGTTATACTTCGTCGGCCCATTTCAGGCGGTCGGCCTGTGCAAATGCCCAAGGGGCGCCGTTGTTTTCAATATTGTTGTACATGCCTGTAAGTTCTGTGGGCGACTTTGATTCTTCCATTACGAGGTAGCGGCGCAGATCCACTATGATTTCGAGCGGACTGATATTCACAGGGCAGGCTTCTACGCAGGCGTTGCAGGTGGTACAAGCCCAGAGTTCTTCTTCGCTTATATAGTCGCGTAGCAATGACTTTCCATCGTCGTGAGCGGGGCCGTGCTTGTCTATATTCCGGCCTACTTCTTCGAGACGGTCGCGGGTATCCATCATGATTTTTCGCGGTGAGAGCTTTTTTCCTGTAATGCTTGCCGGACACTCTGCTGTGCAACGGCCGCATTCTGTGCAGGAGTAGGCATCCATCAGGTTTTTCCAGGTGAGGTCGGTCACGTCGCGGGCGCCGAATTTTTCGGGCATGGTTTCTTCATTTCCAGCAGGTAGCGCAGCGTATGGATCGGCGTCGGGATCCATCATAAGCTTTACTTCCTGCGTCACGCGGTCCATATTGCTCATCTGCCCTTTTGCGTTCAGGTTGCTGTAATACACGTTGGGGAAGGAGAGTATAATATGGAAATGCTTTGACTTAGGCAGGTAATTGAGAAAGAGAAGAATGCCGATAATGTGTAGCCACCACATGCTGCGCTCTACTGCTATGAGACCGTCGTTGGTAAGTTCGTTGAAGAGGGGAGCGATAAGGCTGCTTACGGGATATGAACCCGCCACCTGATAGTAAGGGTCGCCGCGTTGCTGCAGGAGGTAGTCGGTAGCGTTCATGGTGAGAAATGCTCCCATGAGAACGATCTCTACAATAAGGATAATATTGGCATCATTCTTAGGCCAGCCTTTGAGCTCGGGCATTCTGAAGCGGCGTATATTGGCTACGTTTCGCCTTGCCAGAAATACCACACAGGCCACAAATACCAGCAATGCAAGTATTTCAAAACTGCCTATGAGAAAATCATAAAATCCACCGAGTGGAGCAAAAATCCTGTGTGTGCCGAATACCCCGTCTATAACGATTTCGAGCACTTCAATATTTATTATCACAAAGCCTACGTAGATGAAGATGTGCATCACCCCGGCCAGTGGACGTACCACCATTTTTGACTGGCCCAGTGCTACTCTTGCCATTACTGACAGGCGCTCGCCGGGGCGGTCATTGCGCTCGGTTTTTCGCCCCAGCATAATATTGCGTCTTATCTTGCGCACCTGCCAGGCAAAGGCTCCCCCTGCTGCGATGAGTATAATGAGGAATATAATGTTTGGTAAACCCATAGCAGCTTATTTTCCTGAGTTGATGTATTCTTTGAGTTGCTCCATTTCGCTTTTCGAGAGTTCCACTTTTTTAGTCTTCTTACCGAAAACAGATAATTGTATGTATCTGTTCGGATTTACCCTCATATCTTCCATGAGCAGGTCGAGATTGTCAGATGCACTGGCGAGATTTTTATAGAGCTTATCGTCTTTTATCAGAAGCCCGAGCGATCCTTCACCGCTGTTTATTTTGTCTACCACCGTTTTCATTTCGCTCAAGGCCTCATTTGCCGAGTTAATGGTGCGCGCTATATCGGCTTTAGCGAGGTTGTCGCTAATGGCCGAGAAATTTTCAAGTATTTGGGTAAGATTTGCACTGTTTTCGCTCATCACCCTGGTTATATTGTCAATATTTTTAAGGATGGAGCTTAAACGGTCCTTTTCTTCTTTCACCATATCGTCAATTCTGAAAGCGGTGCGCTCCAGGCTGGCTATGGCGTTGTTTATTCCATTGAAGCTTTCAATTAGGTTTTGTTGTGATTGGGGGTTAAGAATCACTTCAATAACTTTTATCACCGAGTCAACAGATGAAATTAAACTTTCTGCTTTCAATTTTATGGGGCGAAGCTGCGCATTTACTTCGTCAACCAGGTCGCCTTCTACTGATGGGGTAAGGGTATCGCCGCTCTGTGCCATGATAGCACTTTGGCCCAGCTTTATATCAATCTGCATACTGCCCAGCAAGTCGGCACTTTTGAGCGATGCACGCGAATCTTTGGGTATTTCTACCTCTTCATAAATGGTCATGGTAACCAGAAGCCCGCCTCGGCCTCCATCTATCAAATCTACTGAGCGCACCTGGCCAATTTTATACCCTTTCACTACTACCGGGTTTGATGCCTGCAGGCCGTTTACCCTTTCGTAAATGCCATAGTGCACCACGGGCTTATTGAATACATGCACGCCTTTCAGAAAGTTGACTCCGATATAGAGCAGCAAAATGGCTGCTACTACTACAATACCTATTTTGGTTTCCTTACGGATTTTCACGGTGTAGTCTGTTGCGTTGCTGCGGCAGATTTTTTAATGGCTTCATCAAGTGGAATTCGCTTTTTATCAGCATCGAATGCTACCACAAACGCTCCTTTGTATCCTGTGTTGCGCACGGTTTTCTGCAAGTTTTTTGCGGCTTCATAATCATCGGCCGCGCCCCAAAGATATTTATACATTTCGTTATCTCGGTATTCTTCTACGTTATCAAGTCCGTCAAAATTTTCGGGCTTCAATTCAAGCTGTTTGGATGATGAGAGAAGCTGTACTTTGAATACCACGCCATTTTTGCCTGTGGCAACGGGGGCTGCAATGGTTTTTGCAGGTTCGCCCGGAGTGGCCGGTTTGGTCGTTGCGGGTTTGCTTTCAGTCGGTTTGCCGGTAGAGTTAAGAGTTGATTCAATGTTTTCAAGCTCTGTTTTGTACTCTTTAAATGCGCGGTATATCGCCGAGCTGATGTATTCCTGTCCCTGGGTGCCTACCAAAAATTCTTCTTCTTCTTTATTCGTGAGGAAGCCCAATTCGATAAGGATACTCGGCATGGTGGTGAATGATATAACCCAAAAAGGTGCCTGCTTCACTCCCCTGTCCTCACGGCCCAAGCGGGTGCGCATTTGGTCCTGTACCTTTTTCGCAAATTTAAGGCTCTGATGTATATGTGCATTTTGGCGTAAGCTAAGCTCTATAAGCCCTTCGGGTGAATTTGGGTCAAAGTCGCCGTAATTTTTATCGCGGTCGTCCTCAAGCAGTATTGATTGATTCTCGCGCTGCGCCATGCGCAGGTTGGCATCGGTTTTTGCCGCACCCATTACGTACGAGCCACAGCCTTTGGCGCTCTCCCGGGTAAAGGCATCGCAATGGATGGAAATGAATAAATCAGCGTTTTTGGAATTGGCAAATTTGGTGCGCTCGTGCAGTGGCACAAATACATCGGTATCGCGGGTATAAAGCACTTCTACATCGGGGTAGGCATTTTTTATATAGTCGCCTACCTGCTTTGCCACGTTGAGTGCAACTGTTTTTTCGGTTACTTTATATCTGCCTGTACCCAGATTTCCGGGGTCCTTACCACCGTGTCCGGCATCAATTACCACGCGCATTTTTCCCTTTGCAGCGCCTGTTTTTGGCATGGTTGATGTAAGCACGAGCAGCCCTGTAGCTATTGCTACAATGAAAAGCGCCCACAAGCGCCAATTTGTTGTTTTGATATAATGCATCTTTGCGCCCATTGTTTCCCTTGCTAATTACTTAGTTTTGGACTTTAATCTTTATCTGGCAATCAGTAAAATTAAACATAAGCGCCCAGCTTGTACAACACTATTTGGGTGTTTTATCCTTGTATTGGTGTTCATAAACGCCGTGCCGGTGCTTGCACAAACCTTGCCGGAAAAAGCTGCCGCCGATACTCTCCTCCAGCCATTGGTTGTGATGGAAGCCGACACCATTGCCACCGATACTTTACCGAAAGGCCCTCAATACAAATCGCCAATAGCTACCGAGATAGTATATGACGCGCGCGACTCAATAGACAACGACGTGATAAACAAAAAGGTATATCTCTACGGCGATGCTATGGTAACCTACGGAACCATTACCCTGCAAGCCGCCTATATCGAGTACGACTTTGGCTCCTATACCGTAACCGCGGCTGGCGTGCAGGATAGTGCCGGTGTGTGGAGCGGCTTGCCCCATTTTAAAGATGGCCCCAATGAGTTTGATGGGTTCGATATGCAATATAATTTTAAGTCGAAGAAGGCGTATGTGCGAAAAGTATTTACCGAAGTGATAGAGGGTACGCTCACCGGAAGGGAAGTGAAAATCGTGGAGGGCGGTGATATAATCTACGTGCGCAAAGGTGAGTTTTGCCCATGTGCCGACCCTAATGCGCATACCCGCATAAAGGTGGGAAGGATGAAGCTTATTAAAAATGACAAGATTGTAACCGGGCCGGGTTATCTCACACTCAGAAACATTCCCACACCACTTGCATTTCCCTTCGGTTTTTTCCCGAATACGGAAAAGAAACAAGCCGGAATCTTAATACCGAGTTATGGCAATGGGCAGCAGCAAGGCTACTTTCTCAATAACTTCGGGTTTTATGCCCCCATAAACGAATACATTGACAATAAAATCCTGGCTGATGTATACTCACGGGGTAGCTGGGGGTTGAATAATCTTACCAACTACAACCGCCGCTATAAGTATCAGGGCAATTTGAATCTTCAGTATTTTGTCCGTAAGCAAGGCGATAAGGAATTGTTTAATTACAGCCAGGAAAGCAGTTTTAATGTGGGTTGGCGGCATACACAAGATATCAAAGCCAAGCCCAACTCCAACTTCTCAGCCGAACTGAATGCGGGTAGCTCCAACATTTACAGAAATAACCTGAACTCAACCCAAAACGATTTCCTTTCGAATACTTTCCGCAGCAGCATCCGCTACCAGCAGCGGTTTTACGACTCGCCATGGAGTTTCAACATCAATGCAGGCCATGATCAAAACACCAATATAGGCTCTACCACCAATCCGGAAGCAGTATACAATTTTATACTTCCCGAGCTTGCCGTCAACCGCGCACGTACCTTCCCGCTCGATGGCTTGATTAATGATAATCCCAAGCAGCGCGCCTATGAGAAAATTGGCCTTACTTACTCCAGTGCTTTCCAAAACAGGCTTATGGCCAATGAGAGTGAGCTGGCGCTGAATAACTGGGACAACCTGCGTAATAATTTCCGCAATGGTGTACGCCACGGTGCTACACTTACCACCTCGCTCAAAACAGGGCCGGTAAGTATAAACCCGAGCTTTTCTTACAATGAGCGCTGGTATTTCTCCACCATAAGCCGCACTTTCGATGATAATATACAGGGCTTTGTACCCGATACCATTTCCGGATTCGACCGCAATAATGATTGGAATCTTTCTGTGTCGGCCACTACCAAAGTTTTTGGAATGTACACATTCAGAACAGGGCGTATCAAAGCCATACGCCATACGCTCACACCATCGGTGAGCTACTCGGCCCGTCCTGATTTTGATGCGCGCGTATTTGGATTTTATGGCCCAAATGGTACTTTGGGTAGTTACTCGCCCTATGACGGCGCTGTTTTTGGAGGACCACCTTCGGGCCAGGCGAGTTCTCTCTCATTTACTCTGGTCAATAACGTGGAAGCGAAAATGCTTTCACGCAACGATACAGCCAGCAAGTTTATGAAGGTGCCGCTTATTGAAAACCTTACCGGAGGCACCAGTTATAATTTTGCAGCCGATTCGCTGCAACTTGCTCCCATCAATATTAACGGACGCACCAAGCTTACCAAATACGCTAACATCAACGCGCGCGCACTCTTCGAGCCATACTCTTTTGTGGCGGAGCCAAATGCCACCGGCACAGCAGCCAATATCCGCAAGGTCGATCGGTTTTACTTTGGCAATTCGGGCAAGTTGGCCTCATTCGAAACGGGCAATGTGGCCATAAACGCCAATGGGCTCAACAATAAAATGTTCAAAGGCGGAAGAGCTGCCAGCGAAGAGGCAGTAGTGGAAGGCAAGGACGGTTCGGGGGAGCCGCTTCCTGCGGAACCTGCAAAGAGTATAGTACGTGTTTTTGAAATACCCTGGAGTATCAATTTCGGGTACTCACTTGATGCCCGCCGCATGCGCGAGAGCATCATGCTTCCTGAAGGTTTTGGCATTCAGGAAAGTTTTGAAATAAGGCAGAGCCTTCAGGTAAATGGTACCCTGGAATTTATGAAGAAGGTCAAAGTGAGTTTCAATTCGGGTTATGATTTTGAAACCAAAATGCTTACCCCTACCACGCTCTTTTTTGTGGTAGATTTAAATTGCTGGGAGTTCAATGCACGCGTGGTGCCTTTCGGCGAAAGGAAAAGCTTCAACCTTGCACTGTTTATCAAATCGTCCATGCTGAAGGATCTTAAGCTGGAAATGAACCGCAACCTGGGTCAGGGAGAAAATTTCTTCTTCTGATCGCTTGCTTTTCCAATATTCCATTCACTCAATGAAAAGCGGTTCAGGGGTGCGAATCGGGTAAATCTCTTCCGGCCCGAACCTACGGAATATATCATCCTTATCCATAGGGCGAAGGTCTTGATACCATATAAATCCTTTAAAAAAGGCATCTTCAGGCTTGAGCATAAAGAGGGGTACAAAGCGGCCCTGGGGTTTCACGAGAAAGCGGATGGTCTGCACTTTTCTTTCATGCATGTAAATGGCAATGCTGCTGCAAATGGAGATGTTTACTCCCATCATATTTTTAACCGTCAATGCGAGCGTATCGCCTGTTGCAGGCTTGGTTTCTTCTTCGGCGTAGTAGAGCGACTCCCCGTTACCGTCAATCTGGGCTTTGTAAAGTTCGTTGTCCTTGAAGTAGCCGGTAAGTTGTCTGCCTTTTATCTGATGGTATTTTGTACTATCCAGCCGATCGACCATAAACGCATTTTGAAAAACATAGAGCTTGTGCATGCGGTTATTGCGAGTGGCAATTTCCATGGTATCGCCTGTTATTTGAAGGTTATCACTCCATACCACGGGTTTTTGGTACATATAGATCATACTGTCCGTCCTGGCGTACACAAGTGAGTCGGCTACACCTTGCAGGTCGGTTCTGAAAAAGCGCACATTTGGATAGGCAAGTACCCTTTTTCCCGAAAGGGTGTCGCCCATAGCAAAGAGTGTATCGGCTGCGAGGTACAGCGAGTCAGTTTTATCATACTGTATAAGGTGCGCTTTGCCGGTCATTACTGATTTGCTGGTAAGCTCGTACAAAATGCCTTTTTGGCCTTTAATGATATAGTTAGCATCTCTGTCGAATACAGACACGTTGCGGTACCCTTTGCCAATACCGCCAGTGCGATTGTAGAAGAGGCTGTCGCCGCGCAGTATTTGCTTTCCGTTATCAATCCATGCATTTTCGTTAAACTGCGACACATCCTTTCGGGTGTCATACCAACCGTTTTCGCAGTAAATGGTATTCTCTTCGGAGTATATGTAAGTAGGCCCGAGAAAGTAGGCTATTTCACGGAAGTTGTCGTAGTTCAGCGTATCGGTTTCCACGCGGTACTTTGGGTTGGTGAGCTTCACTTTTTTACGGAAGTAGAAGTACTTAATGTCAGAGTTATAACGGCCTTCATCGCTTATCAACACATTGCTATTGGCGGTAGAAGTAATGGTTCCGCCGCCGTAATAAACTGCCTGCCCTGTTCGCCTGTCAAAATCGAGATGGTTGGTGGTAAGGTTCATATTGCCGTCATTCAGCACTACATTTTCGCGCACTTTCACAAATTGCGTGTTGCCGTCATAATAGAGCTTATCGCTGCGCAGATCGAGGGTATCGCCTTGTAGTATTCTTACATGGCCGAATGCGTCGAGGCTGTTGGTTGCATTGTACAGGTAGGCGCTATCACACCACATCAGGGCTCCTTTATGCCTGAGGCGTACATCGCCAATAAGGCGTTGGGCATCTATGCCCATGCGCTTATCGTATTTGAGGTCTTTTGCTCCGAGTAATTCTATGGTATTGCGCTCCTGTGCATGCGCTGTGATGAAGAGCATGAATGATGTGATGGTGTAAGCAGCTCGCCGCATGGTATTGGTAATTTGCATAGGCCGGGCTGAGCAAAAGCGGTGCCGCAATCAGGCTACCATCTCTTTGCGCTGTATGGTTTGTTTTCTGTCGGGCCCTACTGATACCATCGTAATTGGTGTATGTAGTTCCTGCTCAAGGTAAGATATATAAGAACTCAATTCAGCCGGAAAATCTTCTTCGCTGTGCAAAGCGGTGAGGTCTTCTTTCCAGCCTTTCATGTCTTTGTATACGGGTTGCACATCTTCCAGGGCAGCATCATAGGGCAGGTAGTCAATAAGCTCGCCTTTGTAGCGGTAGTGTGTACAAATCTTGATGGAGTCGAATATGGAAAGCACATCGGCCTTGGTCATGTTGAGCTGCGTTACCCCATTGATCATAATGGCGTATTTCAATGCGGGCAGGTCGAGCCATCCGCATCGGCGTGGGCGGCCTGTAGTTGCACCAAATTCATGACCTTCCTTGCGCATCAGTTCGCCGGTGGCATCATTGAGTTCAGTAGGGAATGGGCCACTGCCCACGCGGGTGCAGTATGCTTTAAATATTCCTATTACTTCGCCCATGCGGTTGGGTGCTATGCCGAGCCCCGTGCATGCGCCGGCAGCTACCGTATTCGAAGATGTGACAAAAGGATAACTCCCGAAATCAATGTCCAACAAACTACCCTGTGCCCCTTCAGCAAGAATGCGGCTTCCGGCTGCAAGCTGGGCATTGAGGTAGTGCTCAGAGTCTATTACATTCAGCCTCTTGATGTGCTCCACGCCTCTGAACCAGGCTTCTTCTTTTTCCGACAGGTCGTACTGAAAATCAAACTGCTCGAGTATGCGTTTATGCTTATTTTTCAGGTGGTTGTACCTGTCCATGAAGTCGGCGGCAAAAAGATCGCCTATGCGCAAGCCGTTTCGGCCGGTTTTATCCATGTAAGTAGGCCCTATGCCCTTTAGGGTAGAGCCTATTTTCTTAATACCTTTTTCGGCTTCGCTGGCTGAGTCCAGTATGCAGTGTGTGGGGAGTATAAGGTGCGCTTTTCGCGAAATGAACAGGCTGCTCATAAGGTCAACGCCCATCTTTTCGAGTGCGTCTGTTTCACGCTGAAAGATGATGGGATCAATGACTACGCCATTGCCGATGACATTTCTTTTTTCGGGATGAAAAATGCCCGATGGAATGGTATGTAGCACATGCTTCACTCCGTTGAAAATGAGCGTGTGCCCGGCGTTTGGTCCGCCTTGAAATCGCGCTATGATATCGTAATGGGGTGTGAGTACATCCACTATCTTACCCTTGCCCTCGTCGCCCCACTGAAGCCCAAGAAGCACATCAACCTTTTTCTGCATTTACTTGTTCTGGGTCGAATTCTGGAAGTAGGCCTCGGCTTCTTCCATCGTTATCATCATGTTAAATACTGAATTGAGCTTGGTAACACTGAAAAGTGCGTCAATACGTGGTTTAGCACCAACTATGATAGCTTCGCCTCCTTCGTTGCGGGTTTTATTCATCAGATTAATGAGAATATTGAGCCCTGTGCTATTCATATATTCAAGATCACTGAGGTCGATTATAAAGTGATGGGTGCCTTCTTCAAGCTCCTGCTCTATTTCCACGCTGATTTCTACAGCTTCTACTTTATCAACCAATCTTCCTGACATGGTAAGAACAGCCAATTTTCCATTTTTATTAATCGCGTAACTGAAAGACATTGTTATTAAAGTTAAGTGGTTGCGTTTATGAAACAGTATTGGTTGTAGGCGTGTTGGTTAGGTTACGTTCGGCGTAAAAGTACAAACTATGATGTAGAACTTTCACATTAAATATTTCTTCGATGGTTTTCTTTATTGACTCTATTCTGGGGTCGCAAAATTCGAGCACTTCGCCGGTATCAGTGCAAATCACATGGTCATGCTGTTTAAAATTATGCGATTTTTCAAACTGAGCAAGGTTTTTACCAAACTGATGTTTTCTTACAAGGCCGCAAGCCAGCAGCAGGTCAATGGTATTATAGAGTGTGGCTCTGCTTACCCGGTAGTTTTTATTTTTCATTTTAATGTAGAGCGATTCTATATCAAAATGACCTTCGTAATCGTAAATTTCGCTGAGTATAGCGAATCTCTCAGGTGTTTTTCGGTGCCCGTTTTGCTCGAGATAAGCCGAAAAAATCTGACGAACAGTTTGATGCGTTTCTAGTCTTGATCCCATTGAGAATTTACAGTCAAAGGTATAAAATACTCTGAAACGGGAAGAACTAAAAGTCGTTTTCGCTCATTTGATCCGCGGCATCGCCGCGGGTTACAGTAAGCACCCCTTCTACCTTTCGCAATTTGCTCATAAGGCTGTTCAGGTGGTCCTTGTCATATACGTATACGCTCACCCTTCCATCAAATACTCCATCGTTGCTTTCAAAGCTTATGGATTTCATATTCACGTTCAGGTCGGCTGAGATGGTTTGGGTTATATTGTGCACAAGCCCTATATCGTCAATTCCTTTAAAAAATACGTCGGCAACAAATTCCTTGTCTTTCTGGCTTTGCCATTTGGCCCTGATTATCCTGTATGCGTAATTGGAGCGAAGCGCTACGGCATTGGGGCAGTTGGTGCGGTGTATTTTAATTCCTTCATTGATAGTCACGAAGCCGAATACATCATCGCCGGGAATTGGATTGCAACAGGGAGCCAGCTTATAGGGCACATCTTTCTCATTATCGCCAATGATGAGAAGATCCTTGGGCATTTTGGTTGCGCCTGCCTCGGCTTTTCCTTGTTGTGGCGAGGTATCCTGCTTTAGATTTTTAAATACAATGCTTCCGCCTTCCACCGAATAGCCTTTCATCTTCTTAAGCGATACTTTGCCTTTGGCAATATCGTGATATAGGTCAGTAGCGCCTTTGTAGTTGTAAAATTGCTCCAGTTCTGAAACGTTTTTGCTGTTGAAATCCACGCCCATCGCATGAAATTTGCGCTGAACCATTTCCTTACCCAAGCTGGCTACTTTCTTGGTTTCTTCTTTGAGCGCCTGCTTTATTTTACTTTTTGCTTTTGCAGTTACTACATAGTTTAGCCAGTCTTCTTTGGCTTTCTGTTTTTTAGAAGTAAGTATTTCTATCTGATCGCCACTTTTGAGCTTATGGCTGAGGGGCACAAGTTTCTGATTTACCTTGGCACCAATGCAGGCTTCGCCCACCTGCGAGTGAATCTCAAAAGCGAAATCAAGCGCAGTAGCCCCTGTGGGAAGGTTTTTCAAATCGCCTTGAGGGGTGAATACGAATATCTCATCGCTGAACAGGTTGAGTTTGAAATCGTCAATGAAATCAATTGCTCCGCTGTTATTGCTGTCGAGCATTTCGCGAATGCGTGCCAGCCAAATATCAAGACTTGAGTCAGCAGTTTCCTGCTGGGTTTTGTATTTCCAATGCGCGGCATAGCCCTTCTCAGCTATTTCGTCCATGCGCCGGGTGCGTATCTGCACTTCCACCCATTTTCCGGTAGGGCTCATTACCGTGGTATGCAGCGACTCGTAGCCATTTGCTTTGGGCGTGCTTATCCAGTCGCGCAGCCTGTCTGGGTTTGGCTGGTAAAAGTCAGTGACCACGGAATATGCTCTCCAGCAGTCGGCTTTCTCTTGGTCAGCGGGGGTATCGAGTATAATACGGATGGCAAAGATGTCGTAAATCTCCTCAAACGGAATACCTTTTTTGTAGATTTTACTCCAGATACTATGGATGGATTTTGGCCTGCTTTTGATTTCATATTTCAATCCGGCAGCATCCAGTGCCCGCGTTATAGGCACGGTAAAGCTGTTGATGAAACGGGTTCTTATCGACTGGCTTTTCTTAAGTTTTAATACAATATCATCATAGTGTTCTGGCTCATTGTACTTGAGTGCAAGGTCTTCAAGTTCGGTTTTAATGGAGTACAGGCCAAGGCGGTGAGCCAGTGGAGCAAAGAGGTATTGGGTTTCGCTGGCTATTTTGAGCTGCTTGTCGCGCCGCATGCTGTCAAGGGTGCGCATATTGTGCAGCCTGTCGGCAAGTTTTATGAGTATTACCCGTACATCGTCGCTGAGTGTGAGCAGTATCTTTTTAAAATTCTCAGCCTGAATGCTCGATGTATGGTCAACTATATCTGAAATCTTGGTAAGTCCATCAATAATTTGCCTCACCTTCGGGCCAAACATATGCTCTATATCATCGAGCGTAAGGTCTGTATCTTCAACAGTGTCGTGCAGCAGGGCGCAGATTATAGCGGTGGTGCCAAGGCCTATTTCTTCGGCCACTATTTTGGCGACAGCTATGGGATGGTATATGTACGGTTCACCGCTTTTGCGGCGCATATCGCGATGGGCATCGAGTGCCAGGTCAAAAGCCTTGCGGAGCTGTCGTTTATCGGTATTTGACTTGGAATGTTTTGCAACGCGCAACAGCTTCCGGTAACTGGCCAGAATTTCTTTCTTTTCCTGTTCTATATCTATCTCCATCACAGTATCTGGCTTTATCTGTTTACCGCTTAGTATTCATTTGCAGGCAGTACTCTGGCACGTACTTCGCCGAAGCCAACCCTCACGCCATTTTTCTCGCAGTGGCCGCGCATTATTACGGTGTCGCCATCGTGAATAAATCTGCGGTCTGAACCATCGGCTAGTTTCACAGGCTTGGTGCCCCGCCAGGCTATTTCCAGCATACTGCCATAGCTTGTAGGTTCCTTGCCCGATATGGTTCCTGATGCCATCATATCGCCACAGCGCACATTACAGCCATTCACAGTATGGTGCGCAAGCTGTTGCGCCATGTTCCAATACATATACTTGAAGTTTGAGCGACATACCACTGTTTCGGACTGTCCTACGGGCAAAATTCCAACTTCGAGTTGAATATTGATATTTCTGTCGCCTTCTGCCTGCAGGTAGGGAAGCACAGGAGGGTCTTGCACCGGGCCGCTTACACGAAATGGTTCAAGTGCATCGAGCGTCACCACCCAAGGCGATATGCTCGAAGCGAAATTTTTTGCCAAAAATGGTCCGAGTGGCACATATTCCCATTTCTGTATGTCGCGCGCTGACCAGTCATTGAATAGTACCATACCGAAAATATGGTCTTCAGCTTCATCGGTGCCGATGCGATCGCCAAGGGGTTTGCCATCGAATGTGATAAAGGCCAGTTCCAACTCGAAGTCGAGCTGTCGGCTTGGGCCAAATACAGGGGGAGCATTGTCGTCGGGCCTTGTTTGGCCAAGCGGCCTGCGTATAGCCACTCCTGAAGGTACGATGGACGAACTGCGCCCATGATAACCTACCGGCAGGTGTTTCCAATTGGGCAATAAGGCGTTGGCCGGATCGCGAAACATCGTACCCACGTTGGTAGCGTGCTCTATGCTGCTGTAGAAATCGGTATAGTCGCCTATTTCTACAGGCAATTGCATCACCACAGCACTTTGGGCGCGCATGGCTTGCATCTTGTGTTCTTCATTACCCGAAAGGGAGGCGTTGCGCTCATCAAACAGTGCTGCCAGAGCGTTGCGAAGCCTGCGCACCTGCGTCTTGCCCTGTTTCATCATGGGGTTTAGGAAGGGACCGGCAAAATGTTCCGGTTCAAAGCCCAGGTCGCTAAGGTATCCAAGTTTGCTCAATACGTACAGATCGGCAATTTCGCGGCCAATAGCGACGCAAGCTCTTTTGGATGCTAGGGCATCACTGTATATTCCAAAGGGAAGATTCTGTATGGTAAAATCACTGCCTGCAGGCATATCTACCCATGATTGTCGGGCAGGATCATTGGCACTAATGTCTATCGCCATTTTGTTGGATCAGTGGTGTATGGTTTGCTCTTCCGCAAAAAGTGGAAAGGTATGCATCAGTTTATTTACTTCGGCCTTGATGCTCTTCAGGGCCGCATCTTCACTGCGGTTCATCAGTGCACGGTCTATTAACTCAGCAATTCGATCCATATGTTCTTCACGCAAACCGCGCGTGGTAATGGCCGGCGTGCCTATGCGGATGCCGCTGGTAACAAATGGCGACTTATCGTCAAATGGGACCATATTTTTATTCACTGTAATATCGGCTTTTATAAGGGTGTTTTCAGCTTCTTTGCCGGTGATGTCTTTTGAGCGAAGGTCAATGAGCATGCTGTGGTTGTCAGTGCCACCTGAGATTATATGGTAGCCCCTTGCCACAAAAGCATCTGCAAGTTTGCGTGCGTTGGCTATTACCTGCTTACTGTACATTTTAAATTCATCGGTAAGAGCCTCACCAAAAGCCACTGCTTTTGAAGCAATAACGTGCTCGAGCGGCCCGCCCTGTGTTCCGGGAAAGACTGCGCTGTCGAGCAGTGCTGACATAGGTCTGATTTCACCTTTAGGGGTTTTAAGTCCAAAAGGATTGTCAAAGTCTTTTCCCATCATAATAATTCCACCTCTTGGACCGCGAAGGGTTTTATGGGTGGTGGAAGTCACAATATGGCAAAAGGGCATCGGATCCTTGAGCAATCCTGCAGCTATAAGGCCTGCCGGGTGCGAAATATCGGCGAGCAGCAGGGCACCCACCTTGTCGGCTATGGCGCGCAGGCGCTTGTAGTCCCAATCGCGCGAGTAGGCCGATGCACCGCAAATGAGCAGTTTTGGTTGTTCTGCTATTGCCTTGGCTTCGAGCTTATCATAGTCTATTGTACCCGTTTCGCGCTCTACTCCATAAAATGTTGGATTGTATAATTTGCCGCTAAAGTTTACCGGCGAACCATGTGTAAGGTGCCCTCCGTGGCTCAGGTCAAAGCCCATTATTTTATCGCCCGGTTGCAATACAGCGAGCATCACGGCAGCATTGGCCTGTGCGCCACTGTGGGGCTGTACGTTGGCCCACTCAGCACCGAATAGTTTTTTGAGACGGTCTATAGCGAGGTTTTCGGTCATGTCTACAAATTCGCACCCACCGTAGTAACGCTTGCCGGGAAGGCCTTCAGCATACTTATTGGTCATCACTGAGCCCATGGCTTCCATCACCTGATTGCTCACAAAGTTTTCTGAGGCAATCAATTCAATTCCTTCCATCTGCCTCGTTTTTTCAAGGGCTATAATATCAAATACGGTGGTATCTCTCTTCATTTTTTCGAAATAGGTTCGGGCCAAAATTAAGAAAATTGACCGTGGTTATTTTGTCACTTTCTGACTTCATTGCGATTCAAATTCTTTCATACCTTCATCGTGGTCCAAACCCAACAGCTTTATGAACGGACAATTAAACGACCTTGCCTCCTCCTGTGAGTTCTGCAGCTCGCACCATAGGTCTATGTTTAAGTCGCTTACAGGTGATGATTCTGGCAATCTGAATCAGGCTAAAACGTGCACCCGATATCGCAAAGGTCAGGTGCTCTTTCACGAAGGTACACGACCTATGGGTGTGTTTTGTGTGAACGCAGGCAGGGTAAAAGTGTATAGGCTGGGGCAAGATGGTAAAGAGCAAATTATAAAAGTATCGGCTGCAGGTGATCTTCTTGGCTATAAGGCATTGCTCTCAGACCAGTTGTATAATCAGAGCGGTGAAGCACTCGATGATTGCATAGTATGTTTCATACCAAAAGAAGATTTTCTCTCTTTGATACGCCCCGGCAATAAATTTTATGCGGAGATTCTTAAACTGGTATGCGCTGAGAACAATGAATTGGCCGATAAAATGACCCAACTTGCACAACAGAGTGTGCGTCAGCGCCTTGCCATCAGCTTACTTATGCTAAAAGATACTTACGGATTAGAACACCATACCGAAGGCGAAATAGAAATTAATCTCTCAAGGGAAGACCTCGCCAACATCGTTGGTACTGCAACTGAATCGCTGATAAGATTGCTGCATGACTTTAAGGAAGAAGGACTTATTGAAACATCAGGCCGGAAAATAAGGGTGCTGAAGCCGAAAGGGCTGATGATGGCTTCTAGGCGCTAGTTTTCCTGACAAATATCAGTTATAAGGTTGATCTTAGTCATTCTTATCACCAACCATCACTTCGATATTGTGCATCCATATCAGGGGTTGATCATGAATGATAAAAATATACTCGTTGCAGCAAATTGTCATAGTCAGGGTGAAGGGGTACTCGGTTTTTTATCAGATTATTTGACCGGTCGCAACCTCCGTGTGAGCTTCTTCAGCTTTGCTACGGAGAGCGATGTCCGGCCCTGCCGAAATTCAAATTTAGCCGGGCAGGTAAGTGCTATTTGTGCCGCCCGTGGTATTGAGTTTTCTGAAGGACAATATTCACAGGAATCCATTCACAATTTTGAGCGACAGGCTTCTTATGCTGATTTGCTCATTATTGAAAAAAATGCGCTTTTGCCCCTTGCTCTCAAACAAGTGCTTGGCGCACACTCATGTTCAATTATTGCAGTACCATCTCATTTCAAGGGGATAACCAATGTGCTGATTGTTCACGATGGAACTACCGCTTCCCTAAAAAGTATCAAAGCATTTTTTCAGGTATTTTCAGACCAACTTAGCAATGTAAGCATCACACTACTTGTGGTTACTCCATTTGGTGAATCGGATATGGATGATGAAGATGAAATGATGCTTATAAGTTATCTAAAGCAATATACTAGCAATGTAGGCATACTGAAAGTGCGCGAGCCACTTACCGATAAATTGCTCAGGCCGGTAACCTATAACGATTCTACTATGGTAGTGGGCTCGCTAAATTATTTTTTGTCAATGTATGTCGAGAAAAGTACGTTCAAACCCGTCTTTGATGATTCAAGTGCCTTGTTTTTACCCGCTGACAACTAATGAGCGATAGCCCACACACTGCTGCAAAAGCCACCGAAACCGGAAAGTGCTTCCACTGCGGTGACCGTTGCGACGGCGAAACGATTTTCTATGAATCGAAATCGTTTTGCTGCCATGGTTGCCAAAGTGTGTACCAATTGCTTAGCTCATGCAATCTTAATAGCTACTATACCTACGCTGATAATCCCGGCATCAAGCAGTTGAAAGCTCCTGCCCGTGATGCCTTTGCCTACCTTGATGAAGATGGCATACAGGAGAAATTGCTCTCCTTTAAAAGTGCTATGCTTGCTAAAGTGAATTTTCGGCTGCCAGCTATGCATTGTGCTTCGTGCATCTGGCTTATTGAGAATTTTCACAAGCTCGTTCCCGGAGTGATAGTGTCAAGGGTTAATTTCACCAAACGCAGCGCTTCATTCGATTATAACCCGCAAGTACTCACCCTGCGCAGGATGGTAGAACAGCTCGCGGCAATTGGCTATGAACCTGAACTCAAGCTCGATGCCACTTCAAAGCCGAAGTCCAATCCTTATACCCGCAGGTTGATATTGCAAATGGGTGTTGCGGGTTTTTGTTTTGGCAATATCATGCTACTTAGTTTTCCGGAGTACCTGTCGGCGCAGGGTGCTCCCGATGATGCCTACCGCCGTTTTTTCGGGTATGTGAATTTTATTCTCGGATTGCCCGTGTTGCTTTTTTCAGCGGTCGACTATCTGCGGTCGGGCTTGCAGGCACTGCGCCAAAAGCAAATTAATATGGATGTGCCTATATCGCTCGGTATTCTGGCTCTATTTATACGCAGCAGCTATGAAATTTTTGTGTTGGGTGGGGGTGGATATATGGACAGCCTAGCAGCGCTGATCTTTTTTCTCCTTATCGGCAAATGGATACAGCAACGCACCTACGACAGTCTTTCGTTTGAACGCGATTACAAATCATATTTCCCAATCGCAGTGCAGCGAATCACTCCTGATGGTGAGATACCCTGCGGCATAGAAACCCTGCGGCCAGGCGATCATTACCGCGTGCGAAGTGGCGAATTAATTCCCGCGGATTCAGTGATGTTGGATGGTATTGGCGCGGTCGACTATAGCTTTGTGAGTGGTGAGAGCGAGCCGGTTTCGGCTATGCCCGGAGCCAAAGTTTTTGCCGGTGGCCGGCAAATGGGCCAGTCAATAGTACTTGATACCATCAAAACGGTAGACCAAAGCTATCTCACCGGCCTGTGGAATAGCAGCGGTGGTAGAAGGCAGGGCCATCGCCTTGAAACATTTGCCGACAGGGTAGGCCGCAGGTTTACCTATGTAATTTTGCTCATTTCGTTGGTTACCCTGCTGTATTGGTTGGTAGTAGATCCTTCAGTGGCGTGGAATGCTGTGAGCGCAGTGCTAATAGTTGCCTGCCCCTGTGCCCTGGCATTGAGTTTTCCTTTTGCATTCGCCAATGCGGTAAGGCTGCTTGGTAGGCAGGGTCTGTACTTGAAAAATGCGTCGGCTCTTGGCCGAATGGCTGAGGTAACTGATATTGTTTTTGACAAAACGGGTACGCTTACCCTTAGCGAAAATGCCCGTACTTCATACTCCGGCCGCAGTCTGGATACAGATGAACTAAATGCAGTGTACAGCATGGTAAATCAATCAGGGCACCCGCTGAGCCGCTTCCTTGCGCGTAAGCTTTCGCAACAAGGTGCCTTGGTGCCGATAGATTGGTTTCAGGAACAGCCCGGTCAGGGCCTAGAAGCATTTATAGAAGGCCGTGAATATCTGATCGGATCCGCACTGTTTGTGGCGGCACCGAGTAGCAAAGTGAATCCTTTTGCCAGCGAAATTCACCTTAGTATTGACGGTGAATATTCTGGCAGCTTCGCAGTGAATAAGTCCTACCGAAGCGGACTCGATTCCATAATTAAGCACTTGCGTGGCCGGCATAAATTATACTTGCTCAGTGGCGATAATGACTCCGAGCGAAGAAATATAGAACAGCTATTTGGGCAAAAGGAAGGAATATACTTTAATCAGAGTCCTTTTGATAAGGAGCGTTTTGTGGCAAACTTGCGTGGAGAAGGCGCAGTAATTGCAATGATTGGAGATGGCCTAAATGATGCCGGCGCCTTGCGTGTAAGTGATGTGGGTATCTCCCTGGCCGACGACGTGTTCAGATTTGTGCCTGCGTCAGATGCTATTCTCTCTTCAGGCAGTTTTAGTTCCTTGCCAAGCTTCTTTGATTTTTCGAAGGGAACCTTACGCGTGGTGCAGCTCAGCTTTGCTCTGTCATTTCTCTATAATTCTGTAGGGGTATTTTTTGCCGTAAGGGGAATGCTTGAACCTGTGATTGCAGCCGTACTTATGCCACTTAGTTCAATAACTGTGGTAAGCTTTGTAACAATAGGCACTTCCTTGCTTCACAGAAAATACTTGCTAAAAAACTGATAATTGTCATGTTTAATATTGACTACTGTCATTTGAATGCGCACTTAACCGCCATTTATTTGTACACGATAATAAGATAAAATCCTATGGAAGCCCTTTTTCTCTTAATAGCAATTAGCCTTGTAGTAGCCCTTGCGTTTTTGGCCGGCTTCCTGTGGGCAGTGAAGTCTAAACAATTTGACGATGATTATACGCCTTCAGTCAGAATGTTATTTGACGATGAGACAAAAAATGAACCCGGTAAATAACATCTTTAAGAAAGCATAACATGAAGATTGAGAAGTTTTATTACGATAACCAGATCGTTAAAATGTTTGCCTATGCCACCCTGCTATGGGGGCTTGTGGGTATGCTGGTGGGGTTGTACGCCGCTTTGCAGCTCGTATACCCTAGCCTTTCAGGAGGTATTCCTTACACCACTTTTGGGCGAATAAGACCACTGCATACCAATGCGGTGATTTTTGCATTTGTGGGTAATGGAATATTCACCGGAGTGTACTATTCGCTTCAGCGCTTGCTCAAAACAAGGATGTGGAGCGACATGCTCTCGAAAATTAATTTCTGGGGCTGGCAGTTAATAATCGTAGCTGCGGCCATTACGCTTCCATTGGGCTTTACCACTTCAAAAGAATACGCCGAGTTGGAATGGCCTATAGATATTGCGATTGCAATTGTTTGGGTGGTTTTCGGTCTCAATATGATGATGACCATCGTAAAACGCCGCGAACGACATCTATATGTAGCTATCTGGTTTTACATTGCCACCTTCGTTACTGTAGCTGTGTTGCATATTGTGAACTCTTTTGAGCTTCCAATATCCTTTATGAAATCATACAGTTGGTATGCAGGAGTTCAAGATGCGCTTGTGCAGTGGTGGTACGGTCATAATGCAGTGGCATTTTTCCTTACTACGCCTTATCTGGGGCTTATGTATTATTTTATTCCTAAAGCTGCCAATAGGCCAATTTACTCCTACCGGTTATCAATCATTCACTTTTGGGCACTGATATTCCTTTATATCTGGGCCGGCCCGCACCACTTATTGTACACTTCACTTCCCGACTGGGCTCAGAGTCTCGGCACGGTTTTCTCACTGATGCTTATAGCCCCGAGTTGGGGTGGTATGCTGAACGGTTTGCTTACACTTCGGGGTGCCTGGGACAAAGTGCGCGAAGAACCCATGCTCAAGTTTATGGTGGTGGCTGTAACCGCTTATGGTATGAGCACCTTTGAAGGCCCTATGCTTTCTATAAAAAGTATAAATGCAATAAGCCACTATACCGATTGGACCATTGCCCACGTGCACATAGGCGGCCTCGGTTGGAATGGATTCCTAACCTTCGGTATGATGTACTGGCTGATCCCAAAAATATTCAGAACCAAACTCTATTCTTTGAAACTTGCCAATGTGCACTTCTGGTTGGGTACACTGGGAATCGTGTTTTACGCCTTACCACTCTACTGGGCCGCATTTACCCAATGGGCAATGTGGCAGGAATTTAGCCGCGATGGATTCCTGGTGTACCCTAATTTTCTTGAAACGGTAACCCAAATACTCCCGATGTACCTCCTTAGAGCCGTAGGTGGCTTGCTATACCTTAGTGGTGCCATCGTAATGATATACAACCTTAGACAAACTGTGAAAAGCGGCAACTTCCTGAAGGATGAAGCCGCCGAAGCAGCCGGACTTGAACCTGCTTATGTATACCATGGTAAAGAGCACTGGCACCGCCCACTTGAGCGCCGCCCCGTGCAGCTTATGGTAATTTCACTTGTCGTAATTTTAATCGGTGGAATTGTGGAGATGGTTCCAACATTTTTGGTGAAGTCGAATATACCGACCATAGCAAGTGTAAAACCCTATACCCCATTGGAATTGCACGGCCGCGACGTATACATTTCCGAAGGCTGTAATAACTGCCATTCTCAGATGGTGCGTCCCTTCCGCCATGAAACAGAACGCTATGGCGAGTACTCCAAATCAGGTGAATTTGTTTATGACCACCCGTTCTTATGGGGTTCCAAGCGTACCGGCCCCGATCTGCACAGGGTGGGAGGCAAGTATCCCGATTCATGGCACTATAACCATATGATAGAACCCGAACGCATGGCGCCTGGCTCCATCATGCCGGTGTATGCATGGATGGCCAAAACCGAAATAGATACCACCACAACTGCCGCAAAAATCAACGCCATGCGCACGCTAGGTGTACCTTATGAAGATGGATATGAGCTGGTCGCTAACGTTGACGTGGTAGCCCAGCAACAAACCATCGTGAACAGCCTCAATAAGGATGGTATTAAGAATGTGGCCCCCAACACTGAAATGATAGCGCTTATAGCCTATCTGCAGCGCCTGGGTACCGATATAAAATTGCAAAACCAAACTGCAGAAAAATAGTAGCCATGCTGAAGTTCATCAAACACAATATGGAAACCATTGTCGGAATTGAAATTTTTCCGCTGATTTCTTTCATTATATTCTTCTCCTTTTTTATCGGCTTGCTTATTTATGTAGCCAGGCTCAGCAAGCCCTACATAGACAAAGCAGGGGCGCTACCTCTCGAAGAAGATACAAATTCAACTACTACCCAAAACCCAATGCCATGATCAGGAAATCACTTCTCTTGCTCTCCATAGCTCTCTTCACCATTCCGGCATTTGCCGCTGACCCTGCGCCAGTAAAACCGGGATTGCTTGAAGGGCCCAATATGGCGCTTGCACTGGTAGCAGTGGTGCAGCTCATTGCTATAATGACTATAGCCGGCATTTTGCGAGGGCTTACGCAAAATACCGACTACTTTGTGAAGTTGAAAAAAATGCGCGAAGCGGCCAAAACCGGGGGTGCACTTTTAGTTCTTGGCTTTGTGCTTTGCTCACTTGATGCTTCTGCTGCCGCTGCGGATATGCCGAAATTCCCTGATTACTTCCGCAACGAAAACACCATACTTCTTCTTGCAGTGAATATAGTGCTGCTTGTAGTATTCATTTACATCACAGGCCTGCTCAGGAAGACCATTGCTATGCTTATGCCCGAAGTGGAGCAGAAGCCTGAAGAAGTTTTGACTGTAGCACCGGCTCAGAGCGCTATCATGGCTGCACTTACCGACATAGTACCCATAGAAAGAGAACATGAAATTCTTCTCGACCACGAATACGATGGTATTACCGAACTCGACAACAACCTGCCACCGTGGTGGGTATGGATGTTTTATGTTACCATCATCATCGGTGTTATTTATATGGCCTGGTACCATATTCTGCCATACGGGCAGAATCAACATGAGCAGTATATTGCTGAGGTGCAACAGGCTGAAGCTGAACGGCAAGCGTTTATAGCCGAAATGGGCGAATCAGTGGATGAGAATACCGTTGCCTTCCTTGAAGGAACTGAAGACTTGAATGCAGGAAAGACAATCTATATGGACAACTGCCGGGCTTGCCATGCTGCGGATGGGGGTGGTGGGGTAGGACCCAACTTTACTGATGACTACTGGCTTCACGGGGGCTCCATCAATGAAATATTCAAAGTAATTAAGCACGGTGTGCCACAGAAAGGTATGATAGCCTGGGAAAGTCAGCTTAGGCCCAAAGAAATTGCACAAGTAGCAAGCTTTATCAAAACATTGGTTGGCAATACTCCGGCCAATCCCAAAGAACCACAAGGAGAACCATATAAAGGTACTCCAGCACCTGCCGAAAGTGAGGGCGATAGTACTTTCGTACAAATAGACAGCGAAACAGCACAAGTGCCATGAGCACCCAGAAAACAGATACCGACACCAAAGAATCATTTCGCGATAAGCTTTCCACAATTGACGAATCCGGTAAGCGCAAGTGGATATTTCCTAAGAAACCCAAGGGTAAATACACCTCCGCCCGTAAGTGGGTAAATCTGTTTTTGCTCACTTTTTTATTCTCAGCCCCTTTTATTCGCATCGGTGGAGAGCCTTTTTTGCTCTTTAACCTCATTGAGCGGAAGTTTATCATTTTTGGTAAGATATTCTGGCCGCAAGATTTCTACATTTTCGGGCTTATAGGTATTTCGTTTGTAATTTTCATAGGCATCTTTACCGTAGTATATGGCCGTCTTTTCTGTGGTTGGGTATGCCCACAAACCATCTTTATGGAAGGGGTATTCCGAAAAATTGAATACTGGATTGACGGCGACTGGAAGCAACAAATGAAACTTAAAAAGGATCCCTGGACGCGTGAGAAGATTGTAAAGAGGGTTTCGAAACACACCATTTTCTTTGCTGTATCTTTTCTGATTGCCAATACCTTTCTTGCCTACATTATTGGCAGTGACGCTTTGATTGAAATTATTACTACCCCTCCTGCCGATCATATTTTGGGCCTTATATCGATCGTGATTTTTTCGGGTGTGTTCTTTGGAGTTTTCGCATTTTTCAGAGAGCAAGTATGCACCAACGTATGCCCATACGGGCGCTTGCAAGGTGTAATGCTCGACAGGCATTCGGTAATAGTGGCGTATGATCGCGAGCGTGGTGAAGGTCGTGCCAAATTCAAAAAGGGTGAAGACCGCATGGCTGCTGCCAAGGGCGACTGTATAGATTGCGGCCAATGCGTAAACGTATGCCCCACAGGAATAGATATTCGAAATGGTACGCAGCTCGAATGTGTAAACTGCACAGCCTGCATTGATGCCTGCGATGAGATGATGGATGCTGTGGGCCTTCCCAACCGCCTCATTCGCTACACCAGTGAAGAACAAATTGTAACCCGAAAACCATTCAGACTATCAGGTCGCGCCAAAGCTTACACTGTGGTGCTTGCCATTTTACTTGGAGTCATTACAACTTTGCTCGTGCTTCGTCACGAGATACAGACCAATATACTGCGCACGCCAGGTATGCTTTACCAAACCAATGATGATGGCAGCATAAGTAATCTGTATAATTTCAAGATTATCAACAAGTCGAGCAGGCAAATGAACCTGTCCATAAAGCCACTCGATGATGGCTACACCATCAAGATGGTAGGAAGACAGCCGGTTTTGGAAAGTCAAGCTATTGCTGAAGGTGCATTCTTCTTGTCAGCTTTGCCTGATAAGTTTGATCTGGGTAAATCCATTACTTACCTTGGCGTATTTGATGCCGATGGCCACATGATTGAAAAAGTTAAAATCCGAATAACCGGACCACTTTAATGAACTGATATGAAACTCAATTTCGGACATAAAATAGCCATTGTATACGTATCATTCATGTTGTTTATGCTCGGACTTTTGTACTTTAGTTTGCAGATGGACCATGAGCTGGTTACCGATCAGTACTACGTAAAAGAACTGGCTTTTCAGGGTAAGAAAGATGCCTGGCATAATTTACAGGCTGCTGATTTTGGTGTAAACCTACGTACTGCCAATAAAACCGTGATCATTGAATTCACTGACCTCCCGGTAGGTGCCAATCCGGTAGGTGAATTGGTGCTCTATAAGCCTGATAAGGCCGACCTTGACGAAACACATGCCTTAACCCTCAACGGAAATAATGCTATGCTGATCACCCCGCGCGGCGATCATGGACGCTATAAGGTGAGTGTGCGCTTTCAATTGGATGGTAAAGATTACTATGCCGAAAAAGAATTGCTCCTATGATACTATTGCCTGCACTCGGTCTTGGCTTTGCCGGTAGCCTGCACTGCGTAGGCATGTGCGGGCCTATTGCTCTTGCAGTGCCTGTAGGCAAAGGAAGCACAACGCAAAAGCTGGCAGCTCATACTTTGTACCATACCGGTAGAATCAGCGCTTACGCTATGCTCGGTTTTCTGTTTGGTGTGTTGGGCTACGGTCTCAGCACAACAGGATTTCAACAGGGCATTTCCATTGTTGCAGGGGTGTTTATGTTGCTTTTCATCTGGGTGCCGAAGTTTGCTGGCCTTACCTCCCTTGGCAGCAGGTTAGCAGGCCTTCAGAATAACGTTTTGGGAAAAATGTCCCGGCTGCTGAAACAACATCGAGCGCAAGCGTTGCTAGGCTTAGGTTTTTTTAACGGGCTGCTTCCCTGTGGTCTTGTATATCTGGCGCTGGCAGGGGCTTTGGTGAGTTATGACCCATTTGCAGGGGCTGCTTTTATGGCGCTATTTGGTCTGGGTACCGTGCCGGCATTGCTTGCTCTCGCCCTTACGGGAAATGCCATCGACATCAAGTGGCGCTCGCGGCTTCGCAAGCTGACGCCTCTGCTTGCTACGGCTATTGCATTGCTGTTTATTCTTCGGGGACTTGGGCTTGACATACCCTTTCTAAGTCCTGAAATAGGCCATACAGTGGCTGCCGACCATATCTGCATACCTTGAATTCGCTGATCAAAAAATATAATGTACCAGTACCCCGCTACACAAGTTATCCTACTGTGCCAAACTGGAACAGTGATAGCTTTTCAGCCGCGAAATATATCAACCTGCTAAAATCAGGTTTCAATAAAGCAATCGAATCCGGAATTGCACTATACATCCACCTTCCATTTTGCGAAAGCTTATGCACCTATTGTGGCTGCAATACACGCATTACGGTAAATCACCGTGTAGAAGAGCCTTATATTGATGCGCTGCTGGCCGAGTGGGAAATTTACCTGAATATATTTGTCGATAAGCCGCTCATCAGGGAGCTGCACCTGGGTGGTGGCACTCCCACCTTCTTTTCGGTGGTGAACCTTTCGCGACTTCTTAATGGACTGCTGTCGCGGGCTAATGTGGCGGAGGGGGCTTCCTTCAGTTTTGAAGCGCATCCGGCCAACACCACCGAAGCGCACCTGTCTACGCTCTTTAACTTTGGTTTTGACAGGTTGAGTTTAGGTGTCCAGGATTTTGACCCGGTGGTTCAAAAAGCCATAAACCGCCGGCAGTCTCCCGAAGATGTGGATAGGGTAGTAAAGCAGGCACGCTCCGTGGGTTATCGCTCTGTGAATTTTGACTTGGTATATGGCCTGCCATTTCAGCATTCTGCGGGTATTATTGATGCAGTGCAGCATGTTGCCGCCATGAAACCCGATCGAATTGCATTTTACAGCTACGCCCATGTGCCCTGGCTTCGGCCCGGGCAGCGAGCCTACAGCGAGTCCGACCTGCCATCGCCCCAGGATAAACTCAATTTGTTCACTACCGGCAGGGATATGCTCTCCGAACTAGGTTATCGAAGTATAGGTTTTGACCATTTCGCTCTGCCAGGTGATAGCCTTTACAAAGCCTATGAAAATGGTGTAGTACATAGAAATTTTATGGGCTTTACCGATCAGCCTACCAGTTATTTAATTGGTTTGGGTGTCTCGTCAATCAGCGATATTGGAGGAGCCTTCGCGCAAAATGCAAAAGTGGTTGAAGTGTATAGTGAAAAAGTAAAAGGCGGGCAGTTGCCGCTCATTAAAGGGCATATCCTTGACAGCGAAGAAGAATTTATTCGTAAACATATTCTTAACATCACCTGCAAACAAAGTACAGATTGGGCGGATGCACCTGAAAATGAACAGATTTATATGCGCACCCGTGCCGCATCACTAAATGAATTCATAGCTGATGGTATTGTGGTGAGGCATCCAGATTCAATTCAACTTACTGAGCGTGGACGCGCTTTCTCGCGAAATGTTTGTGCGGTGTTTGATAAATATTTCACATCCCAAGAAGGGGTAAAAATGTACGCTCAGGCCATATAGATTTTCAGGTATTTGCATCCTGTTAACTGAAAAGTCTCAATTTGTTGATTTTGCCGAAATCATTTCGGCAACCCCCCTGAACTACCTTCGTCTTGAAATCGCAAAAACAGATTATCATGACATCAAGGCCCGCAGAAATGTACAATCTTGACATCCAAAACGCCCTTAGTATCGCCCCTGATGAATGCGGCGTTTACACCTTGTTCGACTGCAATTTTAATCCTGTTTATTTCGGAAAAGCTGAAAAGCAAACCTTGAAGCAACGATTGCTGCAACATATTCATTCACGTGATGAGTGTATGAAGTCGGCCTGCTTTTTTAGTGTGGAAATAGTGAATAAGCCCGGAAAGGCTGTTATGAAAAAGCTCAAGGCATACGAGGCTGCGCACGGCACAATGCCCGAATGCCACGAAAAGCTGGTCAAGAATGCCGAGAATATTGCCCGAATGCTCGCCATTGATGGGGTTCTTACCACAGCATTTCTCAACTGATATTTCTTAAGTAATTCATTTTCCTTTCTCAATTTAGCTTCTTGCTCTTCAGTCGGAGCGAATTTCCTATCACTACCACATCGCTGAAAGCCATAGCCAGTGCGGCAACCATAGGGTTCAGGAATCCTGCTGCTGCTATTGGTATAGCAACCACATTGTAAAAGAAAGCCCAGAATAAGTTTTCCTTTATGGTGAGGTAGGTATGTTTTGAAATTTTGTGCGCCATTACGAGGCTTTCCATTTCTGCTGGATTCATCAATACTATTCGCGCCGAATCAAGTGCAAGCGCCGATGAGCTGCCGGGTGCAATTCCTACCTGCGCCCGGGAGAGCGCGGGGCCATCGTTAATTCCATCGCCCACCATGACCACTATTTTTTCTGCACTCAATATTTCAAGCAGGTTCAATTTTTCAGATGGACTTACTCCATAGTGATATTCACTTATTCCAGTAGCTCGCGCCGCAGCAGCCACTTTCTGTTCTTTATCGCCCGAAAGTAGTATTACATCAAATCCTTCATCTTTAAAAGACCGAATCATTCCCGCCGCTGACGGTTTTAGCGCATCGCTAATGCGCAATGCGGCTTGCACGATGCCGTCAATTTTTAACTCCAGATCAGCTTTGCTTCCTTCAGGAGTGCTGCCAAAAAACACCAATTCTCCTTTTGCTGTATAGCCGTTCATGCCCTTGCCTTTTGACTCGCTTATATCGCTAAGGGGTTCAGGCAATACTTCGGGCCAGCACTTTGTAATAGACCGGGCTATTGGATGCGATGATCCCATTTCAAGCGATTTTATTATTGCAAGTGATCGATTTCCTAAAGTATTTTCGACGATCTCGATTTCGAAATGGCCTGTGGTAAGGGTACCGGTTTTATCGAATACGATGGTGTTGGCTTTCGCAAAACGTTCAAGCGTACTCCCTCCTTTGATGAGAATGCCGTTTTTAGCTGCCCTACCTACTCCTGCTACCACGGCGGTAGGCGTAGCAAGGCCCATGGCACATGGGCATGATATTACCAATACAGCTATGGCATTCATCAGCGATTGGGTAAGACTTTTGTCGAGCACAAACCAGGTAATCAACAATGTGAGTGTAGCAATTGCCAAAACCACCGGCACGAAAATGCCACTAACCTTATCGCCAAGTTTTTGTATTTCGGGTTGGTCGCGACGGGCTTTTTTTACCAACTCCACTATTTTTTGAAGAGTTGAATCCTGGGCAGCGGCTGTGGCAGTTATTCTTACATTTCCCGAAAGGTTTACGGTGCCTGAATACACCTGCCTGCCCGGTTTCTTTTCAGCAGGCGCGCTCTCGCCAGTTATGGCTGATTCATCTGCATAAGCAAACCCGCTCTGCACAATTCCATCCACAGGAAATCTGTCGCCTTCATTTACCTGTAGCAGATCACCCGCCTTCACAGCTTTGGGCTCGGTTTCATAAATCTTCTCCCTTGTACCTACTTGCAATATAATTCGGGCTATTTGTGATTCCATGCTGCTCAATTCGCCGAGATATTTTGATGTTTGCTCAATGCTCCGGTGCTCAAGTACATTGCCAAGCAGCACCAGCGTAATGATGGTAGCAGTAGTTTCAAAAAAGAGATAATTATGCACTTCAGGGCTTGCCCAATGGAGATAAGTTCCCACAAGGCTATAAACAAATGCAGCGGTAGAGCCCAGAAAAATCAGCACATCCATATTTGCATACCGGGCCTTTATCGATCCCAAGGCCGATTTTCCAAAATGCAAAAATCCGAGAATGTATACCGGCGCGCATATCCCTAGCTGCACCAGTGGGTTGTTGAGCCACCAATTGTGCGGCACGAACATGTGCATAAATAGCGGGACTGTAAACAGGAGAGCAAAGAGAAATTTTTTCTCAATCGTACTCATTCCTTGTGGGTGCAATGAAGCTGAGTCTATCACTTTATACCCGAGCGATTCAATCTGCTCAATTGCCCCACCGGACGACTTGCCATCCGTAAGACTGAAAGTAACTTCGCCATCGATAAAGCTGGCATCTGCATTTAAAAAACCCTTGCTGCGCAGTGATTTGCTAATACCTGCTGCGCAATTATTGCAAGTCATTCCATCTACTTTTAGAAGCACATCCTTTTCAGACATGGTGCAAAGTTATGAATTGCAAATCGCTCTCAGCCGGTCGTCCTATTCGATTCATTTTGGCAGAGTAACTTCGGATTGATTTAAAGTCTATTTTTGTGCGCTTTTATGATCTGTCAGGGTATTTGAGCATTTAATGGATTGATAGAATGAAGCTTATATTGTTAAAAACTGCTAATGTAATTTACTTTGCAGGCTATATTTTATAAAATGTTGTTTAACAAGGTTTCTGCAATTGCTTTCTGATGTAGCTTTCGCAAGAAATAAAAAAACGAAATAAAATTGTTTCAAGCAATTTTCAATATACAAAGTGAATGGCGGATGTAGAATACGATTATAAACAGCCTTTAAACAGGTTGTGGGGGTTGATTAGTGCTGAGCGAAAGGTTATTTATCTCTTGCTTTATTATGCCTTTGTTGGTGGAGCAATTGTACTCACCTTACCATTGGGTATTCAGGCTTTACTCAATTTTATACTTGGGGGCAGATTAACTTCTTCGTGGCTTTTATTGGTAATTCTGGTTCTTGGAGGTTTGGTACTAAGCGGATTGGTGCAGATTGCGCAAATGAAACTTACGGAGCGCCTTCAGCAGCGCATTTTTGCAAATGCATCCTTCGATATGGCTTTGCGCATGCCCCAAATTAAATTGGGAGAACTGCACAATGAATACCCGCCCGAGTTGATTAATAGGTTCTTCGATACTATCACGGTACAAAAATCATTTGCCAAGTTGCTAATTGATTATCCTACATCCATATTCCAAGTTTTTTTTGGTTTGGTTTTGATTTCTGTTTACCATCCCGTCTTTCTCTTCTATTCGCTGGGGATTCTTGTATTTCTGTATTTCCTATTCAGGTTTACCGGACCCAAAGGCGTTGTTACATCGCTCAAAGAGTCGAGCAAAAAGTATGAAGTAGCCCATTGGCTTGAAGAGCTGGCAAGGGCAATAGGTACATTCAAGTTGGCCGGAGTAAGCGCCCTTCCAATCTTCCGTATTGATAAACTTATAATGGGTTATTTATATTACAGAAGAATGCATTTCAGTATTCTGATTTTGCAGTTTAAAATTCTTGTTGGCTTTAAGGTAGTTTCTGTAGGCCTTCTGCTCGTATTGGGTAGTTTACTTCTGATTGAGCAGCAGATAAGTCTAGGACAATTCGTCGCTGTTGAGATTATTATCATTCTTATTATGAATTCGGTCGACAAGCTAATTATAGGCCTTGATTCAGTGTATGATTTGCTTACCTCCATCGAAAAATTGGGTTCAATTTTCGATCTTAAACTTGAGGACAACAACGAAACGAAAACCAGCATTGCTTCAGAGGATATAGGATTCGCGGTGACCACTCAGGGTCTTACATTCAAATATCCCGATACGGAGAGAATTATCATTGACAATTTGTCGATTTCAATTCCCGCGGGTACTAAAGCTGCACTGGTTGGCTTGCCTGGCTCAGGTAAATCTTCAGTACTTCATCTGCTAACCGGAATTTACGAGAATTATAAAGGTAGGATCACTTTCAACGGGATGCCTCTTACTGCTCTCAAACTGGATATGCTGCGGTTGCAAATTGGAGAAAACCTCTGGCGGGAAACAATTTTTGAGGGTACTTTACGTGAAAACATCACCCTTGGCCGAGAGAATATTTCAGATAAAATGATTCTTGCTGCATTGGATACTGTGAGTGCTACTGGCGATATGAATTATCTTAATCAGGGCCTGAGCACAATTTTATTGCCGGGTGGCATCAAGCTTAACAAAAGCTTTGCAGCCAGAATTATGCTTGCACGCAGCATTGTGGCCAAGCCACATTTGGTACTTCTTGAACTTGACCTGCATTATATGCGGCTTGAAGAAAAGACAAAGTTCTTCAACTTTTTATGTGGAGACCACGCAACGCTCATTGCTGTAGCCAACGATGACGAACTTCTTCGCCGCTGCGATCAAATTATTTTTATGCAGCTCGGCAAGGTAGTATTTACCGGTACTTACAACGAATTTAAAGACTCTGAGTATGCTAAATCTATCCAATAACAGAAACGATATTTCGGCTTATAAAGATCAATACCAAAGCGTTGCAGAAGTATTTGATCAAACCGGCCATGCCAGAATTTTGCGCACTTGGCTAATTGTATTCTTTACCTTCATAGTTTTGCTCTTTATGCCTTGGACCCAAAACGTGAGGGCTCCGGGTACCCTTACTACCCTATACCCAGACCAAAGGCCTCAAACTATTCAAAGTATCATTCCCGGGAGGATTGAAAAATGGTATGTTCGCGATGGGCAGTTTGTAGAGAAAGGTGATACCATCGTTCAGATTTCTGAGATTAGAGATGCCTTTTTTGACCCTGAGCTATTAGAAAGAACCAAGGAACAGATTGATGCCAAAAGTAGCTCTGCAGTAAATTACATGGAGAAAACCGAAGCGCTTAGTTCGCAGATCGCTGCCCTTGAAAAGAATAAAATCAATAAACTTGAACAAACAAAGAATAAATACGACCAGAGTAAATTCAAGCTTGCTTCAGATAGTATTGATTATGTGGCAGCACAAATTGATTACAAGATAGCCAATCAGCGTGTGAAACGTATGGAAGAGCTTTTTGAAAAAGGGCTTAAATCACTCACCGACCTCGAAACGCGTAAGCTGAATGTTCAGGAAGCACAAGCCAGCCTGATCAGCGCCGAAAACAAGGTGCTGTCAGCCAGAAATGAAGTGCTCAATGCGCGCATCGAGCTGAGCGCTATTGTGGCAGAGTATGATGAGAAACTGGGTAAGGCACGGTCTGAAAGGAATTCGGCTTTCTCCGATTATTTTGATACCGAAGCACAGGTTGCAAAATTGAAGAATCAACTCTCAAGCTACGAAGTTCGAATCCAAGCCTATTTTATTCCTGCCGCTCAGAGGGGTTATGTCACTCAAACTATTACTGCCGGCGTAGGCGAAACCATTGATGAGGGTACTGAGTTGGTGAGCATCATGCCCGCCGAGTATGATCTTGCAGCAGAGATTTTTGTAGAACCCATTGACTTCCCACTCTTGAAAAGCGGTCGCACGGTGAGGCTGTTGTTCGATGGTTGGCCTGCTATCGTTTTTTCGGGTTGGCCCGAGCTTAGCAATGGTACTTTCGCAGGAAAAATACTCGCGATAGACAATTTCATTTCCCCAAACGGGAAGTACCGCGTACTCGTGGTACCCGATGAAAGTGACGTTGCGTGGCCTGAAGATCTCAGAGTTGGTTCAGGGTCTGACGCTATTATATTGCTCAATGATGTGCCAGTTTGGTATGAGCTTTGGCGGCAACTCAACGGTTTTCCACCGGATTACTATTCAAAACTCAGCGGTGATAAAAAAGCAAAGTAGCCACTTGATGTTGAATTTCAGAACATGCATCATTTTTGTCTTGCTTAGCGCAAAATGGTGCTGTGTGTGGGGGCAGTCTGCATCGCAGGTGGCGTTCAATAACTATTTGGGTGACTCTATATTCAGCTATACCGAATTTCTGAATTTGGTAGGGAGTTACCACCCACTGGCTCGGATAGCAGATATAGAGGTAGACCTAGCTGATCGCAATTTTCAAATGTCCAGAGGTGGATTTGATCCATTGCTTTTTGGAAATTATGATTCCAAAGAATTTGACGAGACGCTTTATTATGAAAAACTAGAAGCTGGATTAGAGTTGCCAACCTGGATGGGCTTGAAGCTCAATGCCGGAATTCAAGACAACAGCGGCCAGTTTCTTAATCCTGAATTTGTTGTACCTCCGGGTGGCCAGTTCTATGCGGGAGTTTCAGCTCAATTGGGTGCAGGGTTGCTAATGGATAGCAGACGTGCTGCATACCGTTTGGGCCAACTCGGCCAAAAACAAGGTACAGTGTCGAGAATTATCTTGCGAAATGCGCTCTTTCTTGATGCAACTTCTGTTTATTTCAGTTGGACACTAAACAATCAAAGCCTTGAAGTGGCAAATGAAGCGCTGAGTCTTGCCGTAATAAGATATGAAGGTTTGCGCGACAGCTATTTGCAGGGAGATGTACCCGCAATCGATACCGTGGAAGCCTATACTCAGGTACTCAACCGGCTTTACGCCTTACGCGAAGCTCAAAACAGATGGGTAACTTCCGTAAATGTAGTATCAGCGTTTATTTGGGATGGAGATGGAAAACAAATGGTGTTGCCGGCGGGTGCGATGCCCGATCGACTGGGATTAGCCTACGATTTTGATTTGTTTTTGCCGCAGTTCATCTCCGATAACCACCCTGAGCTAGAAAGGCTCAGTATTAAAACGCTGGAGTTCGACATTGAGCGCCGGCTTGCTCAGGAGTTCCTCAGGCCTAAAATCGAACTTAAGTACAATATTCTTTCAGAAAGTGTTTTAGAAAATGTTAATGACGAATATTTTAATGAAACTCAATTTTTTAACAACAACTACACCTTTGGCGCAAAGTTATCCATACCGGTGCCAATGCGCGAAGCCCGTGGCCGAGCGGGTATGATTCGTGTAAAGCAGGAGGCCGTAGGACTGGAATTTGAGAATAAGAAGGCGAGGCTTATTGCCGAACTCGATGCAGCGTTGATCAGAAGAAATAATCTTATAGATCAGATCGCTTTTTACACCCAGAATGTGGATTTGCTCGATCGCGTTTTGGCGGGCGAACGGGAACTTTTCTCAATGGGCGAATCAAGTCTTTTCCTTATCAATGCAAGGGAGATTAATTTGGTGCAGGCTCAAAATTTACTCTTTGAACTTCAGGCAAGGGAGCGAATTCTTATTGCCGAAATTATGGTTACCGGAGGTCTTGGTTTTCCGTAACCAGAAAAATTTGGTCAGTCGCATTCGAATTTTAATGACAAATAGTTACATTTGCAGCCTTATTATAAACGGTGGTTGTAGCTCAGTTGGTTAGAGCGCCTGATTGTGGTTCAGGAGGTCGTGGGTTCGAACCCCATCTTCCACCCACCAAAAATAAAAAGTCACCCGCGAAAGCGTGGTGACTTTTTTCATAACACCCTGCGCCTGAGCTTGCTCAGAGCCGCAGGGTGTTATGAAAAAAGCAGCGACAGCAGGTCGCTGACTTTTTATGTGGTGAAGGCTCCCCCCACAGGGCTCGCCGAGCCAGCGGAGAGGCATCATATAATATGTGCAGTTTTCTAAAACCGAAGTTTGAGATCGCTCTCAGTTGCCTTTTTACGCAGAGAACATATAATTCAAGGGTTCTGTTGTGTGGCAGAACTGACGAACTTTGAATTTATTTCTAAGTATGTATTCCCATAGCGGACTTTATTAAACTCCACCTGCTTGGATGCGTCAGTTTACTGTAAGAAAAGCTTGGATTCGAAATTAAACATGTTCCTTTTTATACTGATCTATTAGAACTTTTACTTCCTTTTTAATGTAGGCATTTTGAATCTTAGCAATGTGGCAGAACCTTATGGTAATCCCATTTTCACACTATGCATAGCAATACCTTGTAGGATTGTTTAATCTGAATCGCATTACAAGGTAACTAAGTTTTTTACTTCATCTTTCGGGTTTCAAAAATTCAATTTAATTTTCTGTAAAGCAATGATCTGTGGAACTTAAGTTGCCGACAAGATTCATTAAGTCCCCACAAGAAGGGCGTAATGGATTTGAATTCTGGTCACTCTAAAGTTGTCTAGTGCGTTTATTTTAACACATTTATCTAAGTACATTACAGAAATTGTAATACATTCAAATTGAATATGTTATTTCGTATTAGAAGCATTCTTGATAGGTAATCGAGCCCCTATTTGAATACACTGACTGCTCTACGTCCGTGGGTTTTTATCTCAATTTGTTGGATTTGGGTGTCAATGTGATCTCCGATTATGTAGCACCACACAAATGCTATCATGGTAAGCATGATTAGCTTTTCGATCCGATCCAGTTTTGTGACGTGCGTTTCTTCTATGTTAAACCCGCTCGACTTGGGTGCTTTGAAGAGTGTTTCTATCTGCCGCCTTTTTTTGTAGCAGTCTATGGATTGGGAAGGATCATTAAAAGATACGATTATTACAAAGTCAACTTTGTCATCGCAT
>JBBQZU010000015.1:0-95145 GCA_038207425.1 Flavobacteriales bacterium | reverse complement strand
TCGCCTTGAGCCAATAATGCTTTTTGCCTTGACACTTTTTGCAAATTACACCTTGTTTTTCGCGCATTAAACGGAAATTTTCTCTGCAAGAAAATTCATTAGGAAACTGCTCTGCAAATTCTAATATGTTTATAAACATTGTTTTGAACCAAAAGTAGAATGCCCGAACGTAACCTATTTACGTTGTGGTAACTTTGCGGAGAATTATATAAAATAATGATAATTGTCAGTTTCAAATAATTTTTATGAATTCAAATTATGCTCAATTACTGGTACATTGACGCTGTAATAGGATCATTAAATTGGCAGAGAGAACCAAGAGATTGGGAGTTATTCCTTAACACATCGCACTGCGAGACCATGTGTAACAGGCACGGGTGCCTGCTCGGCTGCGGTGCTCGTATTGTTGGTGAAAAGTGCAAAGGCACCGGTTGGTGCTGCTGCTGCACTCCACCATACCATCTGAACTCCTATTTCATTAAATCCTCCAAAATTTGACCTTCTTCCCGATGGCTTTCCCGACAATCCGCTTGAATTGCTCGCTCCGGTATTTGGGGCTTGCCAAAGTGCTATACCCGTCTCTTTAATATTACCTCCTGCCTGAACTTCACCA
Organism: Flavobacteriales bacterium; assembly: GCA_038207425.1. Taxonomy (GTDB): domain Bacteria; phylum Bacteroidota; class Bacteroidia; order Flavobacteriales_D; family Cryomorphaceae; genus JBBQZU01. Next base: position 94,532 of record JBBQZU010000015.1, on the reverse strand, counting down.
CCCAAAAGTGCAATTAATTCACTGAAATCAGATTCAGTGGGCATCCGCCAGCCTGTGGGACAGAGACTGCGTTCGTCAACCACAGCATGCCAATTATATAGGTTGCCATAGATAATTCCCAGATCATTGTCATTCAAATAGGTGCACCGTGCCGGGGTAGAGAGCACATTCCAGTCGTTGTTTTGTGCCACATTGGGAATATCTTCTCCGTTGTTAAACTTTTTAACAGCAAGGTTTATGGTCATCCACTCTTTATTATTGATAATCACGCTTGGATAAAACTTGCCTTCTATATCTGTAACTCCTGCACCGGGAGTAGAAATGCCTCCAATCTCACCCAAGGTGGTAAATGCCCGCGACTCTCCGTAAGCAATACCCACTGAGTTTTCAGCAAAAGCCCTGATGTGGTAGGTGGTCGATGAAGAAAGTTCTGTTAAGGTAGTTGAAAATGCACCCGTGCCCATCCCCAGCTCCACAACATTATCGTTCATGTTCGGATTTGCCACAAAACTCCAGGTAACACCTCTGCGAGTTACGGCTGCTCCGCCAGTGGCGGTTACATTACCACCCACGAGCGCTGAACCATTGGCGAGCGGAGCTACAGGGTTCGTATTTACCGCAGCCAGCACTGGCGGGGGTGGAGGCGGTGTGGTTGATTTGTCATCATCATCACTGCAACTTAAAAACACACCTGCTGCGAAGGATATAAAAACAATGGCTATTAGTCGCCTTGAAAAAATCTCCATTTTACAATGTTTGAATAAATACAAAATGCCACTTTATTTACCTACAAATGTAGCAGACCAATCAATTAAGTGAGTATCCGAAATCATATACTTAATGGAATAAATGAACTGGTCAGAAAGCACGATTGATTTATATTGTTTTGCATCCACACATTCCTGATAAATCTACGACATTTACTTTACCTTCATTACAAAAATACAGAGCGTTGTATATCAATACTTTATATAAATAAATCATCGAATCATTAAACTAAACTTGCATGCGAAAACAATACATCGTAATATTGCGATGTAATATTATCAGACATGGGAGTTACACGAACTGAATTATTCACAGAATCACAAAACGAGCTAGCTGGAATAGCCAAGGTACTTGGACATCCGGCAAGAATTGCCATTATACAGCACCTGTTGGAGTCAAAAACCTGCATTTGCAGCGATCTCGTAAATGAACTTGGGCTTGCCCAGGCCACCATAAGTCAGCACCTGCGCGAATTGCGCGAGGCGGAGCTTATTCAGGGCACCATAGAAGGTGTGTCAGTATGCTACTGCTTGAATCCGGTGCGATGGGCCGCTATCACAGAACTTTTCAATAACCTATTTTCAAAATATACCAACCCGGCAAACCCTTGCTGTTAAAACAAAAAAAAATCATGAACACACCCGAAGAAACCAAAGCCATGGTAAAAGAACGCTACACACAAATAGCAAACCAGGGCAAAGCTCAAAATGCTTCAAGTTGTTGCGGTGCTACCGACTCATCCAATAAAGTGTACAATATAATGATGGACGATTACAGCGATTTGAAAGGCTATAACCCCGAAGCCGATCTCGGATTGGGTTGCGGCCTGCCTACGGCCTTTGCGAAAATACAGGAAGGCGACACTGTGCTCGACCTTGGTTCTGGCGCCGGCAACGACTGCTTCGTAGCCCGTCATGAAACCGGTGCTACAGGAAAAGTGATAGGTGTGGATTTCTCAGAAACCATGATCCAAAAAGCGCGAAATAATGCCGACAAGCTCGGATACAATAACGTGGAATTCCGACAGGGCGATATAGAGCATCTTCCTGTTGCCGATTCGGTAGTGGATGTGGTGGTGAGCAATTGCGTGTTGAACCTTGTACCCGACAAGCCGGCAGTTTTTCGTGAAATATACCGCGTACTCAAGCCGGGTGGTCATTTCAGTATAAGCGACATTGTGTTGGTGGGCGATTTGCCCGAAGCACTTCGAAAAGACGCCGAAATGTACGCCGGGTGCGTGTCAGGAGCAATACAAAAGAGCGACTATACGCAAGGCATTGCCGATGCGGGTTTCGCAAGTGCGTCAATACAAAAAGAAAAGCCAATTATCATACCTGACGACATTCTGGAGAAATACTTGGATCCGCATGTAATCGATCAATTCAAAAACGGCGGCGTCGGAATTTTCAGCATTACGGTTTATGCCGAAAAGAAAGGTTCAAAACAAGGAAAGAAAAAAATGAAAATATCGGATGTTTCTGATTGTGGCTCCCCCGCATCCAGCTGCTGCTAGAATAAATTAAGGGTGTGAAGCCTGGTGACATTTTGCTATTATTGATCTCCAAATAATCAATGGCACAATGAAAACGTTCTACACCATCTTTTTGCTGATTTTGTCAAATACCTTCATGACCCTTGCCTGGTATGGACACCTGAAATTTGCCCACTGGAACATGTTTGCCAAAGTAGGTATTTTCGGTATAGCAGCTATTAGTTGGGGTATAGCTTTCTTTGAATATATGGCGCAGGTACCGGCCAATAAAATCGGCTATATCGGCAACGGCGGTCCATTCGATATCTGGCAACTGAAGGTGCTTCAGGAGGTAATAACGCTCGTAGTATTCAGCATTTTTGCCATGCTGGTTTTTCGAAATGAACCATTTAAAATGAACCACCTTATTGGATTTGCTTTCCTTGTACTTGCCGTTTATTTTATTTTCAAAAAATGAATTTGCCTCCCGCCATTAACCAGTTGTATCCGGCAATTGAAGCGCATGCTTCGCGGTTCACAGAAGTATGCGACGATATTGCACATGAGCGTAAAAATCTGATAGGCGATTTAGCCCACTATATTTCCGGAAAGGTGAATAAAGGTCAAATGGCACATTTGAATTTCATTTGTACCCACAACAGCCGCCGCAGCCATATGACGCAGCTTTGGACTGCTGCTTTGGTCTGGCGGTTTGGATTGCAGAATAATATTGCAATATACTCCGGAGGTACAGAAGCAACGGCATTTAACCCTGCAGCGGTGTATGCCTTGCGAATGGCGGGATTTGAAATTATTTGTTCTGACTCACCAATTAATCCGCACTATGAAATTGGTTTGGGGCCAAATATTAAAACCCTGAAAGCATACTCAAAGCTGTACAATTCGGCTGAAAATCCATCATCAGATTTCGCCGCCGTTATGACCTGTTCTGATGCCGATGAAGCTTGCCCGATGGTGGTTGGAGCCGAGATGCGCTTTGCACTTACATATGAAGATCCGAAGACAAGCGATGGCACTCCGCATCAGGAGGAAACCTACTACAAAAGGTGCTGTCAGATTGGTGCCGAAATCACCTTTCTAATGCAACTAATCCACGAACAAACTGCTTTTTCATGAAATTAAAGATTTTAATACCCAAGGTATTTTGCGCTGGCAAACGCTGCAAAAACTCAATATTTATCGCTAAAATATTTCACCTGAATCAAACAATCTGAGTTTTGGGAAAATTCGAAAAATACCTTACACATTGGGTGATCTTGTGTATTGCAGTTGGCATCGGGTTGGGTGCTTTTATAAAAGATGATATTCAGGTAATATCTTCATGGGAGATTTATCATGTAAATATTCCTGTGGCTATACTTATCTGAATGATGGTATTTCCCATGATGACCCAGATTGACTTTACATCGCTGAAGCAATCAGGCAAAAATCTGCGTGGGCTAAGTCTTACAGTAATTGTCAATTGGGTCGTAAAACCGTTTACCATGGCCTTTTTCGCATGGCTCTTTTTCACGAAAATTTAGCAGGCATGGATTACCCCCGAGCAAGCCAATAAATATATATAGCCGGTGCAATCCTGCTTGGAGCGGCTCCTTGCACTGCTATGGTATTTGTTTGGAGCTATCTCTCATCTGGCGACCCGAATTACACCCTCGTACAGGTATCGGTAAATGATCTGATTATTCTCATCGCTTTTATTCCAATAGTGCAATTGATGCTTGGAATTACTGATTTTATAATACCCTATGCGGTGCTTATTACTTCAGTTGCCACATTTGTATTTATCCCTCTTGTAGCGGGATATATTGTAAACAGGTACCTGATCGGCAAATACGGAATTGATTGGTTTAAGAATACCTTCTTGCCGAAATTAAAACCTATTTCCATTTTCGCGCTGCTTACCACGTTGATCCTGCTCTTTGCATTTCAAGGTGAGAAAATAGTGGCTCAACCCATGGATATCTTGTTGATTGCCATACCACTTGTCATTCAAACGTATTTCATATTCTTCATTGCCTGGTACAGCGGCAAGTGGATAAAACTGCCTTACAGCACCTGCGCTCCATCGGCCATGATAGGGGCCAGCAACTTCTTTGAACTGGCAGTAGCGGTAGCCATAGCTGTCTTTGGACTGGAGTCGGGAGCCTCTTTGGCAACCTTAGTTGGGGTTTTGATCGAAGTACCTATTATGCTATCGCTGGTGCGGTTTGCAAATAGCCATGGTTACTTAGCGAAGCACAAAAGGGAAATATTGCTTCAGCCAGGGCTAAAACTCCGGTAAAATCTATCGGAAGTGAACTTACACTAACACAGCCTGATTCACACTGCGATATACAAATATGCTGCATATACGTCTGCGCGCAAACCGTGTGCGCGAGTCAGCGTTGATGAGTTTGTTGTAAATATCTCTGGGCACATCGAAATATTCAAAGCTTCTTCCATCTGAAAAGTCGAGTGTGAGTACCCCGGTTTTATACTCAAAATTTAAAACCTGGGCATTGGTAATTGTTTCGGTATATGATTCAAGATTGCGAGCACGTGTATCAGGTGCGATGCTCACGAGGAAGTGGTACGCCTCAATGAATTTTTTGCTGCGCTCTTCAGCTTCTGCAATTTCAACTTCATTTTGAAATTTGTCGGGATGATTGGCTTTCATAAATGAGCGGTAAACAGTTTTGAGCTCATTGAGATCGCCTGCATTGGTGATGCCCATCAACTTTTTGTAGTCAGCTATCCTTGCCATAGTAATTTTATTACAGTTCTATTTCTTGGGCAAGGTGCAACCTATTTTATGGTGCAATTCTGCCAAAAAGGCTGCAAATGTGGCACTATTAAGAGAATAAACCTATTTATTAACAAATAATCTGTTTTGCAGGAACCTTGAATTCTGATGTTTCTGGCACATTAAAGTGCCTGATCTCATGCAAAATCTATGGATTCTATCAGTTGAAAATTTCCCTTTTGTTGAGCTCTTTTCTGAAAGCCGCAGCATTGCGGTTGTGGTCATCGAGGTTCGTGGCAAAAGCATGTCTTCCTGAAAAGTCGGCCTTAGCGCACATATAGATATACGTATTGGTGTCAGGATAAAGCACTGCATCTATACTTTTTTTTGATGGTATATTGATGGGTCCCGGCGGTAAGCCGGCATAGATATATGTATTGTAAGGACTGTCGACGATAAGGTGTTTTGAAAGAACCCTATTTATTTTAAAATCGCCAACAGCATATACCACAGTAGGGTCGCTTTGAAGCCTCATACCTATGCGTAGCCTGTTGAGATAGAGTGCAGCAATTACCGGGCGCTCATCAGCGATATTTTGTTGCTCAGCCTGAACAATGGAAGCCAGGGTGGTTACTTCACCCGGACTAAGGCTCAATTTCTGAGCGTGTAACTTTCGATCCTCGGTCCAAAAATCTCTGTATTCTTTTGCCATTCGTTCAAGAAACTCATCGGCATCCGTATCCCACTCAACATTATAGGTATCAGGCAAAAACATGGATATAAATGTGGATGATTCAAAACCGTATTTTTCTTGAATTTCCGGGTTTAGAAATACCGTTATCAATGAGAGTGAGTCTGCTTCAATATTTCTGGCAACCTTCCCTGCCAGGTCGGCCAGATTGCGCATATTGTTAAAGGTGATTTTAACTTCCACCTCGCCATTGCCGGCGCGAAGGTGGTTGGTAAGTTGCACCAGACTCATTCCCTGTTCCAGCGTATATTTTCCGGGCACCACAAGGTTGCGGGCATAGCCTTTTTGTTTGAAGATAAGGGCTAGAATCCGGGGTTTGTCAATGAACCGTTTACTTACCAGATCGTCAAGCACCTGCACTTCAGTATGTCCGGTGGGTATATAAAAACTAGAAGTTGCTCTTACCGTAACTGCGGGAGAAAATGCAAGCCTGTACGCAACATATGCAAAGGCAATAACACCACCAAGTAAGAGCATGGCAATAAATATCGGCACCAATCTACGTTTGCTGCTTCTGCTCATGAATTGTTCAACTTTTGCAAAAGCCACTCATCGAAATAGTGTCCTTCATTCAATGTCCATTTCTTTTTCAATCCAACTTTCTCAAATCCATATTTTCCGAAAAGGGCCAGGCTTTCAACATTATCGGCCAATACGTTGCAGTACACCTGATGCATACCCAAGGATTGGAAACAATATGGCAAAACCAATTCAAGCGTTTGGCTGCCAAAGCCTTTTCCCCGGCTGTTTACATTATCCAGAAGAATTCCCACTCCTACACGCCTGTTTTTAAAATCACAATCAAAAAGATCAACGGCTCCTATGGCTTCTCTACCAGGTTTTGTTTCAATGATTAGCCTTAGTTGCTTATCAGTATATATATCGCCTGCCGAATTGATATACTCCATCAGCACATGTCTTGAATAGGGTGCCTGCGTATGCGATACCTTCCAGTTTGCAGGGTTGTTTTCCCAAATATAGAGCTTGTCTACATCGGCAGGCTCCAGCGCCCTGAGTTTTATGAGTTCATTTTCAAGCATGTAGTACTCCTGAAAAAACATGTTGTACAGGACCTATTAACCTAATGCCGGTAAATTTATTGCCGTTTTGATGAAACTGCACTTCCAGCACACCACCGTGCGTATGAATTTCTGCTCTTTCGATTGCTTTGCCTTCAAGGGCCATAGCGATGGCAACAGCAGTAACTCCTGTGCCACATGATAAAGTTTCGTTCTCCACACCCCTTTCGTAAGTGCGCACGCCAAAACATCCCGCACTTATTTCCTCAACGAAATTAACATTCACTCCATTCATTGAATCAAAGCAACGATCGTAACGCAGCGCCCTTCCTTCAGCAAATACATTGGTGCTATCCACATCACTCACTTCAACTATAAGGTGGGGCGAGCCGGTATGAATAAATTTGTGCCCTTTCAATACTTTGCTGTCGGCTACATCATGCATGCTAATTGCGATTCTGCCATCAGCCTGTATAATCTCATAGGTATGCAAGCCATCCGTAGTGATAAAAGTTCCTTTGGTGCCTGCTACGCCAAGCCTTTCGGCAAAATGCACTGCACAGCGGCTGCCATTTCCGCAAAGGCTCTTCGATCCGTCAGGGTTGAAGAATACCATTTTAAAATCAGCGTCAGGATGATTTCGGATGAGCATAAGGCCATCAGAACCCACGCCAAATTTTCGGTTGCAGATGTGCATTACGAATTCGAGATTATTTTCAGGGAAGGAAAGTTTGCGGTCGTCAATAACTACAAAGTCATTACCTGTGCCCTGATATTTTTCAAAGACGAGGCTCATAGTTCAGCAGGTAGCGCGAAAGGCTGGAATCTTTTACGGCAAAAAATGGCGTGTAAGCAGTGGTTTCATCAAGTTCATACAACCGCTCACCAAATGCAATATAGAAATTCTCAAGGTAAAAGTATACTGCCACCGGTCGGTCTTTATCTACACCATAAAGCAAAATTTTCTTTCTATTGAACTTGTATCCTTTAAAGTTCACCGGCGAAAACCACTTTTCAACTATAACGATTCGTTTGCTCGATTCAGGCACAATTGCCAGTCGCTGCTCTACTACATATAGAATTGAATCTTTTGTGTTTCTTATGTTGGGGTTTATCACTTTTACTGCCAATACATTAAGCAAACGTTCCCGCCCTACCCCATCACCTTTCGGCAAATCAAGATAACCTTCACTTTCGTAACCATCATATTCGTCAAGAGGATCAGGTTCGTCATCACCTAGCTCAATGCCTTCTGCCTGGGCGGCAAATTCCTGCATTGCTTTAGTGTCAGAACTATCAATTCCGGCCATCAACATTATTGTTGAATCTGGCAGTGAGACAACATCTGATGAAGTGTCAGAAATTTTAGCAATCTGCTTTTTATTATCAGATAAATCCTTGCTTTCTGGCGGCCTTTTGGGATTGTACTCCGAACTGCCATCGCTGTTTTTAAAACTACCATCACAACCCATAATGAGGATTGCAAGTGCCAAAACTACAAGGGATGTGACAAATTTTCTCAACTATGTCCGGTTATCTCTTTTGGTATGTATATTGATGCTAAGTGGAAGTGTTTTATCTTTTTCGTACTTAACACTAATTAACGATGCAAAGGTAAGAAATAGGTACACACTGATGTTAGATACTCCAACCTTAAAACCTTTGAAAAAATGAAGCAGTTTCTCAAGTTAACTTTGGTAGCAATCTTGGGTGGGTTTGCATCTATAGTACTGTATGCCCATTTTGTAGAAAAGCCCACCAACCTTACCAGTAATTCTTCTACACCGGTGTTTCAGGTATCAGGTAGTCCAGCCGCGCTATTTGCCCCGAGTGATGCAGTAGATTTTACTGAAGCGGCCAAGCGCTCGGTCGATGCTGTAGTACACGTTACCACCACCTTTCAGCCAAAGCAATATTACAATCCCTGGAGCCAGTTTTTCGGAGGTGAACGCTATTATCAGCAACAACAAAAAAGCACAGGTAGCGGCGTAATAGTGAGTGGTGACGGTTATATAGTTACTAACTACCACGTGATAGCCAATGCTGCCGATATAGAAATTACGACAAACGATAATAGAACCTATAAAGCAACCTTAATCGGGGCCGACCCCGCTACCGATTTGGCTTTAATTAAAATTGAGGAGAAAGAGCTTCCTGCCATTGTACTTGGCGACAGCGACTTTTTGCAAATTGGCGAATGGGTGCTTGCTGTAGGAAACCCTTTTAACCTAACCAGCACAGTAACAGCGGGCATTGTGAGCGCCAAAGCCAGAAATATCAATATATTGAATTACGACCCTAGTCAGGATTCATTTCCTTTGGAATCATTTATACAAACCGATGCAGCCGTAAACCCGGGCAACAGCGGTGGCGCGCTTGTGAACAAACGAGGTGAACTCGTGGGCATCAATACGGCAATTGCTTCGCAAACCGGTTCATATAGCGGTTATAGTTTTGCAATTCCTGTAAGCATCGTGCAAAAAGTTACTGCCGACCTCCTTGAATTCGGAAAAGTACAACGGGCCTACATAGGTGTAAACATTAGCAATATAGACCCAACCATAGCAGCCGACAATAAACTCAAGATTTCTGAAGGTGCTTATGTTCAAGGGCTACTTGATGGCGGCGCTGCATCTGACGCAGGCCTGAAGAGTGGCGATGTGATAACAACTATAGAAGGTAGAAAAGTACGCAACGTTACTGAGCTTCAGGAGCAGATAGGCAAATACCGCCCCGGCGATAAAATAAATGTAGAAGTGCTACGTGAAAATGACATGAAATCGTTTAGTGTAGTCCTTCGTGACCGTCTCGGAAACACGGATTTGAAAAAAAGAAGTGAAGCAGAATTCACTAAGATATTTGGAGCCACATTGGTACCATTAAGTGACGAAGAAAAAGCAAGACTTAATATTGCGAATGGCGTGAAAATATCCGAAATTACAACCGGTAAACTTTTGAACGCCGGAGTACCACAGGGTTTTATAATAACCCACATTGACAAACAGCCGGTATCGACACCCGAAGAAGTGCACCAAATACTCAGAGCCAAAACAGGAGGCGTTTTGGTAGAGGGAATAAATAAAAGCGGAATTCCGGAATATTTCGGATTCGGACTGTAAGAAAACGATTCAAAATGTAAAACCTGCGAGATTGATTCCTTGAAACCGTAAACATCGATTCATCAAAAGCATACAGGCATCTCGTCATATTTTGAAATCGTAGGAAAGCGAACCGGCAAACGTGCCCTCGCTTTCCTTCTTTTTAGTAGTGAACAACTTACAGTCCGGTATTGAAATAGGGTTTGGAAATCGTTAACATTGAATTACCTTTGCGGGACTTTTTTCCGCAGAAATTTAACACCAGAGGACCTTTAAAAATGAGACAACTTAAGATCACCAAGAGCATAACCAATCGTGAAAGCCAATCCCTCGACAAATATCTGCAAGAGATTGGTCGTGAGAACCTTATCACAGCGGAAGAAGAAGTAGAACTTGCTCAAAGGATCAAAAAAGGCGATCAAGCTGCCTTAGAAAAACTCACCCGCGCCAACCTTCGTTTCGTAGTTTCGGTATCAAAACAGTATCAAAACCAGGGGCTTTCGCTTCCTGACTTAATTAACGAAGGTAACCTTGGCTTAATAAAAGCTGCACAAAGATTTGATGAGACCAGAGGTTTCAAATTCATATCCTATGCAGTATGGTGGATTCGCCAAAGCATCCTTCAAGCTCTTGCTGAGCAATCTCGTATTGTGCGCCTTCCACTGAACCAAGTAGGCTCGCTCAATAAGATCAATAAAATGTTTGCCAAGCTCGAGCAGGAATACGACCGCCCTCCTACTATAGAAGAAATTGCAATTGCGCTGGACATACCCGCTGAGAAAGTTGCCGATTCACTAAAAGTGTCGGGAAGGCATGTGTCTGTGGATGCACCTTTTACTGAGGATGACAGCTCTTCGCTGCTTGACGTAATGGTAAATGATGACTCACCAAACGCAGACACTTTCTTGCTCAATGAATCGTTGGTGCAGGAAATAGAGCGCTCGCTTTCTACCCTCACAGAGAAAGAGCGAGAAGTAATTCGCTTGTTTTACGGAATTGGTATGAAGCATGGATTGACGTTGGAAGAGATTGGAGATAGGTTTGGTCTTACACGGGAGCGTGTTCGCCAAATCAAAGAGAAGGCAATCCGCAGGCTGCGCCACTCATCTCGAAGCAAGCACCTCAAGGCGTACCTCGGATAAGAGGTATCCTTGATAATATGCTTATTCTTAACCACCACATAAACATCCTACCCACATGTCATCTGACTTATTGAGTTCAGGTATAGCCACCTATAATAAGGAACTCGAAATATGGATTAGTAAAGAAAAGGCAGCCGTGAATCTCGTAGCTGCCGTAGGAAACCTCCTCTATCACAAATCGGTAGAGCTTGTTTTGTTTAGAAACCACCTTGTTAACACAAGCGTGAGTGACGTACTCAGCCTGCACAAATACGCTGCCGACGTAGTACAGAAACCCATAGATGTATTTGCCACCAGCGAACTGGCCCAATCTCTTACGGAAATGGATCTGGCACCATCAAAAATCGATATCGGAAAGCTTGCTTCTGAATGGATGGACGAGCAGTCACAGTTTGCCTCAAAGCACGACTTCCTTTTGAGCAAGATAGGCTCATTCGTGAGTAGCAGCAGCGGAAAGCAGATTGAACCCCGCGATGTAGTACTTTTCGGTTTCGGTCGAATAGGCCGTCTTGCCTGCCGAGAGCTTATCACACAATTCGGTAAAGGTCAGCAATTGCGACTCAAAGCAGTAGTAACCCGAAAGGTAACTGATGCAGAAATTGTGAAACGCGCCGATTTGTTAAGGGTTGACTCAGTTCATGGTCCGTTTCCGGGAACGGTGATTGCCGATGTGGAACGTCGTGCTATCATCATCAACGGACAGATAATTAAGATGATTGAAGCACCATCACCTGATCAGGTGAACTATGAAGACTACGGCATCAGTGATGCAATACTTATAGACAATACCGGTGCCTTTCGGGATTTTGACGCGCTCTCCCTTCATCTGAAGTCCAAAGGAATCAGTAAAGTAATACTTACGGCTCCTGGCAAGGGAATGCCAAATGTGGTTTATGGCGTAAACCATAAACAACTAAATCTGGAAAACGACCATATTTATTCAGCGGCATCGTGCACTACGAACGCAATAAGCACTGTGCTTCATGTTATTGAAAATTATTATGGCATTGCCAAGGGTCACATAGAAACGGTCCATGCGTATACCAACGATCAAAACCTGCTCGATAATTTTCATAAAAAAGAGCGCAGGGGTCGAGCAGCTGCCGTGAATATGGTAATTACCGAAACGGGTGCCGGCTCGGCTATTACCAAGGTAATTCCCAGCCTAGCAAATAAGCTCACGGCAAATGCAGTGCGCGTACCCGTACCCAATGGTTCACTGGCAATTATGAGCCTAGAGCTAAACCGAGAAACTACCATTGAAGAAATTAACGCAAAGATAAAAGACGCAGCGTTAAATGGCGATTTGGTGAATCAGATTAAATATAGCATCGCTCCTGAACTCGTATCAAGTGATATTATAGGCGATACCTGCTGCTCAGTATTCGATAGCCTTGCCACATTGATACATCCTGACAAGAAAAGCGTAGTGCTTTACGTATGGTATGACAATGAGTTTGGATATACCAAGCAGGTAATTCGACTTGCTAAATATGTTGCTAAAGTGCGGCGATTGCATTACTACTAATGAGCATCCCAGAGCGTGAAATATGTTTTGGGGTCTTGCAGCGCAACACCCCCCTTTTTTTTCATATTCATGCGCAAAACATCCTTGCTATATTCACATCCATCTAAATCGATATGAAAGGCATTAAATGATTTTTTGCAGAATTCTTTGTGGTTGTAGCGGGCATACTTGTTGCTTCAATGCCCAATAGCTGGTGGTGTAGCATCAGTGGTGGAAAAAATTAAATGACCTACATTCGTCCAATACGCACTGATATTAATTCAAGTATTGAACGGATCAGCCAAGGTCCGAATAGCCACAAAGCGGAGTATACAACGCTACTTCGCAGATGCTCGCGGCTACATATTCAACAAGCATACTCAATGGTGATTCATTGAGCAAACTGCTCATCAACTCCATGTATTATGAAAAGGGCTTGGCTTTCGAACCGAAGCAATGAATTACTTATTTTCAATATCCTTCCCGAAAGGAGTTAGCGCCAGGCTGGCCAGTTTCATATGTTGCCTTCCGAAGGGAATACCGATTATTGTGATGTAAAAGAACAAACCAAACAGCAGGTGGGTAATTGCTATCCAAAAGCCCCCGACCAGAATCCACAAAACGTTAAAGACTATATGAAGGCACCCACCGGCCCGCTCATGGGTTACTATGCGTTTGCCGAAAGGCCATAATGCGAGACCGGCCAGTTTAAGGGTCTGCAATCCAAATGGAATTCCCACTATGGTAATCATTAGCAACATACTGGATATCACGTATTCTATGGCTATGAATATACCACCGAATACAAGCCAAATAATATTACCTAATGTTCTCAAAATACATGTACTTATTTAAATATCCCATGATCTGTAGCCAAAGCGCTCTTACCCCACCAGAATATTCAAAGCTAAGCTTATTCAATCCGATATATTAAACCTCGCTTTAAAATTATTTATACCAATCGTATCAGTACCGTACACATCCTTCATGTACAGAAGCAGTGATTTTGCGTCAAGCTCCAGTACCACATTGGCTCTGTAGTAACCGGTATCTGTTGCTTCAACATTTTTACAAACTGTGCGGACACCTGAGAGACTTTGATCTACTGCTGCTGTGATGCGATTTGAGTATGTTTCATCCATTCGCATTTTGTTCTGCTCTTTAGTGATTTTAACTTGGTGCTCAGCGGCAGCATATACCTTGACTTGCAATTGCTGAGCAAGCTCATTTCTTGCATTGAAAATTGCTTTTTTCAATGCAAGTAACTCGCTATCGGCCGATCCTGTGCCCGAAGATCTAAGCAATCCCTTGTTTACTTCAAGTACTTCAACGGTGCAAGGTATTTCTGGTGACAAGTCACTATCAATTGGCTGAGCTGTAATGAAGTCAGAAAAAATGACCCCGGAAATTATCAATAGAATAGTTAAATGATGCATAGTAGCATTGTGTCAACAATATTGCCAAATATACCGCATACTCCCATTTATTGCTCCTTATAATTAAAATCCCATTAACTTTATACCGCAGCTGACGGGATGGTACAAAAATTGCTAAAAATTATCTTAAGCAAAATTATTATATGAAATCTATTCGAATATATATCAGCGCAATTTGCATCCCATTAGTGCTTTCGGGAGTTGCACAAGATGCAAAGCCCACAATTCAAGAAATTCTTATACCTGTAAGTTTTAAAATTGAACCTGCCTCAATCATTGCCCTGAGCGATGATATGGGTACTATTGCTGTTGCGAACAAAACGCAGGCAATTAAAATCATAGATCTTAATACAGGTAAAGAAAAAGCATCATTTTCAGGGCATTATCCAAGTGTTTCGGCAATAACGCTTTGCCCAAATGGAGAACTACTGGGAAGTGCCGGAATCGACTTCACATTTAGGCTGCGCAGCACGAAAGACCAAAGGCGCCCGGGAAAAATGCCAAATCAATCCGATTATATTACAGCATTAAGATTTAGTCCTGACGGCAAGTATCTTTCTGTAATGGGCTTATTCAATCAAATAAAGATTTGGGAGATTGGAAAAGTTCAACCAATACGAGTGATACCCGCGCTGGTTCGATTTTCAAAAGTTTTAGCGTACAGCCCTGATAGCAAAGTATTGGTGGCAGGCGTATTTCGTGGAATTAAAGCCTGGGATCTGCTTACTGGCAACGAATTGTATACCATACCTTTAGAATCTGTAAATTCTTCCGGTTTGGATTTTACTCCTTCCGGCAAATATTTGGTAAGCCGCAATGGAAGCGAATTAATTGCGGTATATGACGCCTATACTGGCAAAGAACTTTTTACATTCATGAAGGAAGTACAGCGAGCCGGCTCAAAATATTTCTACGTTGATGGGGAGCTTTTTGCCGGGTATGACGATGGCAAACTCTATTGGGTTCCCCTTTGGGATATTGAAGGCAATTCGGAATTTATAGCTGTCAGACCCGATTTGGCTAAGCTTCTTTTGCCAAGAAGCCAGTTTGAAACAAGTCTTGAATACCTTGCAAGAGCCCGTGTAGGTATGGGCCACTTTGCAGACCAATTCATTGCTGCGGAAATTGATGAGCGCATCATTCGCGAAGCAAAGCGCAAGGCTTCCACAAGACTTGATGAACTACCGGCATCATCACTTGAGTTTGATACTTATAATATTGAGAAGGGAATTTTTCCAGTCACCATCATGGGTTATTCCAGCGACCTTGTTATTGATAGGAATGATGCCCGCAGTCTTTATGAAAATCGAAATATGGCGCGAATCGAAGTATTAAGTCAACTAAATAAAACACTTGATGCAAAAGAATACTTCAATTTTACGATACACCATCCCTTAAATGGCAAGAAGTATCCGGTTGGAAAACAGTTGGAAATAGACATTTACTCGGCAGCCGTGCGCCTTCCGGCCAGCTTGAGCGTTGGCAACCCAATATTTACTGATGCAGATGGTGACAACAGGCTCAGCGCCAAAGAGAGCGCGTTGATACAATTCACCATCACCAACAGTGGGTCGGGTGGGGCTCAGTTTGTAACCCTTTCGGGCAAGGCTAATGCTCCCATTGAAGGCCTCAACGCAGCGCTAGGAAATATAGATGCCGGTGCTGAGCGCGTAGTTTCGCTTTCTGTAAAGGGCGGAGCTGATTTAGGTGACGGTAAGGCTGAAATAATAATCGACATTAAGGAATTAAACGGATTCAATGCAGACCCCATAAAGTTTATAATCCCTACCAAGTCATACAGCAAACCTGTATTGAACATTACTGAAGTTGCGGTACTTGATATACAGGGCCGGTCAATAATTACGCCGGGAACAATTGTAGATATAACCATTCGCGCGAGCAACACCGGCGAAGGAATAGCCGAAAATGTGAAGGCTCGTATTGTGCCCGGCAGCGGAGTATTCCTGGCTGGAGTTGAAAATCCAGGCCTTTTAATTCTTGATATAGGAACCATTGAGCCCGGAGCATACAAGGATGCTACCTTTCAGGCTTTTTGCAACCGCGATTCCGATACATTTCCCGTAAGGGTGAGCCTTATGGAATCAACCGGCCAAAATACCACACCCGAAAAAGACCTTGGACTTTCATTGGACAAACCTCAGCGCACCATTCAGGAACTTGAAGTTTCGGCGCGTGAAAGAAATAAACCAAATGCAAAACCCAATTCGCTAACTGCTGATATTGCTCAAAATATACCTCAAGCCCTCGCCGAAAATCCAGACGCGGTGGCTGTGATAATAGGCAATAAAAATTATCAGGGTGCCACACCTCATGTGGCGTATGCGCTGAACGATGCCCAACTGATGCGACGCTATGTGGAGCAAACTCTGGGGTACAGACCCGGCAATATACTCTACTACGAAGACGCCACCCTCACCAACCTTAAAGTGCTTTTTGGAGACCTACTGAATACTAATGGCAAATTAAAAGACCTGATAAAGCCGAGCCGAAGCGATGTATTTATATTCTACTCAGGCCATGGTGCTCCTGACCCTAACAGCCGAACGGGTTACCTCATGCCTGTGGATGCTGATGTAAACCGGCTGCCGCTTACTGGTTATAGCCTCGACATGCTCTACACAAACCTTAGCAAACTGGATGCGCGCTCCGTTGTTGTGGTTATTGATGCGTGTTTTTCAGGCGAATCGGGTGGTGGTGAAATGCTCATTGTAAATGCATCTCCAATTGGCATTCGCATAAATAATCCGGCAAATCGTCTTGGTGAGAATGCCGCTGTAATTTCTGCATCTGATGCCCAGCAAGTTGCAAGTTGGTACCCGGAAGCTAGACACGGACTTCTTACCTACTATTTTCTGAAAGGACTACAAGGCTCAGCCGACAAAGATCAGGATGGAAACATTACCCTATTTGAGATGGAACAATGGCTTACTGATACTTCTGAAGGGCTGCCGTATATGGCGCGAAGGCTATATTCCAGAGAGCAACTGCCACAGGTATGGGGAAATCAATCAAAGATACTGAGATGAAAAAACTAATAATTCTTATTTTTTCAATTTCTGAAATTAGCAGCGTATCTTCTCAATCGCCTGTGTGGGTTAATGTGAATGCTGACCGGCAATTAACGCGGTACGAATCACGCGAACAAACCGAAAACAAGCTACTGTCAGAAGCAAGACTTTTGGCTATACAGAAAGGTTCAGGTATTACTATCAGGTCTGTTGAGTCAATGACCACACGCGAACGAAGCACCGCAGAATCGGCGAGCATTGAGCGTCAATCAAAGTGGTTTGAAGAGTATCTTCAGCATAGCCGGCATGAGACTGCCGGTAGAATAATAGAAGAAGAGATGCCCAAATTCACTCCATTCGAGCGCAGCGGTGAAGCATGGCTGAAAGTAGACTTTCGTGCTAGGGTAGCCATAGATGCTGGCAATATTGACCCGGGTTTTAGCGCTGCCATGCGCACACAGCAGCCCGCATATCGGGTGGGCGACACCATAAGAATTGAACTTGAAAGCACAAAAAATTCAAAGTTGTATCTTTTTAATGTGACATCTGATGGCATGTGCACCCTTGTATGGCCCAATCAGATTGAAGGTGATAATAATATTTTAGCTGGTGTGAAAACAAACATCCCTAAAAATACAACCCGCTATGCGATGGTGGCAGAGCTACCTGAAAATATGAGCAACACCAATGACGCCACTTATAGCCAAGGCTTTCAGGAACTTTTGTTTGCATTGCTTTATCGCGGTGAAGATTCTGTCTTCGACCCAGCTACAGCCTTTTTACAAGAGTATACGCTCAGCGAAGTAAATCACCGCCTTATGGCCATACCCCGATCACAGCGCTATGAAGTAATGGCCGCCTTTAGCATTGTACAATAGCACACCAATTGCTCTGTGAAATATTGGCGAATGTATTCGTACCTTCTACATATATTTGCCGATCCAAACGTTCCAAATACGTAAATGAAAATCATTATAGCAGGGGCCGGTGAAGTAGGATTTCATCTTGCCAAGTTGCTTACACTCGAAGGTCACGACATTACCGTTATTGATACCGACGCAGACCGCCTTAACCATATATCCAACCATCTGGATGTACAAGTAATCAACGGCAGCAGCACATCAATAAATACCCTCAGCAATGCTGAAGTGCAGCGCTCTGATCTGGTTATAGGGGTTACCAATAGCGAAGATGCCAACCTTACCACCTGCATCATGGCCAAACACCTTGGTAGCAAGAAAACTGTGGCCAGAATTACGAATGTGGAGTTTTTGATGAGCCGTGAAAAGCTGGATTTAAGCAATCTTGGTATAGATGAGCTGATATCGCCTGCATCGTTGGCTGCACGCGAAATAAAGAGACTCTGCAAGGAATCGGCCCTCACCGATTTTATAGAATTTGACAAGGGAAAACTATCACTGATAGGTATTAAGGTAGAACCAGACAGCGCTATAGCTGGTAAGACGGTGGCTGACCTTCAGCAGACAAATGAAGAGAACTCATTTATCACAGTTGCGATACTTCGCAATAACGAAACCATCATACCCCGAAACGACACTTCATTCACTGTGAATGACCATGCCTACTTTGTTGCCAATAACGAAGGTATAACCAGCGTTCTTGAAGCTTTCAGCAAAGAACGCATGGAAATTAAGAACCTAATGATACTTGGTGGCAGCTCTGTGGGATTTCACGCTGCAAAATCGCTTAGCAAACGTTACCGTGTAAAACTTGTAGAGCCCGACAAAGCTCGATGTCTCGAACTGGCCGAGCAGCTTCCCGACACGCTCGTGATCAATGCTGACGGCCGCAATGTAGATGCACTGGAAGAAGAAAATCTTTCTGAAATGGACGCTTTCATCGCGGTAACGAGCAACAGCGAAACCAATATCATTACAAGCCTGGTGGCAAAAAACCATGGGGTAAAAAAAACAATTGCGCTCGTTGAAAACATTGATTACATACACCTTAGTCAAAGTATTGGAGTGGATACCTTGATTAACAAAAAGCTTATTGCTGCCAACTTCATTTTCCGATATATTCGCCAGGGCGAAATACTTTCACTCACCAGTCTTCACGGCGCCGATGTGGAAGTACTAGAATTTGAATTGACAGCGGCATCAAAAATGCTTGGCAAAACCACCCGGCAGCTCGAGCTGCCCAAAGGCGCAATCCTTGGGGGTATAATCAGAAATGAAACGGGTTTTATTCCCACGCCTGAGTTGTCATTCCAGGAGCGCGACCACGTGGTAGTGCTTTCAAAGCTTGGCTGCATCCACAAGGTAGAGTCATTGTTCAAGTAAAGAAATGAAGATCAATATTTTCGGCATTGTTAATATTCTGGGGTTGATCTTCGCTCTGAACGCCGGCTTTATGGCATTGTGCATACCATTTGCAATTTATTATGATGATGGCACTTTGCTGAGCTGGTTTCAAGCCGTAGGCATAAGCCTGCTGATTGGTGGGCTGCTTTATGGCATAACTTACAGAAATCGGGATGTACGAAGTGTGCGCAAGCGAGATGGTTATATCATAGTAACCTTAAGTTGGTTCGTAATGGCCCTTTCAGGTACTATACCTTATACCATCTCGGGTGCAATCCCCAACTTTACCAATGCTTTCTTTGAGAGCATATCAGGTTTCACAACTACCGGGGCTAGCATACTTGACAATATAGAATCTATGCCCGAAAGCATGCTCTTCTGGAGAAGTTTCACCCAATGGATTGGCGGACTGGGATTCATTGTACTCGTAATTAGCATTCTTCCATCGTTAGGCATCGGCGGAATGCAGCTTTTTTTGGCAGAAGCTCCAGGTATTACCGCCGACAAAATAAAGCCCCGTATACAGGACACCGCCAAAAGACTGTGGTTTCTCTACATTGGTCTTACACTCACCTATATCCTTCTCATGCTGTTTGGTGGAATGGGATTTTTTGATGCAATCAATCACGGGCTTACTACCTTGTCAACCGGAGGATTTTCAACCAGGCAGGCAAGTATTGCCGCTTTTAATTCGCCTTATACTGAATACATCACTACCATTTTTATGTTCCTAGGGGGCACCAGTTTTGTTTTGGTTTATATCGCCATCAAAGGCAATCTGAAGAAAGTATGGAGCAATGAAGAATTCAGAGTCTATACTGCACTTACAGGCTTTGCAGTAATTCTTGTCACTCTTATTCTCATGTTCAGGCAAGGCTTGCATATTGAAGAAGCTTTCAGGTATGCTGCATTTCAAGTAGTGTCCATAATAACAACTACCGGTTTTGCCACTGCCGATTTTACGCTCTGGGGGGGCGGTGCAATTATCATTTTCTTCACCCTTATGTTCTTAGGCGGATCTGCCGGCAGCACCGCGGGAGGTGTGAAAATAGTGCGCCACCTGATTATCGCAAAAAACAGTATTATCGAATTCAAACGACAACTTCACCCTTCGGCAATTATTCCTGTGCGATTTAATTTCTCGCCCATACCGCACGAGGTAACCCGAAATATATTGGCATTTGTTATCATTTATCTCACCATATTCGGATTAAGCAGCGTGTTCCTCACCATATTGGGTGTTGATGCGGTAACTGCCATGGGCTCCGTTGCTACCTCGCTGGGCAATATTGGCCCGGGTTTGAATGAAACAGGGCCTGCATACTCATATGTTGGCTTGCCTGCTTTCGCCAAATGGACCCTCGGTATACTTATGGTAATTGGCAGGCTTGAAATATTCACAGTGCTCATCATTTTCACAGGGTACTTCTGGAGAGGCACATGATAAAAGCTGTGATCTTCGATATGGACGGGCTGCTGATTGACTCAGAGCCGTTTTGGCGGAAAGCCGAAATCGAAGCATTCCGTGAGGTGGGGCTTACCCTTACGGAAAATGATTGCCGTGAAACCATGGGTTATCGCCTCAATGAAGTAATGGACTTATGGTACAGCAGATATCCCTGGAGTGAAAAATCAAAACACGACGTTGAAAAACGCATACTCTCCCTCGTGAGCCACTACATAATTACCGAAGCAGAACCTTTGGCAGGTGTGCACAGAGCAATTGATATTTGCCGAAAGGCAGGACTCAAAACAGCCATCGCATCATCATCGCCATTGGTGCTTATAGAGCGGGTTGTAGAGAGATTCGGATTGAAGCTTCATTTTGATTTGCTCCATTCAGCCCAGTTTGAAGCTTTCGGCAAACCCCACCCCGCTGTATTCATAAATACAGCGCATAAACTTGGCGTGACACCTCATCAATGTATGGTGCTCGAAGATTCGTTTCACGGAATGATCGCCGGTCTCGCCGCGCGAATGAAAACCATCGTAGTACCTGCTCCCGAAGAATTCAACCATCAAAAATGGGCTGCCGCAACTGCAGTGATTGGAAGTCTTGAAGAATTTAATAGCGAGTGGTTCAACTAATTATTGAAGTTGCTCTGCCTACAATTTCCACTACCAATACCAAATCTGAATCAGTCTTAACCTTTATTCGCTAAATGCGTAAATGGGCCATGCGGCTATGTTATATTGCAGTAATATTAAGTATTTCACAATTGGCTTTCGGCCAAAATGCCGCCCTCTTGGATCAGGCCAAACAGCTATACGAAGAAGAAAAATATAAAGAAGCGCTGGCAGTATTAGATAAGCTATTAACGAGTAATACTGATGAATTCGACATATGGTTGATCAGAGGAAATTGCCTTCAGAAAGATGAAAAATTTGTAGCTGCGATACAGGCATATGAAAAAGCCGAGCGACTCGATGCACAATCTGCCGTGCTAAATACCAATCAGGGCGCAGCATACCTCAACTTGAAACAGCCCGAAGAAGCAGAAAAATTACTTAAAAAGGCTCTGAAAATTAACGAAGCCCACCCGGATGCTCACTATTTTATGGGCAATCTTCGCTATTTTGAATTCAATGTGAGCGCTGCACTGAAATATTATAATGAAGCTATAAAGCTCAAACCAAACTACAGAGATGCATTGTATATGAGGGCAGCATCAAATTCAGAATTAGGCAAGTACCGCGATGCCCTTCGCGACTACGAAGCCGTGCTGGAAATAGACCCGAATCTCGAATCGGCCAGGTACAATATGGCGGTAATCTACCTGCAAGTAGATCAATACACAAAAGCTGCGGAAATTCTGGAAAAAATAGATGCCAACAAGCTTGAAAAGCCGAGTGATTACTACTACCATATTGCAGAAGCCCTATACTTTGCAGGCAACAAAGAAGATGCGTGCGCCAACTATGCTATGGCTGCTGAATTGGGCGATGTAGAAAGTCGTGAATATCACCTAAAATACTGCATGGATAAGCAAGAACGCGAAGCCAAACGCAAAACCCGAACTATCAGGGCGTCATTCTAGTACTGGCCGTATAAGTCAAGTAGCCACTTTTCAATTTTCTTCCTTAGGTCTACAGCATTGATTGAATAGTTATTCACCAAAACTGCGAAACCTAATTCCCTTCCGGTATAGGCCGTAAATACCCCGGCATAACCGCGCACTCCTTCCATCGATCCACTTTTTGCCCTAAGGTTTCCGTGCAGATTGGTATTCTTACCGAAGTAGGTCATGGTACCTTCTTTGCCGGCTTGCGGCAATACATCAAGCAAGTGTGCTTTAAGTTCATGATTTTGCCTTATGTGCATCAGAATAGACATCAATTGCTCTGGTGCTATAGCTGTGAATCGCGATAGGCCGCTGCCATCATAGGCGAAAAAAGGGATCTTAACGCTGCATACTTTGCTATAGTGTGCGTGAAGTACATCGATGCTGCCTTGAATAGTTGGGTTTCCTTCTTTTACACCTATTTGCAGTAGCATTGTTTCTGCATAAAGATTATTGCTTTCAGCATTTGTATGCTTTACAAGTTGCGACAATGAAGGGGAAAGATGTCTGTGAATAAGCTTTAGTGTGGCAGGCTCACGCACTGTTGATGGTTCGGAAGCACAACCAGCCCCGACCACTGCGCCACTCGCTGCAAGCGCTTGCATAAGATGAAATGAAGCAAACAGCGCCGGGTCGGGCAGGCTTCCCTTTATCTCATATTCCCTGCTTCCGGCCGGCAGGGTACCTCTTATTATTCGATGCGCATCAAAAGGACTTCCGAATATAAAAGCCTGGTCAGCGCGGCTCTCGCCAGCCAACACTTCACTGTGCAATTCGAGTTCAGGTACTTCAGGTTTTACTCCCAGCACTTTTGCAGGTTGTCCGGGCTCTTCAGGCACCTGAAATTTAATGAAATAGGTATTGTCATGAATATTTAATCCAGAAACGGCAGCGCCATAGTAGTTGCCCATGTCTTCCCAAATGCGGGTACGTGGCAGTCCATCGCCCTGAAAATGGCCAGCGTTGCCAATAATTTGACCTGTAATGGTATCAATGCCGGCTGCACGAATGGTGCCTACCCAGGTTTTCATCAGTGCTTCGAAACCAGTACCAATATGGCGTGAACCGAGTGATGGATCACCACCGCCCGTTATTACCACATCACCGTGCAAAGTGCGCCCTTTGATTGTACCGCTGTAGGATAGTTCAGTAGCAAAACGAAAGTCATAGCCCAAAATATCGAGTGCAGCCGCCGTTGTTACAATTTTCCATACTGATGCAGGACAAATTTTCTTATTGGCGTCAAAGCTGTCCAATACCTCTCCTGTAATAAGGTCGAAAGCTATCATTCCTACCGTGGCTCCTCTCATATCAGGGTGCTGAGCCATATCGGCAGCTCCGCCCTGAGCAAAGGCTATTTGCCGGAAGGACAGTACACACATGCTTGCCGTGACCGCAAGTAAGAGACCATGCTTTAAATTCATTTTCCGGAGTTTATCTATACTCAATGCAAATAACCATGTTTTGGTATAATTTAGGCCAAACTTTACAAATTTTGTGCGGTATAGCAGGTATATGGTTGAACGGGCGTTGCGGAGAGCCTGAGGTTGAAGGTATACTACGTGCCATCAAAGCTATTCAACGGCGCGGGCCCGACGCTCAGGCGCATCTTGTATATCATCAGGCAGTGTTTGGTCATGCGCGGTTGTCGATTATCGATACTTCAGCGCGTAGCAACCAGCCCATGCAGGATTGTTCAGGACGGTATGCACTTGTATTCAACGGTGAAGTATACAATTATAAAGAACTGGCGAACTACCTTCACGGTACCTACAATATACAGTTCGTAACCAGCAGCGATACCGAAGTGCTGCTTTACGGACTGATACACGAAGGAGCTGCGTTTATCTCAAAAATTAACGGATTTTTTTCATTTGGATTTTATGACGGCGAAACGCATACGCTGCTTGCTGCCCGCGACCGTTTTGGGATCAAACCATTTTACTACGCTCCTACAACAGATAACTTAGTATTTTCAAGCACCCTGGGCGCAGTGATGGAAATGATTAAAGTTCGCCAAATAGACTTCCAGAGTCTGGCAGCTTACCTTCAACTCAGCTATATACCTGCTCCGGCTACCATGCTGAAAGGGGTGAGTAAACTACTTCCAGGCCACCTGTTGATTCGGAATAGTGCAGGCATACAAATTGAAAAATGGTACGATTTCATTCATACAGAAAAGGAGAAGGAAGTAGCGCAGAATCCGGTAGCCACATTTTCAGCGGCGCTTGATGAATCTGTGCGCAAGAGACTGGTTACCGATGTGCCACTGGGTACATTTTTAAGTGGCGGGCTCGATTCGTCAGTAATTACCTTGCTGGCTAATCGTCATCAACCGAGTTTGCCCGCGTTCACCATAGGTTTTCCAGATGAGCCATACTTTGATGAAAGCAGCTATGCAGCGGCAGTTGCTTTGCATCTTGGAGCGAAGCACCACGTAATACCCGTTTATAGTCGCGATTTAGATGAGCGACTCCATCACGTGCTCGACTCATTTGATGAACCTTTCGCAGACTCATCGGCCATTTTGGTAAATATACTTTCGGAATATACCCGAGGCGAAGTGAAGGTAGCCCTTAGCGGCGACGGGGCTGATGAACTTCTGGGTGGCTACAATAAACACAAGGCCTTGCTGCGTTCAGTAAATAAGGATTTTGTAAACACTACATTACTAGGGTTTGGTTCAGCGCTTGAGGTGCTTCCTGAATCTCGTCAGCACCAACTTTTTGACAAACTGCGCAAGTTGAAGCGCTATAGCCGCGGCATCAGGCTCGATTTTGCCGAAAGGTATTATCTATGGGCATCATTTACTCCTGAAAGTAGCGTAAGGGAACTTACCCTTCCGGGAAAACTAGACTTCACGAGGCACAAAGTAATAAACGACTTGCTCCAAACCCTGGATACCAATGATTTTAATTCCGTATTGGCTGCTGATTTTCAGCTTGTACTTCCCAATGATATGCTTTACAAAGTGGATAGTATGAGCATGAACCATGGCCTTGAAGTAAGGGTACCATTTCTTGACCACCAGTTGGTAGAATTCGTATTTGGCCTTCCGGCAAATCAAAAAATAACCCCGCAAGGAGGGAAACTTCTCTTAAAGAAAGCATTTTCAGATGTATTTCCGGCAGGCACTTTTGACCGCAAAAAAAGAGGCTTTGAAGCGCCATTGGGCCACTGGTTGAACACGGTGCTTAAGCCGCAGCTTGATACGTACCTTGATGCGGACTTTATTTCCCGACAGGGAATATTTCGAATTGAAGCGCTACACCAGCTCAGAAACAGGGTGAAGAGTAAAAATCCAGGTGATAGTCCATATACACTTTGGGCAATACTCGTATTTCAACATTGGTATAAAAAGTATGTGAATGCCGATTAATAACGCAATCAAAAAAGGTACTTTTGCCTCAACTTTAGTTAAGTAATGCCCCGAATTCTCAGAATTATCAATCGGTTCAATCTTGGGGGGCCCACCTATAACGCTGCATATCTTACCAGGTATATGCCCGAAGGTTTTGAAACCCTGCTCGTAGGCGGAATTAAAGACGAATCAGAAGACAGTTCAGAATTTATTTTGGAAAACCTGGGCCTCACGGCACATGTGCTACCCGAAATGCGTCGCAACATCAACCCACAACTCGATTACAAAGCATATCAAAAATTGAAGGCACTCATCGCCGATTTCAAACCCGACATAGTACATACCCATGCATCAAAACCGGGTGCGTTAGGCCGGCTTGCCGCGCATAATATGAATGTGCCTGTGATTGTACATACCTTTCATGGCCACGTTTTTCACTCCTATTTCGGAAAGGCTACCACACATTTCTATAAAAATATGGAGCGCAAGCTTGCCGGCATAAGCACCAAAATAATTGCGATAAGCAACAAACAAAAAGATGAGCTCGCCAATGAGCACCGCATATGTGATGTTGAAAAAATAGCCGTTATACCTCTTGGTTTTGATTTATTCCGCTTCAATGATGGCATCGAAAAAAACCGCAAGGCCATGCGCCTTGAACACAATCTCAGCAATGAGCATGTTGCAATTGCTATTATAGGCCGGCTGGTACCTATTAAGAATCACGCACTTTTTCTCAGAGCAATCAGAGAAGTTAAATCCAGAGCAAAATACCGCTTTAGGGCATTTATCGTTGGTGATGGTGAAATGCGCGGAACACTTGAAGCTTTGTGCACGGAACTGGGCCTCACATATAGCAGTGATAAGGGTGCAGACACAGATATTTGCTTCACATCGTGGATTAAGAATGTTGAGTACATTACAGCGGGTGCCGATATAATTGCGCTTACTTCAAAAAATGAAGGCACCCCTGTAAGCCTTATAGAAGCGCAAGCCGCATGCAGGCCAATAGTAAGCACGGCAGTGGGCGGAATTGAAGATGTGGTAGTAGAAGGAGAAACCGCACTGCTCAGTGAACCCGGTGATGAAAAGGCATTTATTGACAACCTTCTGACCTTAGTCAACAATCCTGAAATGAGGGCAAAGTTAGGCGCTAAAGGTTGGGAA
This sequence comes from Flavobacteriales bacterium, assembly GCA_038207425.1. GTDB lineage: Bacteria > Bacteroidota > Bacteroidia > Flavobacteriales_D > Cryomorphaceae > JBBQZU01. Next base: position 67,654 of record JBBQZU010000015.1, on the reverse strand, counting down.
TTTGTAAAGGCTAAGTTCCATTACCAGAGGTTGGTTGCTGATACAGCCGAATTATACAATCGCCTATTGCCATAATTTTAATACTTTCGACCTTTGAATAAAGACGCGTTAAAGCTCATGAAACACCTGCTTTTCTTGATTTTAGGCTCACTTTTGCTAGGCAGTTGCACCATCAACAAAGACCTGCTGTTTAAAACTCCTGAAGATTATGTCTTTGATGAATTTCCTGACTCTCTAAGCCCGCCATCGAAACTTGCGCCAAATAACGTTTTGAATTTCAACTTTTTTACCGGCAATGGCCATATACTGGTCGAGGCCGGTATTGGAGCCAATATGAGTATGTCGCAGGGCGGCGGAATGCGGCAAAATCAACTGGGCAATCAACAAAATCAGTTGCCTTATATTATTGATCGCGATGGTACGGTAAAGCTTCCTGTAATAGGCAGAGTAAAGCTTGATGGCCTTACGCTCCGCGAAGCGGAACAAATGCTGGAAATGATGTACGAGCAATATTATAATGAACCATTTGTGCTACTCAATGTGCAAAATAACAGGGTAATAGTTTCGCCCGGAGGCGGTGGTACAGCGCAAGTAATTACTTTAGTAAACAACAATACCACCCTGATGGAAGCTTTGGCAATGGCCGGGGGCATTGCCGAAAGAGGCAATGCGAGCAAAGTAAAACTCATTCGCACAAATGTCGAAAAGAAAAGCCGTGAAGTATTTCAATTTGACCTGTCTACGGTTGATGGCGTAATTTACGCTGATATAATTGTGCAGCCAAATGATATTATATACGTAGAACCGCTACCGCTCCTTGCCAAGGAATTTTTGCAAGAAATCGCTCCTGCAGTGACACTTCTCACAACAATTATTCTCTTCGTGGCTATACTTAATGTCAATTAAGGCTGATGCAAAACGAGGATACACCCAAACCTTCGGGTCATCTAAATGATTACCAGGAAAGAATTTCAAATTTCGGTAATGAATTCGATCCAGGTCTCTTTCTTCATATTCTTAGGAAAAACTTCTTTCTCACCGCATTGATCATTGCAGTTGCATTGACTGCAACCTTTCTGTACCTCCGATACACCCCGCCGGTATATGAAGCACGCACCATCATACAGCTCAGCAGCAGCGATAATGCCAAAAGGATTTTAAACGTAAATCAATTTACTGAGGACAATAGCTTACTGGGTGAGATAGAATTAATGAAATCAAAACTGCTCATTGCAAGGGCAGTAAAAAGACTTCCGCTTGAAGTCACGTATTTCGAAGAAGGCGAAATAATGACCGATCAACGTTACCCTTCATCCTCTTTTATCATAGAAGTGCTCAGTGTGCAAGATTCGAGCATTCTTGATCAAACGATTTATGTAAAATTTTCTCGCAATAATTCGTACCACCTTGAGATGGGCGGATTTCAGGTTGGAGAAGTTGAGAAAATTGCAAAAATTGTGTCAAACCCTTATTTCACCTATAAGCTCATGGTAGTAGATCCTAACTACTATGAGCGAATTGAAACAGGTGAAATTTCGTTCTTTTTTGTAATCAACCGGCCTTCAACGCTTGCCAGCAAATTCAGTCGGCAACTAGCTATCAAAATACTCAATAATACCGCTAAAACAATTGAGCTGAGTGTAAGAGATAACAACCCGGGTATAGCGCGCGATTACGTGGTGGCTCATGCCGAAGAATACCTCGAATTCGATCTCGAGAACCGCAAGCTAAGCGAAAAGAACATCATTAAATTTATTGATAGCCAACTTGATACTGTTTACCGCAACCTGAGAGACTCAGAGCTGCAATTAAATATCTACAAAACCGAAAACCGAATATCCAACCTTGAAAATCTTTCAGGTCTTTATTTTGAATATTTCCGCTCTTTCGATGAAGAGCTGCTTCGTATAGAGCTTGAAGAAAGTTTGCTGAAACAAGTTATAAAAACCATGAATGAGGCGGGATCTGAAGCTGATGTTTACCACCTGATCCCACTAATTTCTGGTTCAACCTACGAAGGATCCATAGCCGCTATGCTGGAACAATTGCGCAATATGCTCGTGACGCGCGAAGAAATACAATTTGACATCAAAGAAACAAGCAGGAGAATACAATCTCTTGATTACAGCATTGACATACAGGAAAAGCTGATTATGGAAAGCATAAATGCTGCCTTAAACAAGCTTATAGAACGAAGAAACTTCATCAATGCTAAAATCAGAGATTATGAATCTGAATTTGGGGCAATACCGGCAAAAGAATTAGAATTTGCCCGGCTAAAACGGCTATTCGATATAAACGAGAAATATTATACCATTCTATTGGAGAAGAAAACCCAGTACAGCATCAGCAAAGCAGGTTTTGTTTCTGAAAACAGAATTCTCGAACGACTTCTCAGTTCAAATCAACCCATATCACCAAATAAGAATCTCATTACCATTGGTGCGCTGCTACTAGCCGTTCTGTTAAGTCTTGGTATAATATTCCTGAAATACATACTGCACAACAAAATTTCAGGAGTAAACGAGATTATCAAGATGAGCAATGCATCAACGACCGTACTGGGAATAATACCGAAGTACAAAAAGGATATACCCACGTCGCAGCTTCTAATTGACAAAAATCCTAAGTCGATGATTGCCGAATCGTTCAGAAACCTTCGTGCCAATATTCAATTTCTGGGTTCGGGTGATGATCCAGATGGGCCCAGAGTGATTGCAATTACATCAACCACTTCGGGAGAAGGAAAAACCTTTGTAGCTATAAATTTGGCTGGGATCATGGCATATTCAGGACGAAAGGTCATTATCATTGACCTTGACATGAGAAAGCCAAAAATCCACCAAGGCTTTGACTCCGACAATTTGGAAGGTATGAGCACCTTGCTCATCGGTAAATCTGATTTAAAATCCTGCATCAGGTCAGGCAAGGTTGACAATCTTGATTTTATTACCGCAGGCCCTATACCACCAAATCCGGCAGAATTGATTCTCAATAAAAGAATGCATGAAATTCTGGCTCAGCTCAAGGAGTTATATGATGTAATAATAGTTGACAACCCGCCCATAGGCCTTGTTACTGACGGCTTGCCGATAATTAAACTTGCTGATAACCCTATATATATTTTCAGGGCAGACTATTCGAGAAAGCAGTACATTCAAATGGTGGACAGACTTATTAACGAAAATAACCTGCACAAACTCTCAGTAGTATTGAATTGTGTAGACGTAGACCGCCACAATGATGGCTCTAGCTATGGGTATGGCTACGGCTATAGTCAGGGCTACGGTTACTATGATGATGAAGAAAAAAAACCCACTAGTTTGATCAGAAGAATATTTAAGAGTTAATGACCAAAGAAAGCACCCATATCAACGGACTGATACTTATTTCGCCATCAGTTTTTGGCGATGACAGAGGTTACTTTTTGGAAAGTTTTAACCTTCAAAAATTCAATGAATTAACCGGACTCAATGTAGGTTTTGTGCAAGACAATGAGTCCATGTCAATAAAAGGAGTCATTAGAGGGCTTCACTTTCAGACCCCCCCACATGCTCAAGGAAAACTTGTCAGGGTGGTAGCAGGATCGGTTAAAGATGTTGCAGTAGATATTCGAACTGATTCACCAACTTACGGGATGCATTTCGCCACGATATTAAGCGCTGAAAATAAGCGCCAACTTTACATACCACCTGGATTTGCGCATGGATTTGCGGTGCTCGATGACCATACCATCTTTAACTATAAGTGCACCAGTTACTATCACAAATCGAGCGAAGGATGTTTGAAATGGAACGACCCAAGGATAAATATTGACTGGGGATTAGAAAATCCTTTGATATCAGAAAAAGATATGACACAATGTGTATCTTGGATTGACTTTAAATCTCAATTTTAGAGTATGTCACAGACCGTTTACAATTCTATTCTGCAATGTTTCTTCTTCTTTTCAATGATAGCCTTCTCATTGCTAATAACGAGCATTTTATTGCGTTTCGTGAAAACACTTGGCACTAAAAACCAACCTGGTGCATTGGTTCGATGGAGCGCTGATACAAAGCCTGCTATCGGCGGTCTTACCTTCTTCATTGTATTTCTGATGAGCCTGAGTGCATATTCGTTTCTTTTTGATCCTACAGAGGTATTTCAAAACCACAGGATAGTATCACTGATAGCAGCGGCTACAATTGGCTTTTTGATGGGCCTCACTGATGATGCCTACAATACCAAACCCTTCCTTAAACTCACTATTCAAATTTTATGTGGTGTGGTTCTTATTATCGGGGGTACCGTGGTAGAAGTGTTCGAAAGTGACACACTTAATTATGCCCTTACCATCATCTGGACAGTGGGTATTATGAACTCTATCAACATGCTTGACAATATGGATGGAATCGCAGCCAGTGTTACATCCTTCATTTTAATTAGCGCTATTGCAGCTCATGCTATAGTATCCGCTTTTCCACGTGTTGATATGCTTATATTACTTGGGGTGCTTGCAGCTTTAGTATCGTTTCTCTTCTATAATTGGAATCCGAGCAGCATCTATATGGGTGATACAGGCAGTCAATTTCTGGGAGTGATCCTCGCTTACGTAGGCGTTCACTATTGCTGGAATGTTGAAACACTTATATCAACAAATGGAAACCTTCTTGGTGTAGCGGCCCTGCTCTTGGTATTTATGCTGCCCATTACCGACATAGCCGTGGTAACCATCAATAGGCTTCGAAGGGGTCAATCGCCCTTTGTAGGTGGTAGGGATCATACTACCCATAATCTTTCATATAGCGGGCTTAAGGACCAACAAGTAGCCATTTTATTTTGCGGGATATCAACGGCTGCTTTAGGAGGATACATCTTTATGCTTACCAATGTAGGGCAAGACGATTATGCTGTTATAGCAGTGTATATTGGCCTTTTTTTTGCAGTATTTTTGTCGATGTTTCTTATAGCAAAGAAGAATAAAGAGCGGTGGGGCCTCGTTGTTAAAAAGAAAAAGAAAAAAGGTCAAACCGTTAGGGTAAAATCTGCGTAAACGGTCTACATTTAGTCGCCTATGCTTCACAATCAATTTGATAATTTTTATAAAAAGTTCATCATCAGTTTCTTTCTGATGACAATAGTATTCATATCTTGGATAGGGTACTCCTTTAAAACCGAAAGCGAAGCAAGTCTGGATATTGGATATCAGCGCTACTTCAATTCAAATTATAAAGTCTTCTCGCTCAATACCCCTTCTGAAATTTCATTTGCAGACGAGCAGGTACCATTGGAAATTCTGGATGTACGGGAGCGCCTTGACAGGGAATTGCTTGTGAATACTTACTGGCAATCACAGTCGCTGTTATTTCATAAGCGAGCTAACAGATGGTTTCCTCTTATTGAACCTATTCTGGAAAAGAATGGAGTGCCCGATGATTTCAAGTACCTAGCTGTAATAGAAAGCGGAATGACCAATGCAGTATCTCCGGCAGGTGCTACCGGTTTTTGGCAACTGCTCAAGGATACGGGACTCGAATATGGACTTGAAATAAACAATGAAGTAGACGAGCGATACAGTGTAGAAGAGTCGACCCAAGCAGCGTGCAAATATCTAAAGGCTGCTTACAAACAGTATGGCAGTTGGAGCATGGCAGCAGCTTCTTATAATATGGGAATTGGCGGATTACAAAAACAAAAATCAAAACAGAAAGTAGGTAACTATTATGACCTGCTTCTCAATGAAGAAACTTCACGATACCTGTTCAGAATATTAGCTGCAAAAGAAATTCTCAGCAAGCCTGGCATCTACGGTTTTCATTTCAGACCAAAGGACCTCTATCCGCCTTACAGAACCAACCAAGTAATAGTTGATTATGAAATTAAGGATATAGCCCAATTTGCATTCGACCATGGAACAAATTACAAAGTCTTGAAAATTTTGAATCCGTGGCTCAGGGACGGCTTCCTTACCAACCCTGAAAAGAAGCAATACAGCATAAAGCTGCCTGCCGATGACGTCTTCGGAAACTTGCCCATCGAGCTGAACCCTGAACAATTTGGTAACTCTGATACTTTAAGTACAGATACTATTCGATAATTACTGTGCAGGATATTGCTCTCTCAGACCCACATGATACGCTGGAAATATACGGTACCAGGGTACACAACCTTAAAAATATTGATGTAAGTATACCACGCAACCAACTGGTAGTAATAACCGGGCTTAGCGGCAGTGGTAAATCTTCCCTGGCTTTTGACACCATATATGCTGAAGGCCAACGACGTTATATTGAAACGTTTTCGGCGTATGCGCGGCAATTTCTTGGCGGAATGGAGCGGCCTGATGTCGACAAAATTTCAGGGTTAAGCCCTGTAATTAGCATTGAACAAAAAACCATTAGCCGCAATCCCCGCTCTACGGTGGGAACTATTACCGAGATTTATGATTTTCTAAGGTTGCTTTTTGCACGGGTTGCCCACGCATACTCCTATACTACTGGCGAAAAGATGGTACAATACAACGAAAAGCAGATTGTAGATTTGGTTCTCGATGCTTTCGCTAATAAAAAAATAAGCATCCTTGCCCCCCTGGTGCGTGGCCGCAAAGGGCATTACCGAGAGCTTTTCGAGCAGGTACTCCGGCAAGGATTCATCCGTGCGAGAGTTGATGGGCAGATATTGGAAGTAACTCCGCAACTTAAGCTAGACCGCTATAAAATTCACGATATTGAAGTGGTGGTTGACAGGCTCGCAGCCGATAGCGAAAATGCAGATCGCTTGCGCCAAACCATCAGTACCGCCCTCGATTTGGGTAAAGGTGCCTTGATGATTCACGATATCGAAAACGATACCATCAGGCACTTCAGCAGAAACCTGATGTGCCCCACTACCGGCATTTCATACCCACAACCTGAGCCAAATCTCTTTTCGTTCAATTCGCCATACGGCGTATGTCACAGGTGCAATGGATTGGGCGTGGTAAGTGAAGTAGACCGAAAGAAAATCATTCCAGACGAAAAGAAAAGTATACGTAAAGGGGGCCTCGCTCCGCTTGGCCCATATAAAGCCAACTGGATTTTCAGGCAGGTTGAAGCGCTACTGACTAAGTACGATTTCAATCTAAATAGTCCTATTTCAGAAATTGATGATGACCTCATCGAAAAATTATTGCATGGCACCACAGAAACTTTAAAAGTGAGCGATACCGCCGGCAGTACTGAATATACCGCCGACTTTGAAGGCATCGTGCCATTTCTGGAAAGGCAAGGAGATGAAAATGCATCAGCTCCTATACAACGATGGGTGAAGAGTTTTATGAATCAGATTACCTGTCCGGAATGTAACGGGGCGCGCTTGCGCAAAGAAGCGCTGTACTTTAAACTCGACGATCTGAATATCGCTCAGCTATCCAACATGGCTATTGATCAATTTGATCAGTGGATAAATGGATTAGAAGCAAAGCTTGATAAAAAACAAGCGCGCATAGCAGCCGATGTTGTAAAGGAAATTAGGAACAGATCTGGGTTTCTGCGCGATGTTGGGTTAAATTACCTGTCGCTGGATAGAAGTGCAAAAACGCTCTCTGGAGGTGAAGCTCAGCGCATTAGGCTCGCCACTCAAATAGGCTCGCAACTGGTGGGAGTACTTTATATACTCGATGAACCAAGTATTGGCTTACACCAACGCGACAATAATAAGTTGATTGATTCCCTCAAATCGCTGAGAGACCTGGGCAATTCGGTAATAGTGGTAGAGCACGACAAGGATATGATACTTGCTGCCGATCATGTAATTGATATTGGCCCAAGGGCAGGTGTGCATGGTGGCCACATCGTAGCGCAGGGCACCGGACAGGAACTGCTCAAATTTGACTCGCTAACCTCAGCATACCTGAATGGCAAAGAGTCTATAAAGATTCCGCGAAAGCGGAGAAAAGGCAGCGGCAAGAAGCTCACCATTGAAAAAGCATCCGGTAACAATTTGAAATCAATCACAGTAGATTTTCCTCTTGGCAAATTTATTTGTGTTACTGGTGTTTCAGGTAGCGGTAAATCTACCCTTGTAAACCAAACGCTATACCCTATACTGAATAATCATATATTCAATGGGGTTACAAAACCCCTGCCCTACGCCAAAGTGAAGGGGCTGGAGCATATTGACAAGGTCATAGAGATTGATCAATCACCCATAGGCCGCTCGCCGCGTAGCAATCCTGCCACTTATACCGGAGTTTTTACCGATGTCAGAAACCTCTTTGCTGACCTTCCTGAAGCGAAAATTCGCGGCTATCAGGCCGGAAGGTTTTCGTTCAACACTTCAGGGGGGCGCTGCGAAACCTGCAAAGGCGCGGGAATCAAGGTAATAGAAATGAACTTCTTGCCTGATGTGTACGTACAATGCGAAACCTGCGAAGGCCGCAGGTACAACCGCGAAACGCTTGAAGTGCGATACAAAGGAAAATCAATTGGAGGAGTACTTGAACTTACGATTCAGGAAGCAACAGATTTTTTTTCAGAGCACCCACGAATTTCGCAAAAGCTGAAAACACTTAACGATGTGGGCTTGGGTTATCTTACACTTGGCCAGCAAAGCACCACTCTCAGTGGAGGTGAAGCCCAAAGAATAAAACTAGCCGCCGAACTTTCAAAACGAGATACAGGAAGCACATTCTACATACTCGACGAACCAACAACAGGTTTGCATTTTGATGATGTAAAGATGCTTATAGACGTATTGAACAAACTCGCCGACAATGGCAACACTGTGCTTGTAATTGAACACAACCTTGACATTATTAAAGTAGCAGACCATGTAATTGACATTGGCCCTGAAGGAGGCAATGGTGGTGGCGAAATAGTTGCTACTGGTGCACCTGAAGCTATCGTAAAAGCAGCAAAAGGGCATACAGCCAAATACCTCAAAGAAGAACTTAATTAAATGCATCTCCCTTTATGAACATGCACGATGAACAAAGAATAAAGAAAGCTTTCATGCCACGTCATTGGAACGAAACCAAAACGAATGATAGCTGGGCGATTTTCAAAATTATGTCAGAGTTTGTTGAAGGCTTTGAGAAAATGTCGAGAATAAAACCTTGTGTAAGCATATTCGGGTCGGCGCGAATGAAAGAAACAGACCCTGCTTATATTGCAGCAGATGAAATTGCATTCAAGCTCGGAGAAGCGGGTTACGGAGTGATTACCGGCGGAGGCCCCGGCATCATGGAAGCCGGCAATAGAGGTGCCAGGCGCGGCCACGGTGTGAGTGTAGGATTGAACATAGATCTCCCCTTTGAGCAGAAAGGCAATCCTTATATTGACCCTGATAAGTTGATTGAGTTTGACTACTTCTTCGTAAGAAAAGTAATGTTTGTGAAATACTCACAAGGATTTATTGTAATGCCCGGTGGTTTTGGCACACTAGATGAACTATTTGAAGCGATGACGCTCATACAAACCGGAAAAATTGGTCGGTTTCCGATAATACTATACGATTCAGCTTTCTGGGGTGGGCTGCTCGATTGGATCAAAACCACGTTACTGGAAAAATACAAAACAATAAGTCCTGAAGACCTCAACCTTTTTCGCCTTGTCGACACCCCCGACGAAGCAGTAGAGCATATCGATAAATTCTACAGCAAATTTGTGCTCAAGCCAAACTTTTGATTTGCTGAAACATATCAAAAATCAGAGCCGACCTTCGTGTCGGCTTTTTTTTTGATTGTCAACATTTTTCTGTTTGCAAAATACATCCGCTAATATTGTGGACGGTGACCCAATTGTTAGATTTGCTTTAGTTTATAAATCAACCAAGCCAAGAGGGCATGACAAAAACACTAGCTATCAGCTTAAATCTCGCCTTTATCGTTTTGATAGGCTTCTTTCAGAAAAGCGAAATCAAAATAACCCATAATTTTCCTACATCCCTCAAGCCCGGCGAAGAGAAAGTAGTAAATATTGAGCTCGATAAATCAGATGTAGTGGGATTTGCTAAGCTTCAATTCACGCTGGATGAAGGCTTAAGCGCCGAATTGGTAGAAGCTTCTGGAGCATCATTTACTTTCAACAATCAGGCTGCAAAATTTATTTGGATGGCACTCCCACAAACAAAGAAAATTACCCTGAAAATGCGCGTTATCGCAAAAAATGAAGCTTCAGGAATCTTAAAAGTTAAAACCAGATTTTCATACATCTACCAAAATGAAAGGAAGAATGTAGACATTGCTGAGCACGGTATAGCAGTTGGTACAGGCGAAAATGATATCGCTCAGATAAAGGAAACTTACGATGCCAAAATAGAAAACAATGAAGCCCAGGTAGCTGTAGGTCGTACCATAACCAATACTGGTATCAACCAATGGAGAGTCGATATTGATATAGATCGAAAAGATTTGCATGGATTTGCAAGGGTAGAAGAAATTTTTCCTGCAGGATTTACAGTAATTGACTTGAAGTCAAGTTCGGCTGTGTTTACTGTGGAAGATCAAATACTGAAATACGTATGGTATGATTTACCCGATCAGGATCGAGTTACAGTATCATACAAGTTGCTGCCAATTGTAGCCATGGATGGAGCCCAGCCCGAAGTAAAAGGAAACTTCTCCTACCTCATCAAAGATGAAACCACTTCTGTAAACATTTTCAATGGTGCGTCCCAGTTCATTCCGGCACCACCAAAAGCCGACGAAGTAGCAAAAGTAATTCCACCAGTTGCTCTTTCGACTGAAGTCACTCCAGAAATAAAAGAAGAAACGATCGCTGCAGTTGCCAAAATGAAAGCTCCCGCGGCTGTGGGATCTGAAACGACTCGTCCATCTTTAGCCGAAGCTATTATTACTACTCCAACACCAGTTAAGGTAGCCCCAGCCAATGCGACAGCTCCTAAAAACGAAGCAATGATTGCAGCAGCGGCTGCCACTCCGGTGCAAAAGCCGAAACAGGTGTCCAGGCCTCTACCGAAGGAAAATACAACGCCAGCCCCAAAATCCCAGACAACGCCGGCCCCCGCGCCACAAAAAAGTTTTAATGACGGCAATATCGTTGATGTTCCCAAGCCGGAAAAAGGCGTTTATTTCAAAGTGCAAATAGCTGCAGGACAGAATAATCTGAATAAAAATTTGTTTGCTAAGCTTTATACATTTACTGAGAACTTTATGCTCGAATCACACTCAGGAATGTATAAGTACACCACGGGCTATCACCAGGTGTACAAAACGGCACGCGATGACCGCGAACGGATATCTACAAAGTATGATAAGTTTAAGGGCCCGTTCGTAACAGCATATAATGATGGAGAGCGAATAACGGTTCAGGAAGCGCTTATGATAACAAGCCAGAAATGGTACCAGTAATATCTTAAGGCATTGGCGTAAATTATTGGAACCTATTATCTGAATTTCAGTATAAGACTTCAGATTTAGCAACCAGTGAAATGCGTCAATTTATCCCTCAAACGCTTATTTTCATTGCCCTATATACCGTATTGGGCAACTTAGTTTATAGCCAGGAGCTTGAGCTTCAGGGCACCGTAGATTATGGAAATCAAAAACCCAGACCATCTGTAGAGATTGCTGCAGGTACCCTCAGCTACTTTGGCGATGTGGGCCGATTGAATGGCAACGCTCAATACAGCCAGCTCAATTGGGGGTACAGCATTACCATGCGAAATCCCATAAGTGAGGCATTTAGTCTTGACTTTTCTGCTCTATTCGGTACGGTACGTCATCAGGAAAATCTTCCCGGACAAATGGTGAATTTCGAAACACCCATTCAAATGGGAAGCGCTTCGATCACCTACAATTTCAATAATTTCCTTCCTAAACAACGCTCTATCACACCATACCTATCGGTTGGTATTGCTACAATGGAATTCAATCCTAAAGCTGATATGCGCGATGCCGATGGCAACTTGTATTACGTTTGGGACAATGGAACTTTGATGAACGCTCCTCAAAAAGGAGCCAAATCAGACGAAGCACGCCCTGTATACAGAGATTATAATTATGAAACCGACTGGCGTGAAATACAAGGAGGAAGCGGAGCATTCTCACTCAGAACTTTAGCAATCCCTTTAGCGGTAGGGGCTAACATCACTGTAAATGACAAGTGGAAGGTAAGAATGGGTGCGAGCTATTTGCACACCTTCACCGATAATCTGGATGGTGTTAACAGCGAAACTCCAAGATTGTCAGGTGTTAACAAAAGAAATGACGCGCTGCTTTTTTCATCGATCGGAATAGCCTACAATCTTCATCATACTAGAAAGAATCCTACCAACTACGATAAGCTGAACAACGACTACTTCCCGGGGTTGGATATCGATGATGAAGATGCGGACGGTGTTGTAGACATAGGCGATAAGTGTCCCGCGACTCCTGAAGGAGTCAAAGTTGACGTATTCGGTTGCCCTGTAGATGGTGATAAGGACGGAGTGCCTGATTATCTCGACGATGAATTAAATACTCCCACAGGAATACTGGTAAATCTGAAAGGAGTAACTGCAACAGATGAAGAACTGGCTAAAATGTATCAGCTTTATATTGACCCTGCCGGAAGTCCGAATTACGACAAGTCGCAAACCTACACCGCCGATGTAAACAGGAACAAGGTCAATATGGCTTCCAAAAACAAAGGCTTTAGGGTAGAAGTAATTAATTCAGATGAACTCTCGCCCGAAGAAATTGCCAGATTACTTTCCATCGCCGATATTAAAGCCATTGAGACTGAAAATGGAATGGAATTTTACATCGATGAAATTAAGAATAGGTATGATGCAGTGCAGAAATTTCTGCAGTTGAATAAACTACATATACCGGCCCGAATCTTACAAGTTGAAGATGGTGAATACTTCGAACTTAGTCAAAGCGAAATTGAGCACGCAGCAATATTTGAAGATGAAATTGATGAGAATGTGATTGTTTTCAGGGTACAGTTAGGTGCATTCAAGTACAAGCTTTCGCGAAATGTATTTAAAGAAGTATCCGATCTGATTGTGATAGAAGGTAATGATAGCATGACCAGATATGTATCGGGTTCATTTAATACGATGCAAGATGCCGCCACACATAAAGTGAACCTTTTGCTGAAAGGCTATGAAGGAGCATTTGTAACAGCATACCGCGGTGGTAAGCGAATTACCCTGAAAGAAGCCGGTGCTACTGTGGATGCGAAAGAAGAAGATATCACTCCAAAAGTTTCAAACAATATAAACCCAAACCTGGTAAAATATACCCTGCAACTTGGCACTTTTGCCGGAAGGGTGCCTGCTGAAACGCTTGGTAAATATATGTCACTTGGCAACGTGCGCCCTGTGAGAAATACTGAAGGAGTGACCAATTATGTTTATGGTTCGTTTAACAACCTTGCCGATGCAAAAGCTGCATTAAGTGATGTAAAAGAAAAAGGATTTGACGAAGTACTTATAACCGGAGAGTTTAATGATAAATCTATAACGGCCGAAGAAGCTATGAAAATACGCGGCGAGAACTAAAGCACTACCATTGCACCTTGCTCCGAAATATCATAAAGCGATACTCCCAATAAGCCCAGCTCTTCCTTGAGCCGGGCTTTTTGCCATTTCTTGAGGTTTGGATGGGCAATAATGAGCGGAACATCAGCCAAATTCCAATCATTTTCGGCAAACAATTTCAAATCCCAGTAATCGAGAATCAGAATGTCGGGCTTAAAAGGTTTATCAAAGACCGCTTCTGCTTTCAGGCATACTTTAAAATCATTCAGCAAAAGCCAGGAGTCTGCATACGCAAGAGATTCTAGCACCATTACCGAATCGTTAGGTACCCATTGGGGAGAATAAATTCCATTCTGCAATAAATATCCGCCAATATGATTGTAAAGCGTTTTCGAATTGCCATCAGGCAAGGGTACAATAATTGATTCCTTACCTTTACTCGCTACCAAAACAACTCCCTTTGGCGCTGCAAGTAACGCCAGAGAAATGCCACTGCCAATTTCTATTTGCCGAAAGGCATACATAGAAACCAATACCAACCAAATTGCTAACGTATAGCGCAGTAAACTACTTCGTCTATGCACAAAAAGACCAGCAAGCAATACGAGCAGCAAATAAAGTAACAATGCAGCGGTGAAGCCTATATAAATATTGCTTGTAATTGCATGAGGAATTACACTAATTATCTGAACAAATTCATTGAGTATCCAAGCCATGAAATTTACAATATGCCAAAGAATATCCGAGACCAAAGGGAGCCAGCTAAAAATAATGTACAAAATACCTCCATACAATAGAACCATTGCCAATGGTATAACAACAAGGTTGGTTATAAAAAACAAATTTGGGAATTGATGGAAATAGTAAAGACTCAAAGGGGTAGTGGCGATCTGCGCGGCAATTGAAACCGCAATCAGCGACCACGCCTTATCCAAAATGGTATTGCGCAGATAGACCACCGGGTACAAAATTGGATGGATATATACAATGCCTACTACAGCCAGATAAGAAAGCTGAAAGCCAACTTCAAAGAGCAGAAAGGGGTTGATGATTAACAGAAGCAGGGCACTTGCTCCAAGCATATTGTAAATATTCGAGTGCCTGCCCGATTCTTTTCCAAAAGCAATAAACGAAAACATGGTGGCCGCTCTCAATACTGATGGTGAAAACCCGGTAATGCCAGCGTATACCCAGAGTACCAGTAATACCAGCAGGAGTCTGAAATACCTGCTTCGCTTACCTGGCAGGAGCTTAGCGAGTACCATACCCGCGAAGATGTAAATAATTCCCACATGAAGTCCGCTTACTGCAAGAATATGAATGGCTCCAGAATCAGTGTACGCCGAGCGTAGTTCAGGGTCAACCATTTCTCTTTTACCCAGCACCAAGGCTGAAATTACTCCCAGCTCTCTGAGTGGCATATCGCGAACCCTGAACATATCTATTGCAACTTCTCGCCAACTCTGCAGGGTGCCTGAGAGTGTAACAGGAGGCACAACATGTCGGAATATTCCTATCTCATCAGCCAGATATACCGTTGCCAAAATATCTTTGTTTCTCAAGTAGCGCTTGTAGTCAAACTGCCCTGGATTAAGTGCATTGCCTACAATTTGCGGCTGAGCTCTGAATGAAATCATATCGCCCGGCTGTAAGGTATCAGCCTGCAATTTATGAGCAGCATATGCAATAATAGAAATGCTGCAAGTTTCAGTATGGTTGTCAAAAAACTGACGCTCCACAATTGTAAGAGAAAGCATTGTAGAGCGGGGTTTTTGACTCGGAAAATTTGTCACAATCGCCTGTTGAGAAACCACCTCTGCGGGAAATTGTCTTTCAAAACTTCGGTGAACAAGCTTTATAGAAATCAGGGTGAAGCCCAATATGAAAAGCAAGGTCTGAGTAAGAATTCCATAAACAAATCTTGATGTTATATTACTCCATGCTTTTCGGAATAAGAAAACAATGAAAAGCAATGCCGACGGAATACCAATAAGATAGGGCAACAGATAGTCGGGAGTATTTGAGAAATACCCAACAACAATGCCAATAACCAAAGGAATCAGCATTCGCACAAATGGCGCCTGGTGCCAGAAAAGAAACATTCAGCATGGATTTGCCATGCTGAATGTAATGCTTTTAATGAGACCTGGGATTTAGAAGAAAGGAACTTTTTTGGTTACCTGATGATTTTGACCATCTGTAATCTTCAAAAGAAATACTCCTTTTGCCGTGTTTCCTGTATTCCAGAATATAGGCTCACCAGTTGTAGCACCGGTTGAGTGCCTGGCAATAAGCTGTCCGCTAACACTGTATAATTCCAATACCAATGAAGGCTGAATCACCTCGCTATTCACGAATACCATCACTGCACCATCGGGTTGTGCAGTAACATTGGCATCAAATACATCATCGGTTATTTCGAAAGAATCATTTCCTACCTCATTTAGTTCGGACAGCATCATTGGGTTGGAAACGCCGGCCGTTGATGCGCCGATGGTGATATTACAAACCGAAGAGAAAGTGCCTGTCACGCCACCTTGAACTGCGCGGACTTCCACATTATAGTTGTTACCAACAATAAGCCCGGTAACCCAGTCAAGCTTCAGAAAACGGTTTCCATCGGAGCGTGTATAGAGCAATGGAGCCTGCGCTTGTGAAGTATTGGTAAATCTCCATGTATAGGAAATACCAGAGCATACTTCAACCGCTTGCACGGCCAGGTTTATAGGATAAGTTTGGCCGCAAGGATGCAAACTCTGGTTAAGGCCTGTTGGCGGTACTGTACTATTCATTGATATAAACCTGAATGTACCTGCAGGGCTTTCATCTCCGTTTACTTCTGCAAAAACAGATACAATATATGTTTGATTCAGCTTAAGACCGGGAACGCTTTGCAATTTAAGGAGCCTGCTGTCGCCATCACCGTACACGCTCACAGGAGCTGTTAGGTCATTGAATACCCATCGGTAACGCGATGCTGCACCTACTTTATCAGCGCCTACCACGTTGCAAAATGCAAATACTCCATTTGCAAATTGTTGCTGTAATCTGGTAGTCAAAACTGTGGGCTGAAGCCCTACAATGCATGAATTGCCATAGTCTCCAAATACGCCTCCTTCAGCTACCCTAATTCTAACACTCACTTCATAAGTACGTCCGTATTGCACCGGTGCGAACCACTCCAAACGGTAATTTGGGTTGGTGCCATTTGGCGAAATCACTTCATAAGTATTAAATGGAGCCTCTAATTCAACAAATCGAAACTGATAGTTGGTAAGGGTAAACTGGTTAGGTGCGGGTTGGGTTGACTTGATAATACCATTTGTAGTGTAGTCAAACTGATCGCAATCCTGACTTCGCAATTCTACAAAAGGTATAAAAAACACGGCAACCTGAAATGCTTGCGAAACCGGTGGCGCGCCTCCGGCGTGATAAACAGAAAAGAAGTATGTATTACCAACGGTGAGATTGGGCACATTGGCTACCTCAAGCCCACCGGCACCAGTTGAATTTCTACAGGCGATGGAACTACCACCGCAACTGTTATATAGTTCAATAGCGACATCCAAATCGCCAATACCCTGAGCTGCAATGTACATGCGGCTCGATGTGGCTGTAAACTGGTACCATAGGTCAGCACTTCCTCCTGCCCCGGCACATTGGCTCACACCCGACCAGGTTTCACCTGAAAAACTTCCCGATAGCTGAGAACTGGCTGTAAGTGGGTTTGGAATAATGTTAAACGCTGAGTTACAGTCATTCGCACTCAAATTGAGTGCCGAAGCTGTAAACATTAGTGAGGTGAAGGTTCGTACAGAATATTTCATCTTTGACAAAAGGGTTTCTATTAATTATAGCTTTTACGAAGGTAACGATTGAAAGGCTACATTTTTTTTAGACTTTTTTATGCTTCTATCCTTTTATCAACCGCCTTATTAACAAGCCAAAACAAAATTAGAAACAAAAAAAGGGGGCGACCGAAGTACACCCCCCTACCACCTACTGAAAATTAACCACAATTATCTTCCCACTTATAAAATTCTCGCGACAAGCTCAGCTGTCCTTGCTGAGTATCCATATTCGTTGTCGTACCAGGATACTACCTGAACAAGGTTTCCGTTGGCACTGGTGATTTTTGAATCAAAAATGCTGCTGTAGGTGCTTCCGATAACATCAGCCGAAACAATCTCGTCTTCGGTATACTCCAGAATTCCTTTGAGGCGGCCTGCAGCACCTTTTTTAATTACTGCATTTACTTCTTCAGCAGTTACATCGCGGTCCACAATTGCCACAAGGTATGTCATGGATCCCGTAAGGGTCGGAACTCTGGTGGCAATACCGTCCAATTTGCCTTTCAGGTGTGGCAATACAAGACCAACGGCCTTGGCCGCACCAGTACTTGTAGGAATAATGGATACAGCCGCTGCTCTGGCTCTGCGCAAATCTCGGTGTGGAGCATCCTGGAGCCGCTGATCTGCAGTGTACGCGTGTATTGTGTTGATATAACCTTTTACTATGCCGAAAGCTTCATCAATAAGCATGGCCATTGGTGCTAGGCAATTTGTAGTACAACTGGCATTGGAAATAATATGATCATCAGCCGTAATGGTATGATCGTTTACACCGATTACTACCGTTTTCACATTTCCTTTGGCAGGTGCAGAGATAATTACTTTTTTGGCTCCGGCAGCAATATGCTTCCCTGCGCCTTCAGCATCAACGAAGATACCTGTGCACTCTGCAACCACTTCAACACCAATTTTCGCCCATGGCAAATTGGCAGGATCACGTTGAGCATAAAGCTGATAGATTTTACCATTTACAATCAGCTTGTCAGTTCCTTCATGACTCACGGTGCCATTAAAGCGGCCCTGGCTTGAGTCATATTTAAATAGGTGGGCAAGTGTTTCAGCATCTGTGAGGTCGTTGATAGCAACTACTTCAACATTTGATTTTTTAAGAAGCTCTCGGAAGGTCAGCCTTCCAATTCTTCCAAATCCGTTAATCGCAACTTTAGTCATTTGAGTGATTGGTTAAAACAAAGTGTCAATCGGACACAAAGTTAGTTAATAAATTAAATCTGAAAAGCATTATTGACAAAAATACTCATCAAAATCATTGCTACTACAAGTAATTTATTTCGTGGGAGTTAAATTGTAATTCAAAGGCTCTGCAGCCAGATTCTCGCAGAAATATAGACGGATATTACTAACAAAAACCCCCTTAAGAGATCGTAATTTCTAGTAAGGTCGATTTCTGCAGAAATTGAGATTGCAAGAAGACAATTGAAATGAAGAAAGAGATTAAAAGAGTTTTACAAGGATATCAGCTATACCAACGCCTTCAGCTTCTGCCTGATAATTGCGTACAATTCTGTGGCGCAAAATAGGTAATGCAACTGCCTTTACATCTTCAATATCAGGTGAGAACTTGCCCTTCAGTGCTGCATGGCACTTGGCGCCTATAACCAAAAACTGAGAAGCTCTCGGGCCGGCTCCCCAACTGAGATATTTATCGGTTTCAGGAGTTGACATTTCACTATTGGGGCGTGTTTTGGACGCAAGCTTCACAGCGTACTCCACTACATTATCGGATACTGGAATTTTCCGTATTAGATTCTGAAAATAGAGAATTTCCTGATCGGAAATGACCTGTTTTACTTCGGGCATTGAATCAGATGTGGTTGACTTCACCACCTGTACTTCTTCAGCGAAGCTTGGGTAATCTACCCAAATATTAAACATAAACCGGTCAAGTTGGGCCTCAGGAAGTGGATATGTGCCCTCTTGCTCAATTGGGTTTTGAGTAGCAAGTACAAAAAATGGCTCGGGAAGTTTATAAGTGGTACCAGCGGTAGTCACTGACTTCTCCTGCATTGCTTCAAGAAGAGCTGCTTGTGTTTTAGGCGGGGTTCGGTTTATCTCATCAGCCAGAATCATATTGGCAAAAAGGGGGCCTTTGATAAATTTAAAGTGGCGACTTTCATCGAGTATTTCTGATCCAATAATATCACTTGGCATCAAATCAGGTGTGAACTGTATGCGGTTAAAGGAAAGACCGAGTGTTTTTGCAATGGTATTTACCAGTAAGGTTTTAGCGAGGCCTGGTACACCTACCAGAAGGCAATGGCCGCGACTGAATATGGAAATGAGTAATTCGTCAACCACTTCATTCTGGCCAATAATTACTTTTTCTATTTCGGCCTTCATAGCCGCGTATTTGTCTGTTAATTTTTTGATTCCGTCTACGTCATTCATGCTCTATGGTGCGAATTTTATGGTTCAGTTTAAGGTTATTCTGGGCTACTCAGCCAGGGGTATTTGAAGGTACAAGTTTGATATTCGTCCTTTATTTTCACAAATGTAAGATTGATTTTGTGGCGCACCCATTGATCCATTTTTTCGCCCCTTAGCATTTCATTTGCCATAGATTGCAAAGATTGGTAGTCGTCAACAAGATTTGCTCTGTGCGGTTCAGTCCGGTTCACAAGCTTCACAATCCGAAAGCCTTTTTCTCTGTTCAATCCCTGAAAATAAAATGATTTTGAAACTTGCCCTGCTTCCAGTGTATCTATTGCCATAAACAGAGACGGTTCAAGCTGATCCATTTGAAAAATGGTACTACCCGTTGCAGGATTCACCATAAGACCGTTCTGATTCTTGGTGCGCTCATCATTGCTGAATTTGCTCGCGGCAAATGCGAAAGAGATGGAGTCCCGAAGCATTATTACCCTTATCGAATCAAGTTCATGTTTAGCGTTGTTCAATTCTGCGTTGCTTATCTTGGGTATAAGAAGTATATGGTTCGCATCATAAAATTCTCCTCTTCTCTCCACCATATGCATAATATGCCAGCCATAATCTGTCTTGAAAGGAAAAGAAATCTGACCATCAGAAAGGCCAAATGCCGTAGCATCAAATTCGGGAACCCAGGTACCTCTTGGTTTAAGACCCAGTGATCCACCTTTTGCCGCAGAGCCGGGGTCTTCGCTGTAGAGCACCGCAAGTGTTTCAAAATCATCCTTGCCTTGCTCAGCCCTTTCTTTAAACTCACGGAGCCTGGAGCGCACTCTATCAATTTCGTCGCGATTAGGTTTAGGGTACTTTGCTATCATTGCAAACTCCACAGAAGCACTCACGAATGGTAAGCTATCAACCGGAATTGAAGTATAAAAGGCCTGCACATCACTTGGGGTGATATTCATTTCAGATGTGACATCTCCTTCCATTCGTTGCACAAGAAGCTGGTCTTTAAGTACATCAAAGAAATCTTCTCTTATTTCGCTAACTGATTTGCCATAGTACTCTTCGAGCGCCTGCACAGAGCCTATTTGTCTTACAAACATATCGAGCCGCTTATCAAGCTCACCGTTTACCATATCATCACTCACTTCAAGAGAATCGACTTTGGCTTGATTCAGTAGTATTTTTTCAAATAGAATCTCTTCAAGCACCTCGCAATCTGAGATATTCTGGAATCCTCCCTGCATGATAATCTGATTTTTTTGAATCTGAATATCGCTCATTAACACGATCTCATTGCCTACAACACCAGCGATTTCATCCAGCTTGATGGGTTGGGCAATGCTGCTAATGCAATATAAGCATAGCACTATGAAAAGGGTAAATACTCTCATTGGGGTTTTATATATATCTCACCTGATTCAATACCTTCCAGTACCACTTCTTCGCGCATTTTTACAATCAATTCAGCTTTTCTTTTGTTGAGGATAAAGTCACGTACTCTGCGCTTTTCAAGGGCAAAAGGGGCGAAGTCGCCCTTAAGCTTATAATCATAAATTCTCACGAAGTAAACATATTGCTCTGGCTCAAAGGTATAGTACGTATGTTGTTTAAAAAAATTGTCAAGATCGTCGGCTGGTAGTGGAATTTCTTTTAAAACCTCTTCAAGGTAAAGCCATGTATTTTCATCAAAAAAGAAATTCTCCGCATAGCTGCGACTGTGTTCATAAAGTGCATCAAAATCAACATCCTTATCGCTTTTTAGCCAATGCTCAATATTTCTTAGTTTCGGTGCATCTCGACTGATCTTTATAAACCTGAGCTTCACGATATAGCTTTTCAGTTTAAAATTCTCGCGGTTTTCGTCATAATATTTCTGCAACTCATCATCATTTACAAGCGTATCGAGCTTTTGATTTATTAAGGCTCTTTCATAAGCATAAACCAAAAGGCTAATTCGATACTCGTCGAGCTGTTTCTGAACATCTTTTTGTTCGGCAGTCAGGTTCTCCTCTGCTTGTGTAAGAAGCGCTTTTTCGAGCACCCAATCCTTCACAAACTGCTGAGCTATACGGGCTGAATCTGCAGCGCTGAAGCCTGCGGGCAGTTTTGAGTTTAAGTCTGAACTGAACAAGGTAGCATCTTTAACCCGCGCCAATACTTCATCTGCTTCAGGTTTAGCTTCGCTGCACGAAATGCAAACACCAAGCATTACCATTAATGCCAATTTACTATATACTGAATTTTGAAGTTGACTTTCAGGCACTTTTAGCTTAAGTTCATTTTATTGAATAAAGCACTTCCTTATTCACGTTCACCTTGTGTGAAGCCCTGAGCTGCTTAATCCACTCGCTTTCAAGATAATTCTGATAAGCAGCGGTAATAAGGCCTCTGGCTTCGTTAAATTCTTTCGGCTGCGCTTGTCTGATCTCCTTAATATTTACTATTTTAAGTTGACCGCCATCGCTTGCAGCAGGAGAAACCCCTACTTTCCATTCGATCTTGGCAGAAAGCGGAACATCTGCCTTCTCCTTGAGTGCGCTTTCTACCCTTACTTTCAGTGCGCTGTCAATGTTAAGCGAATTTCGGATTTCATCAAGACTCTTACCTTTCTTTAGCATTTTCTGAACCTTTTTGCCTGTAGCCTCATCTTCTACGATATACAAATCGTATGATGCTCTTTCGCCCCACATAAAATTGGTTTTATTCTTTTCGTAGTAATCGGCTAAACCTGCGCTGTCTTTTACTGCCCTGGTCCACACACGCTCGTCGGTAAGATCAAATAACAAAATGCCGTCGCGATACTCGCTCATAAGCGCCTTAAATTCAGGATGCTTTGGTTCCAGTTGCTGGTTTTCGTAATCCATTACTACAGTATTCACCCAATCTTTATACGCTCCGTTTACGGTCGCGGTGATATCCGTACCTTTTCTTCCTGCACGTTGGTTGTTCTGTAGGTATGCTCCAAATTGCGACTGAGTATAATTGATACCATCCAATGTAAAGATGGTTTTGTTCATTTGAAGGAGTTTGGCTGATGGCACCCAGTTTCCGCTAAAGTAGCTTGTATCAACCTCCTTATAAATTGCTTTAAGAGATTTTAGGTCTTCGTTGAAATTATATTCTGCTTTTCGCTTTGCAATAAAAGTATCTCGTGTAATCTCTGAGCGGGTATCGCGACCTATTCTCGAGCGCAAGTCTTTTTCAAGCTCATCATAAGTGCCCACAGGTATTTTTTCGAGAAGCAAAATAATGTGCCAGCCATATGGAGAAAGCACAGGGGCAGTGAAATCTACGGGGTTCTTCAGCGAAAATGCTGCTTCTTCGAATTCGGCAACCATCTTACCAGCTCCAAACACAGGAAGCTCTCCGTCCTTTTCAGCAGATGTGCGGTCGTCAGAAAATTTGCGGGCCAAATCACCGAATTTCTCACCACTTTGGAGTTTCGTATACACTTCGTCTATACGCTTCTTATTGCTGTTGCGAACTTCTTCAGGGTCATTGTCTTCGGTGCGTACCATAATGTGGGCCACGCGTACCTGGCCTCTCGCAGGGCGACGGTCGGTAACCGTCACGATGTGGTAACCAAACTGAGTCCGCACGGGGCCGCCAATTTTGCCTACAGGAGTGCGAAAGACTGCATTTTCGAAAGGATATACCATTTGCAGCGATGTGAAATAGCCCAAATCGCCTGCATTGGTTTTGGCACTTGGATCTTCACTCTGCAATTTGGCCATTTCATTAAAGTTATCGGCATTTGCAGAAAGCTTGGCTTTAATGGCCATGATTTTGTTCCAGGCAGCAAGGGTATCCGCTGGTGATGGTTCAGGCGCTATCTTAACGAGAATATGCGATGCGCGTACTTCTTGCAGCATTCTGTCATAAGCTTCTCTTACAAGCGAGTCGGTAATAGCTTTGTCAACCAAATAAGGTCGCGCGAGTTGCTCACGGTATCCAGCCAATTCGCGAACAAACTGTGAAGCGGTATCCCTTCCCATTGATTCTGCTTCCATCACTTTCAGTTTGAAATTGATAAAGAGCTCCATGTATTCATCTAAATCTTTGTTGGAGATTAAACTATCACGGTTATTCTTTCTGTAAATGGCTTCGAACTCACTTTTTGTAATCGACTTTTGGTCAATTGTAAGCAAAAAGGGGTCAGTGCCCACTTGCCCATACGCTTGTAGTGTAAGTGCTGCAAAGAGGGTGCAAATGAGTGTTCTCATTGTGTTATAATTTAATTTCGGGTTATTTGGGTTGATTATTTCAAGCTGTAATTGGGTGCTTCTCGGGTTATGGTAACATCGTGCGGGTGGCTTTCGCGAATACCGCTGTTGGTAATGCGCACAAAGTGTGCCTTGGCGAGTTGCTCTACATTGGCGGCGCCGCAATAGCCCATTCCAGCGCGTAAGCCACCTGTAAGCTGGTACATTACCTCAGCGAGTGTTCCTTTGTAGGGTACCCTTCCGGAAATGCCTTCGGGTACGAGCTTAGAAAGGTCATCTTGCTTGTCTTGAAAATAGCGGTCGCTAGAGCCTTGTTGCATGGCTTCGATAGAACCCATACCTCGGTAAGATTTAAACTTTCTGCCTTCGAATATGATTGTTTCTCCGGGCGATTCTTCAACTCCGGCAAACAAGCTGCCGAGCATCACCGTGCCCGCGCCAGCGGCGATGGCTTTCACCAAATCACCGGTATAGCGCACACCACCATCGGCAATAACTGGTATGCCGCGGCTGGCAAGAGCTGACGCTACTTCCAGCACCGCTGTAAATTGCGGTACACCAACTCCTGCAACCACCCTGGTGGTACATATTGAGCCCGGACCGATTCCTACTTTCACGGCGTCCGCTCCTGCATCGGCAAGGTAAAGTCCACCGGCAGCAGTAGCTACATTTCCTACCACTACATCAATTTCACTAAAGTTTGATTTCACCAGCTCGAGTACTTTCACTACTCCTTTGGTGTGGCCATGAGCGGTATCAATCACAATGGCATCAACCCCTGCCTGCACAAGAGCTGAGGCTCTCTCCAATGCGTCGGGTGTAACACCGATAGCGGCTGCTACGCGGAGCCTTCCAAATTTATCCTTCGAACTATCTGGATGCTTTTTTATTTTTATAATGTCGCGGTAGGTAATCAGACCAACGAGCTTTTGATCTGAATTTACAACCGGTAATTTTTCTATTTTAAATTCCTGCAAAATTGATTCTGCTTCTTGTAGCGTAATACCGGCCTTCGCAGTAATGAGATTTTTGCTCGTCATTATGTCACTCACATCTACCGTCATATCCTTTTGGAAGCGAAGGTCACGGTTGGTGACTATGCCCACAAGCACTCCCTTGTTATCAACCACAGGAATACCGCCAATATTATGTTCAGACATAATCTGTAGGGCATCGCCTACCTTGGCTGTTCTGATGAGGGTAATCGGGTCTTGAATCATTCCGCTTTCAGAGCGCTTTACTTTGCGCACTTCACGGGCCTGAGCTTCTACGGACTGGTTTTTATGTATTACGCCTATACCACCCTGCTGGGCAATGGCGATGGCTAAATTTGCTCCGGTTACGGTATCCATAGCTGCTGAAACTATGGGAGCGTTTAACATGATGCGACGGGAGAATTTCGACCTTATATCCACTTCACGGGGCAACACTTCAGAGTAAGCAGGAACCAGTAAGACGTCGTCGTAGGTTAATGCTTCACCAAGGATTTTGGTTGAATTCAATGACATATTGATATGCTTTGCGTTTCTCAATAAATTCCGGCAAAAGTAAGCATTATCATTCACTAAGCGCTGTATTTACCTACAACTATATATAGCTGTATATCAAATGATTTAAGGCTTAAACGAAAAATCTTAAAATGCTTTTATGTACCCTGCCCAGTACAATTTAGAAACCCTCGGGTCGATTGCTTGAATGCTAAATGCGTAAAATGGGATAGTGCGTGCTGCACCTTAAATGAGAAATATCTTTGACTCAGTTTCTGAGCACGTATACTACATCGCGCTCTATGTATGATTTTCCACCTCCATCACGAAACACAATGATGTACTGATAGTAATCTTCTCTTACGGGATTGCCCATATAATGACCATCCCAGCCGTTTTCAATATCACTTGACGAAAAAAGCTTCTCTCCCCATTTATTGTAAATCTCCATTTGGTAGGTGTCAAAATCAATAAAACTTGCCACCGGCTTAAATATCCGATTTTCAGGTTGACCATTGATGACAATGGTATTGGGTATCCAAATTAAAGGTTCCTGCGAAACGCATGTTTTGTTTGATTCTGATGTGGCAGGCATGCCAAAACTATTCTGCCCTTCGCGGGCTCTTACCATATAGCAAAAATCGCCTCCGGTTGTAGAAAATGCCTCCACATTGTCATCGTACAGCAATTGATTTGGCAGCACAGATGTGAGCAATACAAAGTCAGCATCAGTAACAGTTTTGCGGTAAATGTCATATGCAATTACTGACCCTTCCCATCCTGTATATTCATTCCAACTGAGATAATTGGTCAGTTCTCTGTTGTCAGCAACTATAAGCAAGGCAATATTGGTACTTACATTCGATTCAGAAATAAAGGTATTACAACCATCAAATGCATGCCATTTATACTTGTATAAAATTCCTGAAGGATCCACTTCGGTATCTATGTATTCTTGGATGTCAACATTGGTTTTGGGCAGTGTGGCAATTTTCAGAAAACTACCCGATCCCTTGGCCCTGTATAACTCATAGATGGTACCATCTGCATCCAAATCCTGAAGCAATTGCACCGATATAGTATTGTCATCAATTGTGGTAACTCTGTGCAAATAATTGAATGCAACGATTTGCGGATAAGTAGTTTCAACGCAATATCGATTGGAACGTGCAGGTCGTTGAATGCCATTGGAACGTGCTTCAATCCAAAAACAATAGTCTTTATTAGGTTCTACTTCAGCCATATAAAACAGACTTTGAAATCCTACTTCATCGATCAGAACGGGAGTACCGCCATCAACAGTTGAGTAAATGCCATAGTTTGTCACGCCTTCTGCCCAACCATCGTATGCAGTCCATGAAAGCAAAACTTCAAGCGAGCACTCGGTATGAAAACCTTCGACAAATATGCTGGTAACGGCAGTGCCAAAAGAAGCTTCATTCCCGCATTGGTCAAACGCAATAACCCCAATAGTGGTGCTATTGGTGGTGGAAGCGCTGGTAAATATAAACTCGGTTGGAGCAGTAGTCGGCACTGTGCCTATATTGATGAATTGTTGGGTAAAAATATTGATGCTCTGTATTCTGTAGAAATTTAAATCAGGCACATTAACAGGGTACCAATAGGTAGTAATATTGTTGTTATCGTCAACGGTAACGGTTTCGATAACAGGTTGCGTTGGAGCTAAATTATCACGGAATTCATTCTCACGAATCTGCGAAAATTGTTCACATCCTACCGCCGCGTAGCTTACTTTATAGGCAATAAGTGTGTCGGTACACAATCCGAATAGGGTATCATTGTAAGAAACTCTGGTGATTGGTAACGTTGCGTAAAAATCATAGGGGTTGCTATCTACACTCCTGTAAATTCTTATTTCACCGGCAGGTAAAGGCCCACTGAAAGGTGAATTCCAAGTAAGCTGGGGAATACTAAGCTGGGCAGCACTCAAATTGAGCGCAATATTGCTCATTGATGGAGTTGGTGCGGATGTAACACTATTTACTATTGACTGAATGAAGTAGGTGTTCTGCTGATTTGGAGAGGCTGTAAAGTCAACCCACAAACTTGCTGTGGGTGGTCCAATTGTAGCTACATTTTGAAAACCTACTCCTGTGTCTCTAAAAATCTGATAGTTCAGAAAAGGGTCAGGACTCACAGATGGGGTCCAGGTAAGTTCTATAAATCCTGCATTATTTACACTTATGCAAAAGTTAGTAGGTGCTGCAGGCTGCGCAAGTAACGTATTACTTATCGCCAACAGTGAAAGCCACATAAGGTGGCGTGGCAGATACTGACTTTTACTATGTGGTGCCTTATTGATCATAGGCAATCGTCAAAAGAACGATTATAGTTTTGCTTTATTTTGACGCTCAGATTAAGAAAATGTTGCGTTTCATTCATAACAACCTGCCACAGAAAGTGACATTTGTTTTGGTTCAAAATATTTTCTCGCAATTATTTGTACCTGAACAGGTGTAGCTGCAAAGATAGCTTCTAAAAATTTGGGATAATATCCTTCAGGAAGATTATTAACAATCATTGACTTGAGTTTACCGCTAAGCTCAAAGGGTCCATCCATGCTTTGCAACAGGGTACCGGCTACATAGTTTTGTATCAGCTCAAATTCATCAACCAGAATTGGTTCATTGCGAAGCCGGTAAATTTCCTTTTCGATTTCAGCAATGGTTGCCAAGGTATGCTGCGCGCCTACTTGGGTGGTAATGACAAAATAAGCGCCATGCTCAAGAATATTTATTGATGACCCGATGCCGTAGGTAAATCCCTTCTCTTCGCGGATATTCTGCATTAATCTCGAACCGAAGTAACCACCCAAAGCCGTATGAATCAAATAGAACGCTGGGTAGTCTTCACTGGTTCGAGCGGGTGCTGCCATACCCATTCTAATGGCCGACTGCAATGCACCTTCTTTAGGCACGAATACTTCGCCACGCGAATAGCTCCACCCAGTGGCATTGGCAGCGCCAGATGTTCCGGCCTTTTCTATTTTGTTTTTAGCGAAAGCTGATGACACCATAGCGGCAGCCCGGTTGGTTTCCATTCCGGATATAATGCAAAAGGCATTCTCAATGTTGTAGTTTTTCTCAAAAAACCCGGCTATGTCGGTTACTTTCAGCTTATCGTAATCATCTGGTGAAAAATCGTCACGGTAAGGATGATTTCCGAAAAGCAGTTTGCTGAATGCCAAGCGACATATAAATTCAACCTTTTGCAGGTTTACTTCCAGGGCACTTCGTGATTTTTTTGCATAAAGCATTAACTCGCTTTCATGGAATACCGGCTTACAACATATTTCGCTGAAAACAGGCAGCAATTGACCGAGATACTTGTTCATTACAATCAGTGAAATCGATGCATGATCCTTGCTAACTTCTGTAGATAGCTGTGCTCCGAAGAAATCAATTACGCCTGAAATCTCTTCTGCTGAAAAAGATTCTGTGCCTTCCTTGATGAGGTGTAGGCAGGAGGCAGCCTGAAGTGGTTTTTCTTCATATCTCGTACCGGCAGGAAATACCACTTCAATGCTCACCACATCCTGTGCCCCGCCTTCAATTGCGTAACATGGCATGAAACCATCAATTTTCAATGGGGTTCTCAGCAAATGGGGCAAGTTGCCCGGAGTGGCTACCGCCGGGGCTTGCTTCCTGTTAGGGATATTGCTCATTTCGGTGTTTTTTTAATGTAACGCATTTCATTGACTTTATTAGGCGAAAGCAGATCACTTACTACTTTTGATATGGCAATACCCGATACGCTGCGGTAATGGTCAAGGGCGGTATTCACGCCATTGGCATCACCAAGCAATTCAAAATAGCCCAGACTCATGGCGCGTGAAAGCGCGTTGGTTTCTCCGAGTACATGATGCGCTTCAAATTTATTTTTCACCTTCTCAAGTTCCGCTCCTTCGGGCCGATTTATTTTTACGCCTTCAAGTACGTCGTAAATGGAGTCGCGGGCAGCATCATGACTTACTCCAGGAGCTATCATACCCGATATTACGATAAGCCCGGGATCAATGCTGCCCATGATATATGCATTCACGGAAGTGAACAACTGCCTATCGCGCACCAAAGCCTTATAGAGCCTTGACGAGTGCCCCTGCGAAAGCACATCAGTAGCAAGATCGCAGGCGTAATAGTCTGGATGCAGCCTTCCGGGCATATGCCAGGCCATGTGGATAGCATCTTGAGGCACATCGCTTTCAATTTCAAGAAAACGCGGGCTGTTTTGTGTGGGTTCATATGGTAAATTTCGTGCTACTACCACCTTACCGGGTATACTTCCATACCATTGCTCTGCCAATTCTCTGACCCTTTCGGGTTCTACGTTTCCTGCTACGCTCAGTATGGCGTTGGCAGGGTGGTAGTGCTTGCTGAAGAAGGCCTTTACATCATCGAGTTGAGCATCGGCTATATGCTCAATTCGCTCTCCGATGGTAGCCCATTTGTAAGGATGGACCTTGTACGCCAATGGGCGCATTTTCAGCCATAAGTCCCCATAGGGCTGATTGAGGTACCGCTGGGTGAACTCTTCGATCACCACCTTGCGCTGCACTTCGAGGCTTTGTGGTGTGAAAGCAAGGCTGAGCATACGGTCGCTCTCGAGCCAAAAGGCTGTTTCAAGATTATTGACCGGAAGGGTATCGTAGTAATTTGTAATGTCGTTGTTGGTAAAGGCATTATTGTGCCCACCGGCTTTTTGCAAGGGCGTGTCAAAGCTGGGTATATTGATGCTTCCGCCAAACATAAGGTGCTCGAAAAGATGTGCAAATCCGGTTTGTGCCGGGTATTCATCCCTTGCGCCTACATCATAAAGCGTATTTACAGAAACTATTGGTGTGGACTCATCGCGGTGAACAAGCAGCCTGAGACCATTATCGAGGGTGTACTTTTTATATTCAATCATTCAATTTCAATTTTTTAGTTTCATCAGGCTTTTGCGGGCCTCTTCATATTCATCAATAAGGCGCTTCACAATAGTTGCCACAGGGGCTATACTTTCTATAGATGCTGACACTTGGCCTATTTCGAGTTCGCCATCATCAAGGTCACCTTCAAACATACCCTTCTTGGCGCGGCCGCGACCGAGTAGCATCTTGAGTTCATCTGTTGATGCACCTGATTTATATGCTTCCATAACCTTTCGGTAAAAACCGTTTTTGATTAATCTTACCGGTGCAAGTTCTTTTAAGGTAAGCGAAGTATCACCTTCGCCGGTCATCATTACAGCATTCTTAAAATTTTCGTGTGCTGAGCTTTCGGTCGACGTAACGAAAAGTGAACCTATTTGCACCCCTTCTGCACCCAGAGCGAAAGCTGCAGCCATTGCAGCTCCGCTTCCTATGCCTCCCGCTGCTATAACCGGCAGGCTTGTAGCCTTGCGCACAAGTGGAACAAGGCACATGGTGGTAGTTTCTTCGCGGCCATTGTGGCCTCCAGCTTCAAACCCTTCACAAATGATTGCATCAACGCCGGCTTTCTCTGCCTTTTCGGCAAATTTTGCACTGCTTACTACATGCATCACTGTGATACCGGAATCTTTTAGTTGTGTTGTATGTAAGGCTGGATTGCCAGCAGATGTAATAACTACTTTTACACCAAGGTCTACGATATGCGCTAAATGCTCATCAACAGATGGATACATAAGCGGAATATTCACTCCAAAAGGTTTGTTGGTAGCGGCTTTGCACTTTATAATATGCTCCTGTAGCACTGCAGGATACATGGATCCGGAACCAATGATACCCAGAATACCGGCATTTGCCGAAGCCGATGCGAGCTCCCATCCGCTGCACCAAACCATACCTGCTTGTATTACAGGATACTCAATATTCAGGAGGCTATTAACCCGGTTGGTCATTCAGCACATTTATAACAGTGCGAAGAAAGAAAAAAATGCCCTTACCTGAACATGTGTATCTGCTCAACGTATATTTCAATTCAAATGCAACCTAAATCTGATTATCTATATCTTTCTATATTTGCGTCTATGCTCAAGCGTTGCCTCCCCTATTTATTTTCAATATTCGCATTTACAGCCTTCGGACAATACCGGTGGGATTTCGGAGTAAATCTCGGAGTTTCAAACTATTTAGGAGAGATTGGCGGGGGAGCAGAAACACGCCGCGATTTTGTATACGACATGAAGCTTAACCGCACGCAGTATACTTTTGGTGGTTTTGCCAGATACAGATTTTCACCGGTGTTTGCGGCAAACATTGGAATCAACTATGGCAGGATTCGCGCCAATGATTTTAACTCTCAAAACCCGGCCAGGGTAGCGCGAAATTTAAGTTTTAGAAATAATATTCTTGAAATTTCAGGAAGAGGTGAAGTAACTTTGTGGTATGACAATGATGCGAGTGGCAGAGGGTACTACAATCCGGATTTCAGAATTTATGGATTTGTAGGCGCCGGGGTTATAAAGCACAATCCCAGAAGCAGGTATTATGGTAATCTCGAAGAATTTGACGGGCAATTGGTGGAGTTACAACCGCTACAAACCGAAGGAGTAAATTACAGCTTGTGGCAATTTGTAGCCCCTGCCGGGTTGGGACTGTACTTTACCTTAAACAAAACCCACCGCATAGGCTGGGAACTTGGATACCGCTTTACATTCACTGATTATCTAGACGATGTAAGTACCACCTATGCCGACCCAAGCGCAATGTCATTTACAAACAATGACCTTGCCCGGGAACTATCGAACCGCACTACTCCTGATGCACTTCTCGAAGCACAAAGACTTGCATTGGAGCAAGGCGTGGCTGAGCCAAATGAAGGTAGCTTTGATGTAGACCAGAAACGCGGTGATGCCACAAACAATGACGGTTATCTATTTACGCAGCTCTCTTACAGCTACACGCTGCGTGGAAAAAGTTCCTTTAGCAAAAGCCGCTACTCCTTCATGAAAAAGAGGAACCGCCAGCGACGCAAAACCAGAGCGAAGTTCTAACGCTTTAAAAATTGCCCCAACTTTCTGAATGGTTTTAGCTGGAAGGTCAGTATTCCCGGTTTCAAGCCATTTACTTTCCATGCAAGGCGGTCTTCAAGATTTGCCGCTAAGCGGTTGCGCATCGTTGCATTGCTCATTCCACCGGTTTTCATTTTTACAACTACTTCCGGGAGATAGGCCGCTGTAGCTTTGTGCCTGTATAGCAAGCGGAGCATGAGCTCGTAGTCAGCACTTATTTTAAATAACTCATTAAAGCCACCATATTTTTGGTAGAGCTCAGCTTTTGCAAAAAATGTGGGGTGCGGAGGCATCCACCCTTGAAAGAATGCATCGCGGCGGTAGCTGCCTGCCTTCCAGTGTCGAACCACCTGCTCAGGTTTGTCGCGGCGCACGTATTGAAGGTCAGCGTAGCATGCATCAGCCGCAGTATCATTAAGCATCTCTACTATTCGACTTACCACTTCAGGGTGGGCATACGTATCATCGCTATTCAGTATACCTACCACATTGCCCGAAACGAGACCAAGGCCCTTGTTCATGGCATTGTAAATACCTTTGTCAGGTTCTGAAATAATTCTGCTTATACCGTGCTTATATTTCGCAATAATATCCAGAGTGCCATCAGTTGAAGCTCCGTCGACGATGATATACTCCATGTCAGAATAATTCTGTGCAAGCACTGACTGAATAGTATCTTCAATAGTATTTGCTGAATTGAGCGATATAGTAACAATACTCACCTTCATTGCATGACTCTTTTGCGCACAGCAACTGCAGGATTTCCCTGATAGATGGTGTATTCAGTGAGTATCCCGCTGCCTACAGAACCTACTGTGAGTATGGCATGCGAATGAACAATTGTACCGGGAGTTACTACCGCCTTTGCACCTATCCAGGCTCCGCGGTGTAAGGTAATGCCTTCGGTGATGAGATCGAATGTACCAAGCTTGTAGTTGTGATTTCCCGTGAGTAGCATGGCTCCCTGCGAAATGCATACATTACTTTCAATATGCACCAAAGCCAGATTGTCTATCCATACCCCTTCCCCAATCCACACATGATCGCCAATGTGCAGCAGCCAAGGATATTTGATCTGAACAGAAGGTTTAATCACCACCCTATCGCCTACCTTGGCGCCAAATAAGCGAAGCAGCAAAACCTTCATTTGTGAAAACGGCACAATCCCCGTCTGAAAAAAAAACCAACCGACTAAAAACCACATCATCCGGATGATGATTGAACCCGGTTTATAATGATCTTTCTTATAGGATGAGAGGTCGGTTTCCTTCATTCAAAAAGTAATTTATACCCTTCGATGGTCAAAGGTAAGTGAATGAGCTCACTTGCCGATGCAGCTACTTTGCCAAATGCATCAGCGTAGTCACTTTGATTCATTGATGCCACTGCCGTGATGAAATCGGCAAACGCCTGATGATTATCAAGCGCAAGGTCAGCGCCAAGCCCCCTTGATTTCAGATTGCGCCAAGGGGTGGTATCGGTAATCAGCACCGGAACTCCGCTGAGCATCGCTTCCGCAATAGAGTGCCCGTAATTTTCACCCAAAGTGGGCAGAAAAAACAAATGAGATTCATCAAGAGCATCATCAATTTGAGCATAGGTCTTCGAGCCGCCCCAAACGACATGCACATTTGCCGGAAGGCTTGCCTCTATTTCACGGCAGCGGACGAAGTAATCTTCATCATACACAGGCCCTATAATCATTAACGAAACCCATGCTGATTTAGGCAATAAGGTAAGCACCTGGAGTGCAAACAAAATATTCTTTTCCGGAGCTATACGGGCTATCATAATCATATTCAATTGGCCGGTTGATTTTTGTATTGTGCCACTTTTTCTTTTTGGCTGCCGCGGAAAATTAGGCAACGTAACAATCCTGGACTTCTTAGAAATTTTGCTTTTTATATGCGCTGATTCATGCTCATGTGTGGAATGAAAAGTAGTGCCTTTATACAGTTTCAGCGTTTTGAAGAGTCGGAGAAAACTGCTTTTCTTCCGTTTTTTAATACTCAAAGCCCCCGGAGCAAGCATACCGCGCGGTGCAACGATTACTGGCTGCTTCAGCATGCGGGTGGCAATAAGCGGAAAAATGGAGTACACCTTACTGAACATTCCGTTTATATAAACTTTGTCGAAAGCTGTGCGGTCAATAATGCTTCTGATATCTCGGAGTTTTACCTTGCCAAGTGGCAAATAAAGTACTTCAGCCAGGCCCACCTTCTGCCAGGCAAAAGGCTCCACATCATGATAAGGTTTGGTATCGAGGTAGTCGCGGTCAGAGCACACTATTTTAAAATGGATCAATAAGCCGAGTGCAGCTACCATATTTGCAATGCTGCTTATGGGTCCACCGGCTTTGTAGCCGGGGATGTACCAATCTGTAAATACCAGTACCGTTGGCTTATGTGTTGACCCCATTTTGCGAAAGCCAGTTTTCGAGAACACAGAGATACCAAATACGCGACCATGATACGGATGGGTCATTCTTTAAAAACCGATCCCAACGGCGCTGCACTGCCGCAGCATGAAAGGGCGACCTGCGGCTGAGCGCCAGCATATGGTCGCCGCACCAGTGGCGCATTTCGTTGCGCATCCAGCCATCCCAGGGAAATGTAAAGCCCATTTTAGGACGGTGGATAATTGATTCGGGCAGCAGTTCCGCAAGGGAGTCGGTGAGCAGTTTTTTCGGGGTGTGCGGATATTTGAGCAGGTCGGGTACTCCGAGCACCGTTTCCACCAGCTCGTGGTCGAGAAATGGTACCCGGATTTCGAGGGCATTTGCCATACCCATCTGATCGGCATCGCGGAGCAAAACACTCTGCAGATAAGTGCTCATTTCGGCTACGGAAACCCTGCTTAGTAAAGGCAGAGCAAAACCGGGATTACCATACCCTACCGCTTCGTGCACAAGGTTAAACACCTGATTTGCCCGCCCGGGGTTTTGGAGCATTTGCCTGATAGATTTTTCAGACATTACTTCGCGGCTAAACTGAAAGGCATACTCCGTATCGAAATAATCCTGTTCGAGCACTGAAGCAGTCTTTTCAGAAGCCACTCCGGGCCGATTAATTTTGGCAGCCCAGCCCATTAGTGCTCGACTGAATTTTGGGAAACTAAGCAGCCATTGCTTATTCTGCAATTCGCTCACTTGTGTGAAAATGGGATAACCTGCGAATAACTCATCGCCGCCTAAGCCCGAGAGCACCATCGTAATGCCGGCATCCTTGGCTGCCTTTGATACAATATATGTGTTGATTCCATCGCCACCCGGGTGGTCCATAGCCGAAAGCGCAGCAGGTAAGTCCTTGAGCAGTTCAGATGGTGAGAGCTTTATTTCTGTGTGGCTGGTGCCAAATATCCGGGCTACTTCGGCAGCGTGTATCGCTTCGCTATATTGACTTTCGTGAAATGTAACAGTGAACGTGCGCAAAGGCTTGCTTACAAATTTAGATGCAACACCTACCACAGCGCTTGAGTCAATGCCACCTGAAAGAAATGCCCCGAAAGGAACATCGGCAACAAGGCGGCGCTTTACCGCCTGCTCAAACCGGAGTTTTATAAGGTCTTTTGTATCAGATAGAGACATCAGTGCCACCTCATGATTATAATTGCGGGTTGGGTGCCACCATGTGTGAAGCAACTCATCAGAATCCGTGATATCCATGCAGGTTCCTGCAGGCAGGCTGTAAATACCTTCTATAATGGTGTTTGATCCATGCACGGTCTGATATCGGAGATATTCAGGAAGTGTTGATCCATTAAGCTGCGCCGGTATGAGTCCGCTTTCGATTATTGCTCTGATTTCACTCGAGAAAATCAAATTGCTCCCCTTGCGGGCGTAGTAAAGCGGCTTGATGCCCATTCGGTCGCGGCCAAGGAGCAGGTGGTGTTCCTGTTCATCCCAAAAAGCAAAGGCAAACATGCCATGACAATCCTTCAGGAAGTTCACTCCATACTTTATAAGGCCCGCCAGCAGTACTTCGGTATCGCTTTGCGTGCGAAACGGGTAAGGTGAAAGTGGGCCTCGAAGATCGCGGTAGTTATACAGCTCGCCATTATAAATTAAAGTATACCTACCTGTATAGTCGCTCATGGGCTGATTGGCCTCATCGCTCAGATCTATGATTGAAAGGCGGCGATGACCAAGCGCAATTTCAGTCCTTATAAAAATTCCTTCAGCATTGGGTCCACGGTGTGCGAGCGCCCCGTTCATGCGGGCAATAACTTCGCGCTGATTGCTTAATTTGCCATAGATGCCATTAATGCCACACATCAGTTTTCGATATACTCAGGGGCGTGCAATATTTTGTTCAGACCCGTTTCAAGTGACAACAACTCCCTGCCCAAAAGCGCCATCATCTTGGAATTGTCAGGCAAACGGCGTGACATATCACCCTCAACCAGCGGCGGCAAATGCACTATTTGCGACTTTGAATTGGTAAGCCTGGCAATGATATGAGCCAGTTCCAAAATTGTAATCTCATTATTCGAGCCTATGTTCACTACATCATTGATCACTTCGTTGTTGTAAAACGCTGCGAGTGTGGCATCGATATTATCATCTATATAGCAGAAGGTACGTGTTTGCAATCCATCGCCGTATATGGTAATATCCTGGTTGCGGAGCGCTGACCTGATAAACCTTGAAACGACAAAATCAGGGCTTTGGCGGGAACCATAAGTATTGAAGAACCTGAATATGGTATACTCCAGATCATATTCTTGCTGATATGAGCGCAAAAATGCTTCACCGATATTTTTTACAATGGCGTATGGAAGCTTTGAATTTAGCGGTGTGGTTTGTTCATTTTGCGGTATCTCAACAGGCTCGCCGTATACTTCTGAGCTGCTGGAGAATAATACCCGTTTCACTCCGGTATTCTTACTTAGGTCGAGAATATTGCGGATGCCGTTTATATCGTCGAGAACCTTCACCGGATTTGCAAGGGTGCGCTGCACCCCGACTGTAGCCGCATAGTGAAATACATATTGGAAGCGGTAGGCAAAAAATACTGCCGAAATATCTTCCAAACGGTTTACATCGCACTTTATGAAATGCACATTACTGAATTTGCCGGTTGGTACCTTATTGCGGTTACCCGTTTGAAGATTGTCAACCACCACAATTTGATTTTCGATATTATGCGAAAGCCTTTCGGCAAGCTCTCCGGCTATAAATCCGGCCCCTCCTGTAACAAGTATTTTTGACATAATGGTTTTTATTCCAATAATTTCAACGCAGTTTCAATCCAACTTTTTTGTGTCATCTTCTGACCCAACCTGGCGCTGTGTCTTGCCATACGCCATAAATCTTCGTCGCTCAAGTTAGCAAAACTTTCAAGTGCCTCGCGAAGATCATCCAAACTACCTGTTTTCACCAAGGTACCATTGGCATTGTTCTCAAGAAAAGACGATGCGGCGCCAACAGCCTCTGAGCTAATGAGCGGATAGCCTGATGCTGCAAATTCGTGCAATACCACACCCCAAGGTTCGTAAATACTCGGCAGTACAAATACACCACCCCGGCGCACAAAAGTATCCATTTCTGAAGGTTGCACAAACCCTGTATGCTCCAGGCCCGGTACTTGATCGCGTGCGTCCCACAGCGTACCAGTGCCAGAGCATGTAAGCGTGAATTCACCAACTTTTGCTGTGCGAAAAGCTTCCCAAAGCATGCTGACTCCTTTTGAGGCGACATAGCGGCCCACGAATACAAACCTTCTGGGAAATGCCCCGGTGTGATTATCGCCGAAAAATGGATTAAATCTCGATACGTCAATGGTGTAAAATCCGGTATGAATATCCTTGTCGGAAAATCCCATCCTACGGGCATAGGCTACCTGCGGACTACCCGGCACCCATGCCTGTGCAAAAAGTTGCTTGTAGCGTATTCTGGCTCTCATTAACGCCAGTTTGCCCCTGGCACTTTTCGGAAGTTGGTTGTCGAGTGCCACTACCATTCTGCAATGCGACTTCAGGCTGCGGCACACGGCGAGATAATGTTTATCGATCCAGCCGCTGCATACTATGGCATGCGGGTTAATTTCTTTTATCAATCTGATCAGGGCATCCCTGCCATATTCACTGCTCAAATAATACCTGCAAGCCTGCCCACTGGAATCAAAGCTAAAAGGGGCTTCGGGATTTACAGGCCAGTGAAATACGTGTACTTCTACACCGCGATTGGCAAGGGCTTCCATGCAAGCGCGTATGTAGCCTGCCAACTCTGCATACAGAAACACGATTCTGCGCGGCGATTCACTCATGGGTAAAAGTAAGAAAGTGACGCAGCACGGGCTCCAAGGCATCCGCCATAACAACCTGACCTCTGGCATTGGGATGAATATCATCGCGGTAGCAATTGACCGTCATATTTGCCGAAAGGCCACTCACCACAGGCACTCCAAGCTGTGCCAGAAATACTTCGAGCAAATGGCCGTCCTCTGTCCATGTTCCTGCCTTCACTTCACTCATAGAGGGATGATGGTATACCAACAAAGGGATGGCCTCGTACATGGCATATCTATAAAAGCGCTCCCAACCCGTATTGAAAGGTTCAGCTACCGGCTTTGCTCCTTCAATGTGGGGTAATGAATTCCAATCAACATGCTGAAACTTGCGCGACCACATCCATGTGGTAAGATCGCCAATAGCTGTGAGCGGTTGCTTATCGGGGTAAAATGGCACATTGCCCGCAGCATCTTGAAATGTCATCTGATCCTGCCAATCATGACTGCTGAATACAAGTACAATCAGCTTTGCATCGAAATTGCCGTGGGTTTCTATCCATCCATACGCATTGTCGGGACCCCAGCTACCATTGGAAACATTGAGTATGCGCAGGTTCGCATTGGGCACTGCGTTGTACATCCTTCGCTCCAGTATATCTGTGGCAAGTTCTTTTTGGTCTGTGAGCACACCGCCATTCAATACAGAGTCGCCAAATTTGAGAATTCGCAGTTCATTTTCCGCAAGTGGAGCGCTGCGCATGCCGTGCTCATTAATAAAGAATGTATTGCCAAACCTTTTGATATGCTGCCGGGGTGTAAGAGCGTACTCATATACGGCACTGCTGTAGTATACCGGCACCTTCCCAAAGCCGAAAGCCAGCCGCAGTGTCACTTCAACGATGAGGACAACAACGGCGAGTAATAGCAGACGTTTAAGCAATTTTGGCATTGGTATTAGGGAATTCATGTGAGCCAATATCACCGCGAATATAGGGTTGAAAAGTGTCATCGGTCATGATGCACAGGGCAATTATTAGCACAATGGTAAATGGATTGAGCGATGCAGCCAGCCAGGGTTCGAGCAAAATAGAGAAAAGTACCACCCAAAGGGCAGGTACGGCTACCGCGGTATTCTTTGAAGCTTTCATGAAAAGCAGGATTATGGCTCTCAAGAATATGAGCAACCCAATAATGCCTGTATTGAGCCAGATAATAAGATAGGTATTGTGCACCCCACCCTGATGACCTAAAGCATTTAGAAATTCCTGGCTTCTATCCATAAGCCATTCATCAAATGCAAATCCGCGGCCGAGCCAAAAGTTCTCCTGAATACTCTCCCAGGCAAAGTGCCAGGCAATGTAGCGACCGGAGCCTTCCTGTAGCGTTTCTATGCGCAGATACTCATTGAGCCCGAGACCTTGCACTATGCCTACTATATTGGACGAAATGCCTTCAACCACCACGGCAAGTGTAAGAAGCAGTATAAAACCAATGGCCGGTGAAAACCTGAAAAACCGAATAAAAACAAGAAAAAGAAATGTGGCAAGAATAGATGTTCGCGAGCCACACATAAGGATAGCCACAATAATTGTTATAAAAATCCAGCGAAGGTCATTTTTGGCAAATACAGACTTGAAATATTCGCGCCCCACAACGGCGAGTACAGCCAAGAGACTTGCAAAGATGCCTAGCCCATTGGGATTGCCAAAAATACCCCTGAACCTGCCACCGTGTGAAAAAGCAACCGTAGGATCGATATATCTGAATGCAAAGCCAAGGATGATAATAATCACACCAAAAAACAGAAAATCTTTAATCACCACGGCTCCCCTTTTGCGAAAAGCCGCGACTATAAATTGCGGTACTGCGAAGAAGAGCAAGAGGTATGAGAGGGTTTTCTGCGCGCCTGTAATTACATCGGGCGAATCAAAAAGCGCAAAAGTGGCAACAACTAAAAATGGCAACAGGTAGAAGTACATTCCATTTAGATGTTGCATCTTCCGGCGATCGGCAAGCGCAATAACCGCGAGCACAACGATATAAACATTCTTGAAAGTCTTGGCAAAATCAGTGGTATGCTTGATGCTATCGCTCAGGATAAGAATGAAGAAGAAACCGAGAAGCAATTCGAAATACATACCCCGCCTCCACATAAGAAGCATGGAGAACAAACCCAGCACATAAAATGCAGGCACGTATACACTCCCTACGAAATACCATAAGGCAAACAGGAGAAGTAAGTACTTATTTCGCTGAATAAATCCTGCCATGCGCAAATATGGGTCTTTTGGTGTAAACCGTCACTCCCTGTTTCCATGGGTGCGCTCTCTGATGGCTTGTAATGTAATGGCCGCAATATGCGACCACCTGTAATTTTCATTTACTACTTTGATGCTTTCGTAGCGCATGGATGTCAATTCTGTTTCGGGCATCGTTGCCAATCGAGTAAGTGCTGCCCTGAGTTCGGTTTGTTTCCGCGGTGTGATTAGCATCCCGTTTTTGTAAGACACAATAGCCGGTACCGCGCCTACCGGTGTGGCAATGATGGCCAAGCCGCGCGCCATTGCTTCGAGTATTGAATTGGGCATACCTTCGGCATGACTGGGGGCCACAAGCACCTGACACTGGTCTATCAATTCGCGAAGTTTTGCAGGGTCTTTCACCTCACCGTGGTATATGCAATTGGGTAAGGATAGCCGTTTGATTTGCGGTATTGGCCCTATCCAATGAAATTCTATATCGAGATTTGCAATGGTAGCGCTGCACCTCAGCAAATCGCCGATGCCCTTGCGGACTTCATAGCGCCCGAGAAAAAGAAATTTGCGTTTGCCCTTTTGCGGCAATGGCGATGGTGCTATCCACGAGTCGTCTACACCCGAACCAATTTCTATAATTCGTTCTTCAGGCACGCCGATACGTTTTATTATTTCAGTGATTTCACCGCCGTAAGAGAATACAAAATTTGCTTCGCGGTTATTGAATACCACTGAGGGCCTGAACATAAACTGAATAAAATGCTCTTTAAAACCAGAAGTTTTTTGGTACATTTCATAACCATGAAATTTTATACCTACAGGAGCCATGTGCACCCCTTTTCGCTTAAGTTCTAGCAGTCTCCATGCTGTGAATCCTTTGGCATATATAAAATCAAAGTTGCCCCAGTCGTCTTTAAGCGATTCATACACTTCGCAGGCGTAGAGGTATGACTCGCGCACATAATGCCCCGGCAGTTTATCGCCCCGAATGATCGATTGCTTTCTTGTGGGAAAGTGGAGCGTTA
This sequence comes from Flavobacteriales bacterium, assembly GCA_038207425.1. Classification (GTDB taxonomy): domain Bacteria; phylum Bacteroidota; class Bacteroidia; order Flavobacteriales_D; family Cryomorphaceae; genus JBBQZU01. The sequence goes on along the minus strand of JBBQZU010000015.1, from coordinate 25,747 downwards.
CAATTCTAAGTTTCTCAGAGCCCAGAAGGGCTTTAATTTCTTCATCAGCGGGTGCTGATTTCCCAAGAGGAATGGCATGCACCAAGGTAAGATCTACACCGAGCGCAATAAGGTGGCGCGCAAGGTGGCATGAATGTCTCTGCATGCCTCCCGTAACATAAGGCGCAATGCCATCAGTGAGCAGGGCTATGCGCATAAGTCAGCGATGGTTTTGGCGGCAGCTTCCCAGGTATGGCGATCCATAACGCGTTGATGCCAGGCAGTGGCAAGATTCGTTCTCAGGCTTTTATTGCCAATCAGCGTGTTGATGGCGGCAAAAACACTTGGCACATCGGGTGTTACGATCATAGCATTGCGATGGTCCATCACATCACGCACAGGTTTTACATCGGGTGCTATCACTGCCTTTCCGGCGAGGCCGTATTCAAATATTTTCACAGGTGAACCGTACCAATTGCTTTTCGCCATGCAGCAAATATCCATTAATTCTATGTATGCATATATCTCGCTGTGGGGTATACTTCCGGTAAATATCACTTTCTGTTGGTTACCAAGCTGCGAAGCGCGCTCTTTCAACTCAGGTATGGAAGCCCCATCGCCTACTATGAGCAGCCGGGCATCAACAACCAATTTGGTGAAAGCATCAATGAGAATGTCTACACCGTGGTAAGGAAATACGGAACCAACAAAACCAATAACTGGAACACCACCTAACCTTAATTCAGTGCGCAAATTTTGCACAGTTGATTCATCGAACTGCAGATCGCTAGGGTTTATACAGTTTGAGACTACGACCGTTTTTGCAGAAGCACCGGGCACCTGTTTTTCGATATACTCAGCCAAAGCTGTGCTCACAACCGATATTGCCATGGAGCCAGAAATAATTTCGCGCTCGGCACGCTTTGCTACTGCGAGCATCATTGACCTTCCTGAAAAAGCAATCCGCTCTTCGGGGAAGGGAGCATTGATCTCCGCAATATGCCTGATACCCTCTTTTGCGCAGGCCCTCACCCCCGAAGACTGCAAATAAGCTACCCGCTCATACACTACATCGGGCTTGAATGAAGCGATAGCATCGAGCAGCGTTTGCTGCATGGTAGTGTCGAATCGCATCAGCTTCAAGTCCTTCAAAGTTTCCCAAACGAGGGAGGGCATAAACCTCCGGAGTCGGTTTTTTGAATTCGATGGTGCGGTGCTTAAAGCTTTTGAATCAGCGTCCAGGTCGCCGGCAATAATGGTTTTTACCTCTATACCCATAGCCCTGAAAGCTGCAATCATTTCGCGCATATGGGTGCCATAACCGGTGTGGGCGTTTGCACTCAGGCGCGGGTGTGGTGAGTAGTAGAGCAGTTTCATCAATAATTGCGCTCGAAGTAAAGAGCTACCCTTTCAAGTACGCGCTCAGTGGCGTGGCCATCCCAAAGTGGTGGCACCACTCCTTGTTTGTATTTACCGTCAAGTATCAAGTCAGCATAGGCGCATATTTCGCTCACGGCAAATGGGATGAGTGTATTGCTGCCGATGGTTATGGTGCAGGGCCGCTCGGTATTGGGTCGCAGTGTAAGGCAGGGCTTTCGCAAATAGGTGGTTTCTTCCTGTATGCCTCCCGAATCGGTAAGGGTAAAGATGCACTCAGCAATGAGCTTCTGAAAATCCAAATAGCCCTGCGGCTCTATAATCTGTAATTGGGGAATAGTATAAAAGGAATCCTTAAGTTCAAACTTTTCTATCCGCGCCAATGTGCGCGGGTGTATGGGCAATACCAATTTTACTTTTTCAGAAAGGGAGCGGAGTATCAGGAGCACCAATTCCAATCCCTGCCGGTTGTCTACATTTGAAGGTCGGTGAAGGGTAATAAGCACGTAATCGCCGGAATTTAGGTCTTGTGTTTCGAGTATTTGAGAAGCTTCAATTTTTTCGCGAAAAGCCACAAGTGTATCGATCATGGTATTGCCTACGAATGCGAGTCCATGTTCATTTGCGCCTTCACGGCGAAGGTTGGCAAGGCCGGCATCTTCAGTGATAAAGTGTAGCTGGGCCAAAGCATCAGCGAGTCGGCGGTTGTGCTCTTCAGGCATTTCCAAGTCATTGCTTCGGAGTCCGCTTTCGAGGTGCGCAAGTGGAATATTGCATTTATTTGCAGCGATTGCACCCGCAAGTGTGGAGTTTACGTCGCCTACCACCATTACCATATCGGGTTTTTCTTGCAGGAATAATTCGGTGAGTGCCTTAATGGCATCGCCTATCTGAATTGCCGGGTGCGATGCCTGAATATTCAGAAATACATCGGGCCGCAACCCGAATTGCTCAAAGAATACATTTGCCATCGCATCATCATAATGCTGACCTGTGTGAACTATTTTCACGTCAAGGCCATGCAACCCCTCAGCGACCTGCTTAAAGCGGGTTACTTTAATAAAATTAGGGCGAGTGCCTACTACTATCCAAAGCTTTCGGTTAGTCATTGCTATTTTTGATAATGTGCAAGAGGTATTCCGTTACGCGGCTCAATTCATTTTCTGCGGCCCAATCTGCCTTTGGTGTAGGTACCTGCCTGTTGAGCAGAAGTTCTTCGGCCTTTGCGGCAAATTGATTCGTTTCCACAAACAAACCCAGTCCTTCCTTTTCAATGAGCTCCTGCAAAGTGCCGCGTTCACCAATTGCTAATAGAGGTCGTCCGGTAGCTACATATTCATACAGTTTGGTGGGCAGGCCATTGCGAAGTGTTTCAGGAATGAGGAAAAGCAGGTAGTCAGCCATAGCAACTTTTTCAAAAAGGTTTCGCGGTGCTATGGGTCCTGACCATTCAAATCCTTTTGCTTTGGCTGAAATTGATGGTGGCATATTGCTGTAGCTGTATATCTCGACCCCAACTCTGCCCATTGAGGCCAGAGCACTCAAATGGCGGAATACCGCATCAAATCCAGAGTAGGCATTACCCCCGTAGAGTATGTGAGGTATTTTATTGGCGGGAGGCGGAGCAGTAGTGCCTATGTCATCGCGGTCGAAGGCGTGTGGAAGAAGATAGATTTTATCTGAATATTCAGGATATCGGTTTTTCAATTCGGCAGCATAGGCCGGCCAAGGAGTTGTGATGGCATCGAAATTTTGAAGCATAGACCGCTCGGCTTTTTTTTCGTATTCAGCTCTTTTGCCGGTAAGGAGGCTGTAACCATAATTGACACCTGTAGTCCAAGGATCGCGAAGGTCGGCTAAAAAGCGGGTTGCAGGAAAACGCTGTCTCAATGCTGCTGCATAAGAGAGCAGTCCGAATGGAGGGCCGCTAATAATTACAGCGCCCAAAGAGTTTAATGTAAGCTCATTGGTAAGCGTATTGGTGAATGAGTTCCCATCATACATCGATCGGTCGTAGGGATTGCCTTTGGTTGCATAACTGTTGCGAATCAGTGCGGCTCTGTAATGCAGTTTGTCGAAAACCGATGCAGGAATCTTGTCGAGAATTTCAGGATAAAAATGCTGCCAATGAACCAACGGTATGTTCTTCACATCCTTGCTCCAAAGACTGCCGGTGCCGGATGTATTTGCCGATAGCACCCGCACTGCATGTCCATTTGCCGAAAGGCTTTTAGCAAACTTAGCCCACCTGCGCCCGCCTACGCCGGGAGCCGGCGGAAATGTATGTGATATGATGAGAACACCTCCATTCATCGCTATTCTTTGCGGGGATTTAGCCTTTCCGAAAATCGCTCTACATACATAGAAGTACTATAGCCGTGACTTCGGTCTACAAAGTGAATATAGGGTATGGCATCGGGAGCAGTAATTGGTCTACCCTTATAGTCATCGCCCAAAAAGCGTACATCATAATTGCCGGAGCGCATTATTTCGGTGAGTTCTTCTTCGGTTTCGTAAAGCAGTGTTTCATCCACATACTTTATTGATTCGAGAACGAGCTTGCGCTCTTCGGTAGTAAAAAACGGAGCACGCTTGCCGGGATTGATATGTGAATCGAAGTTGGCGGCTTCATTGATGGCTATGGTAAGATGGTCGCAATGCTGCCTGCACTCTTTAAGCATAAGCACATGCCCGGGGTGGTATAGGTCAAAAACGCCGCATGCGAATCCGCGAATCATTGCAATACTTCTTTGATGTATGCCTTTAAGCTATGTTGCGGCTCCCAACCGAGTAGTGATTTTGCTTTGCTCACATCAGCGAAAGTTATGCGCGCTTCGCCGTCGCGGGCTGGTATAAAGGATATGCGGTCGGAAATCATTTGAGCAAGTTCAAGGATGCTGAGCGTACCGGAGTGGCCAATGTTGAATGCGGTATTGAGTGCGCCCTGATGCACCGCGGCGAGGTAGTTGGCGTGGGCCAAGTCGCTTACATGCACAAAATCGCGCTGCTGTGCACCATCGCCGGTTACTTCGAGCCCAAAGCCCTTCGTGTGCCGATTTAGGAATATGCCCACCACGCTGCTGTAGGCGTTGAATTTATTGTCGGGGTTGAAGCTGCGCGGGCCGTAGGGATTGAAATACCTAAGGTTTATATAGTTGAGCGGGTAGCGCGTTTCGAGCAATTCAAGGTACTTTTCGGTTTCGTATTTCTGAAATGCGTACGGGCTGAGGCAGCTTATGGCCGCGCTTTCCGGTGTGGGTATCACTTCCGGTGTGCCGTACACCGCGCTCGATGAGCTGTTCACCAACCGAGGGAAGCGCCCATCGGCAATCATCAGTTCAATAAGGTGTATGGGGGCCAGCAAATTCTCGTAAATATGCGCTGTTACCATCTCAAAACTTGGCTGTATGCGCGGCAGCGCTGCGAGGTGGAATACCACGTCATAGGGTTTCAGCGTGGTGAGATTGAAGAGCGTATCCTCAACAAAGTCAAAACGGCTATGGCCGATGTGCGCAGCGATATTGGCCCGGTTGCCGGTGCTCAAATTATCAATTCCGGCGATGCGCCATTTGGTATGCTCCATTAGATAATCAAGGAGATTGGACCCTATGAAACCGGCCACACCGGTAATGAGCACTTTATTGATGGTCATACCAATTCGTCTAAGATTGAATGCAGAATTACCTGGTGAAAGGTTTCCACAATTCCGTAATTTCTTACCGGGGTTATAAAGTTTATTTGCCCCTTTCGGGAAAGGGTATTCGCAGCATCGAAACCGCTCAGGGTAATCACTTCGCCACCGAGCGCCTTGTGCGCATCCACTGCATTGAGAATATTTTTTGACTCGCCCGATGAGCTTATGGCAATAAGTGCATCACCCGTTTGGTAATTGAATTTTATCCACTCGGCCTGTGCATTTTCATAGCCATAGTCATTGGCAAAGCACGTAATGAGCGCTGCATCGGTAAAGCTGAGGGTTTGCTTGCGTGCCATTTTCATAAAATCTTCCATCATATGGCTGCAAATAGCGTTGCTGCCACCGTTGCCAATGAAAAGTACCCTTCTGGCCGGAGTGAGCATGGTAACTGCATCGGCTATGCTGCCGCGTATGGCCGCGGAAGCAAAAAATTTATCAAAGGCAACTTTATACGAATCGAGACGCATAGCGCATTAGTTTTTCACGGGTTACTTCTTCTTCATTGCACAGCCAGGTGCACGAGAGGCTTGCCGCCAATGCCGGCACCACCATCAGGTCGGCAGGTTGCTCAAATTTAATTTCCGAAGCCAAGGCTGCAAAAGCATAAAATGTATCGCCTGCTCCGATGGTATCAACCACCTCGCCCTGAAACGCGGGCTGCATGAGATAATTCTGACCATCATAGTATACCGAACCGCGCCTTCCGAGCGTAAGAAAAAGTTTCTCGGCGCCAATTTCATAGTTAAAAAGATCTCTGATTAATTCTTTATTGCTGAAATCCGAGCGGCGGTTTACTTGCAAACTTGCTTCGCGCAGGTCGAGGCAGCTACTTTTTTTAGGGTATGCTTTCCACTTCGACATGCGGTTGTAGCCAAAGTTGTTGCTGTTGGTTTGGGTCATAAAGTGGTACTTGCCATTTACCTTCAGGCTGTCGCAAAATCCATGTCCGAAATCGGCCACTATTACCACATCATAATCATTGGAAATCAAATCGGATGCTGATGATTTCAACTCGAAGCGGTTTATTTCAACGTGTTTTTTCTGATCATCTTTGTCGATGAGGCGGGTTTTTACAATTTCACCGGGAGGGTTGCTTATCAGGTCAACAGCAGCTACAAAATCGCGCAAGTGGTTGGCTATAGCCGCAGCACCGCCCATCTGCACTTGCACAGCATTACCCTCGTTTGCGTAGGTAAACACCGGGCAGAATGACTTCATGCTCTGCCCTTCGTAACGCACTTCCACAAACTCATCGATGATGGTTTCGCCCACCACACATACTTTCAATGATGCTACAGCTTCTACAAACTTATTTACCAGCCTTTCGGTTTTGTTCATTTGGCAGTTTTAATCTTATTGAGAAATCTGCTTACGAACGATTTGGAAGGCAGCGTCCATGCGCGCAATGGACCTTCATTTGTTTCCCATAGTTGCTTTAGTATGGGGTGCAATTTTTCTTCCTGAAAAGGGAAGTGGCTCTTCCACGTACCGAACCGCTGCAGGTAGTAAGGAAAAGTATCCTGAAACTCATCGGAGCCCCCTGCTGATCGCGACCTTGGGCTGAGCACCCGAAGGTAAAGAGGATTATTCTGGTCAGTTTTCACAAGATTCATACCTGCATAGTAAGCGTGCCAGGCGCGGCTATGGTCGCAGGCGAAAAGAAAGTTTTCATCACCCGCCAGGGTGCTGCCACCTACTGATGGTATCCTCTTCATGGCGTGCTCCATGCTGTGAATTGCTGTATTGGGTATCCAAGGGCGTTGCTGTGTGCTGCAGCGACCGCTGCTCATATCGTAAAACCAGTGGGTATGGTCATACAAACAATCGAAATCAGGGCGTTTTGCGGCGGCATCAAATACGGCAGGATTCACCAAATCGTCGTCGTCAAGTCGCACCAGGTAGCGGGCCGTATCTTTTTCGCTTTCCAGCAAAAAACCGGCTTCAAAGAGCTTATCTTCCTTAGAGCGGCCTGCGGTTTTTATTGCTTCAAAATCAGGATGGGGTGATGTATCCGTACCAAGGAGCCATACCTTTTTAGTGGCTTTGATAGCCGAAACCTGCTCAAGGCAAACCTTGCGCAGGGCACGGCGCATTTCGTTGCTCGCCGATTCGGGATTGAGTGGTATCAGGAATAGGTAGTCTACCTTCATCGCTTGATCAATGTGGCGACAAATTTCACAATTTCAGGCAAACTAAAGGCATAATTCAAAGGCGTGTTAGCAATATTCCTTCTGAACCGTAGCGTATCTATAAGTCCCTTGATGGGTGGTGTACCATTGAAGATAACGAGCACAGGCACATTCAGCCAGGCACCGAGGTGTACTGCTCCTGAATGTTGGGTAATGATCAACTTGCTCTGAGCACAGTATTTAATGGTCTCGGCATTGTCTGATGAAATCTTCAATTCTATATTGCCTTCTGATTGTACTTCAGCACTTAACGAAGGGTGCCCTACCAAATAAACCTTTTCGAACATAGGAGCCACAGCGCGCGCTATTTCCATATAATCCCAGGGGCCGCCATTGTTAGGGCTTAAACTTGCGCCCTTTTTTCTCGGAAAAATCACGCAGCTATTGGTTTTTCCATGCGCATACACCGGCCCTAGCGGGTATACATGCTGCCTGCCTTCGAGCTGCCAATTGCGAAATACATACCAATACAGGTCGTTATCGCCAATATCAAGAAAAGGCAGAGTCGAAGCTTTGGCAACACTTTTGAAATGGTCGATTGCCCGCTGAACATCACGCGGAGGCACTGTTTCATTTGCACGTGGGGGCACTTCAGCAAAAAAGTCGCGCAGTGGATACCAGGTATGTATAATAGATTTGCCTATATCGTCAACCAAAAAAGGTTTGTGCAACTCCATGCCGCAATAATGTATAGCCACACCCTTGCTGTGCAGGTGCAACAAGAAAGGAAGGTTGTGAAGCAGGAAGTGCCCAAACTCACCCTTGAACGGTCCGTAGTAGCACACCCTTCGGGAAATGGTGTTGCGGTAGAATTCGTCTATGGTGCGCTGGGCTTTCCACACCATAAAGCGGTAATGCAGGCGTCCGCGCCAATTAAGGCCACGCATGCCATAGGCCACAGTGGTAGCTCCATCCGAAAAAACCAGTGGCACTTCAGCATCAGCTATATCGATATGCCTTGCCCTATCGCTCATCAAAAAGGTATTTTACGAAAGTGGCGCTGCCAAAACGCTGCCTTGCACTCTCTGAAATTGCGCTGTAATTCATGGATGAATATTGATGGTACATCTTATTCATTTTCTCAGCCAAGTCGGCTACATTGCCTACAGCGAAAGTAATTCCAACCTGCGGATTGATCAGTTCGGCAGGCCCGCCAATATCAGGAGCAATAACAGGCAAGCCAAATGCCATGGCCTCGGCAAGCACCACCCCAAACGTTTCATGAGTGGATGACAGTACCAATATATGCGACTCCTGCAATAAACTTTTGATGGCTTCGCGGTTCAAAAATCCGGTAATTGATACTTGGTGAGCCACCCCAAGCTGAACGATCAAATCGCGGAGATATGGCGCCAGGGTGCCGTGGCCGGCAATAGTAAGGCTGAATGAAGCGTTACCTGTATAATTTTTCGCGAAAGCGCGGATAAGCAGTTCCTGATTCTTGTGCGGTTCGAGTATACCGATATTTACAAACCGAAATGGAAGCGCATTCTTGGTGGTATTGATAGCTACAAAAAAATCAGCGGTGAGTACATTGGGACAATAGAGAAAAGGCGCATCGAAGCGTTTGGAAAATTCGTTTGCATAGTATTGCGAAACTGCAAAACGCCTGGTTGCCTCTTGCACAAAAGCAAGTACCTGGGCGCTGCTGTGAAAAGAATTATTGGGTTTAGCAACGCCCTCACCAAGCAAGGAACTGTGCTCCATAAACCAATAAGGAATGCTGAAATGCTGCGAAAGCGCCTCAGTGATATACGTGAAATTAAATATACCGTGGTGAAGCAGCACATCGGGCCGGCCATTGGTATCAATATATTTCTGCAAGGTTTTTATTGCCCCGTTTATAAGATTCTTTTTGCGCAATGCAACAGGGTCGGTGCTAAACCTTAGCGGTAATCTATGCACCACTACGTTTTGAACTGCTGTAATATGAGGATGTGCGCGTTGGGTAATCAGCTTTTTTCCCGAAAGGTATGCCCGTGTGAAATTGGCCAAAGTATACTCTTCGGTATGCATAATGGAGCTGCGAATTTTTTGCTCACGCAGGGCCAGCAACTGGCTTTCAATGAAGGTACCTTCGCTTTTATCCGCACGCGGATACCATGATGATATGTAGAATATATGCTTACTCATTCCAATCGCTCATTACCGATTTGCACAATGTAGCACTCGGCACGAAAATAAGCTCACCGAGCCGGCCTTTATACCATTCTTCAACCCACTTTTGCAAAAGCGGCGCTCTATTCCACCACATATTGTGCTTAAAGCGGATATATTTCAGCCCTGTGCGGTAGGCTTTCTCATCAAGAATCTCCATTGCCTTAGACCAAATTTCGAGTGCTGTCGTCCTTGCAGCCACACCTTCAGCGGCTTTATACCAGCGAAGCATCTGGGCAATATCGAGCAGGTATTGTGCGAGTGCAGTTTTAAAACCCCCGGTAAGCTTGTTTGCCTGCCGCGCCACATCCAATTGGTTCTTGAGCATAGCTGCGCGCTGTAGTAATGACTCATAGCTCTGCGAATAGCTGCGCGCAATGCTCTCCACATCCTGCCTGTAATGCACAGTCGGGGCGTTGTGCACATACCTGTATGCATTGGTATGTATAAGGGCCCTTACATGCAGGTCGGCATCTTGCTGCGAAATCAGCGATGGGTTCAACCCACCTATTTCTGTGAGAAAATCCTTTTTCCAAATCGGGCCGCTTATAAGCCAAGGCTGGTCGCGAAGTACAAAGCGCTCCATATCAGGTATGCCTTTTGGGATATTTGTAATAAGATCGGTGTCGCCGGCGGTTTTAAAAAATATGCCCATCGGGAAAGCTATAAAATCAAGATCAGGGCTATCGGCAAACTCACTCACGCGTCCGGCTGCGCAGTGAGCATCCATGAGATCGTCACTATCCATAAAAATAATGTACTTACCACGGGCATTTTTAAGTCCGATATTTCGCGCTATGCTGCCTCCGCTCCTTTCCACCGGGGTAATAAGAAACTTCACCCTGCTATCGCTGGCAGCTATTGTTCTTACAGGCTCATCGCTGCCATCGGTGCTGTGGTCGTCAATGAATAGCAGTTCTGTGTGTGGGTGCGTTTGGCCAAGCACCGACTCAGCCGCCTGCAGCGCAAAAGCGCCTTTATTGTAGTTGGGCATTACTACGCTCACCCAATCAGTATGGTGACTCATAGTAGTTGAGATGCTTTGGTACGTGGAGCTTAAAAACAGTGCGCAGATGATACCGCAGGTAGGCATTGCCTCTCAGATCCGGATAGCGCCACCACAGCCTGGTACCAGCAATTATATCCTGCCATTTGCGCCATATTTTATTACCATTTGCCGCCAGGTGAACCCACTCAAAATGGTACTTGAGGAATACTCGTAGTATTTCAGCGGTTTTATCGGGGGGCAGATTGTGGTGTACAAACCAGTTGAGCGCAACCAAGGCCATTACAGGTTTATGCTTTCGCATAAAATTTTCATCGGTGGTGCGGTTGGCAGCGTGAATGCGGCGAAGCGACACTGGTTCGCTCAGTGAGCCAGGCAGGAGCCTGCATGTAGCTACAAGGCGCAGCATCCACTCCGTATCCTGCGATACCGGCAGGTACTCGTTGAGCATGCCGGCAGCGGCAAACACTTCGCGCTTTACCGTAAGGCCTATCAGGCTGAAATAGCCCCGGTTGCCCACCGGACTAATATGGTAAAAAAGCGTTTCGGGGCTGTACATTTCCTGCAGGGTAGTAAGCACCGGCTTGTTCATAGGGTCTATGGCAGGTAGCATACCTATGGCCTCATAAACTCCCTGACACGCGGGGTTGCTGCCAAAAATTTCTTCCGCTTTAACGAAACGATTGGCGGCGTATACATCATCAGCATCGAGGAAGGTGATGTATGCACTTGAAGCCGCGCTGATACCAACGTTGCGCGTGGCTGCTGCACCCCGGTTACGGCCGCTGTGATGGCTTAGCAGCACAATGCGCTGATCAGCAGCGGCCAGCGCCTGGCATATTTCAAGGCTGCCGTCGGTACTGCCATCTTCAACAAGAATAATTTCAGCCACCTGCGCCTGATTCATAGCAGACTGCACCGCTTCCCTGATGTAGGGCGCAGCATTGAATACAGGTATCACAACTGAAACTTTGAAATTCATTGCAGGCAATGGAGCCAAAGGTAATTTTTTGTTGTAGAGGAGAGCATAGGAGTTCGAGGAGGTTGTTGGGGGATATTTCCACTCCAAAAAAAACCTACTTTAGCCTGCGTGAAGCCAAAAGTGATATGTATAGGTGCCAATAAAACCGGAACTACTTCACTAAACCAGCTATTCATAAATCAAGGCTATCGATGTGGCGATCAGCTACAGGGCGAAATGCTGATAAAGCACTACGCTGCAGGCAACTGGAAGCCTATTATTGATTTGGTAGCCACTGCCGATTTTTTTCAGGACCTGCCTTTTAGTGCCATGCATACCTACAAGCATGTAGCCCACCACTACCCCGGTGCGAAGTTTATTCTCACCCTTAGAAGTAGCGCTGATGAATGGTATGAATCGCTGCTGCGATACCACGCTACGAAATTTGGCGATGGGGTGCATGCGCCCAATAAGGCTCAGCTTGAGGCAGCCACCTACCGCTATCCCGGTTTTGCCTGGGATGCAAACCGCGCGCTTTACACAAGCCCTGAAAGCGACCCTTACCACCGGCCTACGCTCGTGGCCTGGTATGAAAACCACCTGGCTGAAGCCCGTGTATTTTTTGCCGAAAGGCCGGGGCAATTTCTCGAAATAGAAATAAGCGATGCGCAAGCTGCTGCAAAAATTGCTTTCTTCGCGGGGTTAGAAAATACTACCATCTTGCCCCATCTCAACAAATGGCCGGGAAAATGATTCCACACAGCAGGCCCTTTCTCCCGCCGCATGAAGCGTACAGCCGCTATACCGAAGGTATTTGGCAACGCCAATGGCTCACCAACCAAGGGCCTTTGGTGAAGGAATTTGAAGAAAAAATAGCGCGCTACCTGGGTGTTGAGTTTGTATCATACCTGAGCAGCGGCACTACCGGCCTGCAATGTATGCTGCGTACTTTAGCCCGAGGTGGTGAAGTGATCACTACCCCATTCAGCTATGTTGCCACTGCGGGGGCAGTTTTTTGGGAAGGCTTTACTCCGGTTTTTGCCGATGTGGAAACCGATACGCTAGCAATAAACCATGAAAAAGCCGCTGCCCTGATTGGTGAGAATACCCGCGCCATTCTTGCCACACATGTATACGGCCTTCCGGCAAATGTAGCAGCGTTGGAGACATTGGCTGCGCAACACGGAATACCTATTTTCTTTGACGGGGCGCACGCATTCGGGGTGAAATACCATGACCGAAGTCTGCTGAGCTACGGCGATTGTGCAGTACTAAGCCTCCACGCAACAAAGGTATTTCACACTGCCAATGGAGGGCTGGTGGTGAGCCGCACTGCCGAAGGAAAAAAATATATTGATGCCTACCGAAATTTTGGGCACGACGGACCGAATAATTTCCCCTACCCGGGAATAAATGGCAAAAATTCTGAATTTCATGCCGCCCTCGGGCTTGCCATGCTTCCCTATGCCGATGCATTGCTGGAAAGAAGGCGCGGGCAGTGGCAGCGCTACCGGAGCTTGCTGAAGGTATTGCCCGATAAATGTTTTCTAAACCCTGGTGTGAATACGTTGCACAATGGGGCCTACTTTCCTATTTTGAATGCAGAACCCACAAGAGCCTCAGCAATTATTGCCGCGCTGGCAGCAGCAGGGGTTGAGGCGAGGCGCTACTTCTACCCTGCCCTCAATACCATAACCTACATGGCCGGAGCACCATGCCCTGTGGCAGAAGCCCTGAGCGAATCAGCGTTTTGCTTGCCCCTACACCACGACCTTACGGCAAATGAACAGGAATACATAGCAAAGTTTGTATTGAATCTTTGGTAGTTGCACCTATGAAAACCCTTCCCGATATAGATGTAATGGTGCTTACCTACAAGCACGAAGCGTTTATAGATCAATGTCTGGCAGGAATTATTGCACAGCAGTACAATGGAAAAATTCGTGTGCTTGTAAGCGATGATTGCAGCCCCGATAGCACCGTGCAAATCATAAAATCGTGGCAGGAGAAAAGCCCCAACATTATTTTGCTTCAAGCTGAAATAAATCAAGGTACGGGGCGCAATTTTGCGAAAGCGCTGAATGAATGCAATGCCCCGTTGCTGGCCTTTTGCGAAGGAGATGATTATTGGATTGACCCGAATAAATTAACCATGCAGGCCCGCGCATTGCTCGCAAATGCTGAAGCCACCATTTCGTATACCAATTATCAAAAAGTAGATGCTTCTGGCGTAGTAGTTTCAGCGGAAGTACTAAACGGACAACCCGATAAATTCGTTTTCAGCGACCTGATCTTCGGTCAGGGTCCGAGCATCAATAGCAGCGTAGTTCAAAGAAGGTGCATTGCGGGTAATTTGCCCGATGATTTTTTCAATATTCCCAACCCGGATGTTTTCATTTTTGCCATGACTCTTATAGCGGGCTATGGCATCTATACCGATGCTGTAACAAGCGCATACCGGTTGCATAGCGGTGGTATTTGGAGCACCTTGGACAGTGCTGAGCAAAGGCTGGTGCGGCTTAGCACCCGGCTTGTAATGCTAAGTACATTGCACCCTGCCCACTGGAAAGAATATAGAAAGGAGCTCTACGCCCGGTTTTCAATTGAAATGGAAAAGGCTTATAGCAACGATAAAAATACTTACAACAAGTTCAGCAAACACCTTACACCTTTCGGGCGAAAGGCCATACCACTGAAAATGAAACTGGGGTTTTGATAAGGATTACTGAAGCCGAGCTGTAAAAAAAATCAGGACATTATTATCAAAATCTCAATCGGTAGGCTGAATGAATTACGGTATTAAAAAAGTAAATGTAGCTTTACCTAATGTAGGTTCCCTTTAATGAAATCATTAACTTTAGTATAAAATGAACACCATGAGTTTGCCCGCTGCGAAATTGACCATAGTCCAAAAAATACTTGCCGCAGAGCAGGAATCCTTCCTGCAAAGAATAAACGACATGCTCGATAATGAAATGATTGCTGGGTACGCCTTCGAAGGAGAACCCCTTACTAAGAATGCCTGCACCACGCGACTGGCAATTGCCGAAATGCAACTGCGAAACCGCGAAACCATAAGCCAGGAAAATCTGGAAAAAGAAAGTGAAGACTGGTGAAGGAAAAAGTCAACATTGTTTGGAATAACCAAGCGAAAGCTTTCTTGAAATCGATTTACGATTTCTATAAGGTCAGATCGACACAAGGGGCAAGGAATGTGAAAAACGATTTGTTCGGAGTCCGAAAACCGTAGGGTTCACCAAGCAATATCAGGTGGATGATATCAATACTAAATACAGAAGAATCGTGGTACGGGATTTTAAAGTGTCATACAAATAAAACCAAAAAAGGATTGAAATTATTGATATTATCAGTAGCAGACAATCTCCATCAAAATTAAGGAATTTGTAATCAGGGAAATGTAGGTTTAAATCGAATAAATTCTCCTTCCATTAAGTCGATGTAGCATTCGCTCTTATTATTTGCAACCCTTCATTCGAAACCTTGAAAGCTTTAACACGAATTTCAATAGGATATTTCGTCCAGTCAGCCTAGCGAATTCCGCCACACTAAAACTGAATATTTCGTGAGCTTTGGCTTGGTTTCTTTGATAATACAGCATAAAAAAAGTCAGGGGCGGCTCCTGCGGAGCCGCCCCTGACTTTTTTTGAGATCGAAATTCTTACTTGCCTGCGCTGAACACAAAGTTCAAAGCTACTTCGTCGCTGATAGCCTTGTCGCCAAGACCCTGGAAGAAATTGCCTGAACCGTATTTAATTTCAAATTTTGTACGATCGAAAGTTACATTGCCATTGGCTACCACATTATTTCCTTTAACCATAATCATAGCAGGAAATTCAATATCATGTGTGATGCCTTTCAAAGTGAGTTTGCCTTTCACAGTATAATTTGGCTCGCGGTCTTTCGCACCTTTAATTTCAGTAAAGCTCGTGGCAACAAACTTTCCTGTAGGGTTTTTCTCAACCGAAAAGAAATCATCAGACTTTAGGTGACCCAACAATTTTGCGTTGGTGCCTTCATCTGTAATGTCGGTTACTTTGATGGTAGCCATATCAAGATCAAGCTCCACACGTGCAGGCTTGCCATCTTTCAGTTCTACTTCTCCGCTTTTAATCAATAGCGTGCCTGTGTGCTCACCTGTTACTTTCTTGCCGGTCCAGAATATTTTGCTTTTATCGGCATTAACTTTTAAGCCGTCGCCGGCAGTCGCTGTCGTGCTTAATGCAAATAGGGCTGCCGCGGCCATTGTGATCATCATTTTCATTTGTTCTTGTTTTTGTTGGTTTATTATTTGGGTTACTTAAGTTCTTTGTCGCACCTGAGCTTGTCAAGAAGGTCGCTTAATAACAACGCTTCTTCAGGCGTTAGCGCGCGGTGGTCAGTGTGAAACTTCTTCATATCGGCCGTTGCAAGCTCTAGCAATGCAAGCCCTTTCTCATTGATTATTACATCTACTCGGCGGCGGTCATCTTTGCACTCATGTCGGTCTATCAATCCTTTTGCCCTGAGCTTCTCTACAATGCGCGAAGCGTTTGAACTCTTATCAATCATACGATCTATAAGCAGGTTTACTGTAGCGGCATTGGGTAGTTGTCCTTTGAGAATGCGCAATACATTATACTGTGGGATTGTAAGGCCGTGGCGCTTGAATAATCCGCTCTCCATGTATACAAGCCAGTTGCTGGTGTATAGTAGATTCACAAAAGCCTTATGGTAAGGATCAGGGAAGTTCTTTTGCTTTATGGCTTCTTCAATTTTCACACTGCAAATATATGTACATACATTTCATGAGCAAACATATTTTTGTTAAAATTTAAGTTCTTGCCCTATAAAGTATGCGTAGCGCAAGCTCTCTTTTAACATTGAGATGCTTCAGCAAGTTCTGCGAATAGCAAAGTATCTTCGCTTCCTTGCCCTGCTTAACGGCCGGTACATCCATTGCATCTTATCGATACATTTGGGCCATGAAACCGACGGATAAGTACAAGGCACTTTTCAACGCATCAGAATCCGAATCAAAACAAATGCGGCGCCGGCTTGCCACGTTCTCAGTGCTTCGGCTTGGTGCATTCATCCTTGCTGCAGCCGCCTTGTACTTCTCATGGAATAAGGGAATTATCACTCTTTTTGCTTTTGCATTTCCCACCGCGGCCTTCATTTACCTTATCAAAAAACATACCGACCAAAAGGAAGACATAAAAAAAGAAGTGATTTTTGCCACCCTCTGCCGCGAAGAACTCGATTGCCTTGAAGGCAATTGGCGAAAGCGATATGACGGCAATGAATATTCGAATCCCTCCCACCCTTTTACCTCCGATTTGAACGTATTCGGCCGGCACAGCCTGTTTCAATATATGAACCGCTGCCAAAGCCCTATTGCCACAAAAATATTTGCCGGAAGGCTAGCTGCGCCGCTGCTGGATGCTGAAGCAATAGCCCGTGAAAAAGCCATTGCAGTGCACTTTGCCGTCGATTCGGAATGGAGCCTTCGCCTGCTGGCTCTTGCTCAAATTGCCAACATACAATTTGATGCCCCACACCGCATAAAGGCGTGGGCACTGATGCCATCACTTATACAAAGCAAATACAAAGTGGTATTGCTAAACCGCGCATTACCTGCCTTTATGATTGTTGCCACTGCTGCGATGGCAACGGGTATGCTACAATGGAACGCCTATGTCTATATAGCGCTGATTCCACTCCTTATTACCGGCTTAGGATTCAAAAAACATCAGGCTGCATTTGTACATTTCAGCCAAACCTTGCAGCGCGTGCAGGGAGCTGCTTCAATGTTGCAAATGATACGCGCCCGTGATTTCGGCAATTCGCCCTTTCAGGAAATGATGGAGCAAGTGCATTATGAACGCAGTGCTAAGGCTTTGAAGGAACTGAATAAAATAGAAGGTGCCATCAGCGGCCGCCACAACATCATAGTAGGCATAGGCCTGAATGCCCTATTAATGTGGGATTACCAATGCATGCAGAGGCTGGAGCGATGGCGCGAGACTTATGCCGCCGACCTTTCGCAGTGGATTGAAACCATTGCACTTGCCGAAGCCCTTCAATCTGAAGCGCTATACTGCTTCAACCATCCTGAATTTACATTTGCCGAAAGCAATACCACGGCAACATTCATCATTGCTGATGCACGCCATCCGCTCATGGACGCTACCGCTGTTCCGAACGACCTGCACCTCAACAGTGCCGGCAAATTCTATATCATAACCGGTGCAAATATGGCCGGCAAAAGTACCTACCTGCGCACGGTGGGCCTGAGCCTACTCCTGGCAATGCGCGGCCTTCCGGTAGCTGCGCGGCAAATGTCATTTCAGCCATGCACACTGTACACATCTATGCTTACCACGGACTCACTCGGCGAAAGTGAATCGTATTTTTTCAGTGAGCTCAAGAGGTTGCGAAGCATTGTGGATTCGCTGGAGCGCGGCGGACTGCACTTCCTTATACTCGATGAAATACTCAAAGGCACCAACTCAACCGATAAAGCAGAGGGCTCAAAGAGATTCATGAAAAAATTGCTCAGCCTTCCTGCAAAAGGGCTTATCGCCACGCACGATCTGAGTCTGTGCAACCTAAGTCGGGAGCATCAGGGAGTTATTGCAAATATGCGCTTTGAAGTACACTATGCCAATAACGAACTCGACTTTCAATACAGGCTGGAAGATGGTATTTGCCAAAATATGAATGCGAGTTTTCTCCTTCAAAAAATGGGTTTGGCAGGAGATTAACGAACTACTGCTAATGGCGTGGTTTTTCGTCCGTAATCAGTATCAACTACCACCATGTAAACACCTGCCGGCAAATTTCCTACCCGCGCACTGATGCGCTTATCGCCATACACCTCTCCGCTAAACACTTCCGCAACATTCCGGCCTGCAATATCGGTAAGGTATACACGGGCTTGCATGGGGCGCTGAGCCAATACCGGAATGCTTACTATATCGGTAGCGGGATTAGGATATACAGGATTCAACTCAAGCACCGTCACCTGGTCAATACCGGTAATATCGCCCAGTACCTTAAACTGCCAGTAGCCTTCGGGAGCTACAATGGGTCTGTTTAGCGTTTTGCCGTTGTTGGCATCGGCCTGAATGAAATATTGCACCTTCGTGACAGCCGCCTGTGCAGGTATATAAGCCTGCCAGTCATTTCCACCTGCAGAAACCATGGCAACTTCATTGTACCCGCTTTCGCCGGCAAGGCGCCACCATAATGTAGTTGATGCCACACCGGTGCGGTGCTCAGCCGTAGCGATTACTTCATAGTCATTCTGGGTATCTTCTGTATCCTTCAAAGGCTGGTGTACAATAAGCAGCGGATCATTTACACCCACTGAATGTGTGATGCAGTGAATGGCTCCTGCAGCAGATATCATAGCTTCAGGGTTATTGTCGCAATCAATGGTTTTAATGGTGTATCCCGGAAGCAATTCGCTGTAAATTCTATGCGCTATTGTATCAAATTGCTGCCTGTATACCGGATATATGTAAGTTTTATTTACAAATACACCATTGGTGTAGGTACGGTAGTATGCCGCGGGATTGTCATCGGGCCATGTGCCACTCGGGCCGCTGGGCATAGGTATGCGCGCTATTTTGTAATTATCGCCGAAATAACTCAAAAAGTTGTTTACCACATAATCAATATTGGCATTGATCTGGGGTCCATCGGCTACACCCGGGGGATACTCGCCTACCAGCAGGGTTTCTTCATCGAGCAGCTTGATGTGCATGTCAATATGGTTGATGATATCATAGGGCAGGGCAGTCATTTTAATATATCTGCTCAGGCCCTGAAACTGATTCATTATTGCATCAATATCTTCTTCATCTTTTGGTGTAACGAAGTATGGATTGCCGGGCTCGTTTTCTTCAAGAATCAACTCACTTGCAAAGCCGCTACCCTGGCCATCGCTCATAAAGTTACCTCCTGTATTCACAAGGTCGGTAGGCTCAAAAGTGGTGGTGTAAAGGTTGAGTCCTAAATGGTCAGCGAGTACTGATGGCAATACATCATCCAAAGGCCTTGGGCGGTTATATATCCAGTCGACCAAAAGGAGTGTATCAACCCTGTTTCCATAAACTGTATTTGCACCGTAATCGCGCATCCATACGCTGTTGCTTGGCGCTTCTAACAGTACTACATTATTCATATTATTCAAAGGTGCAAGCGCAGGCCAGTTGCCGCTCGCGTTCTGGGTGCTCATAAGGTAATTTTGCACAGTGGCTGCATTGCTGCAAAAAATGATCACCTTGGTTTCTTCTTTGGCAGCGCGCGTTATTTCTTTGAGAATTCTGGTATACGACCGCCATGTGATGGTAAGCGCCTGCACTTCTTCCCACTCGGCCATATTGCGCAGGTTTTCAAAGGGTGGCGGTTCTTCAAATGCGCGCGAATTGCGCGGAAATTGATAAGTAGACATCATGGCCTTCTCTGCATCGGTCATGTAGCGGGGCAATTCCTGCTCCTGAGCGAAAGTGGCGGAGCAAATGCAGAAGGCTGCCGCAGTGAGTAAAAGTGGTTTCATGCCGCAAGGTAAAAAAAGGAACTCTAAAGACTCCAATAGTTCAGCCATATCCTGAAAATAATGGCCGGACTATTGAAAGCTTTACCTTGTGAAAAGCATCAAATCCACAAACTGAAATGCGATTTTATGAGCATTTACTATGCCCGCAGTTCTTACAATTCAAGCATCCTTCTTCGTACACTAGCGATTCCTGCCCGCATGATTCGCATTGGCTTCCTTCGGCTTTAGTGCCTGCCGGAATATACCTTTTCAGGGCGCGGATTACTCCATTTTTCCAGGTGTTGAGCGAGTCGCTGTCCAGGTGTAGATTTTCAATCATGTGCACCACATCAGGCAGTGGCATTCCATGGCGCAGCACGCCAGAAATCAACTTGGCATAATTCCAGAAAACAGGATCGAATGATCTCGAAAGACCTTCTATTGTTACAAAAAACCCATCTTTATCCTGGTATCGGAAATCGTACCGGCTTTTGGCAGTTTTATCATCGCTGTTTTTCATAACAAAACCTCCATCCACATTTGCCGGAAGGTGGAATGCATCTTCAGCGCGACCGGTGAAAATCTCATAGGGACGGTCATTGAGCAAGCCTACCACGGCGATCCATTTCTCAGCGTTGTTATTAAAGCGCACTACATCAGCTTCAAGCGATTTGGGCCTCTTGGGTGCGCTGTATTCAGAGGCAGTAATCTCATCTTCTTTTGGCCTTTCAGACAACAGCACTCCCGACCGAGAACCATCGCGGTACACTGTCATACCCTTACAGCCGCTTTCCCAGCCGGTAAGGTATATTTTGGCCACCATTTCTTCGGTGGTTTCTGCAGGAATATTTACGGTAACGCTTATAGAGTGGTCTATCCATTTTTGCACGGTACCTTGAAGCCTTACTTTATTCACCCAATCCACATCGGGCGCGGTGGCTTTATAGTACGGCGATTTGGCGATAAGCTGCTGCAAATCTGCATCTGGCCAGAGCTTCACTTCACTTGGGTTGTATCCCTGAGTGATGAGCCACTGAACAAACTGGTGGTGAAACACCGCAAATTCCTGCCAGTGGTCGCCCACTTCATCAACGAAGTCGGTGCGCACGTTCTTGTCATTCGGATTTATTTTCTTGCGGCGCCTGTACGATACCATAAATACCGGCTCAATGCCTGATGAAGTCTGGCTCATAAGGCTAGTGGTGCCGGTGGGTGCAATGGTGAGCGCCGCAATGTTTCGGCGACCGTGAATTTTCATTTCTTCAATAAGACCAGGATCCGCATCACCGAGCCTTTTCAGGAATGGGTTATTTTTCTCTTTGTCCCAATTGAAAATAGCGAATGCGCCCCGGTCTTTGGCAAGGCTCACCGAACCGCGGTATACTTCTACAGCAAGGGTTTTGTGCACCTTTTCGGCAAATGCTATTGACTCTTCAGAGCCATATCGTATGCCCAGCGCAGCCAGCATATCACCTTCAGCGGTAATACCTATACCTGTGCGGCGACCTTCAATGCATTTTTTACGGATGTTTTGCCACAATTCAAATTCGGTTCTTTTGATATCAGCGGGCTCTGGGTCTTTTTCGATCTTGGTGATAATAGCATCAATTTTCTCCATTTCGAGGTCAATGATATCATCGGCCAAGCGCTGGGCCAAGCGCGCATGCTCTTTAAATTTATCAAAGTTAAAGGCTGCCCTTTCGGTGAATGGATGTGCTACAAACCCCATGAGGTTAATGGCCAGTAAGCGACAAGAATCATATGGGCAGAGCGGTATTTCGCCGCAGGGATTGGTGCTGGTGGTTGCAAAACCCTGATCGGAGTAGCAGTCAGGAATAGACTCACGAATGATGGTGTCCCAAAATAGCACACCCGGTTCGGCGGAAGCCCATGCATTGTGAATTATTTTTTCCCAAAGGCGGCGTGCATCCACTTCACTCACGTAAATGGGCTTCTCGGCATCAATAGGAAATTGTTGTTTATAGGTAGTACCATTTTTAACAGCAAGCATAAAACCATCGTCAATTCGCACTGATACATTTGCGCCGGTTACCTTGGTGCCGTCAAGCTTGGCATCAATAAAGCGCTCGGCATCGGGGTGCTTAATGGATATGCTGAGCATAAGGGCTCCACGACGGCCGTCCTGGGCCACTTCGCGGGTTGAGTTGCTGAAACGCTCCATAAAAGGCACTACGCCGGTAGCTGTAAGTGCTGAATTTTTCACGGGTGCTCCGGCAGGCCGTATATGCGAAAGGTCGTGCCCTACCCCGCCGCGGCGTTTCATCAATTGCACCTGCTCTTCATCGGTTTTCATCAATCCGCCGTATGAGTCGCTGTTGCTACCTATTACAAAGCAGTTCGATAGCGATGCCACCTGGTATTGATTGCCAATACCTGTCATAGGGCCACCCTGGGGTATGATGTGGGTAAATCGCTCGAGCAGCGCAAAAATTTCATCTTCTGAAAGGGGGTTGGGGTACTTTGCTTCCACCCTTGCAATTTCGGATGCCATGCGGTGGTGCATATCGTTGGGGGTGCGCTCATATATGTTGCCGAAGGAGTCTTTCATGGCATATTTATTCAGCCATACCCCTGCGGCGAGCTCATCGCCATCAAAATAGGCCACGGCTGCTGCCAAAGCTTCTTCGTATGTCGGGTTTTTTTTCTGTGAGCGTGCGTCGGCGGGGGTTTCCATGGTTTCTGTAAGCATAGCTATTTAAATTTTTCCGGGAATTTAGCGGGGGATTAAATGTAGGGATTTGAACGTATGCCTGGCGGCGATTAAAGTCCATTTTGGATGAACTCGTACACAAGGCACTGTTCATATCGCATGCATTCATTGATGCAATAAGGTTATCAGAAATTCAAAGAACTTATGAACCTGCTGTTCATATCCTGTAAAAATCATATATAGGAATCCATTCTTAGGATACACTTTCTTAGCTGTTATCTGCTGATTAGTGGTTACTTTAGCATTCACAAAAACCAATATTGACCTATGAAAAAAATCTACACCCTATTGGCAATGGTACTTACTGTTGTTATTACTCAAGCACAGGTTACCTTCTTTGACGATTTTGAGAGCTATATTCCCGGACAGTTTCTTGGAGTAGCCTCCAGTGACTGGACCACTTGGAACAACCTTCCCGGAAGTGCAGAAGATGTAACAATCTCCAACAATCAATCATTCAGCGGAAGCAACTCTATTTACTTTACTTCCACAGCATCTACCGGTGGCCCGCAGGACGTGGTATTGCCATTCGGCCAGGCCTACAACAACGGTATATTCAGAATTTCATCAATGATGTACATTACTACCGGGAAGAATGCCTACTTCAACCTGCAAGCAAATACCACTATTGGTCAGGTATGGGCGCTCGATTTTAATGCAGTGAACGGTGTTATTATAGTATCTGAAGGAGGTACTACAGCCACTACCGGTTCGTATACCCCTGAGGAGTGGTTCAAATGGGAAATTGTAGCCAACCTTACCACCAACTACTGGCAACTTTATGTAAACGACGTTTTGGCCGGAGGCTTTTCAAATGGAGCCAATCAGTTGGCATCTCTTGATCTTTTCCCTGTTCAAAACTCTGCATATTGGGTGGACGATGTGGCTTTCAGTTGGGAAGCTTTTGCAGCTCCGGCACTCAACGCAAATGCTGCACAGATAAAATACGTTGGCGCCCTTACCGGTATCGGCTACAAGCCCGAAGCAGTAGTTAAAAATACAGGTGTTTTAAACATTACATCTTTTGATGTCGAGATTTCGCATGATGGCAATTCATATTCACAAAGTATCACAGGCATATCACTCGCTCCGGGAGCGAAGTATGCGGCGCCTTTTGACGATGAAATATTTTTAGCTGCAGGTGCTCAACAAGTGCAGCTCACCGTTAGCAATATTAATGGAGGTGACGATGACTACACCGACGACAATGTATACAACTTGAATACTATGGTGGCTCAAATGGCAACTGGTAAGCGCGCAGTGGTAGAAGAAGGAACCGGTACATGGTGCCAGTTTTGTACGCGCGGTATGGTGCTCATGGCCCGCCTTCAAAAAACCTACGGAGACTTTTTTATAGGTATAGCAGTTCATAACAATGACCCGATGATGAACGACGTCTATAATACCGGACTTGCCCTGAATGCCTTTCCTTCAGGAAAAGTAGACCGTGGTCCGCAAATTTCTGATACTGAATTGGGTGCGGGTTATTTGACACGCATGATTTTGGCTCCAAAAGCCAATATCAATGTTGGAGCGCAGTACAATGAATCGACCAGGCTGCTAGAAGTAGTAGTAGATGCGGAATTTATAGAAGCAGTAACCGGCAATTACAAACTCGGATTTATCTTGGTTGAAGATGCGGTAACCGGCACAGGCTCGGGATACAATCAGGTGAATTTTTATTCAGGTGCCAATATTGACCTCGACGGTTACGAAAACCTTCCTAACCCAGTACCTGCGAGCATGATGGTATATGATCATGTGGCGCGTATCATCATGCCTACATTCGGCGGTGCAACAGGTATTATCCCCAATACAGTCAATGCCGGAGAAACGTACGGCCTGAATTTTTCTTTGACGCTTCCTACTACTTGGGATGTGGACAATGTAAAACTTGTCGGAGTTTTGTATGCACCGAATAACCGCATTGACAATGCATTCAAGGCGAGCCTTGAAGATGCCATTGACATTGGCTGGTACGACAGTGGTACTACTATTGTGAGCACCAACAAACTGCCGGAGCCTGATGCTGCGATAAAAATCTACCCTAATCCTTCTACAGATGTAAGCTACCTCACACTCGACCTGAAAAGTGCAGAGCGGGTGAGCGTAGAAATTTTCACAGTTGATGGCAAGCAGGTAGCTAGCAGAGATTACGGCGTGCTTAGCGGTGCCAGCACCCTTACGTTAAATACCGGTGATTTTGAACAGGGTATGTATCTGGTAAAAATCACTATTGGCAACAGCCAGAAAGTCGAGAAACTTTTGGTTGACTAATCATTTCCTGGTTTTATAAAGTGAAAAATGCGCCCAAAAACGGGCGCATTTTTTTTTGCGTTTGAGATGGCCGTTCTACTAATTCAAAAAGTGAAAGGTTGGCCAAATTGCACCGGCCATAAATAATTAAAAGATCAGGCTTCCACGAAATACATATCAATCTCTCCCTTGTTTTTAGCAGCTACTTTACCGCGGTATATGCATGTAAAATCGTCTTTAACAATTTCGTAGGTGCTCCCGCTTATATTTACTTTGCCGGGCTCACCTGATGATTCCATACGCGAGGCAGTATTCACGGTATCGCCCCAAATATCATACGCGTATTTCTTGATGCCTACGATACCGGCTACTACCGGGCCGGTGTGGCAACCAATACGTATTTCAAAAAAGAGTTTTCCGGCGGCTTCGCGTTTGGCCTTTTCTTCATTTATAAAATCGCGGAAAGCAAGGGCAGTGTGCACGGCATCGAGGGCATTGGTCTTATTTGCGGAAGGCAATCCTCCCGCGCACATGTAAGAGTCGCCAATGGTTTTAATTTTTTCAATCCCGAATTGGCCTATGATGCGGTCGAAGGCGCTGTAGCAATAGTTTATTTCTTCAACCAGTTCCTGCGCACTCAAATGCTCACTCATGGTGGTGAAGTTTTTGAAATCGGTAAAGAGCACCGTCACTTCACTGTAGCTTTTTGCGGCAGCCTTACCGGTGGCCTTGAGCTCTGCAGCAGTCTCTTCAGGAAGTATGTTGAGCAAGAGTTCGTCACTGAGTTTTTTGCCTTGCTTAATTCTGTTGCGCTGAAAAAAGAAAACGCCTGCAAAGGCCAATACAATCACA
>JBBQZU010000014.1:0-99032 GCA_038207425.1 Flavobacteriales bacterium | reverse complement strand
GAAAAGCCAAGAAACGATACAAATCTCCATGCTTGGCGAGGGCAGAGCCATAGATAACGTATTCATCGAACGCTTTTGGCGAACCATCAAATACGACAAGCTCCACCTATGCAAACCCGAGAATGGACGCGAGTTGCACCATGCCTGTGCCGAATTTATTGGGTATTACAATCACCGAAGAGACCATTCTTCCATCGGTGATCAACCACCAGTGAAAGCGTATCTAAATGAATACCAGATAGCCGCATAGGTTATGAACAAAATAAAAAGTTATGAGTCTCCCCAAACCCCTCTTTACAAACACTAAAACAACTATGTTTGAATAGAAATCTGTCCAGTAGAACTAGACCACCTCATAAAGGCCAAATCTTAGAACCGAATCAGTCATGGTTAAAACCGCATCTGAAAAAGCAATCAGAAATGAGTATGTATCCGCTCAATTTCGTCAACTCACAGAGCTAGGCAAAGCATGGTACCAAAACTATGTAAGCGCCCCACCCTTTCCAAACATGGCTATAGAGAATTTCTTTGATGAAGAAATTCTCGGTAAAGTATTGGCTGAGTTTCCTGATCTGGCTGCCGAAGACAGTGTATTGCACAACAATCGGCGTGAGCTCAAGTATGCGGGCAAAGGGGAGAAATCTTTCGGCCCCGAAACACGCAAATTCATGCATTATCTCAATTCTGAGCCATTTCTGGAATTTCTGCAAAACATTACCGGCATAGAAGAAAAGCTCATTGGCGATCCGTATTTCGGTGGCGGTGGTTTGCACGAAATTAAAAGAGGCGGATTGCTCAAAGTTCACGCTGACTTCAATAAAAATCCTTTTACTCACCTTGACCGAAGAATCAACGTGTTGGTATACCTCAATAAGCACTGGAAAGATGAGTACGGCGGCCACTTTGAGCTATGGGATAAGGACATGAAAGATTGCGTCACCAAGATAATTCCTGCATTCAACACCATGGCAATATTCTCAACCACCGACTTTTCATACCACGGCCACCCCGACCCGTTGAACTGCCCGCCAGATAGGAGCAGAAAATCGCTGGCTCTTTACTATTATACCAATGGCCGACCTGCACATGAAATAAACCATGAACTTGGAGAGCATATGACCCTTTTCAAAGCAAGGAGTGGAAACGACCAAGACCGTGAAGCTATAGCCACACCGGAACCCCTTAACTGGAAGGCCATTGCCAAAGACTTTGTTCCGCCCATAATTGCGCGCAAGTTTAAAAAGAAGCACAAGTAAAATGAACGAGCTTTCGCCAAAAAGCATAGAACAAAAGCGCTGATAAAGGTCGCTTAAGTTCTCCACAAGCCTACAAAGACAGCCTGTAACCGGATTTTCATTGATTAAGACTACCTTTGCCCCCCCAAAATTCTTATCACTGTGATTGAAGCTCAGAACATATCATTACAATACGGCAAGCGCATACTTTTTGACGAAGTGAACATTCGCTTCAGTGGCGACAATTGCTACGGGGTAATAGGCGCAAATGGCGCAGGGAAATCCACATTTCTGAAAATACTTGCCGGCGAAGTAGACCAAACAAGCGGCTACGTATATCTTGAGCCCGGTAAGCGCATGGCGGCGCTGCGTCAGAACCATACGGAGTATGACGAGATACCTGTACTCCACACGGTGCTTATGGGCCACAAAAGATTGTGGGCTATTATGACGGAGAAAGACAGCATCTATGCCAAGGCCGATTTTGGTGATGCCGACGGACTGCGCGCCTCAGAGCTCGAAACAGAATTTGCTGAGATGGATGGCTGGAATGCAGAGAGCGATGCCGCTTCACTCCTTTCGGGGTTGGGTATAGAAGAGTCAATCCATTACACCGAAATGAAGCACCTAAGCGGTGATTTAAAGGTGCGTGTGCTATTGGCGCAGGCTCTGTTTGGCAATCCCGAGGTGCTGATACTCGATGAGCCAACCAACGACCTTGATTCCAAAACTATCGTTTGGCTCGAAGACTTTCTGCTGAATTTTAAGAATACTGTAATTGTAGTTTCCCACGACAGGCACTTTCTCGATACGGTATGCACCCACGTGGTGGATATTGACTTTAGTAAAATAAAACTCTACACCGGAAACTACACCTTTTGGTATGAGAGTAGTCAGCTCGCACTCAGGCAGCGCTCCTCGGCAAATAAAAAGGCTGAAGACAAGAAAAAGGAGCTTCAGGAATTTATTTCCCGGTTCAGTGCAAACGCATCCAAATCAAAGCAGGCGACAAGCCGCAAGAAGCTTCTTGAAAAAATTAACGTTGAAGATATTCAACCTTCAAACCGAAAGTACCCCGCTATCATATTTCAACAAAGCCGCGATGCCGGCGACCAAATACTGCATGTGCGTGGCATGAGTAAAAGCATAAACGGAAAAGTGCTTTTCAAAAATCTTGACATCAATGTACGCAGGGGTGAGAAAATTTCGCTCATAAGTGACAACAGCCTTGTCACAACCGTCTTTTATCAGATTTTGAACGGTGATTTAAAGCCCGATGCGGGTGAATTTGAATTTGGCAAAACCATATCAACTGGTTACGTTCCGTTGGACAACAGCAGCTTCTTTAAGAGCAATGACAACCTGATAGACTGGCTGCGACAATACAGCACCGAAAAGGATGAAGTATACATTCGCGGCTTTCTCGGAAAAATGCTTTTCAGTGGCGAAGAAACCCTCAAGCGTTGCAATGTACTGTCAGGTGGCGAAAAAGTGCGCTGTATGATAGCACGGGCCATGCTCGCCCTGCCCAATATGTTGCTACTCGATGAGCCTACAAACCACCTTGACCTGGAGTCGATCACCGCATTCAATAATGCCCTGATAGACTATAAAGGCACGGTAATATTTACCACCCATGACCAAACTTTCAGAGAAACTTCGGCCAATAGGGTGATTCATATAGGACCTGAAGGCGCTAAAGGATAAAACAAGGCAATGTACGTACCTCCCTATTTTGCATTAACTGATTCAAGTCAAGCGCTTTCATTCATGCAGCGCTACAACTTTGCTACAATGGTGGGTGCAGGTGATGGCACCCCTATGGCTACCCACCTTCCATTTATTGCTGAAATACGTGATCAGCAAATTGTACTCACCTCGCACATGGCGGCTGAGAATGCGCAGGCATCCTTGCTGCATAAAGGCGAAACGCTGGTAATTTTTGCAGAGCCACACGCGTACATTTCTCCTACCCTTTACGAGCGTGAGCAGAATGTACCAACCTGGAATTATTTAGCTGTACACTGCTACGGGAAGGCCACACTGCTGCCCACTGATGCGCAGAAAACAGCAGTGCTCGAAAAGATGATTGCATTTTACGAAAGTTCTTATTTAAAACAATGGCAGGCCCTTTCAGAAAAATATAAAACGGGACTTCTTGCCGAGTTGGTCGCTTTCGAAATTCAGATTGATCGTATAGAAGCTGCGGCAAAAATGAGTCAGAATAAGTCAGCTAAAGAGCGTGAGAATATCATCAAATCACTTTCAGAAAGTACTGACGGTACTGCCCGCGACATGGCTGCCCATATGAAGAAGCATCAATAATTTGCTTCAAGCAGTGCCTTGCCGAATGCATCATTACGTTTTTTTGCCAAAGCAATAGATTCAGGCCCTTCGTAAAACATGTAGTAGCTGTAAAACACAAGTTTGGTGCGCAGTGCAAGGGTATTCATTGTAAGTATTGCTATCTTCTCTAAGCCCTTGTCCTGCAACCTTGTAAGATGAATTGATGAAGCCATGTAATCATCGTTGCGGTATTGATCAATAATCCTTGCCCCCTGCCGGGGAAGAGTGCTATTCAGATTATCAAAATCCACTTTTCCAGCTCTTTTTAAATCTTCAGCCCAGGTAACTTCGGCCTCGGTAATTGCCGCATCATTGGCAAAATATTCCCACTTTTTACTGAAGGCATACACTTTAAAGTAATCGTCAAAAACTGCTTTGTGGTTGCTTTTCAATGTATCGAGCCATTCCGGCTTGAGGTACAAGCCTAGGATAAGATTGCCGGTGTTCAAAGGTTTGAAACGATCAAAAACAACCGAGTCGTTCCAGTTTTCACCATAGCCATCGAAAAGCGGCAAGCAGAGAGTACGGCCGCCATAAAGAAATTCTGATGCACAGGCCGCACTGGCAGTATCTGATACGTTTTCTTCAACCGCTTCCTGTTTTGCAGCCGGCTTGCAGCCCAGCAAAAACATTGCAGGCAAAAAAAAGATAATAAAATCAACTCTCATGTTATTCATGTGTTCAAAACCTTATACATTGTTGTCAAAACAATACCGACCAGGAATAGCTCCCGAATCGGTATTCAATTTATATACAATCTGCAATTTTATCAACGGTTTTTAAGCTTTTCCTTCTCCTTGGTAAGAAGTACTTTAAGGCGATCGAAAGCCTGCTGACTGGCAGAAACGATGGTATCCGCTTCCTGCTCTACAAAAAGATCGCGGCTGGGAAGAAACACCCTTACTTCTACTTTCTTAAGATTTTGGGGAGTCTCGGTAAGTGCCTTCAGATAAATATCGGCCTTCACAATGCGGTCGTTGTACTTGGGCAGTTTATCAAAAATATCGCCTACCTGGGTCATCAATTCTTCATTTGCCGTGAAATTAACCGGCTCTATGGTTTTGTTCATTTTTGTAGTTTAAAATGTAATGCTGCGAATATAGGTCAAGCAGTGGATTAAATTTGCAATTTTGGTCACTTCAAATACAAAATGGTGTTAAAGATTACAGCTCCAACCTTACAGGACTATTTTCAGTGGGATGTAGAGAATTGGTCAATTGCGATCACGTTATGGACGCAAGCCGTTGAGAAACGCGGCCCTGGGCTTCAATGTCTTGAAATAGGCGCCCGCGAAGGGGGGTTGAGCCTTTGGTTGGCTTGGCAAGGCCATAGCGTAATCTGTTCAGATTTGGAAAGCCCTAAACGGACTGCATCGCCACTGCATAAAAAGTATGGAGTGGAGCACCGTATGGCCTACGCTTCCATCGACGCAACCCAAATTCCCTATGAAAATCACTTTGACATTATTGTCATGAAAAGCATACTTGGAGTAATTGGAGGGTTTGGCAACCATGGCAAGCAGCAGGAAGCGGTTGCTTCAGCGTATAAAGCGCTGAAACCGGGCGGTGTATTGCTCTTTGCAGAAAATCTGAAAGGTTCTGCGCTTCATATGCTCGGACGCAAGGCTTTCACGAAGTGGGGGCATTACTGGCGTTACCTTACGGCAAATGAATTAAAGGCGCTTCTCACACCATTTCACAAATTTGAATTGGATACACTTGGATTTCTGGGAACATTTGGCAGGAGCGAAAAGGCAAGGCAACTTCTTGGCAAAATCGACAAGACCATCTTTAACCGGCCATTTTTCACCAGGATGCATTACATCGGCTACGGTGTTGCGGAGAAATAAGAAATAATGCTGATTAAAGATTTCGAACATATATTCAGCGAAGAGCAATTGCCCATAGCGCTTGCGTTGCATTACTCTATTGCAAACCTGCCGGGAATAGAACTTAAGGAGCGCTATAAAATTCCATTTTACTACCGTAATTCTTGGATTTGTTACATAAATCCAATTAAAAAAGGAGGTGTGGAAATAGTATTTATACACGGAAATGAGTTGAGCAATTATTCGGGCATACTGAGTGGTGCTGGCCGAAAACAGGTGATGGGTGTGATTTACAAAAAACCAAATGAAATTGATCATGAAGCCCTGCTTACCACCATTCATGAAGCGCTCTTGCTGGATGAAGAAAAGCATCTTTCAAAAAAGCAAAAGCGGTAGATAAAAATAAATAATGTTGATTTATTGCATACCGGAGAATTAATTCTCCCTAAAATAATTTACAATGCTCGGATTAAAAATGCCTACCGACCCGCGTTGGGTGAACATAGTGGAAAAAAACATAGGTGAAATTCTTACCGATCATGCCTGGTGTGAACAAAAAGCAGCAAGTGCCGCAATAAGCATCATGGTTCGATTTCCGGAATATCCCGATTTGGTGGATGAGATGGCCGCTCTTGCCCGCGAAGAAATGGAACACTTTATATTGGTTCATGAAAAAATAAAAGAGCGTAGCCTAAGGCTGGGCTTTGAAAGAAAAGACCCCTATGTGCGAGACTTGTCTCTCTTCATAAAAAAAGGCGGAGGAAGAAAACACCAACTGGTAGAGTCGCTTTTGATGGCTGCATTGATTGAGGCCCGCAGTTGCGAGCGCTTCAGGTTGCTGAGCGATGAAATCAATGATGATGACCTACGTAAATTCTACCGCGGCCTAATGGCTAGCGAAGCGCGGCATTACAGCACTTTTCTGAAATATGCCCGCACCTATGGTGAAGGGATTGATGTAGATGAGCGCTGGCAAGAATATCTCGATTTTGAAGGCAGCCTTATGCTGCGCTATGGCAAGCACGAAACCATGCATGGTTAAGACTTCTTTTTAAAACTTTCAATAATTCCTTCCATACCGAGATAGTCAAAAAGCGATTCTTTGAATATTGAATAAGCAATAATAAACAACATCATGCCTGTAATACCAGCAACAATAACCGACAATACCCCTGCTACCAGGCCTTTGATAAAATTCGAAATAGAAGCTTTTGCAGTAAACATGGTAGCAGCAAGCCAGCCTCCAAGCAAGAAATTGACAATAGAAACCGGAATGAGAAAACCATTTCCCGTGAGGGTGAATGTCAATACTGACAAAATGGACAGCACTATGCCTTGAGCTGAAAAGTATATTGCCGCACTGAGTGATTCTGTAAAATTTATTCCACCCGACTTTCTGAAAAATAGCCGGAGCGGAAAGGCGAAAAACAAAGCGTTGATGAGCGAAATTAGGCGGGTAAATTTGGTTATGGCAATGGTAATTTTTTTGATGATTGCCACTTGCTGATCATCTTTCTTGCCTACAATTGTGGGGTCATTCAAGCCATAATAGCTATCGATATCTACTTCCACAAAATTCAAGTATCACAGATAGATGGTAGTTACAATCAAAAATATCCAACCGGCCCTATATATGCCCTGCGGTTGCCTCTGATGTAAGTCACAACAACCTTTCCGGGCTTGGTAAATCCATGCCAAACCGTGCGCACAAACATATTGTCAAAACCGAAGAACTTCTCAAAAGCATCGCGAAGAATTGTGACGAAGCGAATGCGCTTCACTTGCATGGGCTGCCCGCAATGGTAGCAGAAGTTGCTGCTATTTTCGGTGCCGCAATGAATACAAGGTTTGGTCGGATGGTTGTCCATATTTTTGGATCGAAAAGTATGGAAATATTCGAAAGAGTGCTACTTCATAAAAAATGTTTCTGCCTTCTTAGGGTTCTCTTAGGCTTCTTCAAAAATGGCTCTCCACTCATCGGGTACAGGCATAGTGGTGCGCTTTACATAATCATAACAAACCACTACCGATTTACCTTTGGTGCATTCAATCCATTCAGTACCGCTTGTTTTTAAAATGCGGTAATGCACTTCAAAGCTCTTGTTGCCTACCTTGCCAATTGTAAGCTCAATCTCTGCGTTGTCCATCAACATTAGCGGCACCAGATAATCTACCTCGTGATGCGCGAGCAAAATACCTTGGTGTTGCCAATCCCATTTTTGCCCTACTCTCTGCTCAAACCACAATTTGCGGCCTTCTTCGAAATAGGTAAGAAATACTGCATTATTGACTATCCCGTATGAGTCGAGATCATTGAACCTTATATGGATTGGGTATCTTGAATGGCTCATGCTGCTCAGGTTATGGGATTCATGATAACACTGAAAACTGTGATATTATTGGGGTCGCGGTCATAAAAGAGTTTATCCAAAGCGAGCTGCACATTCTTGGCACTGAAATAGGAAGTTTGCAGCATATCTTCGCCTACCCTGCGCCATTGAATAGTGTAAGAGCTCTCTTTCTCTTTATAACTTTTCACATATTCCACCATCCGTTTGAGCACATCCACCTTATCATAACCTTCTTCGCTGTGAAAAAGAAAAGATTGGTTATGCCGCGGATTTACGGTAACGAGGTGGAGTGTTGTTTTCGCATCGCTTTCGCTGAAATCGTAAATCAAGCTGTTTGGACCAAGACCAATGTACTTTTCAATTTCACGTTGCAGGCGGGCTATCTCAATATTCTTATCAGTCATTTAAAAGGAAATTAAGCGTCAAATTTACTGTATTCACTGTTGTTACTTCGGAACTCCGGAACGATACTTTTTATTTTCTGCACCAGCAGATCGTTGTTCTGCATATTAAACAAATCAATTAACTGGGTAATTTGTTCGCTCACCGCTTCAAAATTGTATGGGCGCACACTTGCTCGTTTTATTTGAGGATGATGTGTAGGCAAGATATTCTCTGCATCATTGAGCAATTCTTCAGACAATTTTTCACCAGGCCTCAGTCCGGTAACAAGTATTTCAATATCCTTATCGGGTTCAAGCCCGCTCAGTTTTATCATTTGCCTAGCCAGATCGATGATCTTCACAGACTCGCCCATGTCGAAAACAAATATTTCGCCCCCTTCGCCCATAGCCCCAGCTTCAAGCACTAGCCGGCAAGCCTCTGGTATGGTCATGAAGTAGCGGGTTACTTCAGGATGGGTAACGGTGACAGGTCCGCCCGCTTCAATTTGTTTTTTGAAAAGTGGAATCACTGAGCCATTGCTGCCCAGCACATTTCCGAATCGGGTGGTGATAAACTTGGTGCTTCCGCGGCCATTGCTGCTTTGAGCGTAAATTTCAGCTACGCGCTTTGAGCTGCCCATTACACTTGTCGGGTTTACCGCTTTATCAGTCGAAATAAATACGAAGCTTTGAACAGCGTGCGCTATTGAAAGGTCAACAAGAGTGCGTGTACCCAGCACATTGGTAAGCACTGCCTCGCTTGGGTTATGCTCCATCAATGGCACATGCTTGTAGGCAGCGGCATGGTACACCATCTCTGGTTTAAATGCATCGAAAAGTCTCGCCATTCTTTTCTCCCGGCGTATATCGCCAATTACAACTTCGAGATTCAGTGAAGGGTATTCGAGCCTCAATTCATTTTCAAGCTCATACAGAGGCGATTCAGCCTGGTCGAGCGCAATAAGCTGCAATGGACCGTAGCCGGCAATCTGTCTTGCCAGTTCACTACCTATTGATCCGGCCGCGCCGGTAATTAAAACCACCTTTCCGCGAAGCTGATTTTCCACATTCTCCTGATTGAGTACTATTGCTTTCCTACCGAGCAGATCGTCTATTTTCACCTGCCTTATCTGGCGAAAGCTCAACTCGCCGTTTATCCAGTTACGTACCGGAGGAACATTCAGCACACGGGCATTGTTTGCAAGAGCTGACTCTATAACCTTCCGGCGGTTTTCCAGGTTTGGCTCCTGTATGGAAATGATTACCTGACTTACTCCGTATTTAACAATCAGTGCTCCAAGAGCACTGGTATGAAAAACAGAAGCTCCTTCCACCCTGCTGCGTGCTTTGTCAGTATTATCATCAACGAATGCTACCACCTCATAGCTTGTGCCTGCGTCGCGGTCAAGGGTACGTTTGGTAATAACACCCGCCTCGCCTGCTCCATATATTATTACTTTCTGCCGTTCACTTCGTGGATTGCGGTACTCAACATAGACCATTTTAATAAGGAGGCGATAACCAATCAAGGCAGTTGAGCTTAAAAAACAATCGAGTATAATGATGGTATATGGCAGAAAATAAGCCTGGTCCCAAAAGTAATATTTGACCGGATTGAATACTGCGAAAAGTAAAGAGCCAAGGAGTATTACCTTGATTAACCGTGTGCTGTCCTTTGTGCCTGTATAGCGAATTACTCCGGCGTAGGTGCTGCCTATGAGAAATGAGCTGATGCGCACTATCATGTATATGGGGAATGCAAAAATGAGCGGCCCTTGCTCAACCACAGGAATCGTAAACTCAAAACGCAGCATATACGAAGCCAAGAGACTCGCTGTAATCACAGCGATGTCAATGAGAAAAATAATCCAACGAGGTACGTTCCTATCAGGAAAATTCATGTGCGGACGGTGCTCAAACCGGCCAAATATAGTATGTTTTTCAGCCTTATGATTTTAATGCCGTACGAACCTGAAAATACACAGTCCATTCAAAAGAAGCCTCTGATTGATACTTAACCTTCCAAAAATGAGCAAAAGCCTTGGTAACCATTCCCTGCAACCCAATCAAATCAAGTTAAAAAATCTTCAATTAATACTGTGGCAGGCTCGTGATTGAGCAAATAAGTTGATTGAACTCAAATCAGTGTGATCTGAAAGTTCATATACTGCATTTAATACTACTTTTGCGGCAGTAAAATAATGACCTTATGAAAAGAGTTGCAGCCCACGAAAAACACGTTGAACTTGGTGCTAAGATCGTTCCATTTGCAGGCTATGAAATGCCTGTACAGTATACCGGAGTGGTTGATGAACATTTAAATGTACGCGAGCATTGTGGCATATTCGATGTATCGCATATGGGCGAGTTCTTTGTGAAAGGGCCAGGCGCGCTGCCATTGCTGCAATACGTTACATCAAATGATGTATCAAAACTCTCACCTGGTAAAATTCAATACAGTTGCATGCCCAATGACAAAGGCGGAATCGTTGATGATCTTCTGGTGTATTGCCTTTCGGAAAATGAGTATATGCTCGTGGTGAACGCTTCAAATATTGAAAAGGATTGGGAATGGATTAGCCGCCACAATACATTCGGGGCACACCTGGAAAACCGAAGCGATGAAATGGCACTTTTTGCTGTGCAGGGCCCACGGGCAGTAGCTGCACTGAGAGGCCTTACCCCTGTAACCCTTGCTGCACTGAAGTATTACACTTTTGAGGTAACCAGTTTTGCCGGTATGGAAAATGTTATTATTTCAGCCACAGGATATACAGGATCAGGTGGATTTGAGATATATCTGCCAAACAAAGAAGCTGCACGTGTATGGGATGAAATAATTGCTTCGGGCGCTTTTGTAGAAATAAAACCAATCGGACTCGCTGCCCGAGATACCTTGCGACTTGAAATGGGTTTTTGCCTTTATGGTAACGATATCGACGACAGTACATCGCCCATAGAAGCCGGCCTTGGTTGGATTACGAAATTCACCAAAGATTTTATTGACAAGGACCTTTTGCACACCCAGAAAGTGGGGGGAACCAAAAGAAAACTGGTAGGATTTGAACTCGAAGATAGGGGCATTCCCCGAAAGGGATACCCGCTGCTAAATGCCGAAGGTGAGCATATAGGCGTCGTTACATCAGGAACCCAAAGCCCATCGCTCAACAAAGCAATAGGGATGGGATATGTAGCTACCACCTACGATGAGCCCGACACCACCATATATGTAGAAGTGCGCGGTAAAGCACTCAAGGCAAAAGTTGTAAAACTGCCATTTTACAAAGTAGATTAATGGCCGATCAGAATCGAAAATTTAGGGTAGAAGTATGCTTCACACCTGATGAATTTGACCTCTACAAGCAGGAATACACCGCTGTAGTTGCAATAGATGTGCTAAGAGCTACTACGGCTATCATCACCGCTTTTCAGCACGGAGCGCACAAAATTATTCCGGTTTCGACGGTGGAAGAAGCTGAAGATTACAAAAACAGGGGCTTTATGGCTGCCGCCGAACGTGGAGGTAAAATCGTTGAAGGATTTGAATTTGGCAATTCGCCATTCAGCTACATGCGCCCTGAAATAAGAGGACAAACCATAGCACTTACCACCACCAATGGTACGCGAGCCATCAATATAGCTGCAGCCACCCACAAGGTATACATAGGTGCTTTTGTAAATCTCGGTGCCGTAATAAAGTTGCTTACCGATACTCCCGAAGACGTGCTGCTGCTGGCTAGTGGATGGCAGGGTAAATTCA
This sequence comes from Flavobacteriales bacterium, assembly GCA_038207425.1. Lineage (GTDB taxonomy): Bacteria > Bacteroidota > Bacteroidia > Flavobacteriales_D > Cryomorphaceae > JBBQZU01. The sequence goes on along the minus strand of JBBQZU010000014.1, from coordinate 87,129 downwards.
ACCTCGAAGACAGCATTTGCGCTGGTGCCATAACCGACGCACTCCTAAAGACAGGCTTATATTTGAGCGATGAAGACTCAACGATTGCAGCTATGTTTCTCTATCAGAAAGCAAGACAAAACTACTTCGGTTTTTTGAAGGCATCATCGCACCGCCGGCGTTTGCGAAGCCTTAATTTGAATGAAGACATTAAATATTGTCTTACCCCTAACCAGTCCGACTTAGTACCTGTATACCACGAAGGTGCCCTTGTAATTCACCATGGATGAGTATTGCAGCCAACATAGCCGACATAAAGAATGGTATTGGTACAACAACTACCCTTGTTGCCGTATCAAAATACAGCCCACTACAAGCTGTGCAGGAAGCTTATGATGCTGGCCAGCAAGATTTTGGAGAAAACAAAGCGCAGGATCTTGCCGCGCGATGGCAGCAATTACCCAGCGATATTCGCTGGCATTTTATAGGGCATTTACAATCAAATAAAGTGAAGTATATTGCACCATTTGTGCACCTGATTCACAGTGTAGACAGCCTCAAACTGCTTGAAGAAATTGAAAAACAAGCTGCAAAAAACTCCAGAATAATTCCATGCCTCGTGCAAGTGCATATCGCAAGTGAAGAATCAAAATTCGGGCTTGATGAAGGAGAAGTAATCGATCTTTTGCAACACCCGTCATTGGCTCAAATGCAACATGTGCAAATAAAAGGTCTCATGGGAATGGCTACAAATACCACCACTGTGCCAGTGGTGATGCGCGAATTTGAATCACTGCACAAACTGTATATTCGCCTGAGCGAAATGAATGAGCTGCCCGCAAATGTAAATATGGAAGTACTGAGTATGGGTATGAGTGGTGACTACCAGATGGCCATTAAAGCAGGAAGCAATATGGTAAGAATTGGTTCTGCACTTTTTGCCGAATAAATACAATAAGAATGAGTACCGACAAAATCAAAAAGAAAGACGTAGCCATGCTGGCCAGATTATTTTCTACCAAGGCCGATGACGTGCTTAAAGCCCTAAACGATATACACGAGCGCGGAAATGTGCAGATGATTGAACCTCTGCTAAAAACGATTATCGACTGGCCGGGCGACGCGACTATAGAGCGAAAAGCGAAAACCATACTCGGTGAACTCAAATCAGAAGCAGCCATACCTGTGCTGATTCAAGCTCTGGAAAATCCGGTATATCAATCGCAAAAAGCATTTATACTGTCTATTTTCTGGAATGCCGGCCTCTACCCTGTTGACCATGTTGAAACCTTTGTAAAACTTGCCATTAAAGGCGACTTCCATGTAGCTTTGGAATCACTGACCATTCTTGAAAATATGGATTCCGATTTCGATGCTGATATAGTCCAACATGCCCTTATTGATATTGATGAATTTCTTGATCAATATCCCCATGCAGAACATAATGCTATCATTAAATCGCTTAAACAGTTGCTTACTGAAAAACAAAATCAATGAAAATTTTTATTACCGTTTTACCTGCGCTTCTCATGGGGTTAAGTTCCTGTGAGGCAAACAAAGGCAATGACACTCAAGCGCAAGAAAGCAAAGCTGTAGAGCCATATACCATTTCGTACCAGGGTACCGAAGTGCGCGAAGAAGGATGTAATGGGAGCAATTGCACATACGTTTCTATACAATACGCAGTATTGCAAGGCGGACTGAACGCCGAGAAAATAAATAATACAATTGAAGACGAGCTCCGCGAAATTATCAAATCACGCCTGCCTGAGCCTCAGGCTATGGGCAGTTGGGAAGAGCTTGCACAGAAATTTATAGAAGGCTATGAGCTTTTTACACTAGAATTTCCTGATACCAAGGAACGATGGTATCTGAAAATAGAATCGGATAAGAGCGTACTCACCGACGCCTATTTCACATCATATATTCTTACTTCCGACTTTATGGGAGGAGCCCATCCAAACTATTATGCCATGCTTGCGGTTTTTGACCTTTCAACAGGTGATCTGGTTGATGTGCTCGAATTGGTAGATGAAGAAGCACTAACCATGGAAGCGGAGCGCATGTACAGAGCGCAGCATAAACTCAAGCCCCACGACCCACTTGACGATTCAGGATTCTTTTTCCCGGGAGGAATTTTCTCGCTTTCTGCAAATATCGGAATCATTTCAGAGGGTATCCTTGTTGTATATAATCCTTATGAAGTAGCAGCTTACTCTAAAGGCATGACGTCTTTCGTAGTACCCTTCAGCGTTCTTGCCGAAAATGAAGGAGCAGAAACAAAAGCGCATTAAAAAGCAAAACCCCGGAATCTCCGGGGTCCTGCTTACTTGACATGTTTAAGGGTACTCTGTTTTAATCTAAGGGGTAAGCTTAATCTAAGGGGTAAGCCTATGCAGCCATTATGGATTGTATTTCGCTTGGGGGTCCGATTCCCGAAGCTCCTATGGCCATTATCCTGAACCAATATGTACTACCCAGCTTTAAATCATCTACTACAAACCTGCTGCGCGTAGTATAACCTGTTATGATCCAAGTCGTTTTTTCATATGGTTCTCTTGAGCACATTTGCACAAGGTAATTTTTACTATTCGGAACCGTTTTCCAACTTAGCTGTACGGAACCCGGTGGTTCTAATCTTTTTAACTTCAACTCATTCGGAGATTCAAGCGGTCGCGAGCGGTTGTTTACACTTCGCACTTCAAACCCGGAACTCTCAATTAGTTCCGTATCTCCTTTGCAAGCATGCTCCACAAATATTGCAACCTGTCGCATGGTTTTTTCCAGCTCCTTTTCGCAAAGTTTGCGGGCTGCTACTGCTCTTTTATCACCAAACTCTGCAAGTTCAAGAGATTTCTCAAGCATATTCAGCCTTATGGTCAACTCGTCAAGTAGCGATGCAGGTGTGTAAAATGCATTCGACTTAGTCAATGCTCTTCTTACGTTACCAGCTATCTCTGCTTTTCGGACTGCATTCAATCCTCGAAGTCCCATTTTTACTTTCGACATTTTTTAAAATTGTACTCTTGCTACATGCCCTGTTACGCTCCTGCTCTTACGTAAGTTTCAGAAGTTTCTATTTTTTTTTCAGTTGGCTTTCGCCTGAAACCAATGAAGATTTAAGATACTTCACTTGAAAAACGCAGAATTACCCTAACACATCTATTGATTTTCAATATCTTAACTAAATATTTCTTCCAATTGAAAGATGCCGTTCGCAGCATGCTGAATGAGCAAAAAAAATTCGAAACACGATTCAAAACATACCTTTTGTAGTATATCTTAAACCTTTTAAACCACACTCCGTCTTATTGGCTCTTATCATATTATGCGATCTAATACCCTTTACATTGTCGCCGTTTTGGTTGGTTTTTTTTCCTTAAATGGTGCCTTCGCTCAAGCATACAAGGTTACAGGAATTACAAAATCTGATGATGGCAATACATCGTTGCCGGGCGCTAGCGTTCGAGCAGAATCAAAGGCCGACTCTACTAAATGGTATGGTGTAGTGAGCGACCTTGATGGAAATTTTGAATTGAACATCAACAGCCCCGGAGCTTACATATTATCAATACGCTATATAGGCTTTGAAAATGTAAGACAGGAAATAGAAGCTACACAAGGACAGGTGCTGCAGATGGGAGCTATCAAAATGAAGCCTGCTACCAAAACATTGAAAGGTATTGAAATAGAAGAAGTGGCGGAGCGGGTAACGCTTCAAGGGGATACCGCCATATACAATGCCGATGCCTACAAAGTAAACCGTGATGCTGATGCTTCGAAATTATTGGAGAAAATGCCGGGAGTAACAAACTCTGATGGCGGTATCAGCGTGCAGGGCGAACGCGTGCAGCGCGTGCTCGTTGACGGAAAAGAATTTTTTGGCAACGATGCCAAGACAGCACTGAACACCTTACCGGCCGAAATCATTTCGAAAATTCAGGTTTTCGATCAATTGAGTGAGCAATCGCAATTCACAGGCTTTAACGATGGAAATACCATTAAGACACTCAACATAATAACTAAAACTGGGAAAAATGAGGGCGAATTCGGAAAGGTCTTTGCCGGTTATGGCACTGACAACCGCTATCTTCTTGGTGGAAATGTAAACAGGTTTAAAGGTAACGAGCGCTTATCGGTTCTCGGATTGAGTAATAATGTGAACCAGGTAAACTTCGCTACTGAAGATATTGCAGGCGCAATAGGTTCAACAACAGACGCTATAAACAACCCACAGAGAGGGCCGCGCAGGGCAAGTGCAGGTACCGGAAATTCGGATGACTTTCTGGTAGCCCCGCAAAATGGTATCAATACTACTTCGGCCATTGGTATTAATTACAGCAATACCTTTGGCAAAAAATTTAAGCTGAACACATCCTATTTTTTTAATACCACTGATAATATAAATGACAACACCTTGAAGCGAACTTTCAGCGGAGGCAAAGCTGAAGGACAAGTATACGAAGAGCAAAACATCAGTAGGAGCAGCAATACCAATCACCGTGTAAACCTGCGTGCAGAATATGACATGGATGACAAGAATTCAATTCTATTCAGACCTGGTATCTCCTTTCAGGATTTTAGCGCATCGAATAATCAAAATTTCAGAACGTCAAGTCTGGACTCATTACTAAACGCCGGGACAAATTTTACCACAGAGAAAAGTAAATCTGCAAACGTTTCGAGCGAAATTCTCTACCGCAGAAAATTGGCTAAAAAAGGCCAGACATTCTCCTTGTCGATTCAAAATAGCTATAACAATACCAATGGACAGAATTCCCTGCTTAATGAAGTTCTGGATGATGGTGATTTTTTGCAGATAAATGAGGACTGGCGCTCAGACCGGGAACAGGTAAATGAATCGCACAGGGCCAATCTTTCATATACCCATCAGCTTACCGAAAAAGCTTCTCTTGAACTGAGCTACCGTCCTGAATGGAGGCGCAGCAGCAGCAAGTGGAATACCCTGACGCGCGATGCAAGTGACACGTATTCTTTGGTAGATTCTTCATTGAGCAACGATTTCGAAAGCATATTCCTAACGCATGAGGCCCGTGTTCGATTGAGAATCACTCCTAATAAGGGCAGCACCGCGGTGCTGGGAATGAATTATGAATACACCGAAAACGACAATAAGCAGACTTTCCCTATTGAATTTTACAATCAGCGCATATACCGAAACCCGCTGCCATTTGCCCTGTACCGAAAAACATTTGAGAATAAAGCCAGTTTGTTTGCGCTTTACCGTATGTCAGCCAACCTGCCTTCGCTCCAGCAGCTTAACGCCATCATTGACAACAGCAACCCATTTCAGGTAAGTGTAGGTAATATTAATCTTGACCAGGCCATTGGACACCGATTGATTGTGCGATTCAATAAAACCAACACAGAAAAAGGAACCAACTTTTTCGCCCTCATTTCAGCAGATACGCAAGATGGACGCATATCAAATTCAACTTTTGTAGTTGCCGCTGACACCACGCTTTCAAATGGTTTCACCTTGCCGGCAGGTGGTCAGATTACCCGACCGGTGAACCTTGACGGGTATTACAACTTTCGCACTTTCGCCAATTACGGCTTCCCGTTGAACATTTTAAAAAGCAATCTGAATCTGAATGCTACCATCACCGGCCAGCGGAGCCCCGGACTTATAGATGGTGAATTGAACAATGCCGAAACCGTTGGACTTAATACGGGCTTCGTTCTTGGTTCAAATATCAGCGAAAAAGTTGATTTTAAACTCAGTGGAAGTGCTGCACTCAATTGGGTGTACAACAGCCTTGGCACCCAGGATGACTTCAATTTCATAACCTACACGGCAGGTGTTGGAGGGGTGTTCACACCAATATCACGATGGGTAGTAAGTTCAGACCTTTCACTAAATATATTCCGGGGTCTCGGCGATCTCGATCAGGAATTTACCCTTTGGAATGCCGGCGTGGGCTATCGTTTTCTTAAAGATGAAGCGCTTGAACTCAGGGTTTCTGTATTCGATCTGCTTTCGCAAAACAACAGTGTATCACGAACAGTTTCGGAAACCTTTGTAGAGGACCGCGAAACAGCAGTGCTGCAGCGATATTTCATGCTATCAATTAGCTACAGACTCAGAAATTTCAGAACCAAGCCAGAATAAAGCCGGTAGGGAAAAGCCTTCGGGAAAATGTAGTTTAGCAGTCGCAACAAGCCAGTTGCTGTCAAACTCAAATTCCCATGGTAACCGCACTTGGAGGTATTTTTCTCTACTCCGAAAATCCTAAAGTTCTTGCCGCTTGGTATACTGATAATTTTGGTCTCCATTACGAATATTCAGAAGATTACAGCGCCTATTACATTTCCTTCCCATATCGGGAATTGGAATCGGAAAAGAGAAGGTACACCGTTTTCTCTATCCTTCACAACCACAGCAGGCCATTTGTTGATGGTAAGTTTTTTACGATCAATCTCAGGGTTGTAAAAATTGAATCTCTAATAGCCAAGCTGCGCGAAAACCGCGTAGAAGTTCGCGGCCCCGAAACCCATGACGAAGGTAAATTCGCATGGCTTGTTGACCTTGAAGGAAACTACATAGAACTATGGGAAGACGCTAATTAATTTTTAATCAACTTCACACCAGGGGCATCTGAACCTGATTCACGCAAAATGTAAATACCTGCCGGAAAAGCTGAAATATCGGCGCTAAAAACATCTGTACCCCGTGTTATATTCCAAGAAAAGAGCCACCTGCCGGTGATATCATACATATCTATAGAATTGCTGCTCTTCCCAATTCCGGTGATGTATACCACATCGGTTGCAGGATTTGGCGAAAGCCTGATAGTAGGTTCTGAAAGAACATCCTTCACACTACTTACAGTTCCAACTACGAAAGTTCCAGTTTCGGATACAATATCCTCACCGCATGAACGTGGCTTTATCAACCGCCAGTAATAAGCGGTTTCATCAAAAGGTACAATAACCGGTATGGTTGTGCTTTGCTTAAAGTGCTCTTTTTCGAAAACTATGGTGTCAAAATCAGGATCAACCGCAACTTGCAGTTTTGCGTAGCCCGCAAATGAATCAGAGTATTCAAATTGTACTACCTGATCATCCAGCGTAATTCCGCCAATAGGAAAAACCAACGTTGGAGCTGGGCTGTCGTCGGTATTTTTGGCAACCACAAACCTTATAATTCGCTCATTACTGCCGTGGCTTATGGTTATATATCCCGGATAGAAGCCAGATGCAACATTACCAAGTCCGGCGAGAAACAAGCTGTTGCTAAAGGGCGCACCCTGAGAACTGGTATTGGAAGTAAAAGGTATAACACCAACGTTTCCAGGCATTGCAGCGCTGTATTGCACCGTTTCATTTATAGATTGATTAAAATCAAAAGGGAAAATATTCCCTGAGCCGCTTCCGCAGATTTTGATAATGTGGTTTTCCAGCTCAGCATACCTGGGTTTTACAAAATGCACCCCTGCATACATGGAAGTTACGGCAATCACTTCACTCTCAAAATATGGATAGTTGCTCCAGCTTCCTGTAAACTGTTTTGGATCGCCATCGGGAAATACATCAAAAAATCCGAAAGGATTTAGAAGCCCAGAAGAAATATCATTCGCATCAAATATGCGCAGCCCGCTGGTATAATTTGCGAAATACAGCATATTGTCTTTCACGTATACATTGTGGTCAATTGATGTATTACCCAAGTCAACATAACCGATTACTATTGGGTTGCGCAGGTCCTGAACATCCCAGATAATGCTTCGTGTATTAATATCAAAATTGATCTCGTCGAGCTCATCGGTACTTAGAAGGTAGCGATGGTCTTCCGTAAGCCAGCATTGGTGTGTATAGCCAATCATATCATAAACAGTGCGCGAAATCATTTCCACGTCCTGCTTATTTGTAACATCAAAAATGGTAATTGAATTTTCATTTGCAGCAAAACAAATCTGTTTACCCTGAAAGGTTTCGTCAGGCCCTTGGTATACTACTATCTGCGCATCGTGGGTATATCCGTCTTCATCACTGCTACCCGCATACACCGGTGTTGTGGGGTTATTGATATCTACAATATGAAGCCCTCCTGAAAATGTATTAGACCCAATTGGGTAGGCAAAACCACTGACTTCATCAATGGCAATATTGTGTGCATTTCCAAAATTGGTATACCAGGCATCGGGAGAGAAAACTTTGGGTATTTCACTGTACGATACAGACTCAAGTCTGCGAAGGTCGAAAACCTGCATACCGTGCCCTCCGGCTTCGGCTACTATATATACATAGCCATCTCTCACCTTCATATCGCGCCAAAGACTGCCAAAGGTGGCAGTAGGCAAATAACCCAAATACAAAGGATGATTCGGAGTAGTGATATCAATAAATGCCGTTTTGTTATGCAGGCCTAGAGTTACATATTCACGACCCGTTTCAGGATTGGTCCAACCCCAAATATCGTTGGCGTTTTGAGCATCAAATAGCTCAAGCGGAAACATGCTAAGCTGGTCAGTCATATGGCAGGGATAAATGCCTGCGAAACCATCAATGCAGCGTTGTGAAAAGCATGAAATTGAAGATATGGTTAGAAAGATAGTGACAAATAGAACTTTAATTGCTTTCATAGGTTTTATTAAGCACAAAGAAACAGCTATTACATCAAATTTTCTAAACCATTTTCTTTATATCGGGTATTCCTGAATACACTTCAGCACGATATTTGAGAGACCAAAACAAAAGAACTGTCAGTTAAAAGACAACCCATTTCCAATAAATGAACTAATCTTACACGAAAATATTTGACGATGAAAACACTTTACAGCCTACTCGCTGCAACCTTATTTGCCTTGAGTGCAACTGCCCAAATAAACGATCGCACCGAAACCGACTGCAATGGAAATCAGCGCAGCGTGTACGAAGTTGGTACGGAGGGCAAGCCACTCATCATAGCCTCCAAAGGATTTGACTGCAGCATTTGTGTAAACCACGCACCCAACGTTGGCGCTTTTGCTACTACCTATGTAGGCCAGATCGAAGTGTGGGGAGCAATGACCTTTACATACAGTCAAAATATACCTACATGTACCAATGTGAACAACTGGGTGAATACTTATAGTTGGAGCAATGTATTCACCTTCGTGGACGCTTCTGAATATTGGTTTGGCGCGGGCACACCAACCTACAGGGTAATAAATCCGGTAACACATGAACAAGTATATGCAGGTGGCAATTGGGCTACAGCCACCAATGCTGCCTTGGGCCTGCTTACACTTAGCACCACAGTAAATGAAGCAACGAAGATGGGTGCTAAAGTCTTCTCTGATGGCCAAAATCTTCATATCGAAGCCAGCAATGTACTCGAGTCACCATTTACCGTACAGGTAATAAACCTCGTGGGGCAAACTGTGGCTATCTTCAATTTGCAAAGCAGCAGAAGCGGCGAAATCATTAAAGTGCCTTTCAGCAATAAGCCCGGCATATATGTGCTTCAGCTTTCGCAAAACGGGTACAAAACGGCGGTGAAGTTTGTGGTACACTAAGAATCTGCATCGTGAGACGGTGAATAAATCCTTTTGCCAAGGTTATGATACATGAAATACAGCCTGATAATCAGCTTACATACCTGCAATAAATAGCATTATAGTTATCTTGAGAAAAAAAGTAAAATTTATTGTGCACTGATAATTCTTAAAGACGCGTACCCATTAAATTCGCATCTCAAGAAAATTAGTTTTTCAGTATGGAATGGATTAGTGTACAAGATAGATTGCCTGAAGACAACCAACGCGTACTGGCTTTTTTGCCAAACAATCTGACCTACCTGCCTGGAAAATCAGGTGATCTACGATTCACTCCGGTTATTTTTCTTCGTTTCGCAAAAGACTTCTTCAAAGAGAGCAATCCCAAACGGGCAATCCACGGGCCCCATTTTTGGGTGGGCGAAGGGCAAAGCAACCATTACTTCAATGATGTAACCTATTGGATGAATACACCGGATGGACCCAACGGTGAGAAAGAAGAATTAAGACGGGCACAGTAAAAAGAAAAACAATTTTGTTTAAAAAGAAACAGCCCCTTCGGGCTGTTTCCTTCTACTACTCTACTATTAAACTAACCTATCATCCAGCATTCACGCTGTATAGGGTTTAAAACACCATCCAATGAACTTTGTTCATAGGCATTCTAAAAAAAGTTTTGATACATAGCTATATTCTTTAATTTTCATAGAGATAAATTTTTTACCGATACAACTCTTAGCATTTCGTTTAGGCCATCTTTGAAAAAATGACCACTCCCTAGTACATTGGACTTAAGGGTGTTTTATTTGTTATGGCTAGCCAGTATCATATTTCATTATTAACGAGATATAAGGTATCTCATAGAACGCTGATAAACAGTTTATTTTACAATATTTCCACTTGAAGTTCACAACAAAGAACTGTTTTAATACTTTTGCAGAACTAATAAAATCCGATACGAATCAAAGTAGCTCAATATCATTATTTTAGGATGGCCCTTTCCGAATCGGGCAACCATTTTACAAAGGCTCCGTTTACAAAATCCGCTTGTCAGCAGCGCATTGTACCCAAAAGGCAATTACTCGAAGCGATAAACCATATAATATGAAGATTCTAAAATTTGGCGGCACCTCAGTCGGTAGCTCTGAAGCCATCAAAACCCTTATTGACATACTGAGGCGAGAGACGAATGGCGGTGAAAAAATTGCCATAATTTGTTCGGCCATGGGCGGCGTAACAAACAAGTTGATAAGCCTTGGCAGACAAGCGCTGCATAAAGAAGATTTTCTTACCGACTTGCGCAGCATTGAGCAGCGCCATTACGAAATAATTCGTGGGCTTCTCAAAATAGAAAACCAGAACAAGGCCCTTATCTCGGTGAAGCTCCTTATCAATGAACTCGAAGAATTGCTATTTGGCGTAAAGGCGTTGGGTGAACTATCGCCCGGTGTAAATGACAAACTGGTAGCTTATGGAGAATTACTCTCCAATCAAATAATCGCTGAAATTGTACAGCAAGAGTTGGGCAAATCAGTATTTATCGATACGCGCAAACTTGTTATTACCAACAGCCATTTCGGAAATGCTCAAATACTTGAGAATGCCACCTATGAGCGTATCAAAGCATGGAAAAAGACAGTTGGTGAAGCCATACCAGTGATTACTGGATTTATTGCTGCCGACGAATCTGGCCGCACCACAACTTTAGGAAGGGGCGGTTCAGACTATACTGCTGCAATTTTTGGCGCGGCAATGAATGCGACCGAAGTTCAAATTTGGACTGATGTGGATGGTTTTATGACTGCTGATCCTCGCTTGGTTAAAAAAGCCTATTCACTTGCAGAATTGAGCTATGAAGAAGCCATGGAGCTTTCCTATTTCGGTGCAAAGGTGATTTATCCGCCCACAATGATTCCGGTCATATCAAAGCAGATACCAATACTTATTAAGAACACTTTTAATCCATCGCATGAGGGCACCCGCATACACGGCGCTACTTCGCAATACAGCGGTATAATCAAAGGAATAGCAAGCGTGGCAGATGTATGCCTGATGAATGTGGAAGGCACCGGAATTATTGGCACAAAAGGATTCAGCGGTAGGCTTTTTACAGCCATTGCCCATGCAGGTGTGAACGTGATGCTTATTACCCAAGCAAGCTCCGAGCACAGTATCAGCATAGCCATAAATCCTGCTGATGCACAGAACGCCATCGAAGCGATTCAATCTGCATTCGAATTTGAAATAATGCAAGGCAAAATAGCACCTCCGCAAATTTCAACCGGATTGAGCATTCTCGCTATTGTGGGTGAGAATATGCGTCACGCCACAGGCCTCAGCGGCAAATTGTTCAGCACCCTCGGCCGAAGCGCTGTGAATGTAGTAGCCATTGCTCAGGGATCATCGGAGCTGAATATATCAGTTGTTATTTCGCGAAGCGATCTGGCGAAAGCTTTAAATTCAGTGCATGACTCACTGTTTCTATCGCCCGTGAAAACTGTAAACGTATACTGCGTGGGCACCGGAAATATTGGAGCCACCTTAATAGATCAATTGCACGCCGCTAAAGGCTACCTTGAGTCAGAGCATAACCTTCATATTGCCATAATGGGAATCAGTAACTCCCGCAAAATGCTCATTGCTTCAGAATCAGGAATCGCTCTGGACGATTGGAGAAATGTTTTGGACGCACAAGGTGAACCCGCTGACCTGCATAGATTTATGAGCGAAATAATAAGACTCAATTTGCCAAACTCAGCGTTTATTGACAACTCGAGCAATAAATTCGTTGTAAGCAAATACACTGACGCTTTCAGGAACAATATTTCTGTAATCACTTGCAATAAAATAGGCAACAGCGATACCTGGGAACAATACCTTGAGTTTAGAAAACTCGCACGTAAAAACAACGTGCTCTACCACTACGAAACCACTGTAGGCGCTGCCTTGCCAATAATTAAAAGTTTGAACGACCTGCTCGTAAGCGGTGATGAGATATACCGGATAGAAGCAATATTGTCCGGTACCATTTCATTTATATTTAACCATTACAAGGAAGGACGCACCTTCGGCGACGTAGTGCGCGAAGCGCAAGCGAAAGGCTATACCGAACCCGACCCCCGCGACGACCTGAACGGGATGGACTTTGCACGAAAAATGCTCATCCTAGCCCGCGAAATGGGACTTCCTCTGGAAATGAAGGATATAGTTATTAGTCCTATCCTTCCGGAAAATTGCCTTAATGCTCCTTCTATTGATGAGTTTTATGAGGAGCTTGATAAATCAGAATCATATTTTGCGAAAGCCAGGCAAGACGCAGCAAATGAAGGTAAAGTGCTGAGATACATAGGAAAACTTGAAGGTGGGCACATACATATATCTCTTCAGGCTGTTGGATTTGAACATACCTTCTACAGCTTGGGCGGCAGCGATAACATTATTGCGTTCACCACCGCTCGCTACAATCAAGGACCACTAGTGATTAAAGGCCCCGGTGCCGGACCACAGGTAACTGCAGCAGGAGTTTTTGCTGATATAGTGAAAGTGGCCAGTGTATAAATACAAATAACCAATTCACAAGCAGCCGATGAAAACCGTAAGAGCCTTTGCGCCAGCCACAGTAGCCAACGTGGTATGCGGCTACGATATTCTAGGCTTTGCTATAGAGCAGCCAGGCGATACCGTAGAGCTTTCGCTAAACGAATCAGGCCGGGTAACTTTGGATGAGATAACTGGTGACGGCGGTTTGTTGCCCACCGATCCTGAAAAGAATCTCGCATCAGCAGTAGTGATGCAATACCTTCAGGCAATAGGTGCCGCTCATCAGGGCGTAAGCGTAAAACTATTTAAGGGAATGCCTCTAAATAGCGGCATGGGTTCAAGTTCGGCAAGCAGTGTGGCTTCACTGGTAGCCATAAATTACCTTATGGGCGAACCAATGACACGGGCCGCTCTCCTACCTCTGGCTATGGAAGGCGAAAGGATTGCATGCGGAAGCGCACATGCTGACAATGTTGCTCCGGCACTCTTGGGTGGTCTTGTATTGGTTAGGAGCAGTAACCCTATCGATGCAATAAAACTCCCTGTTCCTGACGCGCTTTTTTGCACCATAGTGCATCCGAATGTAGACGTACCCACAAGCGAATCGAGGCGTATTCTAAAGGAGCGGGTTTCAGTGCGCGATGCCATCACCCAATGGGGCAATGTGGCAGGCATGGTAGCAGGTTTTTGTACCGGCGATACCGCGCTTATTGGCCGCAGTATGGAAGACGTAATCTTCGAACCAATCAGGGCCATGCTTATACCTCAGTTTTACCAAATGAAGTTAGCTGCACTAAATCACGGTGCCCTTGGTTTTGGAATTTCTGGCTCCGGACCCTCCGTATTTGCTTTAAGCACTGACATGCATACAGCCAAAGCAATAACAGAGTCTCTTCCGGCTATTCTCAAAAAGTACGATATTGAATCACAATCATTTGTAAGCAAAATATATACTTTAGGTGCCCGCATTCTTTGATACCATGAACTACTACTCAACCCGCGATAAACTGCACGCACACCCCGCCACCCTTGAAGAAGCGGTGCTCAAGGGCCTGGCCCCTGATGGCGGACTTTACCTCCCTGAAACTATTGAGCAACTCAGTAAAGAGTTGATTCATTCGATTCCTGATTTACCGCTTTCGCTAATAGCTTATGAAGTAGCAGCCAAGCTTACGGGATATACGCTGCCCGCTGATGTGCTTCAAAGGATTGTTAGCGAAACCATAGACTTTCCATTGCCGGTAGTACCTATAGAAAATAACATTTACAGCCTTGAACTTTTTCACGGACCTACTATGGCATTTAAAGATGTAGGAGCCCGGTTTATGGCGAGACTAATGGCATGGTTTGTAAGTGATTCAACTGAACCACTCAAAGTAATTGTGGCAACTTCAGGAGATACCGGGAGTGCCGTAGCTGCCGGCTTTTTTGGTGTTCAGGGTATCGAAGTGATCATCATTTATCCTAAGGGAAAAGTAAGTCCACTTCAGGAAAAACAACTCACCACATGGGGAGGTAATATAAAGGCCATAGAACTCGATGGTACTTTTGACGATTGCCAGCGTATTGCCAAGCAATTGCTGGCTGATAAAGAACTTAATAGCAGGCACAAACTCACCTCGGCCAACAGCATCAATATAGCCAGGCTAATACCGCAGAGTTTCTATTATTTTGAAGCTTATGCGCGGTTGGTTCATTTAGGTAAGCCCATTGTAGTAGGAGTACCAAGCGGAAATTTTGGCAATCTCACCGGTGGCTTTTTAGCTAAAAAAATGGGGTTGCCGATTGATCATTTCGTGGCCGCCACCAATGCCAACGACATTGTACCTCACTACCTCACAACAGGCAATTTTGAACCGAGAAAATCGGTGCAAACAGTGAGCAATGCAATGGATGTAGGTAATCCGAGCAACTTTGAGCGAATGAGCGCGATTTTTGGCGAAAGCCTTATTGAATTCAAGGCTTACTTCAGCGGATTCTCCTGCACAGATAGCCAAACCATTGAAGCCATGCACGATGTGTACATGCGCACAGGATATGAGCTCGATCCGCATGGCGCTGTGGGCTATCTGGGCCTGAAGGCGGCTCTTGCCATGCCGGAGCATCAAAACAAAACAGGCGTTTTACTCGAAACTGCTCATCCGGCCAAGTTTCTGGAAGTTGCCGAGTTGGCACTTTCAAAAAAGATACGTGTCCCGGAAAAATTGCAGGCATTTGCCCAAAGGCAAAAGCAAGCCATACCATGCAGCAACGATTATGCTGATGTGCGCGCCATTGTTCAAGGTTGAATTTGTTTTACATACGGTTTATTCCTGCATTTCCTTTTTAGGAATCAAAGCATTGCAGTGAAAAGAAATTTGCTGCATTTCTTGTGCAACTAAAATTGCCTACCTTCCGTCTTTGATTTGCTAATATCCGCTGCAAGGATGAATTTGAGATTGCTTACATCTGTATTGCTCTGTACACTGATGATTGCGTGTACAAGAGACGATGATCCTACACCTACCCCGCCACCGACTCCGCCTGCCACGCTGGTGGTTTTTGACCCTACGCTGGTACCCTATCAAACTCTTTCAGAATACAATTTCTACAAAGGTGAACTGATGAATATGGAGCCGCAGGACGATGTACTTCCGTACGACCTTATAACCCCGCTGTTTACAGACTACGCCAAAAAGAAGCGCTTCGTATGGTTTAAAGCCGGCAGCAGCGCGAGCTATGAGCTTGACAGCGAAATATTCAACTTTGATGATGGCGCCGTGATCATTAAAAATTTTTACTATGACAATGTGCAGCCAAAAGGAGTGCAAAGAATCATGGAAACCAGGCTGCTCTATAAATTGAATGGCGCATGGAATTTTGCTGAATATGTTTGGAATGATGAGCAAACCGAAGCGCACCTTGATATGGACGGTAGCTACCGAAATATATCATGGCTCCAGGATGGTGAGCTTAAAGCAACCAATTACAGATTTCCATCAGAAGCTGAATGCCTTACTTGCCACAAGACCAGTAGCAAACCTATGCCGATTGGGCCAAAGCCCCAGAATATGAACAAGCTATTTGCATTCAATGATGGTGTGAAAAACCAACTTGCCAAATGGGCTGAAATGGGATATCTGACCGGCAATATACCAGCAGATATTAGTACCGTAGCAGCTTGGGATGACGAACTGCAGCCGCTGGAATTGCGCGTGCGCGCTTACCTCGATGTGAATTGTGGAAGCTGCCATAAAGAAAATAGCCATTGTGACTACCGCCCCATGCGATTTGCGTGGATCGAAACCATAAATCCTCAGAACCAGGGAGTATGTGTAGAACCTGACGAAACCCTTGACCCTACCTTTACCCATATTATTTCGCCCGGCAATGTAAACCGATCCATGATGTATTACCGCATTAGTTCTACGGACGAAGCCGTTCGAATGCCCCTTCTTGGGCGATCGATTGTTCATGAAGAAGCTGTGCAACTCATTACTGATTACATCAACTCCATTACTGAACCTTGTTAAAATCTGAAAACCAAACCAATCATGAGAATATTTACTCTAACCGCAGTTTTGTTCCTGTCAGCTTTCAACATCAACGCGCAGAATTCATGCCTCGATGCATTATTGATTACTGCCGGGCTGCGCGACGTTGATAGCATTGATGGCCCCGAAGTACCCTTGCCAGTGTGTTCAACAGGCGGAGACAATGCCACCGCTGGCGAGTGGTTCAAATATGTACCTGATGCCACTTATCTTGTTACAGTGTCAAGCAATATCATTGAGAATGCTGGTGCCGATACGAGATTTCAGGTTTACTCAGGCGATTGCGAAAACCTCCAATGCATAGGTGGTGATGACGATTCAGGTACAGGCTTTTTATCGATTGGAAACTTCACTGCCATTGTGGGAAATACCTACTACATAGCTTGGGACAACAACTGGGATTCCAATGGGTTTGTATTTTCGATTGCAGAAGAAATATTTGTGGTTCCTGCGGTTGTATTTTCAAACTTGCCTATAGCAGTTGAAGGAAGCAGCATTTGCGTTGTTGACATGAATGGTGATTTTCTAGATGATGTTGTAGGCGTTCAGAACTCCAATATCAATTTACATCTGCAATTGCCTGAAGGTGGTTTCGAAGTTCAAAATCAAGAAACGCAACAGGCAGCGTACCTACCTTCATGGAGCATCGCAGCAGGCGATATTGATCGCAACGGCTACAATGACCTACTTTATGGCGGAGGCTCCGGAGTGAGCTTTATGCTCCGCAATAACGATGGAGCAGGATTTACGCAAGTTTACCAGACCCAATACGTGTTTTCGCAACGATCAAACTTTGTAGATATAAACAATGATGGCCACCTCGATGCTTTCGTATGTCACGATGTGCAACCTAACGTTTATTATATCAACGATGGAGAAGGAAACCTCACCTTCAACCAGGGTGGTATGGGCGATACTTTTGATGGAGGAAACTACGGTTCAATTTGGGTGGACTATGACAATGACGGTGATTCTGACATGTTCATAGCCAAATGCAGGGGCGGTAACAGCCCTGCTAATATCAACCAACTACACCGCAACAATGGCGATGGCTCCTATACTGAAATTGCTACCGAAGCAGGACTTGCCGATGCAGTGCAGACATGGTCATCAGCATGGGGCGATTTTGACAACAACGGCTTTATGGATGTGATAGTGGGAGCAAGTTCTTTTTCGCAAGGCGCGCACAAGTTTATGTACAACAACGGTGATGGTACCTTTTCAGACAAAACCCTGAATTCAGGTTACGACCTATTAAATGCAACGAGCATTGAATATGTAGCGCAGGATTTTGACAACGATGGTTTTATAGACGTTCTGGGCGCAGGAAATTCTATCATGTTCAACAATGGTGACCTCACCTTCACACGCACTCAAACAGGATTTGGCAATGGACCCATTGGTGACCTGAATAATGACGGATTCCTTGATGTAGTGAACGGCACTACTGTAAAAGTAAACGGCGGAAACAATAATAATTATTTGAAAATAAATATCCTGGGCACCGTGAGCAATATTAATGGAATAGGCGCAAGAGTGGTACTGTACAGCGCTCTTGGCAAACAAATTCGCGATGTACGCAGCGGTGATGGATTTAGGTATATGAGTTCACTTAACGTTCATTTCGGACTAGGACAGGACTCAGAAATAGACAGCCTGATAGTAACCTGGCCTTCAGGAATTGTTGATGCATTCTATAGTCCTGAAATAAATACAACTTTCCTAGCAGTAGAAGGTGATGGCGAAGAACTTCCGGGAATCCCCAATAGTGTGAATGATGCAAACAAAATTGAATTGCTCGTTTACCCTAACCCGGCCAGCGATGAGATATTCATCACATCAAACAGCCCACTTGATAATGCAATCATCAGAATTTTTGATGTAAATGGTAAGCTAATTTCAGCCCAACGGCTTACTCAAAGCACTGTAAATATTTCGGCTCTTGCCAAGGGTGCCTATGTGCTGCAGCTCACAACAAACGATTCAGTAACAGAGCGAAGGTTTGTAAAGCAATAAACCCACTTAATCACCAATAAGTAAAGGCGGCTCACTTTAGGTGTAGCCGCCTTTTTTAATCAATGTTTTATGAATATAACACACTTCAAATTGCTCGAAAAAGTATATCTGAATGCGAAAATAAACAGCCGGTTTTTTGGAACAACCAGAATACAAATAAGCCCTGGGAAGGCTGAAATAGCATTGCAGGTAAGTGATGATTACTTTCATGGTATGGAAGCTGTGCATGGCGCTGTGTATTTCAAGCTGCTGGATGATGCGGCTTTTTTTGCAGCCAACTCGATGGTTGATGATGTGTTTCTGCTCACCACAAGCTTTCATATTCAGTTTTATCGACCAGTTATAGCTGGTGAAGTGCGGTCTGTTGGTGAATTAGTGCACTACTCGAGAAATATATTTTCCGCTAAGGCCACTTTGTATGATCAACGTGGTAAAGTTCTTGGAGAAGGAAATGGACAGCTTGCGAGGAGTAAAATACCCTTAGCGAATTAACAATTAAGCGCAATAAAGTACCATCTATAATTGATCTGCTCCTTTACTCAAAAAAATTTGCACCTGAATCATCTTATTTTTGACATTTGACCTTCTAGATCAAAAGCCTGTGAAATATACTTTACACATCTATACTATCTTGGTTCTTGCAAGTCTATGGCTGGGCATGGCTCATGTAGCAAAAGCACAATCTATAACTATTTCAGGAAGAATTACAGAATCGAAACGCAATGAAACTGTACCTTTTGTGCATATTATATCCAGTGCCAACGGAAAGAAAACTGCATCGGTAAGCAATATTGAAGGCAATTATACATTACATCTTTTGGCCGAAGCTTCAGGTGCTGATTCAGCATGGGCAACCTGCATAGGTTTCGAAAAGTACAGATCTACCATTGCTGAGCTAAGTAATAATCCCAATATTGAGCTCAAAGCAGCTTCTGTAAGCCTCAATGAGCTGGTAATAAAAGCAAAGGAAGATCCCGCCTATGAATTAGTACGGCGTGCTACCCGCAATAAAAGTCTCAATGATCCTGAAAATCTCGATCACTTCACCTTCAAGTCATATAACAAAGCTGCTATCGATGTGAAACGCAGTGACACCATTCAGGCAGAATTAGCAAAGTCAGGATTTGCAAAAGCGCATTTCTTTTTGATGGAGAGTGCCACAGAAGTGATGTATAAGAAGCCAGGCAAATGGAAGGAGTCTGTCGTAGCCAATCAGATTACCGGCTTCAAAAATCCGGCCTTTGGGCTACTCAGTAATTCATTCCAACCATTCAGCGTATATCCATCCCAATTGAATGTTCTGGATTTTGATTTTGTAAATCCATTGAGCGCCGGAAGCGATGGTCAGTATGTATTTGAACTTACCGACAGCACGTATGTTCAAGGCGAATTGGCCTATATTATTACATTTCAGCCCCGCAAAAAAGCATTGGGAAACCTCATGAAAGGGTCGCTTACAATTGGCTCTGAAAGATATGCTATTATTAATTTCAGAGGTTCAAACGCAGGTGAATTTTCACTAGTAGAATTTGAAATAAGGCAGGACTATACCAAAATGAGCAAAAGCTGGTTCCCAACGGGTTCCAGAACATACTATTTGATGAAGGATGAATCAATGCCGCTCATCATTACCAGCACTACTTATAACAAAGAAGTAAACCTAGAATATGAGCCCACTGCCAGCGATTTGGGCATAATACAGGTTACATATACCGAAGAATCCAATAAACTGAGTGACGAACAATGGGACGAACTCCGACCGTTTGAGCTCGATTCATTCGAAACCAATTCATATCGGGTTTGGGATACGCTACCCGCCAAGTTTGTGAATACCTTGGGCTGGTTTATGAGCCAGTCGGGATCACTTGCACGTGGCAGACTCTCACTCGGTAAAACAGACTTATTACTGAATCATGTGCTTAGATTCAACCAATTCGAAGGCCTAAGGCTGGGAGCCGGATTGGCAACCAATGATAAGTTGATAAAATGGATGAGCCTTGAAGGATATTTCGCATATGGCTTTCGCGATAAGCAATCAAAATATGGTGGCGGTATCGTATTTCCCATAAACCCTAAGCGCGAATTTGAATTTGCCATGCGATACAGCAATGATGTGGACGAGCCCGGTCGAGGATTTATAGACCCTGATCAGTCATTTATGAAAATAGGTGAATCAATCCGCAATCTTTATACCCGCCGTATGAATCAGGTGCAGCAATACAAAACATCGATCTCCTACAGACCTTTGAGAGGCTTACTGCTTAAAGCGTTTGCTATGCGCGAAGGCAGAACTTTTGAGTACCGAGATTATATAACCAATGCCACACTGAATCCAACAACTGCTGTAAACACTGAGGTTGGTATTTCGGTAAGATGGGTTCCAAATGAATCATTAATGCAGTTGGGTCAAAGCCTCATACCTATTGAGATAAGGTACCCAAGGGTTGATTTCACTGTAAGGCATGCGCTTGATAATTGGCTCGATGGCACCCAAAATTACACCCGTGCAGATATTGCGTTGAGGCAGCAATTTAAGTCATGGCGCCTCGGACAAACGCAGGCTTATGGTGGAGCAGGTAAAATTTGGGGTGAAAATGTGCTACACCCCTGGCTTCAATTTTCGCCCGGGGTGTTGGGTGCGCGAACTGATTTTGGTATTCAGGCGATGGGGTACTTTCAAACGATGGGTCTCTATGAATTTCTTAATGATCAATATGCTTATGCCGGACTGGTGCATAGTTTTGGGCCCATATTTAAAATAGAAAAGGAATTTACCAAGCCAGAGCTTAAAGTATCCTACGCAGCCGGTATCGGATCGATTGGTGAATTGAACCGCGCTCAGGTTCCATTTGAATACAGGCAAATGAACAAGCCATACCTTGAGGGCGGTATCATACTGGACAACCTGCTGCGCTACTCGAGCAATATGTACTACAATGGCTTTGGAATTGGCGCATATTACCGACATGGAAACTATGCCCTGCCCGACTTTGAAGACAACTTTTTCTTCATTCTGAGTTTTGCAATTGGCATCTAAAGCCCTTTAGTAATTGTAAATTGTAGCAGGCTCGATTTTTGTACTTTGGCCAGTGAATTCTTCTAAGTAAATGAGGCGTCATATATTCTTTTGCGCTTACCTTTTAGTTGGCCTTCAGCTCAGCCCCCTTTCTTCGGATGCGCAGAAAATGCGCCAATTGGAAGGTGTTGTTTTAAATGCCCACAACAACGCTCTTGTGGATGGTGCTGAAGTACGCTGCGAAAACCTTTCGAAAAAAACTAAAGCGAACGGCACGTTCAATTTCAACATAATAAGAGGTGAACCCATTTATATAAGCCACCCGCATTTTCAAACCCGAAA
Source organism: Flavobacteriales bacterium (assembly GCA_038207425.1). Classification (GTDB taxonomy): domain Bacteria; phylum Bacteroidota; class Bacteroidia; order Flavobacteriales_D; family Cryomorphaceae; genus JBBQZU01. Next base: position 65,203 of record JBBQZU010000014.1, on the reverse strand, counting down.
AATAAATTATAGAGACCTTCGAGGTCAAACCTTTATTAAGGTTTACATTTCCTACAATACCACAAGGATTGGGAACATTGTTAGTGCCAGCAAAACAGAGTTGGTGCACGGGAGCGAATTTGAAAATGTTCAGGATTTCGTATTTCTTGGTGATACCCTGGTGTTAATGGCGTTTATGGAGTCGAAACCCAAAATAGGAGTTGAAGATACACGGTTTCTGAAGAACAGTCTGAGTTTTTTCAAATATGGCTTATTACTTGAAAGAATAATACTCCCCGACAATTCAATAGCATTGTACAAAGATATTTACGGGAGGCTTTTTGTTTCCGGAAATAAATTTTGCCTGATAGTTAAAGGTAAAGCCGGCACACATATACTGGAAGAAATTGATGCTCAATATTTTGATACTCAAATAAAAACCGCAACGGTAGCCGGAAGAAAGAACAACTTTTTTGGTGCAACAATTTCTCCCATACCTGAATTGGTGCACTATGTAGTATTTGGTGATGTAAACAGCGCGAAGCCGATCAGGTATGTTCGCAACGAAGAATATTTTGAGAATATACAGGGCGATTACAGAGCCCTGATGCCCTGGCAACTTGAAGAAGCTGCTGAACTTGAAGATGAACACGGCATTGATAAGTCGATGTTTGCTCCGCTCTTAAGGCAGGACTTCTCGAATAAGAAATACGATTTCCCCTATGCCCCTGCCTATGGCGATAACGGAGCAATTTACATATTTGACCACCTCAACGGGCTCATCTTTCATCACGATATGAACGGCACAGCCATTGACTCTGTAGCAATGTACCACCATCGCTTTGATGGCGAAAAGTACGGGGGAATGATTCAGGATGAAATAACTCGAAAATGCTACGCCGTGCATGACAAATCGGGCGTGGCATATATACGCGAAGTAGTACCGCAAACAGGAGCTGCAAGGCAGCCAATCAAACTTCGCAATCCTTTCCCAAGGGCAATCAGGATTTACGATGGTTGGGTGTATTATGCCTTTAAAATTCCCGGTGGGAAGGAACCATACAAGCTTTACAGAGAGAAGTTGCCCTACTAACAACTCTAGCTGATTGCATCTACAGGTATTTCATAGAAGCAGGTGGCATTATTGACCATTGTTATGAAATCTTGTCAAATTCATAATTTCCCATACTTTTGCCGGCCAAACCAATTAAAAACTATACAATATGTTGAAAGAATTTAAAGCGTTTATCGCAAAGGGAAATGTGATAGAACTTGCAGTGGGCCTTATTATGGCAACGTACTTTGGTGCCATAGTAAAATCTTTGGTAGATGATGTGGTGATGCCACCTGTGGGTATGCTACTCGGAGGTGTTGATTTCACCGATTTCAAGATTATGTTTAAGGAAGCAACAACAAATGAAGCAGGCGTTGCAGTAGCAGAAGTTTCACTAAAGTATGGCTCATTTCTCAATAATATCATAACCTTCATTATAGTGGCATCCGCAGTTTTTTTGGTTGTAAAGGCCTATAATGAAATGAAAAATAGAATGGAAAAAAAGGCAGCCGAAGCACCTGCTGCACCCGCTGCACCAACCAAAGAAGAAGTGCTATTAACCGAAATCAGAGACCTTCTCAAAAAGTAATAAAAAGCAGTAAAGCACCAAGATCCAACCGCAGCAGAAATTTCACTGCGGCTTTTTAATTGTTAAATTTTAGTTAGTTTCTCTTAGACACTTTCTCGCGCCAACATTTCTTTATAACTTTGAGTTGCTTAATTCATCAGAGAACCCGTTGTGTTAAAATCATTGGCAAGAGATTGTTTGCTTTCATCGATCATTTCGATGAGCGCCATTCTGAATCTTTCTGCCCAGGATGATTCGCTTCTGGTTTACTTTGAAGTAGGCGCATACAAACTCACCTCTTCTGAAAAAGTGAATGTAAAACAGGCGGCTGAATCCTGGGAAAATATTAGAGTCAGGAAAATCGTGATTGAAGGCTATTGTGATGATACCGGCAGCGAAGTACTAAATTTTGAGCTTTCAGAAAATCGGGCTTACGCGCTTTATGAAGCTCTTTCCGAATCAGGAATTGACGAATCATTGCTGAATAAAACATTAGGTCGAGGGGCTGTGTATATCGACGAAGAAAACAACAACCTTGAACAGCAGCGGAAAGAGAACCGCAGAGCATCAGCTTACGTATGGTTCGAGCCTAAAGATGCGCCTGCACATTCAAATACCGCCACAACCATAAGCTCTAAAACTGTTGATGTAAAGGTTGCTCCCAAGCCGATTATTATGGGCACCAATATTGCTACTGGCGACAGGTTCACTCTTGACAAGGTACTTTTCGTAGGGAGCCGAGACATTATACTTGCTTCATCGTACGGTTACTTAAAGCAATTTACAGATGAACTCACCGCCCGGCCCGATGTGAAAATAAAAATAGAAGGGCACGTATGCTGCACCAACCCGGGAAAAGACGGCGTGAATGCCGATACAAAAAAGAAGAACCTAAGTTATGTAAGGGCAAAAGCCGTATTCGATTATCTCGCAGAACACGGAATAGATGCAGCCAGGATGACTTATGGAGGCATGATGGGCGACTATCCTTTAGGTGGAGATCCCTCTTTAGATCGCAGAGTTGAGATACTAATCATTGAAGCAAAGTAGTAGTTCTGGCCACACCATCGCTGGCATTTAAAAATAGTGAAAGGTACTTAGCTTCATCATTGATACAGGCCGGTACACTGGCCAACTTTACCATCCATATAAAACCATTACAAAGAATTTTCGCAATCATTTTTAATCTCGGGATTCTCAATACCTTTCGGGCCATTATAATCTATGCTGGTGAAATCCAAACTGACCATTGCTGCAATACTATTTGCTTCAGCAACCCTAACTGCGCAAGGTGACGAACCCCTCTGGCTTCGAAATCCTGCCATTTCTCCCGATGGCAAAACCATCGCATTCAATTATCAGGGCGATATATATACTGTGCCTTATCAAGGCGGGGAAGCGAAGCGAATTACCATACACGAAGCATTCGAGACTATGCCAATCTGGAGCCCTGATAGCAAACAACTCGCTTTTGCATCAAGACGACACGGTAATCTGGATGTATTTATGGGAAATGCAGAAGGCGGCAGCCCTGTACGTCTTACCTTTCATTCGGCTGACGACGAGCCCTATACATTTTCCCCTGATGGCAAATTCATCTATTTCGGATCATCAAGGTTAGACCACCCTAAAGCAATGCTTTTCCCGACAGGGGCGTTGCCTGAACTGTACAAAGTATCAGTATCCGGTGGGCGCGAAATGCAGGTTTTAACCGTGCCTGCAGAAATGGCAAAGTTAAGTCCGGATGGCCTCAGAATGTTGTTTCACGACCGAAAAGGGTACGAAGATGACCTCAGGAAGCATCACACTTCTTCAGTAGCCCGAGATGTATGGATGTACACATTTGTAGACAGCAGTTTTGCACAACTTACATCCCACCCCGCCGAAGACCGAAATCCTATATGGGCCGCAGGCGAGAATCGTTTCTTTTTTCTTTCGGAACGCAGCGGCTCATTCAATGTATGGAAAGCCGAAATATCAGGTAACCGCGAAACAAACGCGCGTCAGGTCAGCTCATTTGACAAGCATCCGTTACGCACACTCAGTTTGTCGGATGAGGGTGTACTCTGCTACTCTTACAATGGTGAGCTGTATACACAACTCGACGGGCAGCAACCACGAAAAGTTATAGTGAAAATGAACAACGACCGGCGGTATAATGAAACCACTGTAAAATCAATAAGCAGCGGCGCTACAGATTTCGTGCTTTCGCCAAATGGGAAGGAAATAGCATTCATCGTGCGGGGTGAGGTATTTGTAACGGCAGTTGATTATCCGGCTGCCAAACAAATCACCAACACCCCAGAGCAGGAGCGCAACCCGCATTTCAACAGCGATGGCACCAAATTGCTCTATTCCAGCGAGCGCAATGGAAGCTGGAATATTTATGAAGCATCGCTTTCGCGAAAAGATGAAAAATACTTTTACAATGCCACAATCACAGATGAAAAAGCCATTGTGGAAACCCCGGCAGAAACTTTTCAGGCCCGCTACTCACCCGATGATAAGGAAGTAGCCTTCCTGGAAGAGCGTACAACGCTTAAGGTAAAAAACATTGCCAGCGGTGAAGTGCGCACCGTACTTCAAGGTTCATACAACTACAGCTATTCCGATGGCGACCAATATTACACCTGGAGTCCCGATAGTAAGTGGCTTATGGTACAATTTATCGATCAAAACAGGTGGAATCCACAGGTTGGCCTCGTAAACGCAACAGGAAAAGAAGCACCGGTAAATCTCACCAAGAGCGGTTATGGCAACAGTGTCCCCAAGTTTGGAATGGGTGGGGAAATGATATACTGGGAGAGCGATCGCGATGGATACCGATCGCACGGAAGTTGGGGATCACAGGGTGATATTTACGCGCTCTTTCTTACCATTGATGCATGGCAGCGATTTAAACTAAATGAAGCCGACTATGCCATTTGGAAAGAAGCTGAAGAAGAGAGAAAAAAAGAAGCAGACGAAAAGAAGGATGAGAAAAAGAAGGTAGATGACAAAAAAAAGAAAGACGGCGATGCTGAAGAAAAGAAAGATGAAGTGAAGCCTTTGAAAGTAGATTGGGAAGGCTTGGATGAACGCAAAGCAAAACTTACCATATTCTCCTCATTCCTCAGCGACTATATATTGGATGCCAAAGGAGAGAACCTATACTTCCTGGCACTTACTGATGAAGGCTATAGCCTGTGGCAGACTAAACTTAAAGAAAAGGAAACAAAAGTGCTAACTAAACTGGGTAAGGGCGGCTCGCCGCTCATATTCGACAAGGATGAAAAAAACATCTTTGCGAGTAGTGATGGCAATCTTACAAAAATTACCTCAGCCGATGGAAAACAGGAACCTGTGGCATTCAATGCTGAAATGAGCCTGAATGCCGATGCTGAAAGGGCCTATATGTTCGAGCATGTATGGCGTCAATTTAAGAAGAAGTTCTATCTGGAAGACCTCCACGGAGTAGACTGGAATATGTACAAAGAAAACTATAAGCGCTTTCTTCCATACATCGACAATCCTTATGACTTTGCTGATATGCTCGGCGAGATGCTGGGTGAAGTGAATGCCTCGCATACCGGCGCATTTTACGGCAGTTGGGACCCTGCCAATGATCAGACTGCGGCATTCGGAGCGTACTTTGACGAGACCTATACTGGAGTAGGACTTCGCATTGCCGGCATCATGCCCAGAAGCCCGTTGGCCAATAAAGATGCATTGGTAAAAACAGGGACAATAATTGAAAAAGTAAATGGCGTTGCGATTGAAGCAGGTGTGAACTATTATGCACTTCTCAACAGAAAGACTGGCAAAAAAACGTTGATTTCATACTATGATCCTACTACCAAAAAACGTTGGGATGAAGTAGTAGAACCCATCAGCCTGGGCTCGCAAAATCAGCTAGCCTATGAGCGCTGGGTAAAAACCCGCGAAGCAGAAACTGAAAAACTATCAGCAGGCAAACTGGGTTATGTGCACGTGCGCGGTATGAACAGCGAAAGCTTCCGCGAATTGTACAGCAAAGCATTGGGTAAGTACAATGACAAGGAAGCCCTTATTGTCGATACACGATTCAATGGTGGCGGCTGGCTGCACGATGATTTAGCTACCTTTTTAAGTGGTGAATCCTATATGCAGTTTGAACCGCGAGGGCAGAAAAATATGGGTGGTGAACCGCTTGGAAAATGGCAAAAGCCTTCGGCAGTAATTATTTGCGAAGGCAATTATTCTGATGCGCACCTTTTCCCTTATACCTATAAGTATTTCAATATTGGCAAACTCATAGGTATGCCCGTACCGGGCACAGGTACCGCAGTGTGGTGGGAACAACTGCCCGATGGTACCGTGTTCGGCATACCTCAGTTAGGAATGCGCGATGTACGCACTGGCCTGCTTATGGAGAACAATCAACTCGAGCCGGATATCAAAGTGGCAAATCAACCTGCTATGGTATCGCGTGGACGTGACGAACAGCTCGAGCAAACAGTAAAACATTTGCTTGAAGTAGTAAAAAAATAATCACAGTTTTGCTTGAAATCATTGTAGGAGAGCCATTGGCAACTGTATTACTTTCTTGATAAATTGCAGAAACTACCTTCCTAGCATCAGGCGCTATCACCTATCTTCGTTGCAATACATTGCAATATATGATCGTGGGTATCTATAAGCAGATTTTTGAGCAATCGACTGCACCTGTTGCGGTTTTCAATCATGATGAGCAGTTCACACTTGCTTTTTTCAATGCATCATTCGAAAAAGTAAGTGGTGGGCAAGATAAACTTATCACTGGAGTATCAATATTCTCAATACTTCAGAAGCACGCGATAGATCCGGGTATATTGAAGACTCAGCTTCGGGTGCTTTGCACTCAAGGCACTGCATTTGATTTTGATCTGAACTCTTACATAAGGGTTATTTTTGCAGAGCGCGATCACGAAAAAGGTGTCAGAAACTACTCCTTCAAACCACTCCTTGATGATGAAGGAGCAATTCTTTATTTCTCCTTAACCGTAACACAGAACAATGCAGACCATCTCCATGGACGCATTGGTTTATTTGAAAGTATTCTTGACAAACTGCCCATTGGTATAGCTGTGCACGACGAGATTACCGGCAAATCAGTGTTTGTAAGCTCAGTGTACGGCGAAATCTTTGGCCATAATGTCGATCAATTCACGGACATCAATACATTTTTCAAACTGGTTTTTCCTGATAAGGATGAACGCGAAGGACTATTGGCAAAAATTAATGCCGATATGGAGAGCGGTGATTCCGATAGGATGTCATGGAACAACCTATCAATTATCACAAAAAACGGAGGTAAACGCATTGTCAATACCCGCAAAATTATAATACCAGAGAAACATCTAGTGGTTTCAACTGCAATCGATATAACCGAAAGCGCCAGAAAGAATGAAGAAGTGCATCAACTGAAACAAATTCATGAAGCGATTGTCAACGCCACAACGGATCATATATGGGCTACAGATAAAGACAGACTGCTGCTCACGGCCAATGAATCTTTCAAAAAAATCATCACATCATTAACAGGAGTTACTCCAAAGCGAGGCGATCCGATTTCGTCAATTGGGATTGATGCAATTAAGATTAAGAAGTGGGATGAACTATACAACCGAGTGTTCGCTGGTGAAACTGTAAAATTCATTGAAGAAGCACTGAATCTAGAGAACAATCAAATGGTGTATGGTGAAATCACCATCAGTCCTTTGCGCGATGAACCAGGCGACATCATAGGATTGGCGGCTTTCTCGAAAGATATTTCTGAATCGATGCGCAGAAGAATCGAATTGGAACAGGCCAAAGACGATCTTAAAAATATAGTGGATACTTCGCTCGATATTATCTGTACAGTTGATCTTGAAGGCCGCTATGTGCGAATGAATAGCGCTGTGGAAAGACTTTGGGGCTATAAACCGGAAGAAGTAGAAGGCATGTCATTCATAGACTTCATACATCCCGACTACCACGCCATTTCAAAATTAATTGCCCAAGAACTCGCGTTGGGCAAACCAATCTCAGAGTTTGAGAACAAAATAGTACACAAAGATGGAAGCACTATACCAATGGTATGGACAGCGAAGTGGGATGAAGCTACCCAACTCATGTACTGCGTAGCACGCGATGCAACCGAACGCAAACGCGCTGAAGCTGCTGCCGATGAAGTGCACAGACGCTATGAACGAATTTTTCAGGATGCACCGGCATTTATTTGTGCATTAGCGCCAATTGGCAATGACCCAGAACAAATTGAATTTGAATTTCAGATGGCGAATCATGAGTTTAGCCGACTTTTTAAAAAGAAAGACATCCTTGGAAAACCCCTTTTGGATATATTTCCTGAAATCAAAAACACGGAAATAGCATCGATCATACAGCAAGTTTATACTACACTCAGCACATTTGAAGCAACTGAAATGCCATTTAATATTGGCAATGGCAACAACGAAGATGCATCAGAAAAATACCTCAGCTTCGTACTTTCGGCTGATAAGGCAACGAATAAATCTGTGAAGGGATTATTCATATTTGGTATTGATGTAACAGAACAGGTGGAGAGCCGCAAAAAAATACTCTTTGCAAACGACCGATACGCGGCTGTGTCGCGAGCCACATTTGATGCCGTGTGGGATTGGGATATACAAACCGATACCATCGATTGGGGAGAAGGTTTTAAAAGTGTTTTTGGTCATTCCTTAGCCAATAGCCAAAGCGAACTCAGTTTTTGGTCAGACCTTGTGCATCCTGACGACGAAGAATCTGCATTGGCTAGCTTAGAAGAAGCGCAGCATTCTGAAAGCGGAATATGGAACGCTGAATACCGATTTAAAAAGGCTGATGGCATTTACGCTCATGTAGTAGACCGAGGAGTGGTGATTAAAGACCATCGAGGCAAACAATTGCGCATGGTTGGCGCCATGCAAGACGTCAGTACAGCGCGGCAATTGGAAAAACTGCTAACCCGTACCTCAAAAATGGCCAGAATAGGCGCTTGGGAGCTCTATCCGGTTACTGGCAATATTTCATTCTCAGAAGTATTGGTCGATACCCTAGAAGTACCATCAGGTATGATCCTTGATCTGCATGCCCTGAAGGAATTGTTCCTTAAATCGCCGATGGAAAACACATTTGCTGAATGCCTGCTCAACGCTGTTGACAAAGGTGAATCGTGGGATGAAGAAGCACAAATCCTTACGTTTTCAGGGCGCACTATGTGGGTGCGCAGTAAGGGCGAAGCTGAAATGTTGAATGGTCTCTGCACTGCAATTTATGCCAGTATTCAGGATATTGACCACACAAAAACCACCCAGATTGAGCTGGCTGAAACCTACGCCGAAAAAGAAGACATCCTCGAAAGTATTGGCGATGCATTCTTCGCACTTGATGACTTAGGTAGAGTGACTTACTGGAACAGGATGGCCGAAAAGCTTAGCGGTGTGAAAAGAGAAGCGCTTATAGGCAAGGATTTCATTGCTTCCTATCCCTTTGAATTGAACAAGAAGTATTTTGAAATGGCCAAAATTCTCATTGAGAATCGTCAGACAATAAATTTTGAAAGCTATAACGAAAGGCAAAATATCTGGCTAGAATTTACGGCTTACCCTTCTGCAAAAGGCATTTCAGTGTATTTCAGAGATATTACTTCGAGAAAAATTGCAGAAGAAAATCTTCTTGCACTCAACGAACGCCTTCAATTGCACTCCGCTGCGCTTATAAAATCAAATAAAGAACTTGAGCAGTTTGCATATGTAGCATCGCATGATTTACAGGAGCCTCTCAGAATGGTTTCAGGATTTCTATCACAGCTTGAGAAAAAATATGCATCGGAACTCGACGACCAAGCGCGCAAGTACATCCATTATGCAGTGGACGGTGCCACCCGAATGCGTACCATAATCCTGGATCTTTTGGAATATTCGCGTGCTGGCAGCGAAATGAAAATGGTTCAAGATGTAGACATGAACTTGTTAGTTCATGATGTACTGGAGCTTTTTAAAAAAGATTTGGAAGATGCCGATGCCATAGTTGAATGTAGCGAACTACCAATAATCAAAGCATACAAATCGCCTATGATGCAGGTTTTCCAAAATCTGATTGGCAATAGCCTGAAATACGCATACAGCGGCAGGGCACCTGTAATAACCATAAATAGTATTGAAGGCGAAGAGCACCATCACTTCACAGTTAGTGATAACGGGATGGGCATCAATCCCGAATATTTCGAAAGAATTTTCGAAATGTTTCAAAGACTTCACTCACGCGAAAATTATCCCGGCACAGGAATGGGCCTTGCCTTGACAAAGAAAATAATCGAAAATATGGATGGTCGAATATGGGTAGAATCTGAAGAAGGCAAAGGAAGCACCTTTCACTTCACCCTTAAAAAGCAGTAACCACATAGGTGCTTCATACAAATCAAATTGGATAAAGCTCCAAGGCAATGAGTATATTGGCCGTATCAAAAAAATTAAACAGCCATGAATAAAAGAACATTTATAAAGCTCACCGGAATGGCCACTGCCGGTGCATTTGTCGCCCCCACACTTACATTTTGCACACCTGCTTCTAACAGCAAGGAGGATGCTGCATCCGAAACAGGTATTGCTTCCACATTTACCCAGCCGCAACTCAAGTATGGATATGGCGACCTTGAACCCCATATAGATGCTTTGACCATGGAAGTACACTACAGCAAGCACCACGCCGGCTATACAAAAAACCTGAACGGCGCAGTGGCCGGAAATAGTCGCTTCGAAGGCAAAACCATAGAAGAAATTCTAGCAGAAATTAGCAGTACTGCCGACGACAAAGCCATACGCAACAACGGAGGCGGGTTTTACAACCACAACCTCTATTGGGATATTATGGCACCTAATGGAGGTGGCGCACCAACAGGAGCAATCGCGCTAGCTATTGAAAATTCCTTTGGCAGTTGGGATGCCTGCAAGGAATCTCTCACCAAAGCGGCCACAGGAGTATTTGGCTCAGGTTGGGCCTGGCTTTGTGCCGATCAAAACAAAGGATTGTACATTTGCTCCACTCCGAACCAGGACAATCCATTGATGAACAATATAGTTGAGCAAAAAGGGAGCCCGCTTATCGGTCTGGATGTTTGGGAACATGCCTACTATCTGAAACACCAAAACAAAAGGGCTGACTATATCTCAGCTTTCTTTGAAGTACTAAACTGGAATGCAATAAACGGCAGGTTTCAAGCCTTGTAGCCTTGCAGATTTGATTAGTCTACCTTCTGGAAAATAAGTTCCTCATCGCCATTGTACAAGGTGAGAAGCCGTGCTTCGAGCTTCAGCGAAAAATGAATGCTATTGATTAATTCTTCAAATGCCATTGGGCCTTCGTCACGGCAGCCTTCTTCCTGCCTGATGCTGAAATTGTAGAAATCAATAAGCCCTCCTTTAGGTTCTATCCTGCCGCGAAGTTCACGGCAACCTGAATTGCCATAAAATTCATTTTTATCGAGGTGCAATTCAAGCACAGGCTTTCCTTTCGGAAAAGCGCGGCCCAGATCGTCAAACCTGTTCCACTTTTTGAGCGCCCATATATCGTGTAGCCGTGGAGAATTTAGGTATATACCGCAACCCTGATATTCATTAAATTCTGCGTTGGTTCTTGCCACAAGCAGCCTGGCCCTGTATGGAAGGCGGCCCAAATCGCCAGAGAAGTTGCATGAATCGGTGTAAATCGTTAGAGACAACCTGCCCGATTCCACTTCGGCACCGTACATTACCGCGTTCAGGTCGGCAGGCAGCATCATCTCGCTGGCCGGTGCAGCCATGCTGTCACCTTTCTGATAATCCATAAAGCTCATAGCGCCTTGGTGTCCTATGCTAATAACCCAGGTACTGTCTTCGCCAAAGGCTATGAATTCAACCATTTCATTGCGTTGTTTCTCAAATTGGGTCTGCTGGCGCAACCATTGGTCCGACCGGGCTGAGCCGGTATTGTCACTATTGCCTGTAGTCTGCGCCTCGACAGGTTGATTTTTACAAGTTTGTAAAAAAACAGTAATCAACGTGCTCGAAATGAGTAAAATATATTGTAATCGCTTCATTTCACGAAAGTAATTAAAACTCCAGGACATGGTTCATTTTGATTCGTCAATAAAATTTGAGAAGTTTGAATATGTATTCCAACTCAGAAGAAGGACATTTCACGCAAGAAATTAGAGCGCTTAATCAAAGAAAGTGGTGGTTTACTTTCTATTAATCTGATATAGCGTTCATTAAAATTTTTGAAAAACAGTAAAACCTATTGCAACTAAATGCAAATTTGAACCATTAAAGACCTATGATCCACCCCCATACAGAGCTCCGCTTTATAAGCCCAGAAGTTGGCTATGGCGTTGTAGCAACCAAGTTTATACCTGCAGGCACCATAACCTGGGTACTCGACAAATTTGACCGAACATTTACCCCTAGTCAGGTTGAGAAGATGGACGCACCTTACCAGCAAATCATTGATACCTATTGCTATAGGAACAAAGAAGGCAATTTAGTATTGTGCTGGGATATTGCCAGATTTGTAAACCACAGTTTCAATGCCAATTGTCTCTCTACCGCTTATGAGTTTGAGATTGCCATTCGCGATATTCATCCCGGTGAACAGCTTACGGATGATTACGGCTACCTCAATGTGAATGAGCCTTTCAGGGGCGTAGACGAAGGCACCCGCAGAAAATTGGTTTATCCGGATGATTTGGTGAAATACCATAAGCAGTGGGATAAGATGCTTTTGGATGTGTTCAAACATGTGCCAAATGTTGATCAACCACTTAAGCACCTGATAGATAATGCGCAGTGGAACAAGGCAGTAAAGATTGCAACAGGCAAAGAAAAAATGGACTCGATACTTACCTGTTACTACTCAAATGGAGTTGCAGAGCAAGTGAAATAAATTAAGGGTTTTCTGCCTCCGCCGGTTGCAACTCATTAACCCTGGTTTTCTCTTCCCATTCTTTCATAAATTGCTTCATGTCGCCGTCGCGGCCGAAGATAATTACTTCATCGCCCGGATACATCATGGTATCACCATCAAGTTGCGCGATAAAATCGCCATCTCTAATGATGCCCATCACCCGTATTCGGTTATCTTCGAGCAATCCTGCTTCGCACAAATGTTTTTGACTGAATGGGCATTTCTGACCAAGAATTAATGTTCTTGCCATTACTTCATTAAGCTCCACCGCATTGCGCTTATATACGTGAAAGCCTGAGTACATGCCCGTGTACGTCTCATCGCGCACGTAGTCAATAAAAGTATCAATCTCGCTGGAATTCACTAAAAACTGCCCCAAAACCCGGGCAAATACTTCAATAGACGATTCAAACTGTTCACTAATTACTTCAGATGCACCGGCAAGGAGCAACTCCTCACTTTGCGAAATGGTTTTACATCGCACTATGATATGAACAGTCTTGCATATTTCCCTGATGTTGGACACAATATTGAGCGTAGCCTCATAATCTGAAATGGCAACTACCGCAACCCTGGCGCTGTGTACTCTAGTGATATCGAGCATATGATGGCTTGTCGCATCACCAAAAATAATGGGTTCGCCCCGCTGACGCGCTTCTTGCACAGCGTCAGCATTGGTATCGATGATAATATAGGGAATACCTGCCTTGCTGGCTGTAAGCGCAGTATTCTTACCGTTCACCCCGTAACCAATAATGATAAGGTGGCTTGTTAGCTCTTGGATCTTTTCCTGGCTCACCGCTCCCTGATCTGAAATTTTTTGATTTTGATCGAACTTGTTCACCTGAGTTTTCATCAGCTTTCCTGCGATTCTATCAGATGCATTGATTAAGAATGGAGTTGCGGCCATAGTGAGAATGGATACTGCAAGAAAGTATTGATATGTATTCATGTCAAGCAATGAATACTCTAAACCTGCGGATGAAAGTATAAAAGCAAACTCACCTACCTGAAAAAGGCTGAAACCGACAATAAAACCTGTTTTAAGCGAATATCCCAAAGCCTTTGTAGCCAATACAAGCACTATCCATTTTACTGCAAATGCCAGCAGAGTAAGGCCTATAATAGGCAGCAAATTGTTTATCAAGAAGCTCAAATCGAGAAGCATGCCAATAGAAACAAAAAAGAAACTGGTAAATATTTCCCTGAAGGGAATAATAAGACCTGTGGCTTGATGACTGTACTGTGACTCGCTGATGCAAAGGCCGGCTAAGAATGCGCCGAGCGCCAAAGAAAGACCCATAAGCGCCGATGTATAGGCTATTGCAAAGCACAGCACTATAATGGTAATCAGAAATAACTCCCGGCTGCGGGTGCGCGCTATTTCGTGTAGCAGCTTCGGCACCAGGTAGCGGGCTGAAATGTACACGAGCACCATCAGGAAAATAAACTTCGCCGTCATCAACGCGAGCGATTGCCAAATATGCGCATCCTGTCCTGAGAGTATGGGGGTAATAAGCATCATAGGCACCACAATCACATCCTGAAATATAAGCACTCCCAGTGCAATCCGCCCTTGGGGGGTTCTGATAGTACCTTTATCTTGCAGCATTTTTAGTACGATCGCTGTGCTGCTGAGTGAAAATAGAAAACCCATGAAAAAAGCTTTATTTGCCGGAAGGCCAAACATTATTGCTATTCCAGCCACAGCCACTATGGTAAGCAATACTTGAAGGGCACCTCCAAGCAATACCACTTTGCGCATAGAAATAAGGCTCTTGATACTAAACTCAAGCCCAATGATAAAAAGGAGCAATACAACGCCTATCTCGCTGAGCATTTTTATTTCAGTGCCTGATTCGGCCAGCTTCATGGCTTGAGGGCCAAACATGACCCCTGTAGCCAGAAAACCCAGAATAGTAGGTAGCTTAAATCTTTGAAAAAGGTAAATCGTAACCACTGATAAACCCAGTATAATTACAATTTGACTCAGATAAGGAATCTCAACACTGGATGCGAGTAGTATCATTGAAAAGCATTACAATTAAAAATAACCTGTGCCTAATATAGCAGATATGAAAATGTACGCAAATGGAGAAGTTCAAAAGTACTTCATACATCTTTCCAATCCATACGCTATTTAAAAAAAATAGACACTTCAAATATATTTACATATCATTCTTATTTATATTACTTTATAAAAATACAAAACCTTGTGAATTTTGACTAAAACAATAAAAATCAAGTTGGAATACAACCTGAAACGTTGTATGGATAAAAAAGCAAATTCACTGCGAAAAATGACGAGGGAAGGGCATCTTTTAATATAATTTTGCGTCAGCATTGCAAATTAACCAAACTATGAAGCTTGCAAGGATTCATTGTTTTAGTGCGGTCATAGTAGTTTTTGATTCGCGTATTTGATTAATTTTGGAAACCATTGATTCTTAAAATGAAGGGAACATTACTTTCATGCCTGTTACTATGCCTGGCAGGTATTTCACTCGGACAACAACATTTTGGACTTACCAAAAGGTGCGGCACCGATGAGCATCATGCGCAAGAGATGCAAAACCCTGAATACGCTGCACAGTGGAATGCGCGGCAGAATCAATTCAAACAATACGTTTTGAGTCATAGCCAAATGGCCAAAGCAGATTGCGACGTAGTCTTTTATATACCGGTGGCGGTTCATTTTCAAAACACAACGATTCCGGCAGCCTGCGCTGAACAAATGGCACTCGATCAGGTTCGGGTTCTCAATGAAGATTTTGGCGCTACGAATGGTGATTTCACAAATTGGACTGACCTTAAACCTACCGTATGGCCCGCGATCAATCACGGCGAATCATGTATACAATTCTGCCTGGCCACACTTGATCACCCTGCAGGATTTGGACTTGCTGAAGGTGAATATGCCATTACCATCAATCAAACCACAGGCAATGACAATCCTGCTTGGAGCGGTTATCTCAATTTTTGGGTGCGAAATCTCGGAGGTGGATTGTTGGGTTTTTCACCGCTTGGAGGCAGCGGTAACGGTGATGGAGTAACATGCACCACTGAAGCCTTCAGTTCTGTGTCATGCGGTGGCAATACCATCATGGGCCAGTACAACCTTGGACGCACCATTACCCATGAAGTGGGCCATTACTTTAATCTCAGACACCCATTTGATGTAAGTGGCGCGGGTTGTGGTGATGCTGCCAACGACGGTGTAGATGATACCCCCAGAACGGACAACGCTACTTTTGGATGCCCGATCGGCAGCCCTAGTTTTGTGAACTGCACTGACCCGGTCCTTTGGCCCAGTTATATGGATTATTGCGATGATGCATGCCTGTTCATGTTCTCTGCCGGACAGGTAAGCCGCATGGAAGCATTCTACAATTCGCCGGCCATGCAGGCACTTTCTGCGAGTGCACTAACCAAGTGCGAAGATGCACTTTGCGCAGGTTTCAAGGTAGATCATACTTCTGTAAATGAATCATGCGGAGGCAATGACGGCCAGATTGAGTTTGTAGTAACTGGCGGCGTAGAGCCCATTTTATATTCGATTACAAATGGCGCCGGATTTCAAAATGATCCAGATTTCGATGGCCTTTCCGCCAATATGTATTATCTCCTTGTGCGTGATGCCAATGTATGCGAAAGAATTGATAGTGTGCTGATCACCAGAACATTGGCGACACTTACAGTACTCGAAATAGAGAGTGCTTTTTGTGGCGACAATACCGGCGCTGTAAGTGTGGATGTTGATTATAATGGGACTTTTGAGTACAGCATTACCGGCATTGCAGGATGGAGACCCGACTCACTATTCAGTAACTTAAATCCTGGTAATTATAGCGTAACTGCACGCAATGCTACCAATTGCACAGGAACCATTGACATTGTTATACCTGATGATTCAGACCTCAACCTTCAGGTTACCGGGGTGCAAGCAGTAAGTTGCCCCCTGTTTGATAATGGCAAGGTAAATTCGCAATTAACCAATGGATCAACTCCATTCGAATTCAGACTCAATGGCGAGCAACCTCAAGACAATGGCAATTATGATGAACTGAGCACCGGTGATTATTCACTCACAGTTATAGACAGCCGCGGTTGCAAAGAGCGTTTCGACTTTACCGTCAATGTGTCATTTCTTACTATAGCAAGCGATTGCCCCTGCGAATTTTTTGTGCCAAATGCATTCACTCCCGATGCCGACGGACTCAACGATCTTTTCAGAGGGGTACCTTCCTGCCCTATTTCTGATTACACCATGCGGGTATTCGACCGATGGGGCAGCGAAATATTCACATCTAAAATTGCCACTGAAGCTTGGAACGGCGGCTCTTCGGGATACTATGGGAAACCGGGAATATACTTCTACAAAATTTCTTTCCGGTGGGGCGAAGCCCGCAATGAAAGTTTGGAACTTCAAACCAAAAGCGGATTCATACAGTTGATCCGCTAGCTATACGATTATTTTTTCAGACAATCGAGCAGCAGCTCGGCCGGGTGCACCGCCTTGCGCGATGTACCATCACTTATCTGATGCCGACAGCTCGTTCCGGCAGCAATAATAACAGCCTCCGCAATTGTTTTCCTGATGTGCGGAAAGAGCACCATCTCTCCTATCTTCATACTCAGTTCATAATGTTCAGCCTCATACCCGAAACTACCGGCCATACCGCAGCATCCCGATGGTATTACCTTTAACTTGGTATTTTGTGGCAGCGAAAGTATGGCTTTGGTATACTTTACATGCGATAAAGCCTTTTGATGACAATGCAAATGGAGATGAACTTCACGACTCTCTGCGTCAAACCGATCACTGCCTATCCTTCCCTTCGCTACTTCGCCGGCGAAATATTCTTCAAAGGTGCACGACACTTTTGCAAGTTTCTCCGCTAGCGGCTTGTACTCCATGCCCACTATTTTTGGAAATTCATCTCTAAATCCCAATACAGCAGAAGGCTCAATACCCACCACCGGAATGGCATTATCCATGAATGCCTCCAGCTTTTTAAGCGTATGATGTGCCGTAATTCGGGCATCATGCAACATTCCTTTTGAAATATACGCCCTGGCAGATGGGGCATAGACTGTTGCAAATCTATAACCGAGCGCATGCATAAGTTTTGCCACAGCTTCAGCAATTCGGCTATCTTGATACTGTGTAAACTCGTCAATATACAGCACGAATTCCGGATTCATTGTCACATATTTTTTTGCCAGTTCCGTGGCGCGCCTTACGGCAAAAGGTGGAAGAGAGCGCTTCGGAGCTATTTGATATTTCGTTTTCACGAAAGTGCTGATAGCAGGAACCGAAAGGATACTGTTTACCAAAGGAGCAAATGCACTTGCCAATCTAGCAGATCGATGAAATGCACCAAAGAATTTGGCACGAGTGGTAAAACCATGTCTTCGGCCATATTGCCAGCTTACCTCTGCTTTCATGAGCGCCATATCAACGCTACTGGGGCACTCCCGCTTACAGGCTTTGCAACTCAGGCAGAGGTCCATTACTTCTTTAAGCGGCTCGCTATCCAATGGATAAACCGGATTTGATGGATTGGTAAGCACTTCGCGCAAGGTATTAGCCCTTGCTCTGGTAGAATCATGCTCGCGACGTGTGGCCTGATAACTCGGGCACATCGTGGCACCGGTGGTATGCAACTTTCGGCAATCGCCGCTGCCATTGCAAGCTTCAGCAGCTTCTTGAAGGTTTACCTGTTCTGAAAAATCTATGAACGTAGGAAATTTGAATGCAGTCTGGCCCTCAGTGTAGCGCAAATCTGTATCCATTGGTGATGCATTTACGATCTTGCCTGGATTGAATATTCCACTTGGATCCCATGTGTTCTTTACTTCAACCAACGCCTGATATACTATAGGCCCAAGTGCGATAGGAATAAATTCGGCGCGTACGCGCCCGTCGCCATGCTCGCCGCTCAGTGCTCCGCGGTATTGTTTCACTAGCCTTGCAGAGTCTTCTGCTATCGACCTGAAATCAGCTCGACCTTGCTTGCTTTTGAGGTTGAGCACTGGTCTGATATGGAGCTCACCGGCACCGGCGTGAGCGAAGTAAACTGCTTTTTGCTTGTGCTTTGCCATCAGCGCTTCAAACTGCTCAATGTATTCTGGAAGGTCTTTCACATTTACTGCAGTGTCTTCAACAAATGGCACAGGCTTGGCGGCGCCTTTCACATTGCTCAGTACTCCAAGACCTGCAGCGCGCAGGTTCCACACTTTGGCAGTTTCCGGAGGGTACATCACGGGAAAAGCATAGCCGTAGCCGCTTTCGCGGAAAGCAAGTAGCAATTTTGAAATAGCCGCATCAAGTGCTTCACGCGTTTCTCCGCGCAGTTCTATAGAAATTATTGCAGCAGGATCACCTTCTACAAAAAACCGGTTTTCAGCTTGTTCTATATTGCCTTTGGTACAATCGAGTATGGCTTTGTCCATCAGCTCGCAGGCATAGGGTGAGTGCTCCATAGCAATTACGGTAGCCAGCAGCGATTCATGCAAACTTTCGAAATGCGCACAGATTACAGCCTCATACTTAGGCGGAAGCTTATCCAAAGCCATTTTGAGCGCAGTCACCACACATAAAGTGCCTTCAGAACCGGCCAGAAGCTTAGCCAGATTCAGCGATTCTCCGCTTTTGGTGAAAGGTGATTGCTGCAAAATAATGTCGAGCGCATAGCCGGTATTTCTGCGATGTATTGAAGCGTCGGGGTACTGGTCTCTGATTTCTTTCTGAAGCGTTGTATCACTGAGCAAGGCAACTATTTGTCGGTATATCGAACCTTCCAGGGTGTCACGCGAGGTAATTTCTGCAATTTCGTCGGCACTTTTTATTCCGAATACGGCTGTACTTCCATCACTGAGAATAACTTCTGCTTCGAGTATTTTATCTCTTGTCACACCGTATTTTATAGATGTTGTACCTGATGAATTGTTGCCAACCATCCCTCCTATCATACAGCGGCTTGCAGAAGAAGTATTGGGCCCGAAAAACAAACCAAGCGGTTCAAGAAATCGGTTCAGTTCATCGCGAATTACACCGGGCTGAAGCCTTACCCAGCCATGATCAGTATTGCATTCCAGAATTTCAGTAAAATGCATAGACATATCGATCACTAAGCCCTTGCCAACCACCTGCCCCGCAAGAGATGTTCCTGCGGTGCGGGGTATAAGAGGCAAATTGTGCCTTTGGGCAAATTGTATTATAAGGCGTATATCATCTGCATCTTTTGGCATGGCTACCGCGTCGGGCAAAACCCTATACACCGATGCATCAGTCGCGTATAAGGTTCTGGTAGCTGTATCAGTGTGTAGTGTGCCTTTGAGTGCGCTGCTCAAGGCTTGCCATTCAGGGTTAAAAAAGTTGCTTTCCATAGAACCCGAAATTTAGCAAGGTCCTTGGATATACAGCATTGCTTTTCTGCGAAAGCATCAACAAAGATTTGAGTATTTCAACAGTCATATTTGGAAGTTATTTTCCTATTCAAGAACTACCTTAGCAGCAAAATATTGAAGCAATGAAAATAGCAGAACTTAAAACAGCAATAATTGGGTGCGGCAATTTAGGGCGTGCACTGGCTACCGGTATGGCGGATGGTGGTGTAGACCCAAAAAATATTAATGTAACCCGACGAAATCTTGCACCGCTGGCCGATTTGAAGAAGCGTAAAATTAATGTGCACAGCGACAATGTGCTGGCAGTGCAAGAAAGCAGCGTTATCATTTTGGCTGTAAAACCCTATAATGTAGACCTTGTACTTTCAGAAATCGCTCCACATATTGATGCCAAAAAACATATTGTTATATCGGTAATTACTGGAATTTCAATTGCACATATTGGGAAGTTTTTACCGACAGGAACCCCTATTTTTCGCGCCATGCCAAATACTGCGGCCGATGTAAAGGAGTCGCTCACGTGCATTTGCCATACCCATGCCGGGCCGGCTGAAATTGATTTGGTAAACAGCATATTCTCAGTTTTGGGTACGGTATTGTTTATACATGAAGAATTGATGGAAGCTGCCACTGTAATGGGAGCCTGCGGTATTGCCTATGTAATGCGTTTCATCAGAGCCATGGTACAGGGTGGGATCGAAATTGGCTTCGATTCAAAAACAGCCGGCGCAATTGTGCACCAAACTGTGAGAGGTGCTTCGGAGCTTTTAATAGTCCGAAACTCACATCCTGAGGGAGAAATAGATAAAGTAACTACACCAAAAGGATGCACCATAGCAGGCCTAAACGAAATGGAACACCACGGATTCAGTTCGGCCCTTATCAAAGGAATAAAGGCGAGCTACGAAAAAATAGAAAAGCATTGAATTGCTTGAAACATCAATATACCTTGGTTGAATTCACAAAGTCGATTCCAGTAATCGGGTCAATTATTGCTGATAATTTGTAGAATCCGCTCTTTACTTAATGGTTTTGATTCGAAGGATACTACCTGAGGGCAGCGCATGGCTCTTGATTTATCTTTAGGATTAATACTTGAACTAACTACAATGATCTTGGCAGAGATCATTCTTGCTATGTGCTGGTCTTCAGTAATTTTCTCAAGAAATACCCATGCATCAATTTCCGGTAAATTAATATCCAGAAAAATATAATCGGGTAGTTCTATTTCCTCAAACCTGCCATCTTCCATCATTTGAACCAATTCAACGAGAGCATCATGCTCTACAATTGCGCTTTCAGGTGCAATGGTTCTAATATTATGAGAGATGATCATTCTATAGATTGGGTCATCATCAATTACCCAAATTAAATTTCGCATAGCATAAAAGAATCAAGGCAGCAAGTATACCTAAATATAGACAGCTATTCATTTTCAAATAAGCAAAAAAAAACCGACACAATTGCTGTGTCGGTTATCTATAACTCATTCGGGAGCTTTTGGTTATTCGCAGCCTCTTCTGATAACAGTTCGGTTCAAACTGTCATTTAAGATTCGCTTTTGTTCAGTATCGAGTTTTACGATGACCTCTTCAAGATGAGTCATGATGGAATCAGCTATAGCTTCGCTTTGGTTCACCAGCGAATTCTTCAGGGCATCCCATTTCAGCAGCGTGCTATCTTCGTTCAGGATAGTCTGATTCATTCTTGGCTCTGAAAGCTTCAGTTCAGTGTAACTCCTAATGGAATCAGCTAAATCAAATCTTTGCTTTCGCAAATCACGCGCTTTGCAGTGCAGATCGACGAGGGCTTCGAAATCAACTGGCCACACCTCAGTAGATTGATCTTTTGGTGCTTCAGAGCATGAAAAACAAAACAGAGCGGCAATGATAAAAATGACGGCGGAGCGCATTGGCGTTTACTGAATGTTACTTGGCCAATTGATATTCTCAAGCACGGCATCGCCAACTCCATAACCCATTTCAAGGCCTAGGTCATTATCGAAGGTATAATGTATACCTCCATAAAGACGTGAAGCTGCACATTCCTCGGCCATCGTGTAAAAGTTGTTATACGACCTTGCAGAGAATCCATATTGCAATTGGCTGAGATCTGTAAAAGTGTAGTCACCGGCGGAGTTAGCAAAAAGGTGACTTACAATTTTGGCTCCTGCTCCACATTCTGTAGCATGTCCTGATGTGTATGCAGGGAACGGGGGTGTACCGATTACGGTGCTAAATGCAGGATCAATGTACAGCTTAATATAGCTCACTGGTCTGATTAGCATATAGTCATACTTTGCTTTCCAACATGCAATGAAGGCATCGTTCTCTGCAAGACCCATCATTGCTAAACCTACTGCAGTTTTTTCAAGAGATGCGTCAGTTTCACGGAGCAACTGGTTTACAATATTAAATGAGTGCCCTGCCGGAGTACAAGTTTGAAATGGATCATCAGCCCAGTATTGGGTTATGGTCACTTCTTCTTGTGTATTTAAGTTCGTAACCTGATTGTAAACCAAATTGGCAGCGGCATAAAAGTCAGAACCCGGACTGGCTGAGAAAGGCATATGCGCAACAGGTTGATTAACCTGAGTTCCGCTTACCAATTCGCGGTTATCACCCCAATATGGACTAAGCGGATTTTGTGTCGCACTGGTGGGTATCCAGCAATAATCAGCCACTGGCAGTTCATAAGGCAATTGAAATGGGTCCAGATAAGATTCATGACCCCCATCGGTAGTGCTGATATCATAAACTGCATCGGCTACGGCCAATCCAAAATTTATTGACCGGTTTACTACCTCAGCAGCCACTCCTGCCGAGAGCGCGTCTCGGTTTTCAATTTCCATAGCATCAATTGCGGCAAGGTTGGCAGGTGTAATGTTCGATCCAAACATATACCTCATCATCTTTGCAGAGGCAGCATTACAAGCAAGAGCCCAATTGTACTTTTGGTTGGCTTCAGGTGTTGGAAGACTTCCTGTTGGTATGCCATTTAGCTGACCGGCAAGCGATTGTGCACCATTAATACCATGTACGACTGATTCATAAGCAGCGATACCAAGATATCCGTAGGAGCGCGCTGCAACTGTCGGGAAAAATCCCGGTGTTGTTCTGGTAACATCGCACTGCAGGGTGAAATAGTCGTTCAGAAACTCGCCTGAGTAAGACCGGGCAAGGGCACTGGCGTTTGGATTGACATCCTGAGTATCATCGTCATCATTTTGACATGATACGATAGTCAGGCCAAGAAAGGCAAAGAAAAGAAAACGTTTCATAGTTGAAGTTGTAGAGTTAGAATTGTAGAGTTTCGTCGACAAAATTACACGATTAATAGGCGGATAACAATGCTTTTGTCCTGTTATTTACTTCTTTTCTACTCGAAGACGGTATTAAGAGTTACGGGTTGTCTGCCTACTTTTAATATTTGTAATTCTCTTACACGATTGTTATCCAAAAAATAGCATACAAGTAATGGTTGCGGAAATATTAAAACAAAAAAAGGGCGTTTGGCAAACCAAACGCCCCATTCACTCAAAACAGAAACCTATTTTTGCACCATAAATTTTTCGGTAAGTTGAAAACCACTGGGTGCTACAATACGAGCTATGTATGCTCCATCAGTAAGCATCCCCTCGAAACTCACGTTGGCAAAGCCACTTGCGTCAACTCCTTGAAGTTGCCTACTGTGAACCAAGCGCCCGGCCAGGTCATATACCATCAAGGATACAAGTTCATCAGCTCCTGATCCTGTATTAAATGATATGTTCACTTCACCGCCATTTGAAGGATTTGGATAAATGCTAAACCACGATTCGTTTTCTGTTGATTCTGGTTCTCCATCTGGCTGCATAATGCCGGCGCTCAGGTAGCTCACCATGCAGGCGTTAGAGTACTCGCCCCAGTGGGATCCTTGATATTGGCGGGTTTTAACTTGCACTGTATACGTTTTGCCGAGTTGCTTTTGGGTAAAAGTATTCCAGTTAATGCGGTTTGACGTGCCGTTTACAGTATACTCGTATGAATTATATGGTAGAGTAATTTCAGTAAATCTCCACCTTCTTCCATTGAGTAAAAATGTAGTAACAGGCTGTGTGCTTGTAAGCCACTGACCATTTACCACATTGGAATTGCAAAGACTTGGAGTAAGCCATATAAAAGGGATATGAGCACTTGAAGTAAGGTAAGTATTATTTGCCGGAAGGCTAGAACCCACATGGTATACCCTATAGTAATAGGTTTGTCCGATGTTCAAACCTGGAAGTATTACAATCTCTCGTTCTCCGGGGCCAACTTCATTCTGGCATTTAATCAAATTTCCACTGCAACCGTCATATACTTCTACTGCAGCATTAAAATCACCATTGCCCCAGGCCCTCACATATGAGTTGGAAGTAACAGGAACAAACTTATACCATTTTTCGGGGCGGCTTCCTGGTCCAATACATTGGGCTGGGGAGTTTAAGGCGACTGATTCAGTAGCTCCTGAAATTTCAAAATCAGCGAAAGTTGGTCCTACAGTTATGGGCACTGCGTTGGCGCATGGTAGATGTGATGAAGTGAGATTTTCAATCACTACGCCATAATCCCATTTACCATCAACACAGCCTTGTTGAAGTAAGTCAGCATCTATAGAATCGCCATATCCCACTGGTTGAGAATATGCATTAGGATATTCAAAGTTGTCAAAACTATATCCATTCGCTACCCTCATGCAATAGGTTCCCGGTGCTAATGAAAATGATGGAATTTGAAGTATGTTTTCAATGCAAAAAAAGTCAACTGCAAAAGATTCCATTACCTGCACAAAATCATTCTGGTCAATATAACCGCTTCCGCTTATGGCCAAATAATCAGGTATTTTGAATATTTTTACATACACAAAATTGCTGCTATTCTTCCGCTGAAGAATAACTTTCAATTCGGTAATTTCAGACAATTGAAAAGAATAAGAGTCATAATCTTCTATATTCAAATAATCAAACAAGTTAGGATCAGAAGTTGGAAATGGTAAATAACGATGTGCAGCACTTCCCCTTAAATTCAATGAATTTCCTGCTGTTGGAAACGGAAGTGGGTCTGCGTCTTCATAAGCCACGAATATGCTGTCAGCATTCGAAGCATGGTAATTAAAAAAATGGTTTGTATGCTCTCCGCATACTTCTGTTTCATAAAATGACGGATTACCCTGCAAATATCCGCAGGAGTTTGTGTAAAATACCATTTGCGAAAACGCAGTTTGTGACACAAAAAAAATCAAGAAAATAAATGAAAGTAGTTTTGAAAACGAAAAAAGATTTTTCACAGTAGTTAAGGATTAAAATGGTGGTTAAAAGCAACAATAATCTGCCTTGATCAAAGCAGCGGTTTAAAGGTAGCAGGTAGTAGGTGTTCTGATGCAGGAGTGTTGATTACTTTCTGCATTTTGTGTATAGAATTGTTAGAATTGTTAATATTCTCTGTAGTTAGTACCCTGAATCTATAGTGACTGTAATATTCTAGCGGAATAAATTCATAAACTGGGCTATTGCAAGGTTTCTCATCGCTTATTTTTCAATGACCGAAACTCCATATTGTTTCATGGTGCGTTCAAGAGTCAAAGTAATTTGTTTTCTGAGTGATTCAGGCGCCTTCACTTCCACATCGCTGCCATAGCTGAGTATTTGCATCACAAGTTCTTTGGTAACACTCAGAAAAAGTTCAACTTCAAGCGCTACTTCCCCATTTCTGATAATCTTCTGCGACTGATGCAGCGGTTGCGACTCTACGTATTTTCCCGAAAGGGGCGTAAAGCGAAGGTGTATGCGCTGAGGAAATTCCTGAACTGAAGTAATTCCAATGCTGTGCTTAAAATATAGATTAGTGTCAAAAGCAGATGACACTTCAAATGTTTCATTGAGCGCAACAGGAGCAGCCATGATGCGGTCAAGGCCAAATGTTGCAATATCATGTTTATCAGGATTCATACCAATAATATACCAGCGGTTTCGATACTCCTTAAGCAAATATGGATACAATGTATATTTCCGGCTCTTGCCGCCTGTGTATTTCTCGTAATCAAATTGCACCACTTTTCTGTTCTGAATACATTCGAGCAATACCGGTAAGAATTCTCCGCCGCGGTATGAAGGTGCCGTTTCAAACTGAACGTACTGCTCCAGTTCAGCATCTCCGCGTGAAGGATGTAGACTCAAGCGGTCAAGGATTTTATCAATTGCAGCTTCTGATGATTTAAATAGTGGAATACCTCTGAATTGGCGCAAGGTGCTTGCCGCAAGGTGTATTGCCGCCACGTCTTCATCGCTCAATGGCATGGTGTCAATAGTGTAATCAGGATTTTCGTAGAAGTATCCCTTATAAGATTTGCTGTATGCAATGGGCGCATAATATCCTAGATTCGACTCATTGCGCATGGCGTACATATCCTTTTCAATGGTGCTGAGTGAAATACGCTCTTCCGAACTTCCGTAAAGCTCATCTTCGCAAGCCTGTCGTAAGGCTTCCTTATCGGGAAATGGGCGTTGTTTATTGCCAATGCAGCGATCGAGTATCCGGTATCGAAGAAGGGCATATTTATTGGCGGGCATGGGTGCAGGGCGTTTGCGCTAATGTACCATCAAAGCGGAGTGTGAAATTATAAAGCGGCAATAAGTTTTGAAAAGAGTGTATTTAGTTTTGGCTCTGCCGCATTTGCCGTGCTAATTATATCGTCGATATTTACGGGCTGCAGGTTCTCAGGATCACATTCATCAGTAATTACGGATATGGCAGCACAGGGCAATCCTACCTGGTTTGCCACAATCACTTCGGGTACAGTGCTCATACCTACTGCATCGCAACCTATCATCCTGATGAAACGGTACTCGGCTCGCGTTTCAAGATGCGGACCAGCTACGCAGCAATACACTCCTTTGTGCAGGGTGATTCCTTCGGCCCGTGCTATTGCGGTAAGCTGATCGTTCAATTCAAGGTCGTAAGGCGTTGAAAGATCTACAAACCTCCCACCAAATCGGGAATCGGTAAGACCGGTAAGCGGCGAACCTTCCTGAAGATTCAGGTGGTCGTCGAATAGCATGATATCTCCTTTTTTGTAAACCGGATTCACAGAACCGGCGGCATTTGATATGAGCAACTTCTTCACCCCTAGCATACTGAATACCCTTACCGGGAATGATATTTGCGCCTTAGAATATCCTTCATAAGCGTGAAATCGACCTTTCATCACCAACACTTTTTTTCCCGAAAGGGTGCCATAAACGAGCCTCCCTGAATGGTACTCCATAGTAGGTATTGGGAAATGAGGAATATCGGGATAAGGAATTTCAAGCTCCACATGCATGCTGTTTACAAAACTATCGAGCCCGGTGCCAAGTATCACCGCTACTTCAGCGTTTACCACACCCCTGTTAATTAAGTATTGGGCACTGTTTTTTACTTCGTCGTAGGTTATATCGGTAATTCGCATGCACCGAAGTTAAGAAAAGGTATCGGCTAAGTAAGGCTCCCTTGGCAACTTGACCCTGCGCCCGCCGTGCAGCCATAGCAATGCTGAGATACCGCAATATTTCTTGCAGCAAGTTCAGTCGAATCAAATTCACTAATATGTTGCTTTCTGGCATTAACCTTCAACTGAAGCATCTGATTAAAATCGCAATCGTACAGGTACCCATCATAGCCTACTGAAATGGTATTGCGGCACATTACGTTATTCACCGCAGCGGGATTGAAGGCGCTTACAAGCAAATCCATATAGTCCTCGTAATTATCAGTATTCACAAGGTATTCCAGAAATCTGCTTATCGGAAGATTGGCAATTGTAAAAAGGCTGTTGAAGCGTATCCCGAAATCGTGGAGCAAATTATTTTTGAATTCAGCTTCTAGCCCTGCCTGCGATGCCGGCAAAAATGCCCCGGCAGGGTTGTAAACCAAATCAAGTTTTAGGCCTGTTCCTTCTACACCATACCCAACTTCATTGAGCATTTGCAGCGCCTTAATCGACTTATCGAATACGCCATCGCCGCGTTGCTTATCAGTGCGTTCTCTTCGGTAAAATGGTAGCGAAGACACCACGTGTATTGCATGGTCTCTGAAAAATTCCGGAAGATCGTGGTATTTCTCGTTTGCGAGAATAATGGTAAGGTTTGAGCGAACTATGAAGTCCTCTACTCCTATCTTGTTGCACTCTTCCACAAACCATCGGAAGTCGGGGTTCATTTCCGGGGCACCCCCTGTAAAATCAAGCGTATGAACTTCATTGCTGCCCAATACATTCAGCACATGCTGCATGGTGTCGCGGGTCATGATTTCTTTTCGCTGCGGCCCAGCATCTACGTGGCAATGGGCGCAAACCTGATTGCACATATAGCCTACATTCACCTGTAGTATTTCTACCGGTGCCGGTTTAAGTGGATACTGTCCGCCATCGCTAAGCCTTTCGGCAAATGTGGGTAAGCCACCTTTCGCGAATATGCCATTTGCAAGAAATGTAAGTTGCGATTTTGGATTTGCCAGGTCGTGATTCCTTGATGCGAGAGGTTTTAAAGCCATAGATTACATGCTGAGCTTTTCGACTTTATTCATCATTTGCACTCCATGCACGAGCGAAGCACCTCCGCGAATTGCACCTGCTACATGGAGTGCTTCTATCATCTCTTTTTTGTCAATACCGCGGCTCAACCCATCACTTGTGTATGCATCAATACAATAGGGACACTGAATTGTATGCGCTACTGCAAGAGCAATAAGCGATTTTTCACGCGCAGTTAGCGCCCCTTCTGCAAATACGGAGTTGTAATAGTCAAAAAACTTGTTGCCAAGCTCTTCATTCCACTCTGTGATATTGCCAAATTTCTTGAGGTCCTTGGGGTTGTAGTAAGTCTGGTCCAATGATGGGGGAGTTTTATTAAGTTAACACAGGCACAATATACGTTGTTTAGCTTCTGATGGATTGTAAGCAAGATTGGATTTATCAAATAATTTTAATGCCCGCTTTCGGTTGGGATATTGATTACTAATTGCCAAAACATTAACCACTCAAATCATTGTGCTGCACTTGTAGCTGAAGGGCCCGAGCTTAGATTTTCAGCCGCAATCTTCCACTTATCATCTTCGCGGTGTAGCACCATGAGTGAGGTGCCCTGATCGGAAAATGGGCCGCCGGGGGTAAGAAATGAAACTTCAAAATAAGCCAATACCCAAGCAATATCACCTGCTTTGGATATGTTAATATCTGTAACATTCAGCTTGAGTTTAAAATCGGGCATTTGGGTTACGCCTAGATAATTGGCGCTAAGTGCTTCATGCCCCCGCAAAAGCGGAGCATCAGGCAATTTCAACGTGCCGTCACTGCTGAATCGCTCTGTAAGGGCAAGTGCATCCTTTTGCTCAAAAAGTTGCATGCTGTATGCAACCAACTCCCTTACCTGCTCTTCAAGAAGTGTATAGTCAGGAGCGGGTTCAGGCTGGGTTTGATAAGGAGTACAACCCTGAATAAATGTGAATATGGAAAGGGCTACAATGCCAATTATTTTGGTGTTCTTCATACGAAATTATTTTTTGATTGAGTTTAAACTTCAACAAATCCGAAAATTCATTGAAGAATCACTTTGCATCATTTCAATCCAAGGGTAAGTGTATTTAGAAATTACACCCAAAGGTTATGAAAATACTTGGATTATTGAAGAAAACCCATTTTAAACGGACAGTGTATATATTCATCAAAATATAGTAGCTTGAACCGCCAAAAAAACCGACTATTAGGATGAAGAAAATCACATACTGGTACACATTCACCATCGTTTGTATTCAGATTTTTCTATTAGCTGCGCTGCCTACTTATTCGCAAAATATTAATACAGATTCGCTAAGACAGGTTGCCGATAATAATGAAATTCACGATACACTTCGCATTCAGGCAATGCTAACATTGGTATGGGACGTTTATCTTTTCAAGCAGCCCGACAGTGCTGAATATTATGCAATTAATATTTATGATTTCGCTTCAAAAACCCCGAACAAAAGAGTGATGGCCGATGCATTAAGAATGCAAGGTATTCTGCACGCTGTGAGGGGAAACTATATCGAATCGATTAATTTTCATAAACAGAATATTTTGTTGCGCGAAGAAATAAATGACCGCGAAGGCATGGCCCAAGGTTATGGCAACCTTGCTATTGCATACCGCAAGGCAGGAAACTATAATGATGCCGTGGACTATGCAACAAGGGCTTTGACATTGCACAAAGAAAACAGTAGCAAATCGGGCATAGCAGCGGGGCTGAACAATTTGGGACTCATATACCTCGACCAGGGTGGATACAATACGAATAAAGTGACACAGCATGAAGATTTTGAAAATGCACTAAAATATTTTAGCGAAGGTGCCGAGCTCAAAAAAGAGATAGGCGACATAAAAGGAATGAACAATTCTAAAAATAATATGGCAGCAGTATACAGATTGCTTAATCGCGAAAAGGAAGCGCTCGAAATTTTTTTAGAGTTGATTTCTTATGCTGAAGAAAGCGGTGATAAAGTAAGCGCTGGCACCTACAACAACAATATCGGGGTTGTGTACAATAAACTGGCCTTGGAAAGTAACGACAAAAACGAAGAAACAACTTATAGACAGAAGGCTCTCTACCATTACGAAGTTGGGAGACGGAT
Organism: Flavobacteriales bacterium; assembly: GCA_038207425.1. GTDB lineage: Bacteria > Bacteroidota > Bacteroidia > Flavobacteriales_D > Cryomorphaceae > JBBQZU01. The sequence continues at coordinate 34,581 of JBBQZU010000014.1, read as the reverse complement.
ACGATCAGAACTTGGTGATACACTTGGATTGATAAACTCACTGAATAATTTGGCCATTGCTTATGCTGAAATAAATGAACACGCTAAATCTGTGGAGCTGAATTCAATGGCACTTGACATGGCAATTGACAAAAGTAGCCTGATTGAAGTCAGAAATATTTCTGAATCGCTATACAAATCATATAAGATTCTGGGGCAGTATAAAGAAGCTTTCGAAATGTACGCTTTGTTTATATCAAAACGCGACAGTATTAACAATCAGGATTCTCGGGAAGCACTTCTCAAAAATGATATGGAAATGGAGTTTGAGCGTCAGAAGCTTGAAGAAAACCTTCGCCACGAATCAGATCTACAAAAGCAAAAAAATGTGCGCAACTTGTCATTTGCCGGCGCAGGAATGCTTTTCTTGTTGTTCGTTATTTTCCTGAACCGCTTTCGCTTGAAGCAAAAAGCCGCGAAAGCCCTCGAAGCCAAAAATGCCGAAGTGGAAGCCGCCCGCGCGCGGGCCGAGCGCAGCGAGGCCTTCCGAAAGCAGTTTCTCGCCAATATGAGCCACGAGATTCGCACCCCGATGAATGCCATACTCGGTATGACCCGACTGCTCAAAGACCGCAAGCACGATGACCAAAGCCGTACCTACCTCAATGCCGTAGACCATGCTGCCCATAACCTGCTCGTGGTTATAAACGACGTGCTCGACCTCAGCAAACTCGAAGCCGGCAAAATGGAAGCCACCATTCATCCGGCGCATATTACTGCCGAACTTGATATGCTCGCAACTACTTTCTCTCTCAGGGCTGAAGAAAAAGGGCTGCGCTTTGAACTGGCCAAAAGCCCCGGCCTGCCTGAGTATGTGCTCACCGACATAGCAAGGGTGAACCAAATACTTTACAACCTGCTGGGAAATGCTGTGAAATTTACCAACTCAGGAAAGGTACGGCTCGAAGTAAACCACAAAAATATTGATCCTGATCAAAGCGAAATCACATTTGCCGTGAGCGATACCGGCATTGGCATACCACCCGAAAAGCAAGCTGAAATATTCGAATCGTTCGGGCAGGGCCACACGCACGAAAGCCGGCAGTACGGCGGCACTGGGCTTGGGCTTACCATAGCCCGCTCACTGGTAGAACTTCTCGGGGGCAGCCTCACCCTGGAAAGCACACCCGGAGCAGGCTCCACTTTCAGTTTTACTATTATATGTAAAGCGAGCAGCAGCGACCAACTCAAAACCTACCTGAGCCGAAATACCTTTAGCCTGAGCGAAAGGCACCGTGCCTTCCCGGTACGCATACTCCTGGCCGACGACAATGAGTACAACAGGCTGGTAGCTACCGATACCCTGAAAAAATACCTTCCCCATGCCGAAGTTGATTCTACTGACAGCGGCACGCACCTTCTGGAAATGCTTCCGCAAAAAGCCTACGACCTCATATTGATGGATGTGCAGATGCCCGGTATGGATGGCTACGCCTGCACCAGCGCAATACGTGCTCTGCCCGATGAAAATCTGCGAAACATTCATATCGTGGCATTTACTGCATCAGTAATTCGTACGGATATTCAAAAATGCTATGACGCAGGTATGAACGGATATATTCCAAAACCCTTTCGTGACGAAGATCTCCTTAAACCCATCGCAGCCCTGATCGATAAATTTCCCAACAGGGCAAAAGAAACAAAAAGTGCCGCGCACAGGGAAGGTGGTTCCGCAAATGCACTATTTTTAAAACTGGTGCCAAAACGTCTCGAAAAGGTGAAAACAGCACTTGCCGCTGGTGATACTGCAACAGTGAAAAAAACAATACACCTGATGCGGCCTCAGCTTATTGATGCTGGTATGACAGGGCATGCAGCGCTTTTTGAGTGGTTTGAATACCTGGATGTGAAAAGCCCCGCTGAAGATTGGAGACAAAAGACCGATGCATTTTGTAACTTGGTAGCTCAACAGTTGGTAGATATTCGTGTAAAAGACTGATTAGATGACAACAATAAAGGCAATTATAATAGACGATGATGAGTTCATACACCATCATCTTGACGAAAAACTTCGCTCGTTATGTCCGGATGTGAATGTGGTGGGTTTCGCAGAAAATGCCATACACGGGCTTTCACTTATCGAAACGGTACAGCCTGATATTGTATTTCTCGATATACAAATGCCCGAAGTGAATGGATTCGAGTTGCTCAATAAATTCAACAATCCCAAATTCAAGGTAATATTCATCACATCATATAATCAGTATGCCATACAGGCCATACGTTACAGCGCCCTTGATTATTTACTCAAACCTATTAACAATAATGAGCTAATTGCCGCGGTTGACCGCTTTCGCAAAAGCAGGGCTACAGGATATATGAAGGTGCAGATAGAAAACCTTATGCACAACCTGACCAAAAATGATGGAGAATTCAGATTGGTAATTGCTACGCGTCAGGGAGACGTTTCGCTGGCAGTGAAAAGAATTGTGTGGTGCGAAGGCGACAGCAATTACACCCATTTGCATTTGAGTGACAACAGCCGCATCACTGCATCAAAAACACTGAAAGAATTTGAAGAGATGCTACCCGAAGATGAATTTCTGCGCGTGCATAAATCGCATATGGTGAACATTGCTTTTGTAAATAACATAACCCGCGACGGGCAGTTGCTTATGAACAATGACTTCAAACTGGAAGTGGCAAAAAGAAGGCTTAAGGAAGTAAAACAACTGATAGAAAACAGGAATAACCCGAGCCAATAAATTTTGCTCAGAGTGTCTTTTCATTGCTTCATTTCTGATCCCACATTCTCCGCAGTCGCAATGTTTCAGTTTTAACCCAAAGTTGCGTTTCAGCCTGAAGTATATGCGGGTCACTTCCCGAAAGGGGCGATCCAAAACCTACCGCTACCCGCACCGACCAACGACTGAACGCTCTGAAAAAATGGGGCACAAATGTGTCAGTGCCTATCCATGCCATGTCGCGGTTCTCATACTCTATTGCAGTAGGAATTATACTAAAACCACCTTCAGCACTGGTATTGAACATTCCCGGCTTGAATGGCAGCACATCGGGCCCAATATGGGTAGTACCTTCCGGAAAAATAAGGACAGAAAGCCCCTCGCCAAGGCGCTCCTTGATTGTGGCGCGCGTGGCACGCCGGCTTTGCGCACTGTCGCGGTCTACAAAAATAACCTTTAGCGCACGGCAAGTCTGCCCCACCACCGGCCATGAGCGAACCTGCGATTTTGCCACCACCACGTATGGCACTTTTGAAGGTATAAGCACTCCATCGATATATGAGCGATGATTTGACATGATAATGCCTTGAATTTTTGGTATTTCACCATGGTATTTTACACGGATGTTCAGGCACCATTTAAGGAAATTAATTCCATTGCTGAATACATGAAAACTATACCTTGGGAAGTTGCCAAAAATACGGCCAACCAAAAGAAAGAAGGTAATACCAAGTGCAATAAATATGAATGCAAAAAACCTGAAGAATGCCAATATCTTTCCCAAACCTTTTGCTTAAAATTTAAAATTGATTACCTCCCGGTAAATATCTAAAAATCCTGCTTTGACTGCTTCGATGCTGAATTTTTGAAAAGCAGCTTTTCTGATTGATTCAGAATCATAGCGGCTGTGTGAATTATAAACATGAATCATCGCATCAGCCAAGGCTGCTTCATCGCGCACAGGAATAAGGATACCACAGCTATCATTAACCATCTCTGCAATGCCACCCACCTGCGTGCTGATCACCGGTACGCCGCATGCCAGTGATTCTGAAATTACCACCGGCATATTTTCGTAATTGCTAAACTGCACATAGCATCTTGCTTGAGCCATCATCTTTGCCAATGCATCGCCGGTGAGCACTCCTGTAAATTTCACCAGATTCCCGACTTTCAATTCCGACACCAACCGTTTGCACTCATTCATAGCTGTGCCATCGCCTACCATGACCAGTGTAAATTCATGGCCCTTGCCGCGAAGTGCGGCCACAGTGCGTATCATTCCTGAAAGATTCTTAGCATCTTCATCGAATGTACTTACATGAACAAAATACGGTTGTGGTGCCTGGGGTTGGATTCTGAAAAGCGCAAAGTCAACAACATTGCCCACAATGGCCAGTTTTTTTGCGCTGTATCCCATATCTGTCATTGTGCGCTGTAGAAAATTGGAAACATTGGTAAGATATTCGGCCCTGCGTACTGCTATACCTGTAGCCCATTTGCGCACAATTCCATTGTATTTGCGTTTATCGAGATACCGGGTCCAGTGTTCGGTAATGATATAGGGCACTCCAGTAATCCACTTGAACATAAGGGCTATACAGCCAATGCGGGTAAGTACATGCACATGTATCAATTGAACATTTCTTTGCCGGTGTACACGCCAGAGTTCCCTCCAAAGAATGACAAAAAAGCGAATCCAGTTGAATGGTGCGAATTTATTGGGACGAAAAGTGATACAAATTTCGCGAAAGCCCAGGTCGTTTCTCTCTTCGCGTCGCGTAGCGGAAATATCCGGCCACGGCCATACAAAAATTACGGTTGAGTCAACTTCAGGTAAGAGTGCTTTGACGTGTTTTTGTACAAATAGCCCAAACATTGGGTCGGCTCGGTAAGGATACCAGCGGGCAAGATGTACTACGTGGGGTTTACTCACGCTCCGCATTCATGAGTCGGATAGAAACTTTGCTGAGCTCTATGCTGGAAAGCACAGGCAGGAAGCCTGCCTTATATAAGGATGAGATATATTGCAATGAGTCATGTGAAGAGGGGCCTTTGTAATTTGTGTAATCCTGAAAGAGAACACCATTTATCCTTCTCGATTTTTGTGCCGCCCTAAACCGTGTACCACCTTCACCACTATTGTATGAATAAGCTAGGTAATCCATGCTATAGTCGTCTATGTCAAACCAATAAAGAAATACGTCATCGTGGTCTTTCCCGCCTCCTACTTCACTGAATGCTACCTTTATCCTGTAGTACTTTTTGCCGTCAATTTCCTCTTCACCGTCGAAATACTTTTTTGCTGCAGGGTCGTTTAGAGGGGCCGGCAGCAATGCGAAGTACACCACTGAGTTGATACTCTCCGCTCTGGCAGCGCTGTCTTTTGCCGTAAGGCTCACCCAACCCCCATTTACGGTTTCGCTGTAGCCATCATTGGTAAGTGTACCCACTCTGCGGCCTTCTTCTATCTGATAGATAACCTCATACTTGAATTTGCCATTCTCCGTAGAAACAGAGTAGGCCCTATCGCGAAATGAAAAACCGAGTGCAAGATTGTCGCTTATACTTCCGTGAAATGCAACAGCGCTATCGGCAACAAGCTCTGCCCTTGTTTTGAGTACAGACTCCTGATCATCCTTATTTCCTGACGTGCAAGCTTGAAGTAAAAGTAAAAAGGCGGCTGCAATAACCGCGCTGCGATCAGAACAACCCACGGTCAAGGTACAGTTGCTTCACACGTTGCAACTCGTCTCTGTTGAGCTGATTGTCAGGGTGTGCAAAAAGATCCAGCAGGTAAAGGAAATTTTCCTTGCTCTCATTAAAGCTATCATCACCTTTCATATCAATTTCTTCAACCGTATTTCCTTCTTCGTCTTCGTCGGCTAGCAGGTTGAGATCAAAATAACTACGGTCATCAATATACTCTGATGTAAGGCGCACAACGCGGGTAACCAGTGGTTCTTTTTGATCGATAAAAAATGGTCGAAGCTCTGTTAATTGCTTTACAACTTCATCCTTTACAATGCCTTTGCTCTCAACCAATGATTTTAGCGTCGCTATGCGCTTCATGGTCTCCTTATTTAATACTGCTTCCATAGGTACTGATTTTTGATTCGGCAAAGCTACGCATTCTGCCTTATTTGATTGCTACCTTAGGGCACCCTGTCAAGTTTATTTACCAGAACTATGGTTTTCATAAATCCAAAAAGTACCGTAGCCTTATTCTTTACTACTTCATCAACCACCCCTATCTGATTAGAACTGCGCAGCTTCACGCGCTCACCTGCCACAATAGGTTTGTCGGGTACTGCCGGCGTAGCTTGTTTCTGCTGTTTGTTCTTTCTTTGTTCTTTGATGCGTTCCTGCTTATCATGGAGTTTTGATGCAATATCGGTTTCGCGCTTGCGCGCAGCTTCCTTTTCGCTGGTAAGGGTCAGTTTGTCACCCAGTTCCTTTCTGTTCTTCTTTTCTTTCCAGGCTTCCAGCAGCGCTTCGTATTTCTTGCCTTTTTCTATGAGTTTCTTATTGTCCTGAAAGTTTAGGTCGTCCTGTTTCTGTTTAAATGTAGCCGACTCCTGCTGGTAACGTTCTATTTCGGTGCGTATATTCGATTTTTCGAGTTGAAGCTTGTGCGTTTCACGGTTCAGCTCGTTCTTCTTAGTTTGAAGAGTTATGAGCAACCGATCGAGTTTTACTTTTCGCTCATCGAGTTTTGATTTTGCTCTCTCAATCAGGCTAGGCTCAAGTCCAATTTTCTGAGCCACCTCAAAGGTATAGGAGCTTCCTGCGTGGCCTATATGCAACTGGTACCGAGGCTGTAGCGTAGCTTCGTCAAAAAGCATGCACCCGTTTACCATAGCAGTGTTCTCTTCTGCCAGAATTTTTATGTTTCCGTAATGGGTTGTAATCACACCAAAAGCCCTGGTATCAGCGAGTTCTTCAAGAATGGTCTCAGCCATAGCTCCTCCCAGCTCGGGGTCAGAACCTGTACCAAATTCATCAATAAAGAAGAGGGTTTGTTTATTGGCCTGCATGAGGAAATGCTTCATTTTGATAAGCCGGGAACTGTAGGTGCTGAGTTCGTATGCTATACTCTGATCATCACCAATATCCACAAAAAGCTGCCTAAATACTCCAAAGCGGCTATGGTCAGCGCATGGCACCAGCAATCCGCACTGAAACATGATTTGGAGCAATCCGAACGTTTTGAGCGAAATGGACTTTCCACCGGCATTTGGTCCGCTGATTACAATGATGCGGCGGTTGTGGTCGAGCTCCAGGCTCAAGGGTATTGTTGGTTTTGCTTCCTGCCGGTTTTGAGCGAGAAGTATCGGATGGTAAGCATCTATGAGCACAAGGTCCTTCTCACGGGTAACTATGGGCCTATATGCGTCGATTTCTCTTGCGTACCGCGCCTTTGCGAAGGTGAAATCGAGAAATCCCAACACCTGCTCATAGCTTTCAAGGGTTGATCGATGCACGCGCAAGTCGGCGCTAAGCTTTCGCAAAATACGGTATTCTTCCCTCTTCTCGCGCTGCAATGCCTCGGCCACTTCATTGTTTATGGCTACCATATTGGCAGGTTCTATGAAAGCGGTACTGCCAGTTTCGCTGCTTCCATGCAGGGTGCCTTCAATCTGCCGCTTATGCTCAGCCACCACAGCCAGCACGCGGCGGTCATTGTATATACTTTCGTCAAATTCTCTGAGCCAGCCGAGCTTCTTGTATTTTCGCACTGCTGCTTCGAATGCCCTGTTTGCTTTCTGTCGCACTTCAGCAAGCTCCTTGCGGGCTGCCGCGAGCTCCTTTGATGCTGAAGATTTCACAAATCCATTTGCCTCGAGCACAGCGTCAACAAGGGTCAAAATTTCCTTTGAAGCTTCTACTCCATCTACAATACTGCGCAGATGAGGATACAATTCCTTTTTTTCCGAAAGGAAACGAATTACTGTGGCAGCTACCTCGGCCACACGGCGCAGCTTTATACCTTGCTGCCCTTCGAGTACCGCATTCTCAATGGCGAGCATGGCAAGCTCACGGCTTATATTTGGAAAGGCAAATTCAGGGAAATACAGACCATTGTCCAGCACACTCAAAGCCTCACCTGTTTGATCAAGTAAGCGAATTATGGTGTCGCTTTCGCTGAAAGGGGTCATGCCTTCAGCGTATTCTTTGGCTTTATTGCTATGGCACATGGCCACCACGCGGGCCACTACTTTGTGGAATTCAAAGCGCTGCAGGGTATCATCAGGATAGAGCTTCACGGCGCGAAATTAGAGAAAGCGCAGGTATAACCATTAAGTGGCAATAGTGTTTTAAGATTTTGAAAGAGAATAACTGACTATTCGCTTTTCAAGGGAAGCGAATGGTCAGGTATCATGTGCTGTTTGGAGAGCTAATGGTATTTCATGCCGCTCGACTTTTCAATATTTTTAGTCTTCACGCCCCTTTCAATAAGCGGTACAGATTCAATCTGCAATGCATCTAGAAAACTCTCACTGAAGGTAATAGGGTCCTTTTTTTCCATGAGCTTCGCAATTTTATTCAATCGCTTGGTATTTGAGTATGCTACCGGAATCAATTCAACACCTGCCTTTACCATACCCATTAGTGGAAGGCTCTCTACAAAATATATTTGATCAGGTTCGAGCTCGGCATCAATAAAATCACGGTTCTCTGACCTGGCCCAAAATAAATGATAACCCGGATCGCATTCATACCTCATATGGTTTACTCCGTTAAATCTGCCGATTACCTGTGCACTGTCAAGAAAAGTAAAGTTAATCAGCGCTCTCATGCTCGACAATATAACAAAATATACCACCGATTTTCCGGGAGATGGTGCTTGCAACTTCAAACTTGACTGTGCAAATAAAGTTGTACAACTGAAGAGAATGATCGCAATGAGAGCGGTTTTGATCTGCATTTTCAAAAATTTAGGTGAATATTGAAATGACATTTTCAAATGTTAAATAATTTATGTCCAAATATAAAATCAATACGATAATACTCAAGCACTATCGGATTCAGGATTTTAGTATTGAAAATGAACCCATTCGCAAAAACTCCAAGGCCGACTTAAACCAATTCACAAATACCCCATCTATACCCCCGACATGCCAAAGTACGATACAAACGAAAATGATTTCTTAAAGGAAATCGCTCCAACGCTTTTAAGTAAGAAAATACAGCCTGAAGTGCAAACCCCTGAAGGCTATTTTGATTCATTTGCCGAAAGGCTTAAGCCACGCTTGCCGATCACGCCAACTGAGCCGACGAAAATAAAAATCCTTCAAGTAATTAATTTTCAAAACTTAGCGATAGCAGCTTCGGTTGCGGCAATTATTGCATTTGGGCTTATGCTCAGAAATGATGATACCTCAGCGCGCGATATGATTGTATGGGACGAAGCAGCAATTGACATAGCCACTGAGTATATTGACGATCAGGAACTATACGGCAGTCTTACCAATGCCGAAGTGAACAATATAGCCGGCTCGTGGGAATACAGCGACCAGGATGCTGACGAAATGCTATTGGACTTTGACATTGACGATGATTTTTTTTACGATTAACACCGAGCACAAACTGACATGAAGCAAATACTACTGATCACCATGCTGGCCCTTTCGGCATATAGCTTTGCGCAACCCGAAACAGCCGACCGAGAATCGAGGCGGGAAGAAATAGAACAAAAAAAAGTGGCCTACCTCGCATCAAAACTCACACTTACCACGGCCGAAGCTCAGGCGTTTTGGCCGGTATACAACGAGTACCAGGCTGAATTAAAAACCCTTCGCAGCGCAGGCAAAAGAGACCTTGGCAAACCCTCTGAATGGAAAGGCCGCTATAACGAAAATGAAATCGATGAATTTATGAATACCAGGTTCAGTCTTGATAGAAAAAGAGTAGACCTTGACGAGCAGTACTACAAAAAGTTCAAAAACGTGTTGCCTCTCGAAAAAGTAGCGATGTATTACGAAGCTGAGCACGAATTCAAGAAAGAAGTGATGCGCTCAATACGCGGCGATAAGCCCGAAGGACGCGGACCGCAGGGCAGATAGGCATTTATTCAGCGCAGTGCGTTAATTTCGCACCCAATGAACCACCGCGATATATTTCTTACCCATCAAGCGCAAACTACACCTTACCCCATTGGTATCGAGGTAAGCCATGCCGAAGGATCGTACATATACGATGTAGAAGGCAAGGCTTACCTAGATCTTATTTCGGGTATTGCCGTTACCAATACCGGGCACAGACACCCGGCTGTGGTAAAAGCCATCAAAGATCAGGTGGATAAGTACCTGCATGTAATGCCTTACGGCGAATTTGTGCAGCACCCGCAAACCAATCTCGCCGTAAAACTAAAGCAAATTCTACCGGAAGGTCTTGACACATCCTACTTTGTAAACAGTGGTACCGAAGCTATAGAAGCTTCACTCAAATTGGCCAAACGCTATACCGGCCGCACCAAAATAGTATCGTGCCTTAAATCATACCACGGCAGCACCCACGGCTCACTGAGCGTATCGGGCAATGAAAAGAAAAAATATGCTTTCCGGCCCCTATTGCCTGAAGTGTATTTTATGGAATTCAATAATCTGTCGCACCTTGAAAGAATAGATGCCAACACCGCCGCGGTGATTGTAGAAACTATTCAGGGTGATGCGGGCGTGCGCATACCTTCCCGTGAATATATGCAGGCACTGCGCAAGCGCTGCACCGAAACAGGCGCTATGCTCATTCTCGATGAAATACAAGCCGGATTCGGGCGCACGGGAAAGATGTTTGCATTTGAGCATTTTGATATTGTACCCGATATACTCGCCATCGCTAAGAGCATGGCTGGTGGAATGGCTATGGGCGCATTCGTAAGCCGTTACGAAGTAATGCGCACCCTGATGAGCGACCCAATGCTCGGACATATCACTACTTTTGGCGGTCACCCTGTTTGCTGTGCCGCTGCTGTTGCAAATATTGATGCCATAATTTCAGAAAAAATGGTGGAAACCTGCGATGCCAAAGGGGCATTGCTTCAAGGCATCATCACCCACCCCGCTGTGAAGGAGATAAGACGAAAAGGAATGATGATGGCTGTAGAATTTGAAAGTGCCGATGCCGTGTACAAGATCGTAGACAGTTGCCTTAAAAAAGGAGTTATCACCTTCTACTTTCTCTCGTGTCCTGAAAGTTTCAGACTGGCGCCTTCGCTCAATATAAGCAATGAAGATCTCGTAAAAGGTGGAAACCTGATCGTAGAAGCCATCAATGATGTGATGCCGAATTATTAAAAGGTAACCGATTCTATTGCTCTGTGAAACCAGCACCGTCGCGCTTGCGCCTTAAGGAAGGTTTATCAAGAATCTCCTATTTCCGTATTTATGGCCTCGGATGCACGAATGAATTTTTGTCGCTTTGAATACAGCTTAAGAGACCCCGATAGAAATTGATGGCTATGAAGGTGGTTTCTATTGCTACTCGTGAATGATCAGGTACTCCATTATTCGTGCATTCGTGGCTGTTACTTTCTCTTTAAAAGCAATAATCTTCCACTTTAAATTCGTGCATTCGTGGCGACTTTTTGTGTGCATAGTGCTCCATATCAATTTAAACCACCACAATATGCCAGAATCTTACACAATATGCAGCCCATTAGCAGCACAGCACCCACAAGCCAATCTTGCACGAAAATGACAAAAACGAAAAAATCTATTGTTTGATCACAGTTTAATTCCTAGCCTATTCTATCAGGAATCTTTTAAAAAGTACCCACAGTGAGCATCACCAAAGTGCAGCTCTCCTGAGAGTCGATGCCTTCGGCGCGCAGCGCCTTAGCCAGTGCGGGATTCTCGGCACCGGGATTAAAAATAACCCTGTCGGGATGGAGCGAAATGATATAATCTTTCCAGTATTCCTGATTGCGGGGGTGTACATATACTGTTACTGTATCTACTCTATCGAGCGGCACAAAATCTTTATGTATGGTCAATCCATCAATTTTTCCTTCGTGAAGCCCTACCGCCACCACGTCATGGCCTTTGCTTTTCAGAGCGGCCACTGCACGGTGTGAGTATCTGTGTGGATCAGGGCTTGCGCCTATTACGACTGTCTTTTTCATGTAGCCTTCGCTAATTTGCAGGTGCAAAGATGCAAAAAAGAAGGGCTGCAAAACAGCCCTTATTACTTATGATTCGCAACCGCCCAAGCTGCGGGTCATAAAGTATGGTCAAATGAGAATTGCTTTTCGGGTACAATGAATTCACCTTCAGGAGTGCGGATCATGAGGTAAAATTCTTTGCACAGGAAGTTGATGCTGTGGTTGAACCTACGGTTATTCAGGTAGCAATCCCAAGCGTAAAGCGCCAGGCGCTTCAGCGCATTCCACGAGTACATATTGAGCCCTGCAGGTCGTGGAAAAGAATTGATGTAACGGTTTGCTTCTGCTAGATTTTTCATGGCATTTGTTTTTAGTGCTGGGTCAAAATTCAGGTGCCACACCGTAACCTATTTACGTGCTGCCCCGGGCAATGAAAAAATTTACATTTCAGTGAGTTGGAAGAAGTACAAGGGTTTGTCGCTTTGAGGTTCCGACTCAAATCGGCGAAGGCGGGTTGTAGCATCTACCGCATTGAGCTCCAAAGGTTTTCCAAGCAACTCGGGCATAGAGATCGTTTCGGTTTTCTTGTGCTCAATGATGGCTGTAGCAAGCCTTTCGGCAATGAGTATTCGGGAATGATTTTCCACTTTGCGCATCAGGAGATGATTCATTTGCAGAAAGCTGGTGCCGAGCACATACTCACATGGTTTGCTACCGCGCACTTCTTTGCACAACATGAATATGGGTGGGTAGCCCTTCACGTTGGGATTGATAATAATCTGGTGCACGGACAGATCATTGAAAAAATGCTGCCGCTGTTCGAAAAATACTTGTCCTAAGTCTATCATAACGATTTGTTTTTAGCAAAGCTCAGGGCGCACAACGTAACCTATTTACGTTGTGCAATTATTTTGCAATTAGTCAATCAACACTTGCCAAAAGCTTTTGAATCAACACCTATAGATTTTATCCACACCTTTCGGGAAATGGTGCCGGTGGGTGTATCTTAGCGGCATGACGAGCACCAGTGCGGCACAAAACAAGCAGGGCGATGGCAGGAAAATATTTCCGCTCAGTAAGCTTACCGAGAGCATTTCGGTACAGATGGACAAATCATTTCCGGGTGAATATTGGATAACTGCCGAAGTGAACAAGCTAAATTACTATCCGCATAGCGGGAATTGCCACCCCGCCTTGGTTGAAAAAAGTGAAGGGCGAATAATAGCAGAACTCAAGGCATTTATTCAGAGCGGCCGCTACCGCGAAATTCAAAATAAATTCACGTCTACCCTGGGCAATTCTCTCAGTGATGGCATGCAGATACTCTTCAAATGCAAGGTTGGTTTTCATTCACTCTATGGCCTTACGCTCAACATCATTGACATAGAGCCGGCCTATACCCTCGGCGAAATGGCCCGAATGCGGCTTGAAGCCCTTAAAAAGCTCAAGGCTGAAGGGATTCTCGATACCAACAAATCAGTGCATTTACCCCTATTGCTGCGACGCATTGCCGTAATATCGGTTGAAACGAGTAAAGGCTGGCGCGACTTTAACAGCGTGCTTGATGCTTGTCCTTTCAGAAACAGTATTAAATTAACCCTCTACCCCGCCCTGCTTCAGGGCGATCAGGCAGTGAGCAGTATACTCGGTGCCCTTGAGAATATACATATCGACCACCACCAATACGATTGTGTTGCCATATTGCGCGGAGGCGGAGGCGAAACCGGCCTTGACTGCTATGACAATTATAAACTAGCGAAGGCGGTATGTCTTTTTCCACTTCCGGTGCTTACCGGCATAGGCCATGCAACCAATCTCACTGTGGTAGAACAAGTAGCATACGGCAATCTGATCACGCCTACAGCGCTTGGAAGGTTCGTAACCGACAGATTTGATGCATTTGCCGAAAGGCTTATGGCTGCCACCCGAAGCCTGAAAAACCTGAGCAGAGGATTGCTGCCATTGCAGGTGCATAAATTGGAATTGTACAAGAATTCGCTTGCCAAAGTGGGCCAACAAAGGGTGCGCAAAAGCAGGGAGTTGCTTCTAAATACTAGCCGTAGAGTAGAAGTGATTGTAAAAAGTCTGTTGGAGCAAACTACGGCCAGCCTGAGCTATCAACTGCCTGCGCGGCTTGGCGAAGCCTACCGCCGATTGGCCATAGCCCAGACCGCTATCCTCGATAAATCAGCCAACAGGCTCACCGCACAAGCTACCGCGATTTGCCGTGAGCGAATACACCGTCTTGCCTTCTTGGCTGAAAAGGTGCGGCTGCTCGATCCGGCTCATACCTTGAAACGCGGATACAGTATCACCTTGAACAATGGGAAGCCGGTAAAGTCGGTAAATGATTTAATACCCGGCGATACCCTAGAAACCATTTTTGCAGAAGGAAAAACCACAAGCACTGTAAATACCATAAAACATGAGTAAAAAAGCAACCTACGAAGAGCAGATTGTAGAGCTCGAAAACATCATACGTGAAATTGAAGATGAAAGCATTTCGGTAGATGAACTCGCGGCAAAGGTAAAGCGCGCCGCCGAACTTATTCGCAAGTGCCAGTCAGTACTGCAGGCTACAAGCAAGGAAGTGGATGATATACTAAAGGACATGCTTTAAAAAACCGAAAGCCGCAAAGGTTGAAAAATTCAACCCTGCGGCTCGCGGAATCTAAAAGAGCGCTAAAATTATACTTCGGCCTTCACCGGGGTATTCTGAAGGTGCTTGGCAAGAAATTCTTCCATGGCACGGTAAAACTCAAAACGATTTTCTTCATTTCGGAAACCGTGGCCTTCATTGTCTTTAACGAGGTACTGCACTTCAACGCCGCGCTCTCTCATGGCAGCAACCATTTGATCGCTTTCATCCACATTCACTCGCGGGTCCATACGGCCTTGGGCGATGAAAAGCGGAGCTGTAATTTTATCTGCGTGAAATACAGGTGATGCAGCGCGCATCAAGTCCATATCGGTAGAATCTTCAGGATTGCCTACCATCTCGTACATCATTTTCTTGTAAGGCTCCCAGTAAGGTGGAATAGTACCCATAAACGAAAACAGGTTTGACACACCTACGTAGTCGATACCACAGGCGTATACATCAGGAGTAAAAGCCAGGCCTGCAAGTGTGGCGTAGCCGCCATAACTGCCACCGTATATTGCTACGCGTTCTTTATCGGCAATTCCTTTTTCAACCAGCCAGTTCACACCATCGGTCACATCATCCTGCATTTTCTTACCCCATTCTTTGAATGATGCTTCCCAGAATTTACGTCCATAACCTGTGCTGCCTCTGAAGTTCATCTGCAGTACGGCATAGCCACGGTTTGCCATAAATTGTATTTCCGGATTGAAGCCCCAATCATCACGTGCCCATGGGCCTCCGTGAGGGTTTATGATCACCGGAAGGCCTTTTGCAGTTTCGGTTGTGTAGCCTGCAGGCAATGTAAGATATCCGTGAATGGTAAGCCCATCGCGGCTTTGGTACTGAATCGGGATCATGGAAGCCATCTGCTCAGGATTGATCCAAGGCGCAGGGTTGCCAATGTCGCTCAGTTCGCCGGTATTTACATCGTACAAATAGTACGCGCCAAAAGATCTGTCGCCGTAAGTACGCACTATGTAGCGGTCTTCTTCATCGGTTGTTGATGTGAAGAAAACTTCCATATCAGGAAATTTAGAAGCTATCTTATTGTACATTTCTTCGTGCTCTTTGCTGAAGAAATGGTAGTTGTTTTTTGCACCTGTATAGTTGGCATAAGTTAGCTTCTTGTATTTTCTGCTGTAGTCTAACCCTGAAACATCATAATCGGGAGTCTCAAAAAGTTTTTCTACCTCCTTGCCTGTGGCCGGATCGAATATTACGATTGCATTTTTGTCACGGCCAATATTGCTGCTTGCGTAAAGCATTTTATTATCGAAAGTGAAAAAAAGCGGATTCATACTCTCCTTAAAGTCGGTAGTAAGTATAGTTTTGAAACGGGCCTTCTCTGTTTCGCGGTACATTACTGATGTTGTTACACCATCAGTTGTCATTGCCACGCGTAGTTTTCCGTCATGGTCTGTCATCCATCCGGTAATATTACCGGGATTCTCAGCTATCATTTCCAGTTTACCGGTATTGACATTTAGTCGGTATGGATCAAAAATTTGCGGATTGCGCTTGTTCAAGCTTACAATCATGTGATCCTTATCGGCAGGGAGATCGTCGATAATCTGTGTAAGCACCCCTTCCATTTTGGTAAGCGGCGCAAGGTTTTTGCCGTCGGCATCCACTGCTACGAGGTAAAAGTTCTCATCGCCATTGTCGTCCTTTAGATACACTATGCGGTTATTGTTGGCCCAGAAGTAGCCAGAAATATCCCTGTCGGTTTGTTCAGTGATACGAATTGCAGTGTCGCTTCCGACAGCTTTTACAAAAATGTTCATCCTGCTTTCCCATGGTGCGCGGTATGAATAATGTTTGCCGTCGGGTGAAATTTGAAAAGAAGAAATTTCCGGGTTCTTAAAGAAATCTTCCAGTGGTAGCACAGGCGCTGCTACAATTGCGGTTTCGGTCATTGTTTTGTCGGATTGCGAATCGGTACAGGCCGCAAAGGTAATTGCAGCCGCTGTGATTGCGAGAGAAAAGCGGAGGTTCATTTGTTGTGAATTTTTGCAAAGATGGCTATGTCATTGATTCTTATCAAGAAAATGTGATGAACGGTAATAGATAAGTTTCGAAGCGAAACTACTTCAAAACTAGGTATTCAGCAGATAGAATCCCTTTGTGGTAGATTGGCATGCAATGGCTCAAATCATGTAGCTTCGCACCCGTGAAGGCCATCCTAATTGCAATCAGAACGCAACTAAAAAGCGATTTTAAAAGCACGTTACCGTTTGCGGTATTGCTATGGATTGCCGCACTTATTGCAATCAATTACAGCTTAAATCTTGAAGACGGGCTGATCGACAAGCTGCCAACCTTCGGCGGGCGGTGGCTTGGAATGTTTTTATTACAGAGCATTCCCTACGCGGGAGTATGCGCGCTGCTTTGGGTGTATGGCATCAACCGCAGTTGGCAGGTAAGCAGGATTTTCTGGCTTTACTTTTTTATTGGGTTCTTCATTCTCGCCGTGGACAGGGCCACGGGTATTGGCACCCTTGCACTAAGCTTATTTGAAGAGCCCGACTTTTATTTTCTCTCGAAAGTATTGAGCAAGGGCAAAGGCATCATTACGGTGATCATTCCACTCATTCTGGTTGCATGGTTATTTGAGCAAAAAAATGCGTCAAGCAGCTTTGGGCTGTACGGCGGAAAATTTACTGCCCGGCCTTATTTTATGATGCTGGCCATTATGGCTATTGTCATATTTGCAGCCGGTTTTTTCGGCGATATTCAAGCCCACTACCCGCGGTATATGCATTCTTATGGCCCTGAGTATGCGGCGCTTCATCAATGGCATCCTTTGAAGGCGGTGTTGCTATATGAAATTCCTTATGGCTTCGATTTTATCTCAACCGAGTACTTCTTCCGGGGGTTTTTAGTAATTGGTATGGCAAGGGTTCTCGGAGCTCAGGCGGTATTGCCAATGATAGCAACTTACGCGGCACTCCATTTCGGCAAACCACTTACCGAAACCATCAGCTCAGTTTTCGGTGGCTATATACTGGGTGTTATCGCCCTGCACCACCGCAATGTATGGGGTGGAGTGATCATACATGTGGGCGTGGCCTGGCTTATGGAAGTAGTTGGATATCTGCACTCGGTGCCATAATTTAAGTTGGTCGAGACACAGATTGCGCTCTACAAATCGAAGGTGAAGTAAAAGGTCCGGTTGGAGCTCATCAGTTACCAACAATTTGATATTGAGAAAATTTTTAGTTAAACATTGTCAAATCGAAGTTTGCGTTAACTTTGAACCAATACTTAACATCAATTCTATGAGTACCGGAACGGTAAAATTTTTCAATGAAGCCAAGGGATATGGTTTTATCAAAGAAGACGAAACAAACCGCGAATACTTCGTGCACGTTACAGGTTTAATCGACAAAATTGCGCAGGACGATCAGGTTACTTTTGACCTGAAGGACGGCAAGAAAGGCATGAATGCAGTGAATGTGAAGAGGGGTTAAAGCCCGCATCATACGTAATTTTACCTTTTATGGAGCGGCTTCAACCGCTCCTTTTTTTTGACCTCTGCCAGCGTTGCCCGATCAAACGGTTCAACCCACCCCGCCGGGCATTCGCCCTCCTGTACTTTTAATTAAAATCATCAATTTTCTAAAATTAGTACCGAAGCTGCCTTGCGTTCGCCCTGCGGAGATTCCTTCTTTAAAATCTTTTCTGCTTGACTTTCGCCCGCCGAGACCTTTCAAAAAACCCAAATCTCAAAACAACCATTACCTTCGCAGACCATGATAGCCGATGCGCCAAAAATCCTAGTGGTAAGCGACTACCGCAGCACAGTTGGCGCGCGACCCGAAGCCGAAATTTTCATAGGGCTTGCCCGTCTCGGCTATACCATAGAAATAATGACCTACAGCGATGCTGCCTACTGCGCCAATTTTCGCGCTGCAGGTATAAAAGTCACTGAATGGCACCCCGACAAGAAGTTTGACAAGAGCGCTGTAGCACGCATACGCACAGCCCTTTTGGAGGGAGGATATAATATTTTGCAGATGTACAATAGCCGTGCATACTGGAGTGGTATTCAAGCGGCAAAAGGACTCAACATAAAAGTGGTGCTTTATCGCGGTTATCAAGGTAATCTGCAATGGTATCAACCCGGTTTATACATCCGCTATTTTCATCACCGGGTCGATAAAATCATTTGCAATTCAATTGGTGTTGAAGAAGAATTCAAAAAGGCCAATCCATTTATCAATTGGGATAAGAAACTGGTTACCATCAACAAGGGCCACCGCCCTGAATGGTACGCCGGAGTGCAGCCTGCCAACCTATCAGTATTTGGCGTAAAGCCGGAAAGCTTTGTGCTCACCTGCATAGCCAACGCCCGCCGCATGAAAGGGGTACTATACCTCATGCGCGCCATGCAACTTTTGCCGAAAGGTATGAACCTGCACCTGCTCATGGTAGGCAAAGGTTTGGAAACACCACGCTTTCGCAAAATGGCCAACCGGAGTGCTTACGCTGATCGTATTGTGTTTACAGGCTTTCAGCCAAATCCGCTTGAAATTGACAAAGCAAGTGATGTATTTATTCTCGCATCTATTTACGGCGAGTCGATCACCAAAGGAGCCATCGAAGCGATGAGCGTGGGCATTACTCCCCTGATTACCAATATACCCGGCAACCGGCACCTGGTAGAAGACGGCAAGAGCGGGGTGATGGTGCCCCCCAAAAACCCTCAGGCATTGGCTCAAGCCATTACCACGCTCTATGAAAATCGCACCTGGTGCAACGAACTTGGCATCAAAGCGCAAGTACGTATTGCAACCCACCTGCATACCGATACCACCGTAACCGAGATGCAGAAATTCTATACCGATCTGGCAGCAGGTACCAATACCTACCGAAGCCTGCCAGATGTGCTGTGAGCGCCTTTAGTTTGCTATCTTTGTACCCTTATTTTTTTCATGAAAAAACGTGTAGTTGTAGGACTTTCTGGTGGAGTAGACTCCAGTGTGGCAGCTCATCTTCTTATAGAGCAGGGGTATGAAGTGATAGGCCTTTTTATGAAAAACTGGCACGATGAGTCGGTGATACTGGCCAATGAATGTCCGTGGATAGAAGACAGTAACGACGCCATGCTCGTGGCCCAGCATCTCGGCATCCCATTTCAGGTTATTGACCTCAGCGCCGATTATAAAACCCGCATTGTTGATTACATGTTTGCGGAGTATGCCGCAGGCCGCACGCCTAATCCCGATGTGCTGTGCAACCGCGAAATAAAATTTGATGTATTTCTAAAGGTGGCGCTCAGGCTCGGTGCTGATTACGTAGCCACCGGGCACTATTGCCGAAAAGCTGAAACAATGGTGGATGGTAAGCCGGTATACCGCCTCCTTTCGGGAAAAGACCGTGCAAAAGACCAGAGCTATTTCCTATGCCAGGTATCGCAGGAGCAGCTTTCCAAAGCGCTTTTTCCAATAGGTGAGCTGCAAAAGAAAGAAGTGCGGCAAATTGCTGAAAGTGCCGGGCTTATTACAGCCAAAAAGAAAGACTCTCAAGGTTTGTGCTTTGTAGGAAAAATAAGTTTGCCCGACTTTTTGCAGCAGCAACTGCAGCCCAAGGAAGGCGATATCATTGAGGTGCTAGCTGAGCGGGTACCTGCCCCTTCGGAAAATGATGAAAACGACTTGATGGCCCTGTCAGAGCCGCACCATTTTGCGCCCGCTCTGGGCAAAATTGTAGGCAAGCACCGCGGAGCGCACTACTTTACCATTGGGCAGCGCAAAGGCCTCAATGTAGGTGGCAAACTGGAGCCACTGTTTGTAATAGGTACCGACGTGAAGGATAACATAATTTATACCGGCATGGGCGAAAACCACCCCGGCCTTTACCGCAAGGCAATGCGAATAGCAAATAATGAACAGCACTGGATACGCCATGATCTTGCTATGAAACCCGGCGAGGAGCGCCGCTACGCAGCCCGCATCAGATATCGCCAGCCACTAGAGAAAGTATTGTTGAAATACGATGGACTGCAGATGTACCTGATTTTCGAAAATGCACAGAGAGGCGTAGCTCCGGGACAGTTTGCAGCATGGTATGATGGCGATGAGCTGATAGGTTCAGGCGTGATCAGTTGAGAATTTTCTAGGCCATTACCTAAAAGCCTATCTGTTCTTCAATATTGTACTTCTTCCTGTCGGGAGAATTGCCGCGTACCAGCTCAGCCAGAAAGCCGCCTACAAATAGCTGTGTGCCAATAATCATTGCTGCAAGAGCCACATAAAAAAGCGACATCTCGGCGATATTTCGAGCAACTATTCCATTGTTCATCGCCCAAAATTTGTATACCCCCAAATAGCCGAATACACCAAAACCTATAAGAAACATCACAGCCCCCCATGTGCCGAACAGGTGCATAGGGCGCTTGCCATACTTTGACACGAAGCTTACGGTAAGCAGGTCGAGCGGACCTTTAATAAATCTGCTCAGTCCGTACTTGGTGGTGCCGTATTTACGCGGTCGGTGTTCTACCACCTTCTCTCCTATCTTTCGGTAGCCGAGGCGGCTCGCCAATACCGGAATATAGCGGTGCATATCGCCATATAGTTCTACTTGCTTTACTACATTGCCTCGGTAAGCCTTGAGGCCGCAATTGAAATCATGCAGATAAATACCACTCATTTTCCTTGTGGCCCAATTGTACAGCTTGGTAGGAATGGTTTTAGAGATGGGGTCGTAACGTTTCTTTTTCCAACCCGAAACAAGGTCATAACCTTCATCGCGTATCAGCCGCACCAACTCAGGAATTTCATCGGGCGAATCCTGCAAGTCAGCATCCATGGTTATTACCACATCGCCACGTGCGGCGTCGAATGCTGTTTGCAGACCTGCTGCCTTCCCATAATTTCGCGTGAAGCGAATAGCCTTAACAATGGGATATTTTTGCGCAAGCTCCTCTATAACGGCCCAGCTCCCATCTGTTGAGCCATCGTCAACGAAAATCAACTCAGCGTCGAGACCTGACGCTTTGAGAACCCTGTCAATCCAAGCGGTAAGTTCCGGCAGCGACTCCGCTTCGTTGAGCAGAGGTATGGTAATACTTACGAGTTTCAGATTAAATGGTATTTGAGTCAAAGGTTGATTTAAATCCAGTGTCTTCTTTTTTCAGGAATGCCGCAAGTACAGCACTGATAACTGCGTAGAATAAAATATAAATTCCAAACGATTTCAATATTCCAAGCGGTGAAAAACCCGCCGCCATATCTGTTTCAATTTTGCGCATGGTTTCCTCCATCTGCTCATCGGGCACGCTGCCTTCCATCATACTTTTGGTAAACTCCATGGTTTTGTATGTCATTTTACCCACGTATTCGGTATCGATAAAGGTTACATATACATAAGTAAACAAGGTGGCTATCAATCCGCCCAGCAACATACCGGTAAACGAAATCACAAAAGCTTCCTTGAACGAAATAAAACCACCATTTTTCAGACGCTCCTTGCGAATGAAAACCAGAGGAACAACTACAACAACAATCAAGGTGGCGACACCGAGAATTATGTTTGTCATCATACCACCTTCCATCACCACACCGAGCATAAATAGCACAATAGATATGGCAGCCAGCACATAAGCGAGATTCAAAGCATTTGGTTTCATAGTAGTTTGAGTGTTTTAGTTTAGGCAAATATAGAAAAGCAACCATGAAATTCTTTTTTATTGGTATATACGGTTGTAATTGTACTTTTGCGCGGGCAAGTCTCACACGACCAGCTCCTGCAAAACTCCCCCAGGTCAGGAATGAAGCAAGGGTATGTGGTCGTAGCGGTGCGATGTGAGTAGCTTGCCCACTTTTTTTTTTTACCATACTAATGGCTCAAAGGGTTGTAATTGTTACAGGTGGCTCATCAGGAATTGGTTTGGCCACTTGTAGCTTACTGAACCAAAGTGGATTTGTTGTGTACGGCAGCAGCCGTAGAGCAAATAATGGCGACACAGTAAACGGTGTTTCCATGGTGAGGATAGACGTTACCGACCACCGCAGTATCCATGACGCCATATCATATATCGTAGCCCGCGAAGGGCGTATCGACGTATTGATCAACAACGCAGGCCTCGGTATGGCCGGTTCGGTTGAGGACGCCTCGACTGAAGAAATTCTCAAAATTTTTCATACCAATGTATTTGGAGCCATGGAATGTTGCAGGGCGGTAATTCCACACATGCGCAGACAGGGCGGCGGATACATTGTAAATATTTCGAGCATAGCAGGAGAGTTTGGGCTTCCCTTCCGGGGAATATACAGCGCGAGCAAAGGAGCTTTGGACCGCTTTTCCGAAACCATGCGCATGGAATTAAAGCCAACCAACATCAGAGTAAGCGTTGTACAACCGGGCGATGTGTGCACCAATATTAACGCCAACAGAGTGGTGGCAGCCAAAAGCAAACTGAAAGAGTCGACTTATTACAAACCATTTGAGCGCATGTATGAAGAGATAAGCCGCGAAGTAGCCACAGCTCAAAAACCTGAAGTAATAGCGAAAATTATCCTGAAGATTCTTCAGAAGAAAAATCCACTGATGCGCTACCCCGCCGCCACCTTGGTGCAAAGACTGTCTATTTCGCTCAACCGCATACTGCCAAAACATGTCTTCCAGGCTATGCTGATGAAGCGGTATCCAGTAGATTAAAGCCACAAACTGTTAAATTTATTTATTTGGCAAAAGCGGAAAGTCACACTGCTTTATTCAATTACCTTTGCGGCGCTTTTAAAAAAACATAAACCCATTACAATGGCAGGCAAAACAACCTTTACCATGATTAAACCTGATGCTGTGGAAGCCAACAACATAGGCAATATACTGGCTATGATTACCAAAGCCGGTTTTAAGATTAAGGCTATGAAATTTACCCAACTCAACGAGAGCGAAGCCGGTTCATTCTACGAAGTGCACAAGGAGCGTCCGTTCTATGGTGAGCTCGTTGAGTACATGACAAGCGGGCCTATCGTAGCGGTCATTCTTGAGAAAGACAATGCCGTAGAAGACTTCCGTAATTTAATAGGCGCCACCGACCCCGCCAACGCCGCCGAAGGAACCATCCGCAAAAAATACGCTGAAAGCAAAGCCAAAAACGCAGTGCACGGAAGCGATAGCGATGAGAATGCTGCGCTTGAAGCGGCTTTTCACTTCTCCGGAAGGGAGATTGTGGGATAAGCCACAGCGCTGAATAGTATTGCAAAAGCCACTCTTTAAGGGATGCTTTTTGCATTCAGTCTGTTACGTTCTTTAGAAGTTCTCAGCAGCATTTATTTCTTAGAGCTTACCATTCAAGAAGAAGATTTTGAAAAGAATTGACGCATCATGAACTTCTTTATACAAACATCATTGCGTGTATTTTATCAATTTACACCACGCTCTATTTCGATTTACAATATTATCCAAAAATTAAATTTCGCTGCACGAGAATCAATTGAGTATTTCTTGACTACCTTAAGATTAGTACCCCACAAATTCAGAAGGCAGAAGGCTTCGTTAGTGCATTTGCACCACAGGCGCTTGGCTACCGCTCATGGATGCGGCCAGGCATAGTATTTACCCACAACTCTGACATGATGTACGTGGGGCCAAGGGCCAATACCCAGGATGTAACTGATGCAGTAATAGCTTGGGCGGATAATGATCAGCCCGGACAAGGGCTTGGACCGGATGTACTCAGATTTCTGTTTACAAGCAGCGGTAATGGCACTACAGCAATTTCAAATAATGTGCTCAGCGACAACGACTGGGATGGCGTGGAAATAGCACGTATGATGGGTGATGCCCGAATGGGTGTGGGGCATCGTTGGTCAAATACTATATTGCCTAAGCGCGCCCTTGATGTGGTGCGACGAAATGACGATCTGCCCCAATTCCGCATCACACGTACCCCAAATGTGATTGATACACTTGGAATTCATGGAGATTTTCAAACTTCACCGTTTGGCAATCTGCACATAGTGCCAAGAGAATCAGGACTTGTTCGCAATGTAGCCATTGGCTTTTTTCATGATCCTGCACCAAATAGCACTTCGAACCCTTCTGATCCGAGCGTACTTGATGTTGGGGGCGTTGTAAGGGTAAGGAAACTGGAAGCTGCACAGCCATAGGCACTCATTATGAGGTACTCATTTGCTGACATCAACGAGGAAGATTCTGTAGACCACTTCCTAGGTAAAATAGACCTCCTGCACCCAGACACAGCATCATGCTTCCTTTTGAATGGAGCGGAACAGTGGTTTAATTTTTGCGACTCCTTTACATCCGATTGCAGGTGGGAAGATAAGGCATCGCCTACCATTATGGGTGAGATAGATTTAAGAACGGGTTTCTCATCTTCAGACTCTGCATGTTACCGTGGCAAAGTGGGTGTTGGTGTTTTTGAGAATAAAGAAGCCAAATTCGAAGTTTTAAATAGCACGATTCGGGATAGTGTATTGGTAGCTATTTCAGCTATAAGCTCAGACATTGATCAGACTACTGATTCTCGAACAATTACAGGTATTATCGGATCCGCCCGAAGTGACGGACTAAATATAATCAATACCAATATTGGCGTAGAAGGTAGAGGCAGTCCAGGCAAATATACCGCAGCAATACGCGGCAATGCAACTGGAGGCGAGAACAATGCACAAAATTTTGGCGCATATTTGCAGGCATTCGGGGCTCCGCCCGGAAGAAATATTGGCGTATATACAGAAGTAGCCAACCCTACTGATATCGCTTTATACATGGTAGGAAGCACCGTACAAATCGGAGTACCGTCAATTATGATAAGTGATGAAAATTTTAAAACGGATGCTCAGTTAATAGAAAATCCGCTGGACAAATTGAATCAAATACAAACGTACAGTTACTATTTTACTTCTCCTGATAACAGGCCCTTTCCCTTTGATCAGGAAATGCAATATGGTTTTATGGCGCAGCAGGTTCAGGAATCGTTACCACACCTCGTTGCAGAAATACCAATCCCGGAAATATCTGATTCCACTGGATTTATTGAAGGTACAGATATGACTGCCTTGGGTGTGAAATATGATGGATTCATACCGCCGGTGGTAGCCGGCATTAAACAACAATCTGGAATTATCGCCGCCCAAGCCGGAATGATCGAAGCCCAAAATGCAGAAATTTCAGAACTCCAAAGCCAACTCGCCACACAAGCCGCTTCTGTGCAAGAATATGAAAATACCATATCAACCCTTCAAGCCCAGGTTACATCCATTCAATCGCAAATGAATAATATGCTGCAGGCTGTAACTGCGCTGCAAGCCAAAAGTGCAGCCTGCTGCCCCTTCGGCTCCGCTCAGGCATCAGCAGGCGAAAGTGGCGACAAAAACCAAAAGGGCGTAGAACTTAAACAAAACATTCCAAACCCCTTTGACTACACAACCCGCATAGCCTTTACGCTCAGCGCTGATGCAAGAGTATTGCTCGAGATCAGCGATGCACAGGGCAGGCCCTTGCGCACCCTCGTAAATAGAGACTTAAACGTGGGCAACCACACGATTACATTTGATGGCAGCGGACTCGCTCCAGGGGTGTATTACTATACGCTCTATGCCGATGGGGTGATGATAAGCAAAAGGATGCTGAAGATTTAAATTTCTTCATTTAGCGAATAGCTTTTCTTTCGGAATTACTTTCCAGTTAAAAAGAGAAATGATGATGATCTTAGGGGGCGGGCCTGCGGCTCGCCCCTTTATTTTTTTGGCTTTACCATCAAGCCAAAATAATTCGCAAGAAAAATATTCTACAAAACTGACAATTATCATAGCGCCCTGATTAGCAACTGCTTATTTTTACGATATCTAACAATGATAAACCATGAAAATTCTGAAGTTCTTTGCATTTCTATGCATCGTTCCAAACCTTTCGGCACAGGTTACTGTAAGCTGGTCCAACTTCCCCGGAAGTGTGGGCGCAGCTACTGACGCTGCTGACAATGTATACACAGCCAACTGGGACTAGAATCCGGCAGGCGACATCACACTCACCAAGCGCAATAACCAAGGCGAAATATTGTGGGAAACAGGTTATAATAATACTGACAATACCCGGCATGAAGTAGCCACTTGGGTTGCTACAGACAGTGAAGGGAACGCAATCGTATCAGGTACCATCCGGTCGGGGTTCTCTAATCCTGTATACGCCGCCAGTTTGCTTATGAAGTTCGATGGCGACGGCAACCTGCTTTGGCGGGTGGTGTACGAAAGCAACTTTGATGGCTCATCTACAAGAAAATGTCTGGTGGATGCACAAAACAATATCTATGTACTTGGCCTTGGCAATAGTGGAACAGGTATAGTAACAAAAGTTAAAAAATTTAGCCCGCTGGGCGATGCTATTTGGGCTTACTTCGATACTGCGGGAATAGGCGCACCCATCAACTTCAAGTTGACCCCCGATAATTGTTTGGTCATAACTGCGCGCGCCATTTTCGGAAGTATTAACGGCTATGCGAAAATCGATATGGATGGAAACTCGATTTGGTCATTGCCCGGTGTTGCCAGTCTCACGGTAGGCGATGTTGCAGGCGATGCCTTCGGCAACAGCTATATTATTCATGGCAATAACCCTGGAAGCACCATCAAAAAATTGTCTCAAGCGGGCAGTGTCATCTGGCAGCAAAATCAAGGTATGTCTGCATTTCACGTAGAAGTGGGAACGGACCAAAGCCCCGTAATCAGTGGTTTTCCGGCAGTTGGCTCAGGAGGAGCTGGATTTATGAAATACAATGAAAATGGAAATTTGCTCTGGTCAAATCCTGATGCTGATGGACCTGAAAATTTACTGCTTCATGGCTCCATGCGCCTCGACAACAACAATGCTGCCTATTTGCCAGCATCCACACTCTTTCAGATGGCCGTATGCAAAGTAAACAGCGATGGCACTTCAGCATGGACAGCTACAATGCCTACCGGAACGGCGCAAGCCATAGCTTTCGGTAGTGATAACAGCGTGTATGTAGGTGGAGGCACCACCGCCCGCCTCACACAAGCTCCAATAGACTGTACAGTCAATGGTGGCTTCGTAAGTACCACATCACCACTCACCAACCTTTGCCTTGGTGATGGAAATGCAGATATAATTCAACTCTCGGTAATTGGCAATTTAGGTGTAGGAAGGTTCGGTTTGGTTCGCCAGAGTGACCTCTTCGTAGTAGCCCAAAATAGTACCGGGGTTTTCAATATGGAAAACTTCGACCAAGGCAGCTACTTTGCGGGACATATTTCAGTGAACCAACTCTCTCAGCTCGCAGGTGTAACCAATATAAACCAACTCAACGGCTGCTACGACCTTTCGAACCAAATTGCAGTGAGCACACAACTTCTCAACGGTGGCATCCTTGCGGCAAATGGCAATACCACCCCGTGCAGCGGTTCGCTCAGCTTCACCATCACCGGATTTCAGGGCCCGAATTCCCGTTTTGTGTTGCTCAACAATGAAACCACCGAAGTACTATCGCAAAACGTGAACGGAAACTTCAACTTTGATCCGCTTCCGGTAGGGCAATATAAAATCGTGCATATAGCCTATGCCAACGGAGTGAATATTGGCGCTATAATCCCCCCCTCCATTCCACCTTGCGTTGATGCATCGGCCCTTGTGTCAGTGAGCAAAGTGCCTTGCGGACTGCAACTTAACATTGCTCCAAATCCAAGCAATGGGGTCTCTTGGGTTACTTTTGCATCTGAAATTGATACCTATGCAACCCTCGAAGTATTTGATATGAACGGCCGTCTTGCGACTAAGCTTTTTGCTGGCATGACCACAGGCCAATCAACGCGCAGATTGGAATTTGACGGCTCCGCACTTCCCAATGGGGTTTATATCTATAAACTAACCACCTCGGAATTGGTGCTGCAGGAAAAGCTTCTGCTGGCAAGATAAAACTGAAAGGACTTTTGGCAGTACGAATGCTGCTTCACGACAGCATAGCCGGGAATGATATTACCTGAACTCAACCTCTTTCACGAGGCCTGGTAGTATCTCCCGGTTTATTCTTTCGGCTATTTTTTCTTTTGAAAAGCTCAGCTCCTGCCTTAGTGAAGCCGAGTCGATGCTGATAGTAAGCTTGCCCTTGTGCAACTTTACATCGCGGGTGAGCCTCGCGACTGTAGCGCCCATCATCTTCTCCCAATGGGTGATGACCGCCGCCGCGTAATAACCGTCTTCGAGACCGTAGGCTTTCAGCATACGCTCAATGAGATGGTTCAGCGGCTCTTCGTTCTGGTTTCGACTCATATACTTCTCCTTTATTTACTTCAAATACGCGCACGCTGCCGCTTATTCCCTTAAAAATTGCTGGCAAGCGCTCTGCATGAGTATCGGTTATAAACAATTGCCCGAAATTGCCTTCGCTCACCAGCTTCATCAGGTGCTTCACCCGCTCATCGTCTATCTTATCAAAAATATCGTCGAGTAAGAGCAGGGGCAACTTGCCGGTAATGCTTCTTATTACATCAAACTGGGCAAGCTTCAGGGCGATCAAAAATGTTTTCTGCTGCCCTTGACTGCCGAATTTCTTCAATGGATAACCGCCTATGCGGAATTTCAAATCGTCTTTGTGCGCACCTACGTTGCTGTATGTTGTGCGCCTGTCCTTATCGGTATGCAGCTCCAGCACCTCGGCAAAACGGCCCGTTTCCAGATCAGAGCGGTAATTGATCTCAGCGTTCTCGTCATTGCCGCTTATCGCTGCATAATGTTTTGAAAATACCGGGGTAAAGAGCTCGACGAACTTTTGCCTTTCGGCAAATAAGTATTCAGCAATGGTGACTAGCTGCTCGCTCCATATACTTAGGTTGTCGGAATCGAAGGTGCGGTTTTCCCAAAAGTACCGCAGCAGCATATTGCGCTGCCTGAGCACTCGGTTGTAATCTATTAGGTTATCGAGATAAGTGCGGCTGTACTGCGAAATGATGCTGTCCATAAACTTGCGCCGCACCTCGCTGCCTTCGCTTATAAGGTCTTTATCATATGGCGATATAACCACTGCGGGAAACCGCCCTACGTGCTCTGCAAGCTTTTCATACTCCTCCTTATTACGTCTAAAGATTTTTTTATTGCCCCGTTTTACACCACAATATATCTTGTCGGAACCTTCACCGTTGACAAATTGCCCTTCAATCACAAAAAAATCTTCGCCATGCCTGATATTTTGGCTGTCTATAGGATTGAAGTAACTCCTGCAATTCGCAAGGTAATGTACGGCATCTATAATATTGGTTTTCCCTTGTCCATTCAGGCCTGTAAAGATATTTGCACCTGCGTCAAACTCCAGCGATGCCTCGGTGTAATTCTTAAAATTTAGAAGGTTGATACCGGTTAAAATCATATATCTGTGCAAAAATACCATTTCCCGACAGGAAAGTCCTGTTGCAGAAAGCAAAAAAGTCTATTTTTGCACTCCGAATTTATAAACAGTCCACAATGTCGAAGAAGACAAATAAAAAAGAAGACTCAATCGTTGACGTTCAGCAGGTATATTCCAAAACTGAGAAAATCGTTGACGAGCACAAGAATACCATCCTTATAGCTGCAGGTATCCTCGTGGTGTTATTTGTAGGATATTTTGCGGTAACACGGTTCTACCTTGACCCTAAGAGCCAAGAAGGAATGGACCTTATTTGGAAAGCCGAGTATTGGTTTGAGATCGACTCACTCGACAAAGCGCTTTACGGCGATGAATCATACTATGGTTTTGAATACATAGCCAGCGAATATAGCACCACCAACGCAGGTTCGCTAGCGGCGTACTATGCCGGTGTTATAAATTTGCAACAAGGCGAATTCGAAAGAGCAATCGCTTATCTCAAAGCGGCCGACCTTGAAGACAATGTTGCGGGTGCTATGGCCAAAGGCGCTATTGGCGATGCCTATGTAGAGCTTGGCAACTACAAAGAAGCGCTCAGCTACTTTGAAAAAGCTATAAGCCACTCTGACAATTCGCTCAGTTCACCGATGTTTCTAAAGAAAGCTGCGCTCATTTATGAAGATTTGGGCGATTTCAAAAATGCCCTGAAAAACTACCAACTTATCAAGGACAAGTACCCCACCAGTCCTGAAGCCAACAACGTAGAATCATACATAGCCCGCGTAGGGGGCTGATGCAATGGCAACCGCCGGCAAAAATCTTTCGCAGTACGACGCCGAAAATACCCCTTCGGGAGCACCATACCGCATAGGAATTCTCTATTCAGAATGGAATAGTCATATAACCAATAACCTGCTCAAAGGAGCGCAAGAAGCGCTCATAGAGCTAGGTACCCTTCCGGAAAATATCACAGTACTTCAGGTACCGGGCAGCTATGAGCTACCCACCGCAGCGCTTTGGATGGCCGAAACCGGTAAGTACCACACTATCATTGCAATTGGCTCAGTGATACAGGGCGAAACCCGCCACTTCGATTTTGTATGCCAGGCAGTCGCGCAAGGTGTAAAAGATGTAAGCATCAAAACAGGAGTTCCTGTAATTTTCTGCGTACTCACCGACGATACCGAACAACAAGCCCTTGACCGCTCAGGTGGTAAGCATGGTAATAAAGGCATAGAAGCCGCTGTAGCTGCTGTGAAAATGGCGCGTTTGAAAGATGTCATTCGCGGTTAGCTGCTGAGATTTACAAGCTACTATGAATTAAGTATTAAGTACAATGACATTAAATCTATATTGACCTGATAATCTGTTCTTAACCGGATATTCTCTTTGTACTTTGCACTTAGTACCTTGACACTTCAACCCACTGGCGGCGCTTACGTGCACCGCTCAATCATATTCAGCCCCGCCAGGGCGGAGCTGCCGGATATCGTGGGCCTTTAACTTCGAAACGTAATTGTCTGTAACCAAAAATTCCTTCGCTATCATTGAATGGTTGTAGCCCGTTTTTGGGTTTGGGGTAGGTAACATGTCAAGCTATTTCATGAGAGCACACACGCAGTCTAAAAACTAAAAACCCCCATAAAAAAAAGCCACTGCCAGGGCAAAACCCTAAAGGGCTGCTTAAAGACCCTGCCAGGGCAAAATACCGCCACAAACAAAAAAATCGCTACTTTCATCGGCACAACCAATTGCTATGGAAGCACCCGAAACAGCCTCCGCAACCGACTATATTTCACTTGCCGCAAGGTTTGTAAATAATACCGGTCGCCATGTTTTCCTTACTGGAAAAGCAGGTACTGGCAAAACCACGTTCCTGCACAATTTGGCGAAAGCCACCCATAAAAACTTTTTGATCGTAGCCCCAACAGGAATTGCAGCGCTCAATGCAGGTGGAGTAACGATACACTCGCAATTTCTGCTGCCTCTGGGAACTTTCCTGCCCGCTGATCGCTATGACTACTCCGCACCAGGGCCTTTCTATACCCGCGAAGATATGGCCCGCCGCCACCCGCTGAATACTATCAGAAAGCAGGTGCTCCGCAGTATAGACCTTCTTATCATCGATGAAGTAAGCATGCTTCGCGCCGATGTGCTCGATGCTGTTGACTACCGGCTGAAAGCGGTGAAAGGCAACCGCTCGAGGAGTTTTGGCGGAGTGCAACTACTAATGATCGGCGATTTGCATCAGCTTCCTCCTATAGTGAGAGATCAGGAATGGGCTGTGATGAAAAAGTACTACCCTTCGCCGCTCTTCTTTGAGGCCCACGCGCTCAAGCAGGATGGTTACTCGCATATAGAACTCGACAAGATTTTTCGCCAGAGCGACCCCGTGTTTATAAATCTGCTCAATAACCTGCGCAACGACTGCTGCACCGGTGAAGATATAGACACCCTCAACAAACACTACAGACCCGACTATAAATCCGGTGATGGAGCAATAACGCTCACCACCCACAATGCCCAGGCCGATCAGATAAATGGTGTGCATCTCACAGCATTGAAAACCCCTGAGCGCAAGTTTAAAGCAGTGGTAAAGGGTGAATTTCCAGAAACGCTATTTCCCATTGGTGAAACGCTTATTTTTAAAGAAGGTGCCAGGGTAATGTTTGTGAAAAACGATACCGCGGAAGGGCGCTACTTCAACGGGAAACTCGCCAAAGTGAAGTATATGGGCGAAGATGCCATATTCGTAACCGACGATGAAGGTAAAGCCATCACTGTGCAACCCACCACCTGGGAGAACAAACGCTATACCCTCAGCGAGGGCACCAAAGAACTGGAAGAAGCTATTGTAGGCACTTTCAGCCAGTTTCCGCTGAAGCTTGCATGGGCTATTACTGTGCACAAAAGCCAAGGCCTCACTTTCGACAAGGCAGTGATTGACGTAGGCCGTGCCTTTGCACCGGGGCAGGTATATGTAGCGCTCTCCAGGCTTCGCTCAATTGAGGGTCTGATACTGCGCACCCCGATTCATCAGGGAGCCATATCAAGCGACCCCAATGTGGTAAGCTTCTCAGCAAAGCGACCGGTGCGCGAAGCGCTTCAGTCCAATCTGCAGGAAGCCCAGCGAGCCTTTATAAGGCAAACCCTACGCGAAACTTTTGACTTCACTGAAATAATGGATCAAATAAAGCAGGTGCGAAATAAGATGGGAGGCACCATGGACTTTGAAGATCCTGAAATGCGGGTGGCGTTGCACAGGCTCAACGAAATGCTCCTTTCGGAAAATGAAAATACATCCAGATTTCAATCGCAGATAGACCGCTTGCTGCAGGAAGGAAATTACGATGTGCTCAAAGAACGAATCCAAAAAGGTACCGGTTATTATATCGATTTTCTTACCCGCTGCCAGGAGCATTTGCTGAAGCATATCGCAGAAGTAGGAACCCTCGCCAAGGTAAAAACCTACCTTACAGCACTCGATGAAATTGACCAACTCGTGCACAGCCGGATGGCGCATATATTCAAAGCCGGCATGGTGGCTACCTGTATAGCCGAAGACCGGGAAGTAGGCCGCGACGCTTCAGCCGGTGAAAAGCTCAAAGAGCTCCGCACGAATTTGTTGACTAAGGTGGATGCCTATATGAAAGAAAATCCGAAAAACCTTACAAATAAAACCGGTAAAAAACGCAAAGAACCAAAGGTGCTGCGCGAGCCTGCTGCGCCTACAGAAAAGAAACCCAAAAAGGAAAAAGGCGAAACGTACCGGGTAAGCCTTGAGCTGCTTCAAAAAGGTATGACAATCGATGAAGCAGCAAAGGAGCGCAACCTGGCAGCCAGCACCATAGAAGGGCACGTTGCAAGGCTTGTTGGCGAAGGAAAACTCGACCATGCCCCTTTTCTGAATGAACGCGAAAAGACAGAAATATTCCAGGCCATAGATTCAAACAAAGATGCCGACCTTAATAAACTCATCACCCTTTTGGAGAATAAATACTCCTATTCAAAGTTGAGGATTGGCTTGGCGGTGCATGAATTAGCCAAGAACGGGAAAATGATTGAAGAATAATTTTTGAAAAATAGACCCGTTAGAACACACCTGTTCATTGAATTTGTAGGAAGGCATCTAAATGAACTTTTTTAGTATTCATTTTCAGTTGTTATTTCAAAGATATTTTTATTTTTAGTGTGCATGTAACTAATCAGTGCCACTAAAATTACAGAAATCAGAGACAATTTTGACTTTACCAACAATTTCCGAGCGGAGTTTTTTCTGATTTTCAAAAATCGCTGTATTTATTCACCACTGTTGGCAACGCGGTAGTAAAAGCCGCTTGTAATCCATTGTAAACAAGATTAGAAGAAGCATCTTTGTTTAAACAATGGTAGTTTGAACAAAGACCAACAAATAAAAGAATTGCTTGCACGGGTGGATGAACTCACCCGAATTGTTTCAATGCTCATGGCGGAGAATGCGCGGCTAACAGAGCGATTGGCTCGTTACGAAAACCCAAAAAACAGCCGAAACAGTTTCGTTCCACCTTCCAAAGATGAAAACCGCCCTTTGAAAACCAAAAGTCTGCGTGAGAAATCCGGCAAACGACCCGGAGGCCAGACAGGCCACAAGGGTAGTACTTTGGAAATGACTGAAAATCCCGATATCACAATCAACCATATACTCGGCTAATGAGGTAAATGCGGATCAGATATCTCTGAGCTGCCTTGCGATTTCACCGGAAAGCGTCAAGTGATAGATCTACCACCTGTGAAACCCGAA
>JBBQZU010000013.1:0-99063 GCA_038207425.1 Flavobacteriales bacterium | reverse complement strand
TAAGAATCCTTTCGACTCATAACAACCATCCTCATAGCCGGATGGAAGCACATTCTTTTCTTCAAGTTCAACTTCGATGTAAACCGATTTGTTCCTTAAATCGCACAGCTCCAAAATGCCGATAAGATCAAAATATAAAATTAGTTCTTCAGGAAGAACATGGCTGATCAACGATGTATTCAAATGATTTGATTTTACACAAATCTATCATTCTCCCCGTAAAATTTACTTGACCCGAACAAACCTACTATTGGGATGATT
Organism: Flavobacteriales bacterium; assembly: GCA_038207425.1. Taxonomy (GTDB): domain Bacteria; phylum Bacteroidota; class Bacteroidia; order Flavobacteriales_D; family Cryomorphaceae; genus JBBQZU01. Next base: position 98,802 of record JBBQZU010000013.1, on the reverse strand, counting down.
TGAAGTTTGGTGCTATTGTGAGCAGCGTATACTCACAGGCTGCAGCAGCAAACAATATCCTTGTGTATCCAAATCCCGCAGGGACTTTCTTCAGTCTTGAATTTGCTGAAGCATTGACCGAGTCGGTTCAAATACAACTGTATGATATTACAGGTAAAATGGTTTATGCCGAGCGTATTCAAAGCCGGGTTTCGCGGGTTGAAACAAGCAGCCTGAACAATGGTACTTATCTCTTGCGAATCAATACAAATAATGGAATCTATTTCCAGAAGGTGATGCTTGTGAAATAATATAGGGTTATTGTCAAAGCTTCAGTTTCAAATGAATATCCCCTCGGCGAATGGCTCGGGGGGATTTTTTATTTCGATTATAATTTTCTGAAATCTATGCGGCAGAGTTATGCATGCATTTTGAAAGTTTCCAAAAATTTGGTAGTAAAATTTCCTTTTTTAAAGTCTTCGTTTTCGAAAAGCTGTATATGGAATGGGATGGTGGTTTTTACACCATCAATAACATACTCACTAAGCGCCCGGTGCATTTTTTTCAAGGCTTCTTCACGGGTTTGAGCTACTACAATGAGCTTTGATATCATAGAGTCATAATTTGGAGGTATGGTGTAGCCCGCGTATACGTGTGTGTCAATGCGCACACCATGTCCGCCAGGTGCATGGTAAACGGTAATTGTGCCCGGGCTTGGACGGAAGTCGTGCATAGGGTCTTCGGCATTGATTCGGCACTGTATTGCGTGCATACGTGGCTCATAGTTTATACCGCTTATCGGTATTCCGGCCGCAATTTTTATTTGTTCTTTGATCAGGTCAAAGTTTATTACTTCCTCTGTTATGGTATGCTCTACCTGTATGCGGGTATTCATTTCCATAAAGTAGAAGTTGCGGTTCTTGTCCACCAAGAATTCTACGGTTCCTACACCTTCGTAATTTACTGCAGCGGCTGCTTTTATCGCCGCTTCACCCATCTTTTTGCGCAGGGCTTTGGTCATAAATGGCGAAGGGGTTTCTTCAACGAGTTTTTGGTGGCGACGCTGTATCGAGCAATCGCGTTCACTCATGTGGCAGAAGGTGCCGTATTGGTCGCCGGCAATTTGAATTTCAATGTGGCGGGGTTCTTCGATGAATTTCTCCATGTACACACCGTCATTGCCGAATGCAGCTTTCGCTTCGCGTTGTATAGCTGAAAGCGCGCCCTCCACATCTTCTTCTTTCCACACTACGCGCATACCTTTTCCGCCGCCACCGGCTGTAGCCTTCATCATTACAGGCAGGCCTATTTCCCTTGCGGTCTTCACTGCGTGCGCAGCATCTTTTATCAGTCCTTCTGATCCGGGTATGCAAGGCACGCCAGCTTTGATCATCGTAGTTTTGGCAGTGGCTTTATCGCCCATGCCTTCTATTTGCTCGGGTGTAGCTCCAATGAATTTGATGCCATTCTCTTTACAAATACGCGAGAATTTGGCGTTCTCCGAAAGGAAACCATAGCCCGGGTGTATGGCATCGGCATTGGTTATTTCCGCCGCAGCGATGATATTAGGAATGCGCAGGTAAGATTCGCTGCTTGGTGCGGGGCCTATACAAACGGCTTCGTCAGCAAACCGCACAGGAAGGCTATTGGCATCGGCTGTGCTGTATACAGCAACAGTTTTTATTCCCATTTCCTTGCAGGTCCTTATCACGCGAAGCGCAATTTCTCCCCTGTTGGCAATAAGTACTTTCTTGAACATAGGTTTGGTGTGAGAATGGGTTGCGTGGTGAACCTTACGAAGGGTCTACCAAAAACAAAGGCTGATCGTATTCCACCGGGCTGGCGTCATCTGTAAGTACCTTTACAATTTTACCGCTTATTTCAGCTTCAATCTCGTTGAAGAGTTTCATAGCCTCAATAATGCAGATTACCTTACCCGGTTTTACTTCATCGCCTATCGAGACGAAGGATCCTTTATCAGGGCCCGGTGAGCGGTAAAATGTACCTATCATTGGTGACTTTACAATGATGTATCGGCTCGTATCTTCTTTTGGGGCTTCTTTTGGGGCTTCGACCGCCGGGGCTGTCTGCTGCTGCTGGGCCAAAGGTTGTTGCTGCTGCATCTGAGGCATCATCATTTGCATTGGCTGCATCATATAACCTTCTGGCTGCCCTTTCACTTTGCGTGAATTTCCTTCGGCCTTGATGGTAATTTTGAAGTTGGCCTGTTCTATTTCAACCTCCGTAACACCTGAGCGTGACACGAATCTGATGAGTTCCTGGATTTCAGTTAATTTCATGTAGTCTTGTTGGTTAAGCGGTTAAAGATAAGAATACTTACTTTGGGTCGTATGCCCACTTCAAATATAAGGCACCCCAGGTAAATCCGCCGCCAAAGGCTGCTAAAACAATATTATCACCTTTCTTCAATTTACTCTCCCACTCCCAAAGGCACAGCGGTATAGTGCCGTTAGTGGTATTTCCGTATCGCATGATGTTGATCATTACTTTTTCCAGATTCAGGCCCATTCTGTTGGCTGTGGCATCTATAATGCGAAGGTTAGCCTGATGGGGCACGAGCCAGTTTACATCCTCACCGGTAAGGTTATTGCGCTCCATGATCTCCGCAGATGCGTCGGCCATTTTGGTGACAGCAAATTTGAAAACTGTCTTGCCTTCCTGAAAAATATAATGTTGTTTGTTTTCAACTGTATGCACAGATGCAGGATTGAGTGAACCTCCCGCTTCCTGTCTGAGAAAGTGGCGTCCGCTGCCATCGCTGTACATTACTCCGTCAATGATTCCGGTACCATCATCGCATGGCTCAAGAAGTACCGCGCCTGATCCGTCACCGAAAATAACACATGTTGCACGGTCTTCATAATCAACAATTGAGCTCATTTTATCAGCTCCCACCACGACTATTTTTTTGTACCTGCCGGTTTCAATGAATTGACTTGCGGTGTATACAGAGTAGAGAAACCCGCTGCAGGCTGCCATAAGATCATATGCCCAGGCATTCACCATGCCGACTTTGTCAGAAATAATACTTGCTGTAGAAGGAAAGAGGTGATCAGGGGTTGCTGTGGCACAAATTACCATGTCGACTTCATCAGGAGATATTCCTCTTTTTTTCAGAAGTAATTTTACTGATTCGGCACCCAAATCACTGCTGGCCTTTGTGGGGTCTTTGAGAATTCGACGCTCCTTGATGCCGGTTCTTGTTTGTATCCACTCATCATTGGTGTCAACCATAGTCTCTAGGTCGGCATTGGTGAGTTTATCATCTGGTACATAACCGCTTACCGCAGTAATGGCTGCCCTGATTTTCGACATAAGCTGGTTTGTTTATTGGTGATAATTGACTAAAACAGGCCGCAAATATAAAAAACTTACAGCACTGTAATGTAAACGCTGCCAAACGGCCATATACGTAAAAAGAGACCAGACATACGCATTGTACCGGTCTCTTAAACATTATCTTGGGGTGAGATTTACTCTACCGTTTTGTCAACTACAAGTTTACCCTTGTAGTAAAGCTTGCCTTCATGCCAGTGAGCGCGGTGGTAAAGGTGTGCTTCACCGGTAGCAGGGTCAATGGCAATGGTTGGGCCATCTATCTTGTAGTGCGTGCGGCGCTTGTCTCTCCTGGTTTTGGATACTTTTCGCTTAGGATGTGCCATTGTATAATATTTACGTTACTTCAGTTTTTTTAATGCGTCCCAACGGGGGTCTGTTGTTGGTTCTTCGTCGGTTTCGAGGGCTTTTAATTTGTTCAATACTTCTTGATTGCAGTCGCTCATCTTTTTGTGTACCCTCTTACCAGGTATGCCGAGCACAAGCATCTCATAGATGTATTGTGATACGTCAATCTCGTGGGTGTCATGGGTTACAATTAACACTTCATCAGTTTGTTCGTAGGCTTCAGTGCCAAACTTTACGAACAGCCTGTCAGTGGTTTTAACCGACACATCAAGAAGGTCGCCGCATCGATCACAAAAATCGGCTATTTTGCCTCTTGCTTTAAAATCAAGCTGTAGCATATTGGTCGACTTTGTGAGATTCAATACCACATTAAATGTGGCATTCTCAATCAAATTACTCTCGAAAGCTTCAAAGAACGAATTGCCAATCTCAAAGTTGAATTCGTGATTTCCGATTTTTAGACCGAAAAATAGAATAATAAACTCTTTCATGACTACCCCCAACTTTTAGGGACGGCAAAGGTATACAAAAATTGAAATTCTCAAACTAGAATCTTAGTCTTTTTCTGTTACCTGCATAGGGTTGGCTGTGAGAAGTCTATTTTCTTTGCGGGTCTGGTAGATATCAGCGGCCATGTAAATGGCCTGTCGAAGGCTATTTTCTGAAGCAATTCCTTTGCCTGCCAGGTCATATGCTGTGCCATGTGCCGGCGAGGTGCGCACAATAGGCAGGCCGGCTGTATAGTTTACTCCCATATCGCCAGTCAATGCTTTAAAGGGTATAAGGCCCTGATCATGATACATAGCCAACACTGCATCAAATTTGGCATAAGTGCCGGCTGCAAAAAATCCATCAGCGGCGTATGGACCAAAAGCAAATACTCCATTATTGTGGGCTTCACTGATTGCAGGAGTTATCACATCTTTTTCTTCAGCGCCAAGTAAGCCGTCATCGCCGGCATGCGGATTAAGTCCCAGCACTGCTATGCGCGGCTTTTCAATCGAAAAATCTTGCTTCAGTGATTTGTTCATAGCTTCGAGTTTTTTTACGATCGCCTGCCTTGTTATCAGTTTGCTTACATCTTTAAGTGGTACATGGCCGGTCACAATCCCTACCCTGAGATTATCACTGCACATGAACATCAGGGCATCGTCTACATTGCTATATTTGGCAAGATATTCAGTATGGCCGGGAAACTGAAAATCCTGACTCTGAATATTCTTCTTGTTTATTGGCGCCGTTACCAACGCATCAATTTTGTTCGATGCCAAATCTTTAACAGCCATCTCGAGTGATCCAAAAGCGAGTTTGCCTGCTTGTTTGCTCACAATTCCCGGCTCTATGTTCAGCTCATCTTTGGTTACAGAAATCAAATTGGCTTTTTTAGGCAGTGCCTGATCAGCGCTCTTTATACCGTGAAAGGTGAGCTCTTCAGTTTCCATGCCCTTTCTATACGCATTGAGTACTCTTGATGAGCCATATACAATAAGGGTATAGCTTTGCAGCATCCTGTTGTCGGCCAAAGTTTTAATAATGATTTCAGGCCCAATACCATTCATGTCGCCAAGAGTAATGCCTATCTTCAGTATTTCGTTGCTCATTTTGATCGGTCTTTAATAAATTGATATAAGAGGCTAACTCCATAGCCTGTAGCGCCTTTCGGCAAATATCCACGGGCACTGGGCAGAAATGCAGGCCCGGCAATATCAAGGTGTATCCATGGATAGTCAGTAAATTTTTGCAGAAATTTTCCTGCTTTGATTGCTCCTCCGAGTGGGTCAGCTCCCAGATTCTTGATATCAGCAATATCGCTTTCAAGGTCTGTAGCATATTCATCCCAAAGTGGCAGCATCACGATGCGCTCATGTGTGGCTTGTCCTGATGCTACCAAATCATGGGTTATGTCATCATCGGCAGTGCTCATTGCTGCTGCCCCGAAATAGCTCACTGTATGCATTGATGATCCTGTAAGGGTAGCCAGATCGATAACAAGTTCCGGATTGTACTTTTTGGCATAAGCAAGTGCATCGGCCAGTAGGAGCCTTCCTTCGGCATCGGTATTCATTATCTCTACACGGGTGCCATCGTACAAGGTAATCACATCGCCCGGCGAGTAAGCATCGGGGCCTATGCGATTGTCTGACGCAGGTATAATGCCAATAACATTTGCCTTGATACCTGCCCTTGCTATCGCGCTGATTGCACCGGCTACTGCTGCTGCTCCTGCCATATCGCATTTCATAATGTCCATGCTGTTTGGAGTGGGTTTAAGACTCAGACCGCCGGTATCATATACCACGCCTTTGCCAATCAATATGAGTGGTTTCTTATTTTTTGCCTTAGGATGTTTATAGGTCAATATGCTTAGGGTAGGCTCTTCAGTGCTGCCTTTATTTACCGAAAGTATGCCTCCCATCTTCAATGTTCTGAGTTTTGCCTTTCGGAAAATTTCCACATCGTAACCGGCTTCTTTTCCGTCAAGTGCTATACGCTCGGCAAGTACCGATGCAGTAAGTATATTGGCAGGTTCATTTACCAGGTTGCGCGCCATGAAGATTGCTGCAACCCTAGCGTGGAGTTCTTTGAGTTGGGTAGGTGTTACCAATACAGCGGGTAGTGATAAACCTTTCAGCACATACCCGTTTGGCTTCGATTTATGGACATCGAACGAATAGCTTTTTAGAACAATACCCTCAGTAAGGTGCAGCACGTCATCGCCCGATGCACCTGCTATTTCCAAATGATCCTGATTGGTGCTACGCAATTCATTGTATACCAGGGCCCCCATCTGCCGAAAGTGTTCGGCTCTATTGCCTTTTCCCGAAAAGGGGGCAATGCTGATATAACTCTTACCACCATCGCTGAAGGTGCGGATCTTTTGCCAGTCGGCAGCTTTCTTTGCCATCGCTTTTGCTATGCTTAAAGGCACCACTTTTGAAAGTGAAGGCCCAAGTATAGCATCACTGATGCACAGTGCAGCAGCTACTTTTATTTCGCGATAGGTATTTATTTTAATCTGCATATTGACTAATATCTTCGGCCTCTAAAGTACTTTAATTTGCATCTGTTTATTTATATCAAAAACTACTATGGGGAAAAGACTGTTAGAACTGTAATTAATCTGATGGTTTTGTGTAAATTCTTGGCTTTAATGTGTAATTTTATAAACTTGTAATTTACCCTGATGTGAGAGTTATAATTGCAACAATTATTTTTGTATTTACTGGTATTGCTTCACTTTTCGCTACGCACAACAGAGCTGGTCAAATCACCTATAAGCATATATCCGGGTTTACCTATGAAATTACAGTTCGAACTTATACCAAGATTACAGCTCCTGCTGATAGGCCCTGGCTCCCCATTTTTTGGGGCGATGGTACACCGCGCGATAGCCTTGAGCGAACCGGAAATGTGTTTTATACCGACAGGGATGCGAAGGAAAATTTTTATAAGAAAATTCATACCTATCCGGGCCCCGGACTTTACAAAATATGCGTTTCAGACCCAAACCGAAATGGAGGCGTTCTAAATATTATAAATTCCATACAGGTGCAGTTTTCAATTCAAACTGTACTGATTATATCACCTGCAATTGCAGCGAATAACTCTGTTGACCTTACGAACATACCGCTACAGGATGCGTGCCTTCAACAGCCCTGGATATACAATCCGGGTGCTGTAGATATTGATGGCGACAGCATTGCTTACAGCCTGGTTACACCCCAGGGTGTAGATTGTATGGAGCTTTCAGAGAGTGTTTATAATCTGCCTGACCGGATACCGCTTAACCAGTTTCCGAATCCGAATAACCAAATTTCTATTGACCCTGTTACTGGCACAGTTACTTGGGCATCGCCTCAGTTACTAGGTGAATACAATATCGCCATACTCATAAGGGAGTATCGAAATGGTTTCTTAATTGGTTCCGTGCTCCGCGACATGCAGATTTTGGTTCAAGTCTGCGATAATCTTCCCCCGCAAATTAATCCTGTGCCCGATGCTTGTGTTACAGCAGGTATGGGTCTCAGTTTTCAGGTTACAGCCACCGATCCTAATGGCGATAATGTAGCAATAGCAGGTTTTGGCGGGCCTTTTAATGTACCAAGTTCACCTGCTACGCTCAGCCAATCTGGCCAACTGCCTCCTGTTACAGCCACATTCAACTGGAATACCAACTGCTCGCATGTAAGATTGCAACCCTATCAGGTAACCTTGCAGGCTACTGATAATGGAGACGGTGCAAGCCTGGTTGATATTACCACAATGAATATTACCGTGGTAGCCCCCGCTCCACAGAATTTGTTGGCGGTTCCCATTGGAAGTGCGGTGGCACTTTCATGGTCGCCTACCATTTGCAGCAATGCATTGGGCTATCGGCTTTATCGCCGCATTGATCCATTCGGTTTTGTACCTGACCTATGCGAAACAGGTGTGCCGGGATATACGGGCTACGGGCTCGTAGACCAAATACCCGACGTTAATAATGTTACCTATCTCGATGAAGATGAAATAGTTTTCGGACGACAGAATTGTTATTTGGTGATAGCCTATTTTGCTGATGGTTCTGAAAGCTATGCCGGTTCCGAAGCCTGTGCCGAAATTTTGTTTGAGATACCCATTATGAAGAAAAACAGCATTGGTGTTACAGGAATCAACGGGGTAGATACTGTGGCTTGGAGGGCTCCTGCAAAATTAGATCCTGCGGTATTTCCCGGACCTTATAAATTTCGCTTGCTCAGAGGCGAAGGCTATAACGTTGCAACGGAACTCGTTTTTGAAACGGATGAGAACGTCAACGTTGAAGCTCTTCCTACCAGTTTTATTTCTACCGGAATTAATACAGAAGCATCTGCACATACTTACCGTGTAGAGCTTTATAGCGGGGGTACTTTCGCATCAAGGTCAAACAGGGCTTCATCGCTCTTTCTGGTGCCTACACCCGACGATAATCAAGTAGAGCTAAACTGGGAAAAACAAACTCCCTGGGCCAATTTCAGATACGACGTGTACCGCAGGGCAGAGGGTGAATCTGATTTTGGCTTGATAGGCAGCACCTCCGAAGTAAATTACCTCGATCAGGATTTGGTGAACAACCGCAACTATTGCTATTATTTCATAAGCTATGGTTCGTATTTTTCGGTACTCGAATCAGATACCCTGATCAACTTTTCGCAACAAGCCTGCGCGCAACCCTATGACCGCACGCCACCTTGCCCGCCGGTGCTCACTGCGGCTGATGACTGTGAAGCACTTACAGTAGGCCTGAGTTGGACCAACCCTAATATAGCTTGCGATGATACAGATGATGCCATGACGTACCACATATATTTCGCGCCAAATCTAGACAGCGATTTTGAATTGATACAGGTAGTTACAGGTGCTGAAATCACCGATTATTTCCTTGAATTGGAAAACAGCATTGCGGGTTGCTATGCCGTTACTGCACTCGATTCACTCTCTCTACGACCCAATGGAGAACTTTTGCAGAATGAGAGTGAATTCAGTAATATTGTTTGTGTAGATAATTGTCCTGTGTATGCATTGCCCAATGTTTTCACTCCAAATGGCGATGGCGTTAATGATATTTTACTGGCATTCCCTTACCGGGCTGTAGAATATATAGAGTTTACGCTCTTCAACCGCTGGGGAAATATTGTTTTTGAAACCACTGACCCCGATTTAAAATGGGATGGCCGAAATAAAGAATCCGGTGAGTTGGTTACATCATCGACCTATTTTTATGTGTGTAATGTATTTACCATAAGACTTGAAGGGTTGGTGCCAGTATCCCTTACCGGAAATATTACCATATTCTCTTCGGCGCAGCAGAGATTGGATTAATCAGCTATTATGTTTACAGGAATTATTGAAACCATCGGCACTGTAGAATCGCTGGCAAGCGAGGATGGAAATCTTCGTTTTGGTGTGAAGTCATCGATTTCTAAAGAACTGAAAATTGATCAAAGTGTATCGCATAACGGGATATGCCTGACCGTAGTTGAAGTAGTCAACGATGTACATTTCGTGCAGGCAATTGATGAAACCCTGAAGCGAACAAACCTTGGAAAGCTTGCCCACGGCAGCCGGATTAATCTGGAGAGATGTGTTACTGTAAATTCACGACTCGACGGACACATAGTGCAAGGCCATGTAGATACTATTGGCGTTTGCAATAAGGTAGTGGAAGAAGATGGAAGCTGGCTGTTTCATTTTACCCATCCTGATACCGATGACTATATTACAGTTGCCAAAGGAAGCATTACTGTAAATGGAGTCAGCCTGACTGTGGTTGACAGCGCCCCAGGTACTTTTTCTGTTGCTGTCATTCCTTACACTTATGCCTATACCAACTTTAATCAAATACAACCCGGTGATTTGATAAATCTTGAATTTGATATTATTGGCAAATATGTTTCGGCTTACATGAAGCGCGCTGCAGCGGCTATAAGGAAGGCATATTGAATATTTCTCAGAACACAGCTTCAGCAATTCGCCTTACCGCTTCTGATTTGCCCATGGTATAATAATGCAGGCATGGAACCCCTTCTGACACGAGTTCCTTGCTCTGCTGAATGCACCACTCAATGCCCACTTCTTTCACGGCAGCATCGGTTTTGCATTTTGTAAGTTCATCTGCCAGGTCATCCGGGAAATCTATATGAAAAGTCTTCGGTAAAAACGCGATATGATTGAGTGAAGTAATTGGTTTGAGTCCCGGAATGATTGGCACTTCAATTCCTATTTCGCGACAGCGACTTACAAAGTCGAAAAACTTTGAATTGTCGAAGAACATTTGCGTAGTAACGTACTCTGCACCGGCATCTACCTTGTCTTTCAAAAACCGCAAGTCTGTTTTTTTACTCATCGACTCGTAGTGCTTTTCGGGGTAGCCAGCCGCACCGGTACAAAAGTTTGTACGGTATTGGTTTTGGCTTTCTTCATGCAGGTATTGCCCTTTGTTCATGCGGCCAATTTGCTGTATAAGATCTACTGCGTATCGGTGTCCGTTGTCGTCTGTTAAAAAGGTGCTTTCAGTTTTAATAGGATCACCGCGCAGGGCAAGTACATTGTCTATACCCAGAAAGTGAAGGTCAATCAAGGCATTCTCTGTTTCTTCGACAGTAAAGCCTCCGCAAATTAAATGGGGCACTGCATCTACCTTGTATTTATTGATTATGGCAGCGCAAATACCTACCGTACCAGGCCTTTTCCGAATACTCACCTTCTTCAGTAGGTCATTAGGCTGCTTTTTATAGATGTATTCTTCGCGGTGATAAGTTACGTTTATGAATGGAGGGTTGAATCCTATTAATGGGTCAATGCCATCAAATATTGCTTCTATACCTTTGCCCTTGAGCGGTGGCAGAATTTCAAATGAAAAAAGTGTTTTTTTGCTTCTCTCCAGGTGCTCCGTTACTTTCACTTTACAAATTTTAAGTCGCGAATATAAAACACAAGCCCGCGAATAGTTCACGGGCTTGTAAAATAAAATGATAAGGATGGTTACCTCCCAGCCTTGGCTTCACGAAGTATTGTGAGATTGCCTGTTTCCACCTTATTCAAGGATGGCAGTCTGAGCTCTATAAAATAAACTCCTTCGCTCAAATCGCCCGGATTCCAGCCGCCATTGCGCTCTTGATATTGGTCATAATTTTCCTGAGAGAATACTTCAAGGCCCCATCGGTTGAAAATGCGCAGGCTTGCATCAGGGAAATATTCTGCAAATTCTACGATAAACAGATCGTTTACTCCATCGCCATTGGGAGTTATTACATTAGGAAGGTGGTAAGTACACCACTCACCAACGAAAGTAATACCACCGGTTGCAACATTGCAAACTCCGAAATTGTCGAACCCTATCACCGTAATCTCATACGCCTCAAGTGGTTCAAATTCCATAGGTGCAAAATCCAAGGTAGGGCCAAAAGTGGTTTGCGTTTCGCCATTCACTGACCAGAAGAATTGGCCTGTGCTATTGCCACTTACATTCAGCGCAAGCAAAAGGCTGTCGCTCTCAACACAAAAGTCGGGGAATTGCGGATTTATTATTAGGTCGGGTTGATCAACAAAAGTAATTTCACCGGCTACGCCATCATCAGGGCATCGGCTATCGGTAAATAAGATCGGGAAGGCACCGAACTGCGATGAGGTAATCAACGTGTTGAGACCATTCGGTTCTGAAAAGCTAAGATTGGCGGAAGTAGATGTCCAGGTACCTGTACCTTCAGGCATTAAGGTAGCCTGCATAAAGGTTTCCAATCCGCAAATGATGTCGTCAGCAAATTCAATCTCAACTGCTACTACTGATGAGGTATCGGAAGCAGACCCGCATACATCGGAAAGCTCTAGGATATAAACGCCTGTTTGGTTAACACTTACTGCATAATCTGTTGTATTGAACGTATTGCCATCGCGGGTCCAGTTGATAATGAAATTGCCGGAGTTGGCTTCTTGCTGCCCGGCGGCAAAGGTGATACTTGCACCTACACATAGCACGGTATCTGCTACAAATGGCGGAGCTATTATTGGAATAGGGCGGAAGTCAACCACCGTTTCGTCCTGGTAATTGCAATTATTTTCAGTTACCTGAAATGTGTAAAAGCCGTACTCAGTAGCATTCACTTCGGCTACAACAGAGGTAAGAAAATTGAAATCAACCTGAGCTGTTGGAGTCGGCTTGTCGATCACTGCCCAAGCAGCACCTCCAGGGGCATTAGTGGCAGTAAGGATATGCTCGAGATTACAAGCGATGGCATCAGGGCCTGCAACTACAAGCGGCCTTACAAATACAAAGATGGTGGTGTCGTGCCCGCAACCGAATTCATCAATAGCAATAAAGGTAAAGGCATTGTTCCCCGGCTGGGATGGTTCTACTACGATTGAATTTCCATTGTCGACAACGATATCATCATTGTCAGCCCATAAAACTTCTACAATCTCCGGGCTGTAATATATAGTGGTTGGATTGATATTTGGATCAAAGAAAATAGACCAGCTAAAGATAAAACCATCGTCAATAGTTAGATTGTCGCGGATTGTGAGCGTCCAGTCACCATTAATGGGACACCCTATGAAATTCGCGAAAGAATCTTCAGGAGTGTATGTGCCAGGAGCCATTGCATTTCCAAAACTGAAAGTACTCACAGGCACTGCATTTCCTGCCTGGAATTCCTGAGCCATCGTTCCAAACGCTGCATTCATGGAGAAACAATAATCGAATCCAATTCCGGGAACTCCGTCAGGAAAGTTATCGTTGGCATCTCCGAGAAAGGTGCCGCCTCCACCAAATCCTCCGGGAAAAAGCCCATCTCCTAGAAACGAATTAAAGACATTCACACTGGTCCCATTCGGGCAGGTAAGCATCATCTCCAAATCGCCAAGATAGGAGTGTTCCATGTTCACGCAAAACGAAATAATGTCACTTACATTCTCTATTACCTGGCCATCGTCAAAGACATCTATTGCGATGGATGTTTCGTAATTCTCATCGTTGCCATCAGGAAGATAAAGTTGCTCACCCAAAATTCCACCACCGAGAATTGCGCTGGTGGTAGGGTCTACTCCAATAAAACCGGTGCCATCTACACCACCGCTGATGATGGTTTGCTCACCTATACAGAGCGTATCCGCATTCGGGAGATTGGAAAAAATGGGACGAGGTGCTATCAATGCGAAAAACTGCTCAGATTCTACCCTTCCCTGCACATCCTGAATGATTATCGTAACCTGATAACCCAAAGCGATTTGATAAGTATGAGAAATGGAAGTAAGTCCAAATCCTTGATAAATGGTTCCGTCACCCATCAAGTATCTGAAGAAACTGGTCGCATCACTTTGTGTGTAGCCGTTTCCACCTGCATCAGAAAGGGGGTATTGAGTTGTAATATCAATAATGATCGAATCGTTAAAACAGATTTTAATGGCATCATCAGAAACCTGCTCCCAAAACTCCAGTTGAGGAATAGCTAAAACTTCGAAAAGAAAGGGTTGCAATGGTTGAATGCATGTGAAGTTTGCAGTAAATCCGGCCCCTGAGCTACCTGCACCCGAAACGAACTGCATGGTCAGGCAGCTTGTATTTCCGCTTACTGATACACCTGCTGGGTCAGACGCACTATTGAAGGCCCCGAGAAGTGGCGCTCCTGTATCGGCTCCGTCATAAATAAACAGGGTAGAGTTTGCATCTACATCCCAAATATCTCCATTTAAGGCAGGTGAAATTATTATTTCCGCATTACTGGTTGATACATTTTCCACGCAAATGGTGATTGTATAATCTTCAGCAGGGCCGTAATTGCCAGCGTCAATATTGCTATCGGTTATAATCACAGACGAAGCACAGGAAACATCATTTATTGTACCTCCATCAGCAATTGAAACAACATCCTGAGCGGTACCGACTGAAATACCCATCGCAAATGAAAAGGCAATACATGCAAGATATATTCTGGTCTTGGAAAAGTTCTTGTTCATCTTATTGGCGCTGGGCGTTGAATTTTTCTATGAAGGTTTCATTGGATAGCAAAATGAAAAGTTCACCTGACCTGGCCACCCTGAAATACCGATTTGAAGATCGCAACATATGAATATCTATTGAAAGAATATTGAAAGTCTCTCGATCTGTAAACACTACAAGCGGCAAATCTTTGATGTCTTTCCCTTCGGGAGCAGCACCTACGGTATATGCGTGATCAAGATAATACTCCCAGTATGACAGAATCTGGGGGCTGTTGGTCTTTAATTGATTTAGCTGTTCTTCAGTAAATTTGACTCTAAGGCGTTCGTCAATAGCAGTTTGAGCTGTAACTGCTCCTCCGGTAATGAAGCAAATCAGCAACAGAAGAATTTTCATAAAGAAGGTTTAAGTTCATGACGCAACAAGCATGTTATAGGTTGTCGCAACGCACAAATATAAGAATCCAAATAGTGCTGCCATATTTATACATGACAATACTACGATCACGTCCAATCAAAAAATTGAGATACTACAATTCCCAACCTGAAATTGACGTAATTTCGCGCCATGAAACATATCCGGAACTTTTGCATCATTGCCCATATTGACCATGGAAAAAGTACCTTGGCCGATAGGCTACTGCATTTTACCGGTACTATTTCTGACAGAGAACTGACCGAACAGACTCTCGACGATATGGATCTGGAGCGCGAACGAGGGATCACTATTAAGAGCCATGCCATACAAATGGACTATGAATACAAAGGCCAGAAATATGTACTCAACCTTATTGATACTCCTGGCCACGTGGACTTCTCATACGAAGTTTCGCGGTCTATTGCGGCCTGCGAAGGCGCCTTACTCATCGTTGATGCAACCCAGGGTATACAGGCCCAGACAATTTCAAATTTGTATCTGGCGCTCGAGCACAACCTAGAAATCATTCCCGTACTCAATAAAATGGACCTCGAGAGCGCTATGCCAGAAGAGGTAACTGACCAGATAGTAGATCTTATTGGATGCGACCCTGATGATGTAATACCGGCCAGCGGTAAAACCGGCATGGGTGTGGAAGAGATTCTCGCAGCGGTGATAGCGCGCGTTCCTGCTCCTTCCGGCGATCCTGAAGCTCCCCTACAGGCAATGATATTCGATTCGGTTTTTAATTCATTCCGGGGTATCATCGCGTATTTCCGAATCAAGAATGGCACACTCCGCAAAGGCGACAAGGTGAAATTTTTTAATACAGGCAAGCAGTACTTTGCCGATGAAATAGGAACCCTGAAACTCACTCCAATGCCAAAACCTGTGCTTTATGCAGGAGATGTGGGATATATTATTTCAGGAATCAAGGAAGCAAAAGAAGTAAAGGTAGGCGATACCATTACCCTGGTAGACCGGCCCAGCACCGAAATGATAAAGGGATTTGAAGATGTAAAGCCAATGGTATTTGCGGGAATATACCCTGTGGATACTGATGAGTTTGAATTGCTCAGAGCCTCTCTCGAAAAACTGCAGCTCAACGATGCATCGCTCGTATTTGAGCCCGAATCATCGGCAGCACTGGGCTTTGGATTCAGGTGTGGATTCCTTGGAATGCTACACATGGAAATTGTGCAGGAAAGACTGGAGCGCGAGTTTGATATGACCGTGATTACCACGGTACCTAACGTGGGCTACCGCGCTACCACTACCAAGGGTGTAGACCTGGTAGTGAACAATCCAAGCGAATTGCCCGACCCCAGCACCATCGCTTTTGTTGAAGAGCCTTTCATCAAGGCGCAGATTATTAGCAAGAGCGAGTTTGTTGGGCAAATTATGAACCTCTGCATCGATAAGCGCGGAGTGCTTACCAATCAGGTATACCTCACCGCCGATAGGGTAGAACTTTCATTCGAAATGCCACTGGGCGAGATCGTATTTGACTTTTACGACAAGCTCAAAACCATTTCAAAAGGCTATGCATCATTCGACTATCACCCAATAGGCTACCGCGAAAGCAATCTGGTAAAACTCGATATTTTGCTCAATGGCGATCAGGTTGACGCACTCTCGGCCCTGATACACCGCGACAATGCCTTCGATCTGGGTAAGCGAATTTGTGCGAAGCTGCGCGAACTTATACCACGACAGCAATTTGAAATAGCCATACAAGCCGCCATCGGTACCAAAATCATAGCCCGCGAAACGGTGCGTGCACTGCGCAAAGACGTTACCGCCAAATGCTATGGTGGCGACATTTCGCGTAAGCGAAAACTGCTCGAAAAACAGAAGAAAGGTAAGAAGCGTATGCGTCAGGTAGGCAATGTGGAAGTGCCACAAACTGCTTTCCTGGCTGTGTTACAACTTGATTGATTTTTATTGCGACCAAGTCTGGTTGCCATCAGTTAGAAAGGCATATCTGAACTACATCTCATTTCTGAATAAATTTTCATGCGCACTGCGAAGACGTAATTCCTGCGTCGTGAACTACCTTTAATCGCTCCAAAAAAAATTTTAAAAGCGCAAGTAACTTTTAATCTCACCTGCCCGTCACACCATCAACCACCCTCAACAGCCTATGAAGGTAGATGATTACAACTCCTGTGTAGAATTGCACGCCGACGGTTTGTACCGCTTCATGCTCAAGCATGTGCGCGATACAGAAAAGGCTCGCGATCTGGTGCAGGAAGCTTTCGCAAAAATGTGGGTGAAGGTGGATGAAGTAGATGCGGCAAAAGCCAAAAGTTATCTATTCTCAACCGCTTACCATACCATGATAGACATGATAAGGCGCGAAAAAAAGCAGGGTAATTTTGAAGAAGTGGACCAACGCAAACTTTCGCACTCTGCGCAGTACAGCGACCTCAATGAAAAATTGCACGAAGCGCTTGAAACATTGCCGGCAACGCAGAAAAGCGTAGTGCTCCTTCGCGATTATGAAGGATACTCCTACCAAGAAATCGGGGAGATTTGTAACCTCTCTGAAGCACAAGTGAAAGTATACATCTTCCGTGCCCGAAAAGCACTGAAGGATTACATAGGAAGCTTGGATGTACTGATATGAAAGACAAGATAACACGCCATAATTACGAAGCCTACTTCCTCGACTATGCCGAAGGAAATCTCGGCGATGATGATGCAGCGCTGCTTATGGTATTTCTCGAAGCTAACCCCGACCTGCGCGAAGAGTTGGAAACATTTGCGCCCACAGCACTTACTGCTTCAGGTATGGCTGACGTGACCATGGATTGGAGCAGCCTTAAAATGCCGGCATCGGGCGATTCTGCAAACCGCGAGCTTTTATATTTTAAGGCAGTAGAAGGCATCCTTACGGAAAATGATAAAGCAACCCTTGCCTCGCTTATTGCAAATGCAGCATACAAAAAAGAATATGAGCTGTGGCAAAAACTGAAACTGGCCGCCGATAAGGAGATTGCATTTCCCGGAGAAAGTTTGTACAGGTTTGGATATGAAATGGATCTCAGTGACTTCACATTTGAGCACTATCTCATAGCCCGCTGTGAAGGATTGCTTACCTCAGCACAAAATGCCGAATTGGAGCGCTTCACGGCAAACAGCCCTGATGGCACAAGGCAACTTGTACTTGCTGACAAGCTCAGACTGCAGCCGGCCCGCGCAGTATTCTTTCCCGATAAGGAAAAACTACTCAAAAAAGAGAAGGAAATTGCCTTTGTATTTTGGTACCGAATAGCGGGTGTGGCGGCAGCTCTCATTATTGCTTTCGCACTCTGGACCTGGTATAGCGGCATCGAAGGTGATACCCAAATGGCCGGCGATAAGAATAAAGGCAAGCGAAATACCGAGAAAATCGAAACCGCTCCTGCCTTCGTTCCCGACAGTTCGGCCAAAGCCAAAAAAACCCTGATACCGGATGAAGAGACGCACCTTGAAGAATGGCAGATGCGCGAGCCGGATGAACTAGAGATAGCAGCTACTCCAAAACCCGCCCCGGCACATAACCCTGAGCGAAATAAATATGTGAATAGCCCACCACCAAAGGCTCCGGAGCCAGCCCTAGAAATAACAGAAGCATATTTTGCTGAAGCCCCAACGCTCATCATTGATGATACTAAAGAGCCCGCGCCTTTAGATATACCCACGGGTGAGGGTGTAGCAATATCAACCACCGCGCATGCCGCAGCCTACAAAACCATAAGCGAAATAGCTGAAGAAAAACTTTCTCAGAAACTGAACCTTACCGAAGAAGAACGTGATGCACTGGCACTTACTGTAGCCAAGCGAGCCGCCGAACGCGCCGGAAACCTACTGAATACCGAGTTTAGCAAAGAGAAAACAGTGGATAGCAGAGGTGAAAATCTTACCTATACACTGCGTGTAGGCTCGTTCAAGGCAAGCCATACAAAAACCCGGTGAGCGGCCTGTAACTTTTAATTATGGCTGCCCGTCACACCCGCATAAAGTAAATAAACCACAAAGCAATGAAGGCACTAACTTTAGGTATCATAGCCGCGATCGCAACATCAGCGTGCTTTAGCCAAACGGATACCACATCCACAGGGAATGTACCAATTTCGCAAACCAAAACAGTTGAAAATACCCCACCAGATACTACAAGGATTGAATTGGGAAACTCCTACATCACCATTGTAAAAAGAGTAGGTGACTCTGCGGAGAAGGTTGAAACCAACTCAGACAAACAACGCAAAAGACAACTCACTTGGTGGAATGGTATCGACGTTGGTGTAAATGGAATAATGAGCGATCAGTACCGCACTGAGCTGCCCGATGAACTCAGCTTTATGGAGCCTGCATACGGAATGTCCAGGTACATCAGCTTTAACTTCGGACAAATGAAGGCGCGCATTGTAGGCGACTACGTAGGTTTCACAACCGGGTTTGGTGTGCAGTTTTACGGATTTAAATATACCGGCGAGAACTCTCTGCGGTTTACACCTGACAGCCTTACCTTTGAATCTTCAGGCGATCGAAATGTTACGAAAAGTAAACTGCGCGCTACTTATTTTGTAATTCCTGCTCTGCTGGAGTTTAATACATCTGATAATCCCAAAAATGCATGGCACCTTTCAGCAGGTATAGTGGGAAAATTCAGACTTGAGAATATGTACAAGGAAAAGTACAGTACAGATGGCAACCGAAATAAACAATCGATTAAAGGCGCGCTTGGATTCAATACCTGGCAAGCTGATGCGATGGTAAAGGTTGGATACCGAGGGTTCTCGCTCTTCACACAAGTAGGTTTGATTCCGATCTTTGAAAGCAAAAATGCTGCAGTAAACAATCCCGATCTTTACAGCTTCGTTGTTGGTGCATCGTTCAGTTTCAACTAACTGGTAAGAACGTATCGAAATACATTTTCAGGGCGCCCCGAGGGGTGCCCTTTTTTTTATCTCTCCTCGAGCGACGTATCTTCAATAACAAATACTGGCCTACCGCGACTTTCTTCATTGATGCGGCTTATATACTCGCCAATGATGCCGAGCGAGAGCAATTGTATTCCACCGAGGAATGAAATGGCGATAATCAGCGAAGTCCAACCTGATATGGGCACCATGTACAGCATTTTGGAAATCAATGCAAAAAACAACAGCAAAAATGAAATAACTGCAACGGTGAATCCCAACCATGAGGCAAGCTTCAGCGGAAAATTTGAAAAACCGGTAATTCCATCAAGGGCAAGTTTAATCATCTTACTCAGGGTGTAGCTCGTTTTACCTCCCTTGCGCTCTTCCCGGTCAAAGAGCACATAGGTTTGCTTGAAACCGAGCCAGGCGACCTGTCCGCGAATGAATTTATTGTACTCGCCCATGTCGCGAAGGCGCTCCATTACTTTGCGGTCTATCAGCCTGAAGTCGCCTGTATCAAGTGGAATGTCTACTGACGTAATATTCTTGAGTATTCTGTAAAACCATCTTGCAGTAGCTTTTTTGAGCAAGGACTCGCCCTTTCTGCTGCGTCTGCGCGCATATACTACACGGTAGCCCTCATCGGCACGGGCCATCATCTCAGGCAATAGCTCTGGCGGATCCTGCAGGTCGCCATCCATCACCACTATGCGCTCACCCCGTGCCAGCGTCATACCCGCCCATATAGCCTGCTGATGCCCAAAGTTGCGGCTGAAGTTGATGTATTCCACAAATTCTTTCTCCTGTTTCAGGCGCTTTATTATAGCCAGTGAATCATCTTTACTGCCGTCGTTAACCAGTATCAATTCGCTGCCCGGGTACTTTGCGAGTACCTTTTCTAGCCTTTCGGTGAGTATATGGAGATTTGACTCTTCATTGTGTATGGGTATAACGACTGAAAGTGGTTTCATAAATCCTTTGGTATTACATAAAATGCTTGTGTTCTGCTATTGTCCTCCTCCCAAAGCAGCTCAGTATTGAAGTTGGTAAGCAATTGATTTCTTGCGTAATCGCTCCAAATAATGACTGTATCTCCTGCAATTACATCATTTATATGCTTTCGGTAAACCACCCTTCCGCTATGGTCAAGTAGCTTATGGTAAAAGAAATTTTGTGCATCATACTGATCATAAACCACCGTGTATCCTGTGATATCGCGTCGGGGTATTGGCCAGTCGTTGTACATGCTTCTCAGCATGTAGGTCACATGGTATTCGCTGTAATATTCTGGAGCCTCATTTGCATTGGCATGCCGACTTATCATGTATATGTAATTGGGCAATATCCCTGCAGCTACCACCAATACCCAGGCTACAGTTTTGTAATATTCAACTTTATATTTTTTTCCGATTAAGGCCATTGCCCAGAGCGCAAGCTGCCATAAGAAGATGGCGCTTAGCATTGCTGCAAATGGGTATACTGGATTGTCGTACCAATAGAGCTTGTTACTCGAATTGGATATCACAAGGATATATCCAAGAAACATCAAAGCGCTAAAGAGACCTAAATTTCTTAATTCTCTGTCTCTTTGAAGAAATACTACAACCATGCCGGCAATTGTAGTGTATGTGTAAGGTTTACTTTTGCTCTCTATGAAATTTTCAAAGTAATACATGAACCCATGTCGGTGCGCTTCGATTGTGCTCCCATAACGACCGAAAAGATCATTGACCCAAATTGCTGACAGATATCCCGGCGAAGCATTTTCACGCAGCAGATGATAGGTAGCAAGCACAGCAATCATCGCTACTGCCCCGATGTATGTATGTTTTGACCGAAGAGCAGCGCTAAGTTGTTTTTGCCAAAGCAGCCAGATAAGCATGGCCGGTGCAAAAAGCAACGCTGCGATAGATTTCACCATAAACCCTAGGGTCAGCATGGCGAAAAAGAAATAAATCCACTTGCGGGTTTTAAATTCTGTCTTGACAGCGAAATAAAATCCCCAGACGGAAAGCGTGGTAAAAAGCGCCAGAAGCGCTTCATAATCTCCCGTGCGACCGGAATGCGCTTCGTTGAACCCTCGTACAGTAACAAGCACCAAAGCAGCAATTGCACCGGGATATGCTGACAAGCCTAGTTTGCGGGTAAGGTAGATCAATCCTACGCAAGTGAGCGAAACTGCAGCCGCAGAAGGAATGCGCACAGGAAGCTCACCCGGCCCGGTAACGTGCATGAGCGCTGCCTGAATCCAAATAAGCAAGGGCGGTTTGGTACTCCACAAATCGGGCTCACCATTAAAATTTACGATAAGTGAAAAGCCATCGCGGTACATTTCGAATGCGCTGATGCCCAGTCGCGACTCATCCCAAAGGCGTATTGGTAGCCCGCTGAGATTCAAAAATGCCAAAAATACAACAGCAATAAGAGCCAATGCGGCAACTACTATTTCTCCCGTTCTGAGTTTGCCGCTTCTCATCAAGGTTTCGTTGCGATGCAGTAGGTGCTTAAACCTACCGGAAATGAAATGAATACTCCCAAACTGTTCTCAACCCGAATTGTACTTGCAAGCAACCAGTCAAGTATAGCGGGTATGCGATGCATGTCGTCTTTCGGTTCCGATTTTGCAGGCCGTAGCTTTTGCACAAGCCTGATTGCAGCAGCCGGAAAAAAGAGCAATACATTCCAGTAACCACTGCGCTTCGTTTCAAAACCCGCTCCCGTCAAAGCGCTTTTGAGCCCGCTGCGTGTGTACCGGCGGTAGTGGTGGTTTATGATATCGTGGTTGCTCCACAGAAAATTGTAAGCGGGCACAAATACGACCAACATGCCGCCGGGCTTCAGCAATTCATACCAATTGGCCAATGCCCGTTTGTCATTCTCCATATGCTCCAGGCTATCAGAACTGATGATGATATCAAAACTGTTTTTCGCGAAAGCAGGTGCCTGACCATCCATCACATGGCAATCAGCAAACCCGCGACTTTTCGCAAGTGCTACGGCTTTTTCGCTTACATCTATTCCGGTAAATTCACTGAAGCCCAGCGCTTGCAAATCGCTAAGCAACATGCCGCTTGAGCAGCCCACATCCAGTATGCGGCTGTTGCGTGTTTGCTTTCGCAAAATATCAACTACGCGCTCTCTGCGGGTTTTAAACCACCATGTATGCGCTTCAATTTCGTGGTATTTTGCTTCGTATACCAAATCCATGGCAGCAAAGATGGTTATTTGAAAGGATTTAGGAATTTTCGACAGTCGAGGTAGCTGCAACTTATCCGAAAACGAAACTGCTATGGGTATGGTTTTAGTTGCCCGGATTCTCTACCACCTTCGGCACCTTGAAGTAAAAAGAATCGTGGTGGGGTGCGTTTTTCAATGCTTCAGCCTGGGTAAGCGATTCGGTAACCTCGTCAGCTCTAAATACATTGGCTTCATCGCTTACATGTATCAGCGGTTCCACTCCTGTAGTATCGAGTTCATTGAGTTTCTCTACAAAATCCAGCATGCGTTCCATGTCGATCTTAATACGCGCTTTTTCTTCGCTGTCAAACTCCAGCTTGCTGAGCTTCGCTAACTTATCGATCAGTTCGTCGGTTACTTTCATGATGGGCGCAAAGGTAGCTATTTGTTCAGCTTATCCGCTCTTTGTGTAATTGCATAACTTCGCGCTCTCTTAAATCTATTACATGCCACGTATACTCACAGGAATTCAAAGCACCGGAATACCCCACCTTGGCAATATACTTGGCGCCATACAGCCGGCTATTAAAATGGCCGACGAAGGCAACAATGACGCTTTTCTCTTTATTGCCGACCTACACTCGCTTACCGCCATACGCAGCGCATCGGAGCGCAAAATGTACGTGCATAGTGTGGCTGCGGCCTGGTTTGCTTTCGGGCTTGATGCGGAAAGGCATACGTTTTATCGACAAAGTGATATACAGGAAGTTACGGAACTCACCTGGTATCTATCATGCTTTACGCCCTTTCCCATGCTTGCCAATGCGCATAGCTTTAAGGATAAAAGCGACCGCCTGGCTTTCGTAAATGCGGGTTTGTTTACCTATCCTGTGCTCATGGCTGCCGATATTATTCTCTTCGATGCCAACATAGTACCGGTGGGCAAAGACCAGGTGCAGCACCTGGAAATGACAAGGGATATTGCAGGCAGTTTCAACCGCCATATGGGCGATACCTTCGTAATACCTGAAGTGAGCCTGCAGCAGGAAACCATGCACGTGCCAGGCACCGACGGACAAAAGATGAGTAAGAGCTACGGCAACTTCATCAATGTTTTCGATAGCGAAAAGGTACTTCGCAAAACCATTATGGGTATGGTAACCGATAGCAAAGACATCGACGAACCAAAAGACCCTAATACCTGTAATATTTTTGCCATATACAGGCTGCTGGCAAGCACCGCTGAAGCTGAGATTATGCGAAATCGCTACCTCGCCGGAAATATGGGTTACGGCCACGCAAAGCAGGCTTTGTTTGAGCTTATTATGGAGAAATTTTCAGCAGAGCGAACGAAGTATGATGCCTTGATGAGCAATCCTGAGCGTATAGAAGCAGAGCTGCAAAAGGGGGCTGCAAAGGCTCGTAACGTTGCCCGTGAAGTGATGGGCAGGGTGCGCGAAAAACTGGGTTATTGAGCCACGCCCATAAACTCAGCCAGAAACTTGCGCCTCATCGAAGTTTCAAGAACCGAAAGTTCAGTAATACCTAATTGAATGTTTTTGCTGGTGGCGGGTTTTTGAATGGTCGTTTTAGGTTTTTTACCGCGATTGGAAGCGCGCTTTTTGGCCATTTGAGCGCTTGTTATCCACTTCAGGTTGTCGGCGCAGTTGTTTTGCTTATTGCCATCCATATGTGTTACAAAATCGGCTTTCTCATCGGTAGTTGGCGCAACAAAAAATTCGGCAACAAGCCTTTGCAAATAAATGGTGATGCGGCTGTGCTCGCGGGTGGTGAAGGATATAAAACTGTATCCGTTAGATGTTTTAGGAATAATTTCTTCCTCGATGCCCAGCCCTTTTGCAATTTTCACCACACGGCCATAGCTCGAAAATTTGAAGTGGTGCAGCAGTGCTTCTCCATTCAACTCGGTCATAAGCACCCATCTTTCTTCGTTCGAATTTTTGCTCATTGCTTTGTGATTTGCTGAATCGTGAAGGTACACATTTGATTCATTAGGGCTTCGTGGAGTATTTGGCTTTATGCTTTTTGTAAAGCTCATCCTGCATGTTTTCGGGCACTACGAGTTTTCTGAACAGGTAAATTTCTTCTACCACGCCGGTTTTCATCTCTAATAAATCGCCTGTGTTGACTATGAAAATGGTTTCCTTTCTCAATTCGATTCTCCTTGTTCGATCATCAATTCCTGAAATTTGGATAGGGTCTACAGTGCAGGCTTTGGATGCCGGCTATGGCTTTGAGGCCATGGCCTTTTGCTGCACCCGCATTGAATAACAGACTGCTTTTCAGCATGGTTTCCATATCGCCGGCCATTTGAAATGCACAAAGTACTCACGCTACTGTAAGGTTTGCCGCAAGGCCATAGCCGGCATCCATAAATTGTATGTAGAAGAACCAATCACCCACTTGAAATACAATACATTACATGTACATTGTACATTGTAAATTGTACTTAATTCTTAGTACTCAATACACCACCGCCACCATTACCTGCATCGTTTCCGTCTTTCCATTGACCCCAGTGGCAGTGAGCACCACAGCATAAACACCGGCAGGTACTTCGGCTCCATCCCAAATTTCTGCATACTCCGCTCCGTCTGCATCATTGCCGCTGTGGAGCAGGTTGCCCCAGCGGTTGTACACCTCCCAGCGGAGTGTGCTTACGCCAAAGAGTTGCACCACTAGCTTATCATTCACCCCATCGCTATTGGGGGTGAAGATATTTGGCAGCGCTATGCGTATGCCGGGGTTTACGCGTATGGTTATGGTGGCGGTATCAGCGCAGGCAGGGTCGTTAAGGTAGGCAATAAGGCTTATGGTATAGGTGCCGGTATCGGCAAAAGTCTAGAAGGGATGTTCTTCATTAGAAAATAGCGCATCATTGGCATACCACAGCCAGGCATTGCTTTGCGTACTTTGGTTTTGGAAGGTAACATTGAGTGGCAACTCACCTTCAATTGGTGAAGCTGAGAAGGCCGCTGTAGTAACTGAAATTGATGGCACGTTGTATAGACTGTCCCAAGTGCAGCCGTGGGTATCCGTAACCATAAGCTTGTAATCAACTGCGCTCAGGCCATTCAAGGTCGGCCCCTGTGCCGGCGTACCGTTGAGAAGAAAGGTATAAGGCTCTGCGCCGCCTATTGAATCTATCTCAATGCTGCCCGAAGCATTGTGGCAAAGTGAAAAACCGGTTCTTGAGCCAATGGCCCGCGGCAGGTCGTGTACGGTTACAAACACCGGTATGGTTTGTTCGCATGGAGCATCAGGCCCTGTGCTCCACATACGCACCCGGTACCAGCGGCTTTGGGTGGCGTTGCACACCGGATTAGGTATATGGGGGTTGCTCAGCCCGGTGGCCGGCTCCCATCGGTAATTCGTAAAACCCGGCGCTGCCTGCATCTGTGCCGAACCGCCAAGGCACTAGGAGTATTTGCGTTCCATGGCAATATCGAGCACTGGACAGGTAGGTATATAAGATAAAAAATAAGCAATTTTAGCGCTTGTGGCATTACTGGGTTGATTAGGATACAAGATATTTCTTAATTGAAAGTTGCAGGTTGTTGCATTATTGGTTAAGAAACTTGATACATCTGCTAAGCCATCTGTGTCTCCCATTGAACTATTGGGTGTATCATCATCCAATCCAAACAATTGATTGTTTTGATAATGGAAATGACCTTTAACCCCACCGAAATTCCACAAGCTGTTAACGTTATCACTTCCACCGACAACACCTAAAAAATTCGAATTAAAGAACACATCTTCATTTGGTACAAAGCCACTTCCTGTCCTATCTGTATATAATGAAAAACCAACAGGAAAATCAACATTTATGTTGTTCATATTCAATACATTATATGCTTCATTTCCTGTCAGCGAATACTGATTAATCACAATAATGGAGTTTACTTCAGACAAATTCAAATTCTCATATTCTATATAAATGTAAGGTGCGAAAACACCCAAGAATGGCAGCCCAGGCAGTTGGAATAATTCTACTGTAAAGCTAGATGCGGGGTTTGCCTGAAGGTTACTAGTAAAGTCGATAACATGTGTTGCTATGGGCGAAAAAAATGGATTTGTGTGGCTAAAACTGGTCAGTCTAGTTGATTCACCGAAATGGTACTCGGCACCATTGATATCAAGCTTAGAAGTAGTATTTAAACCGCTGCAATAAGCTAGAATGTAAGCACTCCGGATGCTACTTCCTTCTTCTATATGAAGGTAAACCACTTCGGATCCCGTTCCCATTCCGGTTGAGTATCTTCCCGCGATTACTCCGCCATGAAAAACACTTTGATGAAAAATTATTTGTCCTAGACATGCCATGGGAACAGCAGAAATGAGTAGAAAAGAAATTAATTCCTTAGCTACCTCTTTTCTTAAGCTCGTTGATCTCATGTTGCATGTTATGAAGAATTTTATCTATACCACCGTTCAAATTGAGCTGGTGATTGTAGCCTGTAATAATGGAGTTCTGGTTATTGTACTGGTGAAAAACATGCTTTGCATCAAAATTCAGAATAGTCGGGAGGTCGGTCACCAGCACCTTTGCTATTGCCTGTATTCTAGATAGTGTTACATCTGTTTTATCGTTCTCTATTTTAGAGTATCCGGGAATACTCATGTTGAGTTGCTCCGCCATATAGGCTTGTGTGTGGTTTTTGAGCTCTCTTAGTTTTTTAATGTTGTTACCTATACCCGTAGCTAAAAAGTTTCCTCCAAGTAAATAATTAATCTGTTCGGTAGATTCAAGTTTTCATGAAATTTTGAAACTTGTCACAAAATTCAAATTATGAAAAAGCTAACTATCATCACAATCGCTATGTGCATATGCTTATTGTCACATGCTCAAAACCCTAACTGGACTTTAGCTCCAAATTATTTAGATGTTCAGAATTCAAGTCCAATTTTTCTCCCTTCCTCCCCCTACAACCCATCCACAGGTCAGCCGCAGCTTTCGCCAACCTTCGCGTATCAGGGTTCTGCCGCCACAAACCTACACGCGGGCTACACCGACCCTTGGGGCGATTTGATGTTTTTTACTGTAGATGAGAACTTCTATGACCATAAAGGTTGGTTGGTGGAAAGTTTTAGGAAATACTACGATGCGCCAAGTCCAGGAAATTACACAAAGAGAGGGCATAATGAGCGGCTCATATTTCCTATGGGAAATTCATGCAGCAAGTATGCGATAATTTAGCCCGGTGGCCGCGATCACAGCGGGGGAACATTGTCAAACGAGCTCTTCTTTACAGGCAACCCGCCCAGCAGACAGCGATTATATATGTCAATATACGATACAGATACGGCAAACCCTTTTAATACGGATGCCAAAGTGTCGCTTGTAGGTCTTAATCAGAACAATCAATCAAATACATTAGAAGATATTTCGGCCCGTGACTGGTCTGCGTGGGGTTCCACAGTTTGGCAAAGTGGAACAACCAATTATTTATATGGATACAAACTGTTTGACAATCAGCAATTCGTTACGGAGAACCAGCAATCAGACGGATCTCAAATACTTATGATTACAGCAAGCGATTATGTTGTGCAAGGCCCCGGAGATAATCAGTGTTTTTATTATGTTTTCGTATTTGAAGGTAAGAATGTGATCAAATATAAGCTTACAGCCAATGACCTTGAATGGGACGGAATAGTTTACACAGACTTAGACTTGGCGACAGGTGGGTATCTTCGCTCAGAAATGGAGTTGATCAAACTGTCATCGGGCAATTACCGGCTCGCTTTTGCTGCTATTTTACCCGGTGGAACATATGCTCAACTTGCTTTAATTCGTATCATAGACTTAGATACGCAGGGAGATCATATCGCCAATTCTGCACAAACCGTATCGCTGCCAGGTGCGGGTCCTAGCCGGGCAGAGCCACACGGATTGGAATTCAATTCCACAGGCCGCTACCTCTACTTCACCCACAAGGCCCACCCATCGCTGCCCAACGCACTTGATGTATGGGATACCTAAACCCAAAGCCTGGTAACATCATTGCCAACCCTTACCAATATTTCAAATTTTCGTGAATCATACATTGAGCGATATGAAAATGAGCTTGTTTTGGCGAGCGCCACGTCGCTTGGAGTGTTCCAGAATCCGGGTAATCCTACAAACCCCGGATGGCAAGCCGATGCAATAGCCGTGAATGTGAGCATGCAAGAACTCGCTGGAAATACAGACGCAACAAAATACCGCAGAATACTACCCGACCAGATTGACGATGGTGACTACACGCGCATGCTGAACCGCACCTGTCCTTGCTGTCAGGAAGCAGCATCATACCAGAGTGAAGATTTCGAAGCATATTTCACCGAAACGTGGACACCTGCATTCAATCCTTTCGGCAATAGCGCTGATGTGTATATTGATACAGAGCTGAGAATTGCTTCAAATTCCTATATCAATATACAGGACATGAACTTTTACTTCGGCCCCAATGCCCGTGTAATCATAGAGCGGGGCTTCACCGCCATCGAAAATGGTGGAGTGCTTCGGCTTTCAAATACCCTTTTTACAGCCGACCATAGGTGCTCAGATCGAAATTTTCAAGGCGACCCTCGCGATGTAATACCCCCACCGCCTCCATCATTTGAAGAATCGGTTGGCGAAGGAAATGAGAGTGAACTGCTGGTTTCATGTTTTAAAGACTATTGGCAGGGCGTAATTGTGGAAGATTTCAATAATCTCGGCCAGCCATCAAGCCTTTATAGCAGTTCAAGACAGGGCCGGTTTGTAATGGAACAGAATAGTGCCATCGAGTTTGCCCGACAGGCGGTACACATAGGCAATCCCGGTGTTACCGATTATGGCGGGGGCATTGTATCTGCATCACAAAGCACTGTGCAAGATTGCGTCAGTGGTTTCAGATTTGATCCGTATACCAGACTGCAAAACTGGGTAGAAATCACCAATCGAAGTGTGATCAACCGTATGAATTTTATCACCACCGATAATTTCATCATTACGCAGAGTGTGTCTGCACCTGGAATATCCATTGATATTGATTTGTCGAGCGGAATTATTATACGAGGTTGTTTGTTTCACAATCAGAATACAACAGCCAATTGGCTACCCGCACAACGTGGGGTTGGTGTGTACGCATCAAACTCCCGACTAAGAGTTACAGTAGCGACTACTTTTATTCGTTCCCGTTTTTACAACTTAGCCAAAGGAATCGATGCAGTAAATTTCTCGAATTCCAGACTCATAGAAATACTCGACGCTGAATTCGAAAACAATGTAGTGGGCGCTCAGCTAAATGGAAGTCTGCAACCCGCGGTGCTGCGCAATACATTCATCGTGCCGCGAGCTGATAATAATGTAGGCTTGTTTTTAAACAGATCAAAAGGCTACAAAGTTGAAGACAACAAATTTGAAGGTGCTCCGGGGACCTTGGTAAAATGGAATCTGGGCCTCGCGGTATGGGATTCAGGCTTTACATACAATCAGATTTTCAATAATTGGTTTGAAGACCTTACAAGGGGTATCTCATCTTCATTGGTAAATGCAAATCCCGGTGACTTGTACAGTACCGGTCTGGTGTACAAGTGCAATTATTTTGAAAGGTTTACCATGGTCCGTGCAGATATAATTCTCGAAGGTGGTACTATTTCAGTAGACCAAGGGGCGTGCGATCCCAATGATCCTACGCAAATTCCAAGAAACTCTTTTAGCCACTCAAGTGTCATGAATTCGTCGCATTTTGATTTCAGAGTGATTGGCAATTTTACTCCCGCAAATTTTACAACCAAATACCCTTCTACTCCGCAAGGATTGAATTGGCCCTACTTCTGCCCGTTGAAGGTAAGTGAAATTGCCGCCGGGTCGCCAGCAGATTTTGTGGTGCGTAATATATGCAGCAATGTATATACTTCCGCCTTCGCCTGCGATTATTCCAGAATACCCGCTGCCGGCGGTGAAGGTTCATTTGAATTTTCTGAATTGTCGGATTCTGATGAAATTGACAACCTATTTGAGCAGGCTGCTTTTCAGGAAAATGAAGTTGTTGATGCAGCCCAGCAAATTGACGGCGGGCAAACCCTTGAGCTAATAAACCTGCTCTTTACCGAAGGAAATGAAGAATCTATCCTTGCACAAATCAGCAGCATTCCTCAGGAACAGATGAGTACTATACTTTTTGATGCCATCCAACAATCAGGTTATGCTGACTTGATTTCAGAGTCGGTCAGCTCAATGGCTACCGCCGAAATGTTGGGTGGTGCAATGGATGTATCTGAGGCTGAACATACCTGGAAGCAATCGCGGAGAAACAGAGACATCTTTTGGCAAGCACTTGCGCATTTAACATCAGCCGATACAATAGGCGCCTATACCCCTGAACTGTTTATGAGTCTCGCCAATTTACATCACCCTGAGGTGGTTCAAAGTTATGTGGCTTCACTCGCTACCACCTACGGTTATGGAATATCTGATTGGGGAGATGCCAAATCATGCGGTGATGTAGTTTATGACCCATCAAGCTTACTGGCACAGTACGCGTCAGCAGATGCCCTGCCTGATGTGATGGTCTCCGGCGACCTAGCAGAATTTTCTGAATGGGCAGGCAATATTACGGCGCTCCATAGCCTCTATGCTGCACAGAGAACGATGTACTTTCCGGCATTTGAGATTCCGGAAGATTTTTCTTCTGATAAGGGATCAAAGAGCAATCAGAATCAAAGCGTTACCGAAGAAAGTCGGATCATACAATTGTATCCAAACCCATGTAGTGATGAATTGATACTAAAGGTGGCCAAAACGGATGTTCCCTTTGAAGTGCTTCGCATCGACATCTTCGACCTCCTTGGCCGCCGTGTGAAAAGCGCGCAATTTGGTGCAGGCAGCATCTTTACCATTGATGGAATTCATTTGCCCAAAGGCATGCTCACTTACACCATCTTTCTCGACGGGGCGCCCGTGCAGAATGGAAAAGTGGTGAGGGTAAAGTAGACTTATCGTTTCTTTACCAAACAAATAAGGCAGACACCGGCTGCCTTATTTGTTATCCTACGGATTGATTTACCACATTGCCGTGGCATTGCTTGTACTTCTTTCCACTGCCGCAGGGGCAAAGATCGTTTCTTCCAATTTTCTTCTCAACCCGCACCGGCTCTACGCGCTGGGGTGGGGATTGGGGCATTGACCTTCCCGGGCCGGGCATTCTTTGAGGCTCATCGCCGGGGCGGCTGGTTTGCAATCTGCTCGTATCGCTTACCCTTGGGGCGGCAGTGGTGCGCACCTGATCGGTATTGCCGGGAAGCGATGCTTTGCTCAGGAATGATACCACATCAAAGCTGATCTTTTCTATCATCTTTTTGAAAAGCTCAAAGGATTCGAATTTGTATATCAGCAGCGGGTCTTTTTGCTCAAACCGCGCATTTTGTACTGATTGCCGCAAGTCGTCCATTTCACGCAAGTGCTCCTTCCATTCATTGTCAATAATGGAGAGGGTTACCCCTTTTTCAATTCCTACGGCCAGCTCTTTGCCTTCATTGCTCAGGGCTTTGTCAATATTTACCACTACCTGCAGGGTTTTAATTCCGTCGGTAAATGGTATCAATATATTTTCGAACTGTGGCTGGGTGGCTTTTACATTGGAAATAACCGGCAGAGCCGTAAATGCTGTAGCCTTGATACGTGCTGTGTAGCGTGTGCGGGCGGCGTGATACACCTTTCGGGCTACTTCACCGGGTTTCAGCGACAAAAACTCGTCTTCACTTACAGGGCTTTCCATACCGAGAAATTGCACAAGGTCAAGCTTGAATCCATCGTAATTCTTCGCATCGTGGTGGTTGCCGGCTATGGCTTCGGCCACATCCTGAAACATGTTTTCGATATCGAGCTGCAGCCTGTCGCCGAAGAGTGCGTGGCGGCGTCGCTTGTATATTACTTCACGCTGAGAGTTCATTACATCGTCATACTCCAGCAGGCGTTTTCTGATACCGAAGTTGTTTTCTTCTACTTTCCGCTGGGCGCGTTCTATCGATTTGGTAATCATGCTATGCTGAATTACCTCACCTTCTTTCAAGCCGAGACGGTCCATCATTTTAGAAATACGGTCGGAGCCGAAAAGCCTCATCAGGTTATCTTCGAGCGATATGTAGAACTGTGATGACCCTGGGTCACCCTGCCTTCCTGAGCGTCCGCGAAGCTGGCGGTCTACGCGGCGTGAGTCGTGCTTCTCTGTACCTACAATAGCTAGTCCACCCACTTCCTTTACCCCCTGACCGAGTTTGATGTCGGTACCACGACCTGCCATGTTGGTAGCTATGGTTACCGCCCCCGGCTGTCCGGCAGCGGCTACTATATCGGCTTCTTTAGCGTGTAGCTTGGCGTTGAGTACGTTGTGCTTGATGCCGCGGAGCTGAAGCATGCGACTCAGCAATTCAGAAACCTCTACCGAAGTGGTACCCACAAGTACCGGCCGTCCGGCTTTTGATAGTTCTACAATTTCATCAATGGATGCATTGTATTTTTCGCGCTTTGTTTTGTATACCTTGTCTTCACGGTCATCTCGTACTACTGACCTGTTGGTGGGTATCAGCATAACGTCAAGCTTGTAGATATCCCAAAGCTCTCCTGCTTCGGTCTCGGCAGTACCGGTCATACCTGCAAGCTTATGGTACATCCTGAAATAATTTTGCAGGGTAATGGTGGCGTAGGTTTGCGTGGCTGCCTCAACCTTCACGCGTTCTTTCGACTCAATGGCCTGGTGTAATCCGTCGCTGTAGCGGCGACCTTCCATGATACGGCCGGTTTGCTCATCTACAATTTTTACTTTGTTTTCCATCACCACATAGTCTACGTCTTTCTCAAAAAGGCAGTAAGACTTCAATAGCTGGTTGATGGTATGAATGCGCTCGGCTTTGATGCTGTAATTGCGGAGCATCTCATCCTTAAGTTTTACTTTTTCGTCTTCGCTCTTTGATATCCGTTCTATTTCAGCGATGCTGGTGCCCATATCGGGCAATACGAAGAATTGCTCATCAGCTACATCTGTTGAAATAAGTTCTGTACCTTTTTCAGTAAGCTCTATGGAGTTGCCTTTTTCATCGATGGTGAAGTAGAGCACCTCGTCGGCTTTGTTCATTTCCTTCTCCTGGTCTTGCAGGTAGTACGCCTCAGTTTTGAGCATTTGCTGCTTCATGCCC
Source organism: Flavobacteriales bacterium (assembly GCA_038207425.1). GTDB lineage: Bacteria > Bacteroidota > Bacteroidia > Flavobacteriales_D > Cryomorphaceae > JBBQZU01. The sequence continues at coordinate 64,974 of JBBQZU010000013.1, read as the reverse complement.
GATTCGCTTAGGAATTTTATAAGGGCTTTATTCTTTGGCAAACCGCGGTATGCGCGAAAGAGCGCCAGGCCACCTTCGTTGATATCTTTTTTCGACACTTTGCCATCTTCCAAACCTTCGAGTTTCTTTTTGGCTTCGGCCAAAAGCTGGGTTACGAGCTGGCGCTGGGCCGCATAAAGCTTTTCTACTTTGGGCTTCAGCTCATCAAAAAGTTGCTGATCGCCCTTGGGGGTGGGTCCTGATATGATAAGCGGTGTACGGGCATCGTCAATCAATACCGAGTCAACCTCATCCACAATGGCGTAATGGTGTTTGCGCTGCACAAGCCCACCGGGATTGGTACTCATATTGTCGCGCAGGTAGTCAAAACCGAATTCATTATTGGTACCGTAGGTAATATCGGCCTGATAAGCACTGCGGCGCTCGTCGCTGTTTGACTGATGCTTGTCAATACAATCAACCGAGAGTCCGTGAAATTCAAAGAGTGGCCCCATCCACTCCGAGTCACGGCGAGCCAGGTAGTCATTTACCGTTACCAAGTGCACACCTTTTCCCGCAAGGGCATTGAGATACATAGGCAGGGTAGCTACAAGGGTTTTACCTTCACCGGTTTGCATCTCGGCCACTTTGCCTTTGTGCAGGGCTATACCGCCAATAAGCTGCACATCATAGTGCAGCATATCCCAGGTAATTTCATTGCCGGCGGCGACCCATTTATTATTCCAGCGCGCCTTATCGCCATCAATCATCACGTTGCTTTTGCGGGCAGCAAGGTCTCTGTCGTTTTGGGTAGCTGTAACTTCCAGTACGGGGTTTTCCTTAAACCTGCGCGCGGTTTCTTTTACCACTGCAAATGCTTCAGGCAGTATTTCGAGCAATACCTTTTCTATGGTATCATCTACACCTTTATTGATTTGGTCGATTTGCTTGAATAGGTCTTCTTTGGCAGCAGGCTCCATATCGGGTTGCTCATCAACACGCTTTTGAATCGCCGTAATTTCTGCTTTCTGCGGGGCTGTGGCATCATTGATTCTCACTTTGAGTGCTGCCGTTTTGGCGCGAAGGTCATCATTGCTGATGTTGCCCAGGGTGCTATATGCAGTTTTGGTAAGCTCTACAAGGGGGGTAATTTCTTTTACATCGCGGTCGCTCTTGTCTCCGAAGAGCTTTTTCAATGTTTTGGTAAGTGATCCTATCATAAGGATATTCTTTTGTGGTTGTAACTGAATAATTAGTCCGCGAAGGTACCCATTTCGGTTCGAATAGGCTCATCGCTGAGCGCTCATCATGGCATAAATAATACCATAGTGCGGTAACTTGACAAATTGTCGCGAAAAAAAGAAGGGGCTGCCTTAGCGCCCCTTTCTTTAGTATTCATCTTCATTGAAGAAGAAGTCTTCCTTGGTCGGATAGTCCGGCCAAATGTCTTCAATGGTTTCGTATATTTCTCCCACCTCTTCGATTTCCTGTAGGTTTTCTACAACTTCGAGCGGGGCACCGGTTCTCATGGCGAAATCTATAAGTTCGTCCTTGGTAGCCGGCCAAGGCGCATCTTCAAGATAGGATGCCAATTCTAATGTCCAATACATTTCTGTGGTATTTGATCGTTGCGTAAAATAATTACGCAAAAGTATGTTTTTTGTATTCGCGGCCAAGATATAAATGAAAGTAATTAATATACTGATATAAAGTATATTAATCCTTTTTTGGTATCCAAGGCACCTCTTCAGCATCGAAATCGCGACCTATTTTTCGACTCAGTACAAATAAATAATCTGATAGGCGGTTTAAATAGACAGGTATTGGGTCGGGCACATCGCTCTCATCCTTGAGGTGTAATACAATCCTTTCGGCCCGGCGGCATACACATCGGCATACATGCGCCTGCGCCACAGCTACATGCCCCCCGGGCAGCACAAAGTTGCGCATTGGTGGCAGAAGTTCTTCCATGCGATCGATAGCGTCCTCGAGCATTTTCACATCTTCGGCCACGAGTTTCGGTATTTTAAACTTAGGTTCTCCGGGCTCCGAAGCGAGCTGCGAACCCATGGTAAAAAGTTTGTTTTGTATTTGAATTAGCATCTCTGCGTCATCAGGCTTAAGCCCATGAGATCTGAGCAGCCCTAAGTGCGAGTTGAGTTCATCAACGGTTCCATATGATTCAATGCGAAGGTGGTATTTCGCTACCCGCGATCCTCCTAAAAGTGATGTTTTGCCTTCGTCGCCGGTTTTGGTGTAAATTTTCATTGGGCATGTTTTACTTACGTGAAATAACGCAATAATAGTAGCTTGAGTTCAAAATCTTAGCCTTTGCTTTTTAAAGCTGCAGGCTCAGAAATATTGTCGCTTTCAATTACTCCATCCCGCAAGCGCACTATGCGGCGAGCGTGCAAGGCTATATCTTCTTCGTGGGTTACCAAAATAATGGTGTTTCCTTGGCGGTGTATTTCGTCCAGCAGGGCCATTATTTCATAAGATGTTTTGGTATCGAGGTTACCGGTAGGTTCATCAGCAAGTATGATCGAAGGATGGTTTACCAACGCCCTTGCCATGGCCACACGCTGACGCTGCCCCCCTGATAGTTCGTTTGATCTATGGTGCATTCTGTCGGCCAGGCCTACATGCTCCAATACTTCGGTGGCCCGTTTTATCCGGTCGTTTTTTGGAATGCCGCGGTAAATGAGTGGCAGCGCCACATTTTCAAGTGCGGTGTATCGGGGCAGGAGGTTGAAGGTTTGAAAAACGAAGCCTATCTCACGGTTGCGCACATCGGCAAGGGCATCATCGTCCATTCCACTTACATCCTGACCATTGAGAAAGTAGGTGCCCCGAGAAGGACTATCCAAACAGCCGAGTATGTTCATGAGGGTGCTTTTGCCGCTACCTGATGGGCCCATCAGCGCGACAAATTCATTCTTTTCAATATCTAAATCAATGCTCCTAAGTGCGTGTACCTCCTGATTGCCAATTTGATATATTTTGGCTAAATCCCGCACCTGTATCAGTGTTTTGCTCATTTGTATTGTAAGGTAAAGTGTTCTTTGGCCTGATCTTTCCGAAAAAAAACAAGGCCTACATAAAATAGATCGATTGTTACTCCAACGGAGGGATGGTCCATAAGCGTATGCCAGGCATCTTCCATTTCTGCACTCCAGTGTATGTCGCCAATGGCTATGGCTGTTTCGTTGGTTGTATATGGCAGTATTTCATTGAAATAGCGAAGGGTAGGTTCTTTTCGGTGATTTCCGTCGAGGTAGGCCAAATCTACTGACCCAAGCTCATTGAGTGCTTTGGGCAAAGCTTCTTCAAAGCTTCCGCAAATAACCGTCGCAGGCAATCCGAGATCGTTTGTATGCTCATTGGCTTTCATGGCCATTAAAGGATCGCCTTCTATTGCTATAACCTTCTTTGCACTTTTGGCCGCTGCAAGATATGAAGTAGTAATGCCCAGATTTGCGCCAAGCTCGAGTATACGCTCAGCGCCAATATAGTCAGCAAGCCTCTGCAGCATTGCGGCAATCACTTTGGGCGATGATGAATACTGGGCAATTTCTTTCACTTTGCGGGAGTTGCCGACGGCAGTGCGCGAACCTGCGCCTAAATCATTTATTTCGATAGTGGAGTGATCGTTAAGCAATGAATATCTCAGTGCTTCAATTTCCCATTGTTTGTGGGCTCCGTTTTTCAAAAGTACTTTTTCCGAAAGGTTGTATACAAAGGGGGAGTGTATGCCATGAAGCGACTTCGCCCTCCGGCGGTAGTTTAAGTATGCCAACCCCATTCTCATAAACCGAAGGTACACCCTTTTATTTGCTGCGTTCTCAATATGTGATAAGTTTCAATTTGCAGTATGCGAATGGCAATTGAGTAATATAAATGGCAAAAGCCCTGACCTGATTGGGGTCGGAGCTTTTTGGTGCCGAAGAAGGGACTCGAACCCCCACACCCGATGGGCACATGTCCCTGAAACATGCGTGTCTACCAATTTCACCACTTCGGCGGAAGGGTTGCAAAGATAAATCAGAATTTTGGAATGCTTGGTCAAACTTTAAGTAGGATAGGCTTGCGAATGTTTGGGCATAAAAAAACCCTGCACGCTTGTGCAGGGTTTTGGATGTGGGCGATGTAGGATTACTTGCGAGATCCATTTCCGGGAGCCCTTGTACCCATTCAAAACCTGCATTCCTTCTGTATGCTGTTTTTTTATGCCCATACATTCGTTCAATCCCTCTGGGCTTGCGAATGTTTGGGCATAAAAAAACCCTGCACGCTTGTGCAGGGTTTTGGATGTGGGCGATGTAGGATTCGAACCTACGACCCCCTGCTTGTAAGGCAGGTGCTCTGAACCAGCTGAGCTAATCGCCCTAATTTTTCATTTTCGGACTGCAAATATAGATGAATTTTCATTGTTGCAAATTGTTTCAGCTTTTTTTCCAAATAAATTAATTAATCCATGAAATTATAGCCATAACAATCAGATAATCAATTATTATGGCATTCATAAAATTGATACTACTTACCATCGATGGTGGATAGAATTTCACCAACTACAAATACACTCCCCCCTGTAAAAATCAAGTCAGCAGGGTTGGCAATGGACCTCGCTGCCGCTAATGCCGCCAATACGGATGGGTATGAAGGCCCCTTTAAGCCAAAAGCTTCGGCTTCAATTCGCAGAATATCTTCAGCTTTACCACGTGGTATATGCGGCTTGCACCAGTAGTAGCTTGCATCAGCAGGCAATTGGGAGAGTATCGCCGTGCTGTCCTTATCGCCTACCATTCCCCATACGATGTGCAGTCGCTTGTATTTTTGTCGCGCGAGCATTTGCACTACCATGCGCACCCCTTCTTCGTTGTGGCCTACGTCGGCAATTATTTTTGGCTGCTCACTGAGTACCTCCCAGCGTCCGCGAAGCCCGGTATTTTTAATGACCTGAAGTGCCCCGCGTTCCACATCATTTACCGGAAGGCTCCAGCCAATTGCTCTCAACATTTCAATGGCTTTTCGCACGGTGCGCATATTTTCTTGCTGGTATATACCTCCAAGGTCAGTTTGCAGTCCGGCATCAACTGCTTTCACAATGGTGGCAGGCGCATTTGCCGAAAGGCTTTGTTCTGCTAGCACTGCTAATGCTTCTGCTCCATTTTCTGAAATTAACACGGGTATTCCAGGCTTGATAATACCGCCTTTCTCAGCCGCTATTTTTGAAATGGTATCACCCAAAAACTGCTGGTGGTCTAGGCTTATAGAAGTGATGATGCTGAGTTCGGGCAGCACTACATTGGTGCTGTCGAGCCGGCCGCCCATACCGGTTTCGAGTATAGCTATATCAACTTTTTCTTGCGCGAAATACTCGAATGCCATACAACAGGTAAGTTCAAAAAATGAAGGTTTTAGCTGGCTTAAGTTTGCGATATAATTTTCAAGAAAACTGACCACTGCTGCTTCAGGAATCATGGCGCCGTTGATGCGAATGCGCTCCCTGAAATCCTTGAGATGGGGCGAAGTAAACAATCCGGTTTTGTATCCGCTCTCTGCAAAAACAGATGCCAGCGTGCTTGACACGGAGCCTTTGCCATTGGTGCCGGCTATGTGTACTGACTTAAATTTTCGCTGCGGATTACCAAGACTTTCGCAAATGGCTATGGTATTGCTAAGGTTGGCTTTATAAGCTGCTGCCCCGATGCGCTGAAACATGGGTAGCTGACTGAAAAGATATCCAACAGCTTCAAGGTAGGTCATTGCAGCTTGAAAACGTAGCGTATTTTGCCCCGCTGTTCAATGGATGCATTTGCATCAGCATTATACCTGAAGTTTTTTAGGGCATCGTTTTTTGCCAGATTGATCAGATACTGTGAAGTGGATGTCGATTCCTTCAGGTTGGGGGTTGCATTGATTACCTTGCCATTGCGGTCAACGGTTATGTTCAACACAACAATTCCTTCTTCATTGGTAGTGGATATTTTGGTGCCAAATCCGGGCATCATGCTTCTGCCTGATAGCTCCCAGCTTCCATTGCCGCCGCCAAGACTGCCTGTGCCGGTAGTACCCTGAGGGTTTCCTTGAGTGCCTTCGCCTTCGCCATCGCCTTTGGTTCCTCCGCCTTTGCCAATTTGTCCGAGCGCCTCGCTAAGCGCTTGATTTATTTGTGGTTTGGGCTCTTCTTTGGGCTTGGTTTCTTCCTTGGGTTTGGTTTCTTCTTTAGGCTTGTTCGGTTCCTTGAGTTTTTCCTTTTTCGGCTTATTTTCTTCTTTTTTCGGCGGTATTACTACTTCACTATCTTCATCGGTAGCTACATCATCTACCGGGGTTTCTACCGGCTGCGCGGTGCTTAGAGGTTCCGGTTCCTGCGGAGTAGGAACCACATCGCTTGAGGCTACTACTGCACCGGCTGCATTCTCATCCCAGCCAAACTCCACAGAGGCTCCTGCATCTTCGGGTAATGGGTTTGGTTGTGTCAGGCCAAAAAGCAAAAACAGGATAGTTGCCAATACATGAAAGGCAATGGTAATTATCAAGGCGGTTCGTTTGCGCTTTTTTTCTTCGGCACTCATGGCTTACTTAGGTTTGGTGGCCAGTACTATTTTCCATTTATTGCGCTTTGCCACGTCGAGCACTTTCACCGTTTCGCCGGTTGGCACACTCTGGTCTACATGGAGTATAATGCTTGGATTATCAAATGAGACCAATTTTGATGCCAGTTCTGACTCGAGCGCGGCCTGATTGATTATCTCATTGTTTACAGAATATGTAAGGTCAGCATCAATTCTCAGGGCAACATTTTGCTTATTGTCAGAGCGGTTTTTGCTTACAGGGAGGTCTACCGGCAATGAGTAGGGGCTAACCAAAGTAGATACGATGATGAAGAAAATGAGCAGCAGAAACACCAGGTCGGTCATTGACGACATGCTGAATGCTGCACTTACTTTATTTCGCGAACGCAGGTTCATAGGCATTATTTTCCGGGTTCTTCGAGCAGGTCGATGAATTCAATTGTTTTGGCTTCCATTCTATGCACAATCTTGTCAACTCTCACCACCAGCGTATTGTAGGCTATGTAAGCCATAATGCCAATTACCAAACCTGCCACGGTAGTTACCATGGCCTGCATAATACCGCCTGAAAGCGCTGCAATTTCAACTCCGTTTCCTGCGATTTTCATCGCATGAAAAGTGAATATCATACCGATTACGGTACCAAGAAATCCGATCATTGGGGCTGCACCTGCCACTGTTGCAAGCATGGCCAAGCCTTTTTCAAGTTTGTAAACTTCCAGCTTGCCAACGTTTTCAATTGAAGCTGCCACATCGTCCATCGGCTTCCCTATGCGGGCTATGCCCTTGTCGATCATACGGGCTACTGGTGTATCTGAAGCGGTGCAAAGGGTTCTTGCCGCCTCGAGTTTCCCATCGCTCACGTAATCTTTGATTCGGTTCATGAAATCTTTGTCTTCCTTGTTCGCTTTATTTATGGCCATCCACCTTTCGGCAAAAATGTACACCGCTACGATTGAAAGAATTGCAAGGGGTACCATAATATACCAGCCTCCATCAACTATTAGTTGCCAAACAGAGATGGTTTCTTCCGTAGGTAGGATATCGGCTGCGGCATTGCCGCCGGTGTTGATTTGCAGGAGCATAAGTTGTTGTTAAATGATTGACAAGAATACGCTTTGATTTGGCATTAAACGCCTTACTAATGGAGAAATTATGCACTAGCCAGTATGAATACCGCAGCGCCTGATACATAGCCGATAATAGCGAGCCATGACATATTTTTAAGGTACCAGATAAAATCGATACGCTCCAGGCCCATGGCGGCTACTCCGGCTGCTGAGCCAATAATTAGAGCGCTTCCGCCAGTACCTGCGCAATAAGCCAAAAAGAGCCAAAAGTCTCCGCTTGGAGCAAAAGGGCCTTCTGCTGCAATAGGATACATGCCCTGGGCCGCTGCTACAAGGGGTACATTGTCAACAATCGCTGAGAAGAGGCCGATGGCCATATTGATGGCGTAAATATTTCCTATAGACTTATCAAGTCCGGCGGCTACACTACCTAGTATACCTACTTCTTGCAGAGCTGAAACTCCAAGCAAAATTCCCAGAAAGAACAGCACTGAAGCGGTGTCAATTTTTCTTAATACGGAAAGCACGGACAATTTTTGCTTTTCATCATACAGCTTGCGCCCATGCATAATCTCGGTAATAAGCCACAATACACCAAGACTGAGCATGATACCCATAAAGGGAGGTAAATGGGTTACGGTTTTAAATACGGGAACAAACAGCAAGCCCAGAATACCAGCTATAAAAATAAAATTTCGCTCACGGTCTGACACATGTACTTCATGTTCATCATCGTTTACTTTTTTTTCAGGACGCGCCACTTCCCCCTTCATCGTAAAGGAGAGAATTGTTAACGGAACCAGCACAGCTATAAGACTTGGAATAAACAGATTCAGTACGATAGCTGGTACATCGGGCAATTGCTTTTTGATCCACAGCATGGTAGTAGTTACGTCGCCAATAGGCGACCATGAGCCTCCGGCATTGGCAGCAATTACCACGAAACCAACAAAAAACCAACGTGTTTTTTTATCTTCAACAAGCTTTCTGAGAAGAGAAATCATTACGATGGTGGTAGTAAGATTGTCAAGAACAGCGCTGAAGAAAAATGTTAGAATACTCAATATCCAGAGCAACTTCACTTTATTTGTGGTCTTTATCCGGTCGGTTATCAAGCGAAAGCCCTCATGGGCGTCCACCAATTCTACGATGGTCATTGCGCCCATCAGAAAGAAGAGAATGCTGGCTATTTCGCTGATGTGATACAAAAGCCTTTGTTCTAGAAATACGGGCAGTTGTTCGGATTCACCCAACATGCCATTTTCGTGAATGAACTGGCTGAACTCAGCCGTTAGTCCTTCAGGCACACTTTGCACCCCCAGAACAAAGAGTGCCCAGCACATTACTCCAAGAATAAGGGCTGACGCAGCTTTGTCAATATGCAACGGGTGTTCAAGCGCAATTGCAAGATAGCCGCATACGAAAACCAAGATAATCGCTATTTCCATTTTTTAGATCAGTTGTGATAATGCGATCTCAAAAGAGGTCGCTGCTAAGTTCCGGCGGGTTGCGTTTTTTTTGAATACCTTTTCAAGTGCATGGCGAATGGTATCGCTGGTATCACCGAAAATGGCCTGATCGCTCATCTCTGCTCCCGATTGCATGCAATAGGCAAAAACTCTTGCCATACCGCAATTGGCAATAAAATCGGGTATCAGTGCAAGTTGTTTATCTGCATACTCCATGGTGGGGCCAAAAAATATTTCCGGATCAGCAAATGGCACGTTGGCGCCTGATGCCACTACTTCAAGCCCGGCTTTCACCATACGGTCTATCTGATCCTTTGTTACCAACCTCGATGCGGCACATGGTAGGAAAATTTCGGCAGGTACGTCCCAGATTTTTTTATTCACTTCATCGAAGGTAAGCATCCCTTCACCTGTAAGGGTATTGCCTTCCTTGTTGAGAAATAGATTTTTGATTTCTTCGGTAGGTATGCCATCAGCAAGTATAATTCCACAGGTGCGGTCTACGATACCTACCACTTTCAGCCCTACCTGCGAAAGATAGTATGCGGCTGCAGCTCCTACATTTCCCCAACCTTGAATTATGGCGCGCTTACCTTTAAAATCTTTTCCCGAAAGGGTATAATAATGAAGTATACTCATGGCCACACCGTATCCGGTAATCATATCAGCAACCACATATTTACGTGATGCAGCAGGGGTATAGTGAGGGTCTTCTACAACTTTTGAAACACCAAAGCGCAACTGACCTATTTGTCTGATTTTTTGACTATCCGTAGGGTTGAAATGCCCAGTTACTACTCCTTCCTGCGGATGCCACAGTCCGTATGCTTCCGTAATGGGTATTACCTCATGAATCTCATCTATATTAAGATCGCCACCGGTTCCGTAATAATTTTTCAATAGGGGGGTCACTGCTCTATACCATCTCTCCAGCACTCCGCGTTTTCTTGGATCTTTAGGATCGAAATTTATGCCGCTTTTGGCACCGCCAATGGGAGGGCCTGATACCGTAAATTTAACTTCCATTGTTTTGGCAAGCGATTCTACTTCTCTTTTATCAAGCCCCTTGCGCATTCGGGTTCCCCCGCCGGCGGCGCCGCCACGAAGCGAATTTATTACCACCCATCCAATGGCATCGGTTTCAGAATCGCTCCACTCGAATACAATTTCCGGCTTTTTATCTTCAAATCTTTTCAGAAGTTCGCGCATAATTTACCTCGTTTGTGGTAGGGCGCAAATATATCAAAAGGGATATGTTACTGGATTACGGTAATAAGAATCTTAATCAGAAATTAACATTTGCCGGAAGGCAGGTATACAGCCCCGCCGCAAGTGTCAAATTGTGCGCCAGTAACAGTGTGAATACTATTTGCTTTTCCATCTATTCTCAGCTTCCCCAAAAGGGCAAATATCAAAGCTTCTTTGGCATCAATTAGCTCTTTTTCAGGGATTATTAATTCGATCATTCCGCCGAGATAATAAGTAATGCGCTCTACCAGAAAAACGTTGTGTGTACCGCCGCCTGTGCAAAGTATGCGGCTGCCTTTCGGTAAACGAACAGTGCTTTGAGCGATTTGATATGCAATATGCTCAGTAAGTGTGCAGAGCAAATCATAGCAGGAAATGTCTGATTTCTTTATGAGAGGCATGATTCGCTCCTCAGCCCATTCGCGCCCTAATGATTTAGGAGGTGGCAAATGATAATATGGAAGCATATTCAGTTTATCAAGAATTGCATTGTTCACTTTTCCTGATGCTGCAAAGGTTCCATTGTGATCGTATTCACGCCCGAGCATACCAGCCAAGTAATTCAGAACAATATTTGCCGGAGCTATATCAAAGGCAATTCTACCGCCGGTTGAATTGTAGCTTAAATTGGCAAATCCTCCTATATTAAGACAGGCTTCATAGTCACCAAACAACAGGGCATCACCAATTGGTACTAATGGCGCACCTTGTCCGCCTGCGGCAACATCAGAAGTGCGAAAATCACATACCACCGGAATGCCGGTGAGAACTGAAAGCATTGCGCCATTTAACATTTGCACTGTAAGCGCCTCTTCGGGCTGATGAAATACGGTATGTCCATGAGCCCCGATAAAATCGGGTTTCTTTTCTGATTTGTTTAAGAATGTATCGATGCATCGGGATGTAAAGGCCGTATATTCATTTTGAAAGTGGAAATATTGCAGTGCACTGAATGTGTGAACTGAAGCAATTTTCTCTTTTAACTCGGAAGGATAGGCCATTGTATCGAATAATAGAATGTTGGCAGTTAGATCGTTATCGAATGTACAAAGTGCCAGGTCAATGCCATCAAGTGAAGTTCCTGACATCACTCCAAGCCCAATTGAAACGGGTTGATTCATGGCTCGAATTTATTAATCTGAATCATTAAATTTGCACACCACTGAAAAAAGGGAATCTAATGATGAATTTTGAATTTACCGAAGAGCAAATTGCTGTGCGAGATGCAGCTAGAGATTTCGCTCAGAATGTTTTGAAACCTGGAGTGATTGAACGCGACCGAGAGCAAAAATTCCCAAAGGATGAAATGAGGCAACTCGGGGAGCTTGGTTTTATGGGGATGATGATTGACCCAAAGTACGGTGGGGCCGGTATGGATACCGTTTCTTATGTGCTCGCAATGGAAGAACTAAGCAAGATCGATGCATCAGCTTCTGTATGCGTTTCGGTAAATAATAGCCTTGTATGCTGGGGGATAGATAAGTACGGCTCAGAAGAGCAAAAACTGAAGTTTCTCGTGCCATTGGCCAAAGGAGAAAAGATTGGTGCATTTTGCCTCAGTGAGCCGGAAGCAGGCTCAGATGCAACTTCGCAAAAAACAACTGCCATCGATATGGGTGATCATTACCTTTTGAATGGCACGAAGAACTGGATTACCAACGGCAAAAGCGCTTCTGTATATCTGGTTATTGCACAAACTGACGCATCAAAAGGCCATCGCGGTATAAATTGTCTCATTGTGGAGCGCGATATGCCGGGTTTTATAGTGGGTGCAAAAGAAGATAAATTGGGAATCCGCGGAAGCGATACTCATACCCTCATGTTTCAGGATGTGAAAGTGCCAAAGTCAAACAGAATAGGTGATGATGGCTTCGGATTTAAATTTGCCATGAAAACACTAAGTGGAGGTAGAATTGGTATCGCTTCACAGGCGCTGGGTATAGCAAGCGGGGCATACGAACTCTCATTGGCTTATAGTAAAGAGCGAAAATCATTTGGTAAACCTCTGCATGAGCATCAGGCAATTGCGTTTAAGCTTGCCGATATGGCTACAAATATTGAGGCAGCCAGGTTACTTTGCCTGAAGGCCGCTCAAATTAAAGATGCAGGTGAGAATTTTGACCTTGCCTCGTCGATGGCTAAGCTGTTTGCAAGCAAGGTGGCCATGGATACTACTATAGAAGCAGTTCAGGTGCATGGTGGTTATGGCTATGTTAAGGAGTACCATGTAGAGCGATTGATGCGCGACGCGAAGATTACTCAAATCTACGAAGGTACCAGTGAGATTCAGAAAATAGTAATAAGCCGAGCTGTACTGGCTGACTAAAGCACTTTTTCGAGTTTTTCCATTGCGGCCATCCTGCTCCCTTTTAGCAGGATGGTTTTGTTTTTTACAGGATTTTCGGATATGAATGCACTTAGTTCATCTGAATTTGCAAACCATTTGAGTCCTTTCACATCGCAACTCTTAAAATTGATACCTACAAGGTATGCTTCTAAATTCAGGGTTTTTATTTGGTCGATTAGCAATTGGTGCTGGGTTTGTGATGAATCACCTAATTCGAGCATATGGCCTACCATCGCAATTTTATATCCATCCATTGAAGCGAAGTTATTTAAAGCCACTTGCATACTGCTCGGGTTTGCATTATATGCATCGAGAATTATGGTATTGTGTATTGTCTTTACGAGCTGTGATCGCTGATTAGAAGGGGCGTACGACTCAAGTGCTGACTTTATGCTTTGGTGTTCTACGCCAAAAATTCTGCCTGCGCAAACGGCAGTCAGCAAATTGGGCAGGTTATAGTCTCCCACAAGTTGCGTATATATCTGCGGCGATGTAAAATCTCCTTCTGTATAGGTAAATGAAATGAAGGGTTTACTATTTAGTATGTTGCCTTTTATTAAAGCCTTGGTACTATTTCCAAAGGTTATTCTATCAAGACCTTCTGAAATCTCCATGAGAACAGGGTCGTCGGCATTCACAATAACTTTTCCGCCGCGTATTGAAATGTGGTCGTAGAGTTCTTTTTTTCCTTTTTTTACTCCTTCAGGCCCTCCAAAACCTTCAAGGTGCGCAAGCCCGATATTCGTGATAATTCCAAAGTCAGGTTGGCATATTGCACTCAGATCTCTGATTTCTCCCTGATGATTGGCTCCCATTTCTATTACGGCCATTTCAGCATTCAGAGGTATTTTAAGGAGGGTGAGCGGTACTCCTATATGATTGTTGAGATTGCCTTTGGTGGCGAAGGTGAGGTACTTTGTTGAAAGCGCTGAATGTATAAGTTCTTTGTTTGTTGTTTTACCATTGCTACCTGTGATGCCTATCACAGGAAATTTGAACTTCCTTCTGTGAAACGTGGCCAGTGATTGAAGAGCAATAAGGGAATCGCGCACCACAGTAATTTTTTCTTCTCCCAGGAGTGAGAAATCATCGGCAACAACCCATGCAGCGCCTTTTTTTAATGCTTCTTTTGCAAATCCATTGGCATCAAAATTCGGCCCTTTCAAGCAAAAGAAAATACTGCCGGTAAGGTCTTTTCTCGTATCGGTGGTTACAAGAGGATATTGTTTGTAAACTTCGTAGAGCGTTGCTATTTCCATGGGCGAAAAATAAAAAAACCGGCCATGAGACCGGTTTTCTTTTTATTTCTTTTTATCAGATCACTTTTGTTTTAAACCTACTGGGCTGCCTACCCGGTCCATAGCGCATCGGAAGCCGATGGTAGCTGTGGCCTTGCGCTCGTCAAGGTAACGACGTGTGCCCGGGCTGAGGTAATAAGCACGGTCTCTCCAACTGGCACCCTTGTATACCCGCGAGCGATTGCTTACCAGGGTTGATGATCCATAGTCATACATGCTGTTTTCATTAGCGGTAGGACTTAGGTAGTCTATACTCGAAAGGAAGTCACCGTCTTTGTGGTTGATATTGTCAGCAAGGCGGTAATTGTCGCGGTCAATGTTCTCTTCAGGCCTTACTTCACGCATACGAAGTCCGCCCGGAGTATCCTCCACAAAGGTACCAAGGCCACTTAGTAGTTCAGGCGCTATACGTACATTGCTTGTACGCACTTGCTGAAAACCATCGCGTATAAGCGTATAGGCTTCATCAGCTTTGCCTTCTTCGTATCTCTCTGAAGCTTGTTGAGCAAATGAAGACAGGTTTTCAATCAATTGTGCTTCTTCTGGATTAAGCCTACCTTCTGTGACTTTTGAAAAATCAGTGATGTACTCAAGAATACCGGCTACATCGTACGTTACGATCGTAAGCTTTTCGTCTATACTTCGCTGACTGTTAAGAACCTTTGTTTTGTATACATTACCACGGAATGGTCTGAATTCATCCACATCTTCATGGCTGAGTGGACGGTATACGTCCATTACCCATTCGCTAACGTTGCCCGCCATATTGTACAAACCATAGTCATTGGGTTGATACATGTAAACAGCAGCAGTAATATCAGCATTGTCATTAAGACTGCCTGCAACTCCCATATAGTCACCACGGCCTCTTACAAAGTTGGCAACAAACTCTCCATAATAGCGGCTATTATTATTGCCATCCCTTACGTAGTGTCCATTCCAGGGGTACACTTTTCGCTGTGTAACAAGTTCCTGAAAAGTATTGCCGATAAGACCATATGCCGCGAACTCCCATTCAGCTTCAGTTGGCAGTCTGTATCTTGGCAACAGTATACCATCTTCCATGCGAACATTTCTGAAATCTTTCTCAGGGTCAAGGTCAGGAAGACCATCTACCCTCTTGCCGCTTTCATACTGGCCGGCATAATAGGCATCAGTGCTGAAATGGTCTTCATTTCTTTGCTGCGGAAAATGCTCAAAAAGTCCTTCCCTGATGAGAATGGCTTCGTTTACGCGATCGCTTCTCCATGCGCAATAGTCGTTGGCCTGCAGCCAGTTTACTCCTACCACCGGATAATCATTAAATGCAGGGTGGCGCAAGTAATAATCTACATAAGGTTCGTTGTAGGCAAGTTTCGATCTCCATACCAACGAGTCAGGCAATGCCTTGTCGTGAATTTCGGGGTAGTCAGTAGAGTACACCCTTTTAATCCAGTAGAGGTATTCCAGCCAATGGTGGTTAGTAACTTCCGTTTCATCCATATAGAAGGACGATACTGTAACCCTGCGTTGCATATTGGTCCAGTCCTTTGTTACCATTTCTTCTGTGGCTCCCATTGTAAAAGTACCTCCTTCGATAAGCACAAGGCCGGGGCCTGTTTCCTGCTCGTAATAGGGTACTTTTTCATAACCTCCGTTTCGTGGGTCATTGTAATTCCAACCCGTAGAATTTGAAGATTCGTATCTGCATGAAGTTACCGACAATCCGAAGATTGCTGCAAGTAACACAAAAACAGAATTTTGAATGTTAAGTTTCATATGTAATTTTTCGGTGCAGGTTTCGCTATTAAACTAGAATGCCGGACAACTTATTGCCCTGAACTTTTTCTTTACAGGCTTGCAATTGAACGTGAAGGTAGCTGACAATTCATGTGAACCCGCGGTTTGGGTAGTCAGTCTATTGGTGGTAAGGTCGTAGCTGTAACCAATTTTGAATTGTTCAGCTTCAACGCCCACCAGCAAAATAAATGAATCCTGAAGACGGTACCATGCTCCCAAGATCATCGGTCCTTTTTGTGCATACAACCCAACGTTGATCTGCTCAAAGTCAAACTGCCTCTGATAAAGGATGTTTGGGGAGACCGAAGTCTCACTCTCGCCTTTAAAATCTTTGTTAAGGTAGATTTTAGCGCCGGCATGCAACGTATATTTTCTTTCCAATGGCGACTCTTGCACTATGAGCGATTCGTTAGGTTCAAACAAATGGTGTACGGCAACTCCTCCATAAAAGGTTTCGCTGTATATCACAAATCCTGATGAGAAGTCAACATTGTCAACGTTGCCACCACGGGGAGTGTCCTGCGTGCTGTAGATAAAACCGCGTCGCGGATCTATTTGGTCTCCAAAGGTGAGGCTTCCCCAATCAAGAGAACGCTGAAAATAGGATGCCTGAAAACCGGCTACCATCGATACAGTACTCGATAATGCTACCTGATAGGAATAAATTCCATTTATCGAAAGTGAAGTCAAGGTACCTCTACCGGCATTGTCATGGAGGATATAAAAGCCAAGACCGCCATTTACAACATCCACATACTGATCGTATGACGCGCTGTAAGTCGCAAAATTACCGGACAGGGCGGGCCACTGGTTCCTGTAATTGAGTACAACGCGCGGACATTTATTGGTACCCGCAAATGCAGGGTTCAAATAAAGTGGATTAGCGTAAAACTGCGTGAAGGCGGGGTCTTGAGCATACGCTTCATTAGTCGCAGCAAAGAAGCAGAACGTAGCCGGTACAACTGCTGTAAGTAAGAGTTTCCTCAACATATACGCCTCTGGGGTTGCTTATAATTTTGTGGCACCAATGATACGAATTTTTTTAAACAAGGATTGACACCAATTTGAGCGCAATAATAATACTCCTCATTCGTTTCTCCAATGTTTACGGACTAAAGGTACTTAATTTCTTTCTGCTTGTTTCAATTCAGTGAGTAATTTTGTTGCCCAATCTTGGGGTGCTTCTGTCCTGATTTGATGATTGAGATGAAAAGAATAACGGCCTTAATTGCTTTATGTACAGCTTTATCCTTGGATGTTAGCGCTCAGGTAGAATTTGAATTCCAAGTGGATTGGGAGCGTGATATGCGTACTTTTAATTTTGATGAACAAGTTTACACCAGACCATCTTTTGCCGGAGCTTTTCATCATGAAGCTTCCAGTTTTTATCCTGTATACTTAAATAAAATTGTACTTGGCAAAGGTCAGGCAGTGTCAAATGTTACAATTGAAGTTATACAATCATCTATTGTATATCCTAATCATAGCAAGGTTCTCAACAGTATAAGGCCTGAAGCTTTGGCTGCATTTAGGTGGGATGCTAAGACCGAACGTGGCCAGCAGGTTGTAATTTTTGAGTACATGCCCATTAGTGGCTCTCTTGGCCAAATTGAAGAAGTTACCCGATTCAAAATTAAAGTACAGACGCAGCCAAGTCCGGCCAGAGCCAAATCACAAACGTATGCCGCAAACAGTATTATGGCTAGTGGCGATTGGTACAAGATAGGTGTAGTAGCCGATGGCCTATACCGCATTGATAGAAATTACCTCACTGCTTTAGGGGTGAATGTTCAAAGTCTTAATCCTCAATCACTAAATATTTATGGAAACGGTTATGGACAGCTTCCTTTTAATAATAGCATTCCAAGACCCGATGATTTGTTGTCAAATAACATTTTTGTAGAAGGAGAGAGCGACGGGGTTTTCGATCAGAATGATTATATCCTTTTTTATGCAAAAGGACCCAATAAATGGACTTACGATGAAACAACTCAGTTGTTCAACCATTCCAGACACAACTTCTGCGATACGTCGTACTACTTTATAGGTATCAATACCGGCGATATTGCTAAAAGAATCACGAGTTTGCCAAATGCATCTGACAATCCGAATTTTGATGTAACGGCGTTCAATGATTATACATTTCATGAATCCGAACGTGAAAACCTCATCAAAAGCGGGCGCGAGTGGTACGGAGAAAAGTTCGATGTACAAACCCTTTACACTTTTGGCGGCAGCCAATATACATTTCCAAATCCTGAGCCGGGTTCAGTGGCTGTTGTTAGAGCCAATGTAATTTCCAGAACAACAGTATCAGGTTCATGTAAAGTTGGGTTAAGGGTAAATGGAGCGCGTGATTCTATATTCGTTTTAAATGTTTCTACCGGTGTCACTTCAATCTATGCCAACAATGCCAACCTAAATGTAGCGCTTGCGAATCCTCCTGCGGCTTTAACAATCAGCCTTGATTATACAAAGAATGCAGCTTCGGCTGTTGGTTGGATCAACTGGCTGAATGTCAATTTCAGACGCCGACTGCAGATGTCAGGCACCCAAATGATTTTTCGCGATGCGAAATCGGTTGCTCCCGGAAGGGTTTCACGATTTACCATCAGCAATGCAGCCGCAGTAAGTGAAGTATGGGAGGTAACAGCTCCCTCTGAAGTACGTCGTGTTCAGCTTACACAAAATGGTGATCAGGCAAGCTTTATACTCAATACCCCTACACTTAGAGAGTTTGTAGCCTTTTCAGGAAACGCTTTTCCTGCCCCTGCGCAATTTGGCCAAGTTTCAAATCAAAACTTGCATAGCCTTGGACAGGATGGAGTGATAGATATGATTATTCTCGCTCCTGGTCAGTTTATGAGCAGAGCAGAAGATCTAGCCAACCTTCACAGAAATTATGCCCTCGATCCTTTGAATGTTGCAGTAGTAAAGCTCAATGAAGTTTACAATGAATTTTCATCAGGTATGCGCGATATTACTACTATCAAATCGCTGATGAAAATGCTGTATGACCGAGCTAACGGTAATACTGATGCGATGCCCAGATATCTTCTGCTATTCGGTGACGGGTCCTATGACAACAGAAACACCACACCCGGTAATACCAATTTCATTCCTACATATCAGTCGTCGGTGACTTTACTCCCTGCGGCTTCGTATGTCAGTGACGACTATTTTGGTTTTCTTGACGATAACGAAGGCGAGTCTATTATTGATGTAATGGATATTGGCATAGGCAGAATTGTAGTGAAAAACAATCAGGAAGCCACCTCGGTTGTGAATAAAATAAAGCGCTACATGGCCGTCACTGAGCAGGACTTCAGTCCCAATTGTACGGTTTGCAATACAGCATCATCCAATATAGGAGCATGGAGAAATGTTATTTCGCTCGTGGCAGATGACGAAGATGGCAATGATCATATGGTCAAGTCTAGTTCTATTTCAAATCAAATAAATAGCTATACGCGCAATTATAATCTGGAGCGCATCTTTATTGATGCATTTCCACAAGTTGCCACACCGGGAGGTTCAAGATACCCTACTGTGAATGAAGCCATAAATAGAAGAGTTAAGAGCGGAGCCTTTATAATTAACTATATCGGTCACGGAGGCGAATTAGGTTGGACGCAAGAGCGAATACTGGATATTCCTACTATTCTAGGCTGGGATAACACCTTTGCAATGCCGCTGTTTATGACGGCTACCTGTGAGTTTACACGTTTTGACGATCCCCTTCGCACATCGGCGGGTGAGCACGTATTGCTAAATGGAAATGGAGGCGGTATCGCCCTTCTTACAACCACAAGACTGGTGTATTCAGGTCCTAACTTTACACTGAACCAGCGATTCTATGACGCGCTATTTAACCGACCTGCCAGCGAGATAGTGACAAGAGTGGGCGATGTAAGCCGCGATTGTAAAAATGCGTCGCTTACTGCAGGCAGCTCTAATCACCGTAATTTTTCACTTATTGGAGATCCTGCACTGCCCCTAGCCATACCTAAGCACAGGGCCATTATAACTGCAATTACTGATACGTTAGATCAGCCCGTTGATACACTAAAAGCTCTTGCTGTGGTGCGCGTGAAAGGTTCAATACTCAGAGACAATGGCAGCCCCTTCGGCGATTTTAATGGAAGGCTCGTTGCAACGGTATTTGACCGTGAGAAGACCAAGACTACACTTGCCAATGATGGCGGCAACCCGATGGTATTTAAAACGCAGGAAGACGTAATTTACAGGGGCAACGCTGAAGTTATAAGCGGGCAATTCACCTTCGAATTCGTTTTACCACGCGATATATCTTTTGCGGTAGACACAACAGCAAGAATCAGCCTTTATGCCTACAACGAAAATGAAGATGCTACGGGTTATCTCAATAATCTAAATATTGGCGACAGGGATCCAAATGCAGTGGACAATGGTCAGGGACCGCAAGTCAGCGTTTTTATGAATGATGAGAACTTCGTGAATGGAGGCTTCACGAGCGAAACACCTACACTGCTTTCAAAAATATTTGACGAAAGTGGTATTAACACAGTAGGAAGCGGTATTGGACATGATATCACAGCAACCATCGACGGAGACACGCGAAAAGTGATTTTACTCAACGAGTATTATGAATCAGATTTGAATACGTATAAAAGCGGAAAGATCATTTATAAGCTTGATAAACTTGAGCCGGGCAACCATAGCCTGAAGTTAAAGGTCTGGAATGTACACAACAATTCTAGTGAAGAGACAATGGAGTTTGTTGTAGCGAACAGCGAAGAATTTGTGATAGACCGGGTATTGAACTACCCGAATCCTTTTACCACACGAACCGATTTTTATTTTGAACACAATCAAAGCTGCGAGTTTCTGAATGTACAAATCGAAGTTTTCACCATAAGTGGAAAGTTGGTAAAATCAATTGTTACTGTATCAAATACAGATGGTTTTCGTAATGAGCCAATAGCGTGGAATGGTAGGGATGATTTTGGAGACAGGCTGGCAACCGGGGTATACGTTTACAAGGTAACTGTGCGCAACCCCGCCGGTGAGAAAGTGTCGAAATTTGAAAAGCTCGTAATTCTAAATTGAATCAATCAACCATGAAATATATATCTTTGCAACCCTATAAAATTCTTCGAATGATCAGGTATCTCGCTTTGTCAATCATAATGGTAGGTTTGACGGGAGCCGCAAAAGCTCAGTGTCTGGGTACCCTTAATACATCACAAAAAGATTGTGATGACCTCAGAGCAATTACCACAGCAGTTCCATTTCTACTCATTGGTGGCGACTCTAGGTCGGGTGCTATGGGCGAAGCAGGTGTTGCAATTACCGCCGATGCAAATGCACAATATTGGAATGCATCCAAACTGGCTTTTTCTGATGAAGAAATGGGAGTTGCCCTTTCATATAGCCCTTGGCTGCGCCAGCTCGTTGATGATATGAGCCTTGTATATCTTACTTGGTTTATGAAGCTCAATAAAACATCAGCCCTTGGAGCCAGCCTAAAGTATTTTACGCTCGGAGATATCACTTTTACTGATATTACCGGAGCAACCATCAGACCTTTCCGCCCTGCGGAGTTTGCATTGGATGTGAGTTACTCACTAAAACTCTCTGATCGTTTCTCTGGCGGTCTAACAGCCCGATGGATCAACTCAAACCTCACCGGCGGGGTGAACGTTGGTGGTGCCGACTCAAAAGCAGCCAATGCTTTTGCCGTCGACCTTTCAGGGTTTTACCAGAATGACGATATCACCTTTGGTGATTTGGGTGGCCGCCTCGCTTTTGGTATGGTTGTTTCCAATATTGGCAACAAAATTTCTTACACCAATACCGCCCAAAGAGACTTTCTTCCAATGAATCTCCGTATTGGTACGGCCATAACAATAGAGCTTGACGAATACAACAGTTTCACCTTTGCTTACGATGCTAATAAACTACTTGTACCATCGCCTGCAGTTTACGACCCCAATGACAGAACGGTGATATTCGCGGGTCGTGATCCGAATGTAGGTGTAGCTGCCGGAATGTTTGGTTCTTTTTCTGATGCACCGGGTAGACCTATCAGAGATGAAGTTGGTGATTATACCTTTGAATCCGATGGAACGCTGGCTGTTGAAAGTGGAACTGTTTTACAGGAAGAACTTCGGGAGATAAACCACGCAATCGGGATGGAATACTGGTATGCAAATCAATTTGCAGTTCGCGGAGGTTATTTCTTTGAACACCCTACCAAAGGCAACAGAAAATACTTTACCATTGGTGCAGGATTTAGGTACAATGTGTTTGGCCTCGACCTGAGCTACCTCATACCAACCGAGCAGAGAAATCCTTTGGCAAATACGCTTCGTTTCACCCTCAGCTTTCATTTCGCTGATAGAGGGCCGCGAGTAGCTCCTGAATAAAGCATGGCTCACCCGGCAATACGAGTAGGTTTCGGATTTGATGTACACCAATTGCACGATGGCCATCCCTTTTTTCTAGGTGGTATCCCTGTAGAACATCATAAAGGTGCATTTGGCCATTCTGACGCCGACGTGCTGCTCCACGTAATATGCGATGCGCTTTTAGGCGCCGCAAACCTTCGCGATATAGGTTTTCAATTTCCCGATACTGATCCATCTTATAGGGGAATTGACAGCAAGATACTCCTTTCAGAAACATACAAAAAGGTGCAAGCAAAGGGCTTTTTCCTTATCAATATGGACTGCACCATTTGCCTTCAAAGACCAAAAATCAACCCATATATTCCCGATATGAAAAGTGTGATCTCTGAATTGCTCAGTGTTGACACAGATGCAATTTCAATCAAAGCTACCACCACCGAACAGCTCGGATATGTAGGCCGTGAAGAAGGTATAAGTGCATATTGTGTTTGCCTTATCGGCAAATAGCCACTCGATTTATTACCTTCGGCAGCATTCCGAAGTCATGAGTCAAAGGCAAATTCTATTAAAGTATATTCAATTCGATCACCCCAATCAGCTTGAAGGGATTGATAAGGAGCTTTTCTTGAAAGCCACCGAAGCAATGGCTTCAGCATATGCACCCTACAGTCTTTTCAAAGTGGGCGCAGCAGTGCTACTCGAAAATGGAATTATAGTGCAAGGAAGTAACCAGGAAAATATGGCCTACCCCAGTGGTCTGTGTGCCGAACGTGTAGCCTTGTTTTCGGCAGCATCTCAGCATCCCGGCGCTAAGGTGCTGGCTGTGGCAATTGCAGCTAATCCGATAGGCGAGCATGCAACTGTTTCGCCCTGCGGAGCATGTAGGCAGGTAATTATGGAATACCAGCTTCTTTTCAGGTACCCTATCAAAGTTATTACTGGTGCGATAAATGGGACAATTACCATAGTGAATGATGTGAACGTCCTTCTGCCATTGGCTTTTTTTGACCCGGGGCTGCAAAATGGGTAGATCAGTTTTAGAGGTAAGTGTTAGTTTAACATACACTGTGTATATTTGTGGCCCAATATCATGAAAGCCCATGGCCACGAAAACAGCAAGCGCTAAAAAGACAACAGCGGCTAAACCGAAATTCTCAAAGGAAACTTACCTCCATTGGTATGAGAGTATGCTGCTCATGCGAAGATTTGAAGAGAAGTGCGGTCAGCTCTATATCCAACAAAAATTTGGTGGATTTTGCCACCTTTATATAGGTCAGGAAGCAATTCTTGCCGGAATGGTATCTGCCATGGCTAAGGAAGACCGTGTAATAACAGCATACCGCGACCATGCACACCCACTCGCCTTAGGTACCAACCCGCGCTACGTTATGGCTGAGCTCTATGGCAAGCGAACGGGTACTTCCAAAGGCAAGGGAGGTTCTATGCACATGTTTGACAAGGAGCGCCACTTATACGGAGGCCACGGTATCGTAGGGGGTCAGATTCCGCTCGGTGCAGGTATAGCTTTCGCTGATAAGTACCGTGGCGAGAAGCATGTTACCTATTGCTTCATGGGCGATGGGGCAGTGCGCCAAGGCTCCCTTCATGAAACTTTCAATATGGCCATGACATGGAAACTCCCGGTGGTATTTGTTATTGAAAACAACAACTATGCAATGGGCACTTCGGTAGAAAGAACATCGAATGTTCATGACCTCAGCAAACTGGGACTTAGCTACGAAATGCCTGCCCTTTCGGTTAATGGTATGCGCTGCGAAGATGTACACGAAGGTTTTGCCAAAGCCGCAGCACACGCGCGAAGCGGTAAAGGAGCCTTCCTACTGGATATAAAAACATATCGCTACAAGGGGCACTCCATGAGCGATCCCCAAAAGTACCGCACCAAAGAAGAGGTTGAAGAATATAAAAAACAGGATCCGCTTACGCAGGTGCATCAAACCATTCTGGAAAACAAGTGGATGACTGAAGCAGCTTTCGAGAAGCTCCAAGAGAAAATAAAATTGATCGTAGAAGATTCCGTTGAGTTTGCGGAATCTTCACCAGAACCGCAACCACACGAACTCTACGAAGACGTGTACCACCAAACGGATTACCCTTACGTAAAAGATTAATAGCATATGGCCGAGATTGTAAAAATGCCCAAGCTAAGCGATACCATGGAAGAAGGCGTGGTAGCCGAGTGGCACAAGAAAGTTGGTGACAAAGTGAAAACCGGCGATCTTCTCGCTGATATTGAAACCGATAAGGCCACAATGGAATTTGAATCATTTCAGGATGGAGTGCTCCTTTATATAGGTGTGCAAAAAGGGAATGCCGCCCCCGTTGACTCCATTCTTGCCATACTCGGCAAAGAAGGAGAGAATATTGACTCTTTGCTGAAAGGCGGAAATGGCGGTGCTTCTGCCAAAACGGAAGCAGCTCCAAAGATTGAATCGAAGCCCGAACCTGCCGCGGCAAAATCAGAAACTGCTCCTTCAAAACAGTCTGAGCCTGCAATAGCAGTCGCCGAGAAAGCTCCTGCGCTTGTTGCTTCTAATGGCTCTTCGGCTGATGGTAGGATAAAAGCTTCGCCGCTTGCAAAAAAACTTGCATCAGAAAAAGGTATTGACCTCGGTCAGGTAGCCGGCAGCGGCGATGCAGGCCGAATTGTGATGCGTGATATTGAAAATTTTAAACCCGCCACAGCAGGATCATTCATTGCCGGAACAGCGGCTGGTGTAGAGAGCTTCCGCGAAGAAGCCGTTTCGCAAATGCGAAAAACCATTGCCAAAAGGCTTAGCGAAAGCAAGTTTACCGCACCGCATTTTTACCTCACCATGGAGATTGACATGGACGAGGCCATCAGGCAGCGTGAAAGCATGAACGCTGCATTGGCTCCGGTGAAAGTATCGTTCAATGACTTGGTAATAAAATCGGCTGCCGCGGCACTGCGCAAGCACCCGAAGGTAAACAGCTCATGGCTTGGTGACAAGGTTCGGTTCAACGACCACATTCACATTGGCGTTGCAGTGGCAGTTGATGAAGGTTTGTTGGTGCCTGTGGTGCGACACGCCGATACCAAAACGCTGACCACCATCAATGAAGAAGTAAAAGCGTATGCCGATAAGGCCCGAAGCAAAAAACTTCAACCCTCAGACTGGGAAGGAAACACATTTACCATTTCTAACCTGGGTATGTTCGGCATTGAAGAGTTTACAGCCATCATCAACACCCCCGATGCTTGCATAATGGCCATTGGAGCCATTGTAGAGAAGCCTGTGGTAAAGAAAGGGCAGATTGTGGTTGGCAACACCATGAAAGTAACCCTCTCCTGCGACCACCGTGTGGTAGATGGAGCAGTGGGAAGTGCCTTCCTCCAAACTTTTAAGAAATACATGGAGAACCCTGTGCTGATTATAGCGGGTTGAGTTTTTATCATTTCTCACTCTTAAGGGCCGCCGAAAAGCGGCCCTTTTTAATTTGGTCTCGAAATTAATTCAGTGCTTTGTTTTTCCCAACTTGAACCAATATTCTAACGTTTCCCCGCGTGGGCCTTTGTTCGCAGGAGTTCACAAGCTCGGTGATACAGGCCATTACATTGTTTATGGCCAGTTTAACCACTTTAACGATACTACTGCAAGCTGCATTGCAGTGATTGATGACAGTGGAAATCTACAATCAGGCTATTTCAACGGTACCGGGGCACATGGAAATTTACTGATTAACGGAATAGGCACATGGCTTTTCTATCCAACTATACAAGCACTTCACGAAACCGCAGATGGCGACCTCGTTTTGGGCGGGAGTTTTGGAAAGTTTGATGATGCGGAACACTACAGCGTGTTGAAACTCAAGCGCGGCACAGTAGGAACGAATGACGATAATGGGCAGCGAAACGCCCTGCACCTGTGCCCCAACCCCGCTAGCACCAATATACGTTTGCACCTGCCTGGTTCAGTACTCACCCACGCCACCCTGTACGATATGCAGGGGCGGGAAGTACTTTCTGTATCGCTAAATTATGGCGAACCTGTAATAGATGTAAACACCTTGCCAGGTGGGATGTATTTGGTGAGGGCAACGGCTGAAGGAGGAAGGTCTTTTATACAGAAGCTAATTGTTGAATAATGATAACAGCAGACTTTGATCCTGACCATCGGCTGGGCTTTCTTCCTTTTTGGTTAATTGCCTGATAAATGTGACGCACCATCAATGCGATGATTGTTTCTTTTAAAATCCTGATTACATGAAAACAACAGTGGCATTTATTTCAATTTTGGTCTCTTTAGTCCTACAGGGACAAGTGCCCATGCTGCAGGAAGACAATGAGCGGTATTACGATATGTATTGCTCCACGGTACCCAATTGTGGGTACACGCACTTTCAGGTGGGTGAGGAAATAAACATAGGCGGTCATACTGGAAGTATAGTTCACAAGACCATGGAGCATGTAGACTGGGAATTTCCCTATGTGACCCAAGAAATATTGCGACAGTCAGGTGACACTGTATACCGCTATTCAGATGAGGCAGATTTGTGGCATATTTTATATGATTTTGGCGCTCAGGAAGGGGATGTTTGGGATATTCAAACGGGCATTTATGTGGGGATTACCTACGCCAATTTGCCTGTTAGTTTTTAAAATTTAGGTAGAGTCGCTGAGCAATATTGTGATAGATGGAACATCGCGAAGGGTTATTTACACTTCATCCTATAACTCTCCAACAACATACAGTGATTTTTCATTTGCATCCCAATGAGGCAGAATTATTGAAGGTATCGGACCTGTGGATGATTCAGAAGGACTTATTGGGCAGTTGAAGTATTTCCTTACCGGAAGGGTGCAATGGACGAGTTTTGCATGCTCTATTACAGATGGCACCTTGGTATTTGGCAGCAGCAGTGCACCTTGCAATGCGCTGAGCGATACTACCATTGATAAAAAGAAAACAGATATAATCCTGTACCCCAATCCTGTACAGGAAGTCGTGACACTGGCTAATCTTGAAAATATTGCGCATATATCATTACTGGCCACAGATGGTAGGTTGATGTGGCAGTACCACGTGAACCCGCAGGAATCGTCCGTGCAAATATCTGTTGCTGACCTGGAATCCGGAATCTACATTGTCAGAATTGCTGATATGTACGGTAACTTAATAGGGTATGAAAAGTTGGTGAAGCAGTAAATTTTTCAGCTAACTTATTTAGCTTCCTCATTTTTCTCAGTATTTGACCGTGTCCTTCAACGCCGTATAATTCCCATTGACCTTCGATCAATTGGCCAAATGCCCTAACAATTGCGCATTCATTTGCCTTTTGTACTTTTGGTAAAACCGCAACCTTCTCAGTGTCCTCTATTTTACATACACCACTAGAATTTCTCACCGGCGTTGGCCCCCAACGTGCCGGGGCATTGCGTGAGGAGTTTGGGCTTGTCACAATAAAGGACCTTCTTCAACACTATCCTTTCAGGTACGTTGACCGATCAGATACGGTGGAGATTGGTGCGCTGAATGCCTCATTGGATTGCGTTCAGATTCGCGGTATTCTCGGTCCGCTCAAAGAAGAAGGAGTAGGGGCGGCAAACCGTGTACGCAGCACGCTACGTGACGCTACCGGCAGCATCGAGCTTATTTGGTTCAAAGGGGTGAAGTGGGTGGTACAAAATCTTGTATCTGGGGCTGAATACCTTGCTTACGGCAAACCAGGCGAGTACAAAGGCCATATTAATATGCCCCACCCCGAACTTGAACGACTTGCGCCGGGTATTGTTTTGAATAAATACTTGCAGCCGGTGTACTCTTCTACCGAAAAACTAAGCAGAAGGGGCCTGAACAGCCGAGGTATTGAAAAACTTATTGAAACCGCACTTTCGCTTTCGCGAAAAGAAATACCTGAAAGCCTGAGCGAAGAGATTTGCGCACGCTTTAAATTTTTGAATAAAGCCGATGCAGTTTATTTGATTCACAGGCCGCGTAGTATGGATGATGTGCAGCATGCTCTGCGGAGGCTTAAGTTTGAAGAGCTATTCTATATACAGCTTGAATTGCTCCTCAAAAAAGAGCTTCGCGCAAAGGAAGTAGCAGGTTTTTGTTTTGAATCAGTTGCTGAAACATTTTTGACTTTCTACGAGAAGCATTTGCCATTTGAGCTTACCGAAGCCCAGAAACGTGTGCTGAAGGAAATACGCCGCGATATGCGCTCAGGAACCCAAATGAACCGCCTTCTGCAAGGCGATGTGGGCAGCGGAAAAACCATTGTCGCTGCGCTCTCAGCGCTGATAGCGATTGACAATGGCTACCAGGTGTCCATTATGGCACCCACCGAGCTACTGGCGTCGCAGCACTTCGAATCTTTCAGCGCTATGCTGGGTGAAATGCCCGTTTCGGTTGAGTTGCTTACAGGTTCTACCAAAACTGCGAAACGCAGGGCAATAGACGTTGCTGCCCAGTCGGGAGCGCTCAACATACTCATTGGCACACATGCCTTGCTCGAGGATAAAGTGAAATTTAAAAACCTTGGACTGGCTATTATCGATGAGCAACACCGATTCGGTGTGGCGCAGCGCGCCAAACTGTGGAAGAAGAATTCATTGCCGCCTCACGTATTGGTAATGACTGCAACACCTATTCCTCGAACGCTTGCCATGACACTTTATGGCGACCTCGATGTGAGCGTAATAGATGAATTACCTCCTGGCCGCAAACCGGTTAAAACAAGCCATGTGTATGACGGCGCCCGCCTTCGCATTTTTGGCTTTATGGAAGAACAAATAAAACAAGGAAGGCAGGTTTATGTGGTCTATCCATTGATTGAAGAGTCGGCCACGCTTGATCTGAAAGACCTAATGGACGGTTATGAAAGCGTCGTGCGCCAGTTTCCGCAGCCTGGATATCAAATTAGTATTGTGCATGGTAGGATGAAGCCCGCCGACAAGGAATGGGAGATGAACCGTTTTGTAAAAGGCCAAACGCAAATTATGGTGGCCACCACGGTGATAGAAGTAGGGGTAAACGTGCCAAATGCTTCAGTGATGATCATTGAAAGCGCGCAGCGATTTGGTCTGTCGCAACTGCACCAACTAAGAGGCAGGGTAGGCCGGGGAGCCGATCAGTCGCACTGCATACTTGTGAGTGATTTGAAGCTGAGCAGTGAAGCACGCACGCGCCTGCAAACAATGTGCGAAACCAATGACGGTTTTAAAATTGCCGAAACCGATCTAAAACTCCGCGGCCCCGGCGACCTAATGGGCACACAGCAAAGTGGCGTGCTCGACCTTAAACTTGCAAACCTGGCTACTGACACTATTATCCTGCAATACGCGCGAAATATTGTCCTTGACCTGCTTGAAGAAGACCCATGGCTGCAATTGCCTAAAAATGCTCCCATTGCCGAACGCACCCGCGAGCTTATCAAAGGTAAACCAAACTGGAGCCGTATATCCTAGAAGGGTTGGTACTTTCATGGGTTTAGCTCAAGCAAGACGGTGCTTTAGCCCGACTTAATTTTTAGCTTTGTCGCCTTAATACCACAGCTATATGAGAGTTTCGCTAAACTGGCTTCGCGACTATATAAAAACCAACCTTAATGCTGCTGAAATAGCGGAAATACTTACTGATACCGGTCTTGAGGTAGAAAAGGTAGAAAAGTTTGAATCTGTGCCGGGAGGCCTGAAAGGGGTTGTGGTAGGTAAAGTAATTGAAGTAATTGCTCACCCCGATGCCGATAGGTTAAGAATTACAAAAGTAGATGTAGGCGCAGGGTCGCCGCTTCAGATTGTTTGTGGCGCACCAAACGTAGCTACTGGACAGAAGGTATTGGTAGCTACTGCAGGCACCCTTCTGAAAGCTAACGCTGTTGAACCTATCAAAATAATGAAATCAAAGATTCGGGGTATTGATTCTGAAGGAATGATTTGCGCAGAAGACGAGCTCGACCTTGGCGATGGTCATGATGGTATTATGGTGCTTGCTGATGATGCTGTGCCAGGAGATACCGCTGCTGACTATCTGGGTCTTTACACTGACGAAGTCCTTGAAATTGGGTTAACACCAAATAGAACAGATGCCTTCGGGCATTTCGGTGTGGCGCGCGACCTGGCAGCTCGCTTGAGCCTTGAATTTAAAGTCAGAGCTGAACTTCCTTCCGTGCCTTCATTTGCCGGAAAGGCTGCCAACCCCATTTCGGTGAAGGTAGAGGACAAGGATGGCTGTGGAAGATATTCCGGTATAACGCTTAAAGACGTGAAGGTGGCTCCATCGCCGGCCTGGTTGCAAAACAGACTTAGAGCCATAGGTCTTAGCCCAATCAATA
Source organism: Flavobacteriales bacterium (assembly GCA_038207425.1). Classification (GTDB taxonomy): domain Bacteria; phylum Bacteroidota; class Bacteroidia; order Flavobacteriales_D; family Cryomorphaceae; genus JBBQZU01. The sequence continues at coordinate 34,501 of JBBQZU010000013.1, read as the reverse complement.
ATGTTGTGGACATTACCAATTACGTGCTTCACGAAACCGGGCAACCTCTACATGCATTCGATGCCGATAAAATAGATGGTGCTACCGTTATAGTGCGCACCATGCCTGAAGGTACTTTGTTTAAAACCCTTGACGGCGTGCAAAGAAAACTTTTTGCTGAAGATCTGTTGATTTGCAATTCGAACGCACCGATGTGTATAGCCGGTGTATTTGGCGGTGGCCAAAGCGGCGTGACGGTGGGCAGCAGCCGTATTTTTTTGGAAAGTGCCTGGTTCAGTCCTTCGCGTATCCGTAAAGCATCGCGCAGGCATGGACTTAATACGGATGCTTCATTCAGATTTGAGCGTGGAACAGACCCCAAGGCGACCCTGTATGCTTTGCGCAGGGCGGCTCAGCTCATTATAGAAGTATGTGGAGCCAATGTCGCAGGTGTGGAGATTGACGTTGTAGCACGTGAGTATGAACCGGTAGAGATTGTCTTCTCGCTTGCTCGATGCAATGCAATCTGTGGCACTGCTATAAATGATCGGACCTTGCGCGCAATATTGGATTCTCTTGATTTTGAAGTGCTCAGCGAAAAGTCCGGTTTGTACCAACTCATTGCTCCTTCGTATCGGGTGGATGTAGCCCGCGAAGTGGATGTGATTGAAGAAGTGCTTCGTATTTTTGGTTTCAACGAAGTGACAATGCCCGGAAGGATGGCATTCAGCGTTTCATATCCTGATAAACCTTCAATACACGAAGTACTACATTCAATTGCTCAAACCCTTGTAGGTCGTGGCTTTACGGAAATGATGGCCAATGGCCTTATCCGATCTGAGTATCTGAACGATGCAGCCGGAGCAACATTTGCCGAGAAGGCAATACCTATATTGAATCCACTGAGCCAGGAGCTCGATGTGCTGCGGCCATCACTTATACCCGGAGCGCTTGAGGCTGTGGCATACAATCTGAACCGACAAACGGAACGGCTCATGCTTTTCGAAACAGGCAGCGTGTACGAGAAATCTGAGAACTCATTTCCCGAAAGGAAGATGCTCAGTATAGTGCTTTGCGGCAGCCGATTTAGCGAAAACTGGAATAACCCTTCCACACCCTTTGACACAAGTGATCAAAGAGGTCATCTTGCTGCAGTATTCGACACAATGGGCCTTACTTTCTCCACTGAGGCGGTTGATTCTCCGATGTATTCAGAAGCAATGGCCGTGAAGGTGAACGGAGCTGATGCTGGCTTGATTGGCATCATTTCTCAACCTGCTTTGAAGCGATTTGGCATAAAGCAATCTGTGCTTATAGCCGAAATTGATCTGGAGGTTTGCATGAAGCAGGTTCAGCATGCTTCTAAAACCTATGCCGAGCTACCCCGCTCACCGTGGGTACGCCGCGATTTTTCACTGTTGCTCGATCAGGCGGTGAAGTTTGAACAAATTGAGAAGATTGCCTTAAAACGAGGCGGTAAACTGCTCAAAGATGTTAGCCTCTTCGATGTGTACGAAGGCAAGAATCTGCCTGTCGGCAAAAAGAGCTATGCGGTTCGCTTCGTACTTCAGGATCCTTACCGCACGCTGAATGATCAGGAAATAGACCGAAAAATGAGCGATATACAGGCCGGACTTGAAAAAGAACTTGGCGCAACTTTGAGATAATGAGATTCCTATGGTGGTCGTTGCTGAAGTTTTGGGTGAAACTCGCCATCAAGCTTTTCTACCGCCGCATTGAGATAAATGGTGTAGACACCTACCCGAAGGAAGGGCCGGTTCTGCTTGCTCCAAATCATCAGAATGCATTTATGGATGCATTGATCCCAGCGGTTTTTGCGCCTAAACCAATCCATTTTCTGGTGCGTGCCGATGTGTTTAAACCGGGCTTTGCTGATGCATTTCTTCGCTCTCTCAATATGATGCCTGTGTACCGGCAACGCGATGGTATCAATAATCTTAACAAGAACGATCAGGTATTTGAAGAGTGTTTTAAGATTCTTCGAGAAGGGGGAACATTGCTTATTTTTCCGGAAGCCAGCCATCTTGGAGAGCGGCGATTGCGACCGTTGAGTAAGGGCTTCACTAGAATATTATTCGGAGCCTTGGAAGACCATGATCATTTGCATATAAAGGTGGTACCTCTTGGGCTCAACTACAGCAGCTATCACGAAAGTCAGTCAAGACTTATAGTCAATTGGGGAGCGCCTCTATCAGTGAGCGATTACTACTCTGAATACCGTGAGAATCCCGCCAGAGCAATGTCACTGCTGCGCGATGATGTGAAAATGCGATTGATTGAAGAGATTGTGAATATTGAAATCCCTTATGCTGAGCGGGCATTTGATATTGAAATGGATCGGTTTATTCCTTTTTATATACAACGTGCTGGCGGCTATACCCAAGGGAATGGCGATATGGATTTTTACAAAAGCCGTGAAAAAGCCCTGCAGGAAATGAAAGAAGATCATCCTTATTTCCGTAAGCTGCACATCTATGACCAGGAGATGGAGCATAGCAAGTTACGTGCACCGTTTTTTTATATTTTCCGAAAGGATGACGGATACTGGGTATTACAGAACCTGTTTCTGCTCGCTGTGCTGCCAATCTTCGCTTTATGCTGGCTTCTCCATGCGCCTTCGTATTTGATCATCAAAGCAATGCTTAAAAAGTTTGTGCGCGACGTACAGTTTTGGAGCAGCATAAAACTTGTAGGTAATCTGATTCTTTTCCCGCTATTCGGATTGATCTTCGCAATAGTTGCTGCGCTCTTGTCCGGTCGCCCTATGCTTGTGGCTATATCGGTACTCATTTTTTATCCATTGAGCATTTTCATAATCAGGGAGCTGCGACTGCCTTACCGTTATGTGCTCACTTTGTGGCGAATGTTGTGGATGCGGTGGAGAAAACCTGCTCTTTGTACCTACCTGAAAGAGATTGAAGGAAGTGTGATGATGTCATATAAAAGCAAGAAAAGCCGCTTCAGATCTGAGCGGCTATAGGGGGATAGTAGTCAATTCGATCTATTCCCAGAATTTGAATCTTAATCCTGCATGGTATACCTGGCCGGTAAATTCAGAGTCGCTGCCTGCCCGGTCTACGCCATTTGCAAACCTGTAAGACACCCCACCTGTAAGACCTACATGTTTCCAAAGGTTAAAATTCAGTTTTACTCCGGATTCAGCTACAAAAAAGTAATCCTGATCAATTTGCGCCCGATTCCACCCTTCAAAGTAGCGGTCAGCATAAGTTACTCCTCCCACACCCAGCCGTAAAGGAAAAGAAACATTGACTGCAGAGGATGGAAAAATAATAAACTCATTGTGCAATCCGACGAAGAAATACGTGAACCGTGGATTTATTACCTGCACAGGTGGAGTGCCCATTGTAAGGCTTGAAGTGCTGCTTACGTCAAAGTGTAAACCTGTGAACCAGAAGTCGTTCAGCACAGCGCCAAAAGTCATTCCGAAGCCGGGCATTGCCGTATTGCCAATGTAAGGCTGGGTGTACGAAATGTCCACAATTCCGTAACCTGCCTTGAGGTCATTAAATAAAGTTTTGTGATTTGGTGATCCATCATCGGTAGATTGAGCTTTAAGCGCTCCAAATAGTATCACCATTGCGAAAATGCTAACATAAGTTTTCATGGCTTTTGGGGTTTTACGGTATAAGAAGTTTTTATCAAAATTCAGGCCGATTAATTACCTGAATTCAGATGTTTTTTGGTCTGAATAGATTGCTGTTTGCGTTCAATGATAATTTGCTTTCGCATATTCGCATTATGAAAATCATTTTTGCCACCAACAACGCACACAAACTCGAAGAAGTAAGGCACGCGCTCAAGGATGCATTTGAACTTATATCATTAGCCGAAGCTGGATTCACCGGTGAGATACCTGAAACGGGAGCTACACTTGAATCAAATGCTATGGAGAAGGCTAAATATATACAGAACATTTACGGATTGCCTGTATTTGCAGATGATTCGGGGCTTGAAGTGGCTTGTATCAACGGACTGCCGGGAGTGGATACAGCACACTACTCAGGTAGTCGCGATGCTATGGCAAATATGCAAAAGTTGCTCGGTGCCATGCAAGGCTGTAAAGACCGCAGTGCTAAATTCAGAACGGTTATAGCCTATGTTTCAGCGCAGGGTGATCAACTTTTTGCAGGTGAAGTAAATGGAGTTATTACGCACGAAATGCGGGGTACACTTGGTTTTGGATATGACCCCGTATTTATGCCCCATGGCTTTATGCAAACATTTGCTGAAATGGGCATGGAAGCCAAGAACAAAATAAATCACCGTGTGCGAGCCCTTGAGAAATTTACCGCCTGGCTCAATGGTATATAATCGGGGTAAAAAAGAAAGGCAACCCCTTTGGATTGCCTTCTAACGTAAACCGATTGTTGCGAAGAATCAGTTCTTATTTTTAATCTTTTTGAGCTGTTCGGTGAATATCAACTGCTCTGCTTCTGTATAGACCGGTTTTAAAACTGCTTCTGACAAATTTCCTTTTTCAAAAAGCAGCTCTTGTTCAGGAGTCAGAATTTTTGCTTTGGCAGTTGCATTTGCTTTGGCTTCGGTTTTAATTTTGTCAAAGCTGGCAGCGAAGCTCTGCCCTCCGAGTGTGGCCATCATCAGGATGGTAACGATGAGTGTTTTCATGTTGCGGTATGTTTGGTTTGTTTATTTCTTGTTTAGCATTCATACAGCAATAGTACGATCGACTTCCTTTTAAGGATACTTTTTTGGGATGAGTGTTTGTTCGGGATGACAAACGGTCGTTTTTGATGTCATAGATTTATTTATAATACCCAGGAAAACAAGTGTTTGTATGCACTTGATTTAGCAAAACCGAATTGCGAAATTTTGTGAAAGTCTGGAATATGCCTGTAAGCGCAAAGATTCACCAACCCAAATCATCCAAGCTTCGACGTTCCTTTTTGGTAGGTCTGCCCAAGCCTTTTTCTCGGTCATAGCCGGGCATGAGCTTCATCATTTCAAGTTTTTCGAGCTCACCATTGGGGGTACATTCTTCTAAGTAGGTAGGCAATAAAGCTGCTCCTACACGATTCTTAAGTAATTCTTTAACCCTGTATGAACGCCATATAGGGTTTCGCTTGATTTTTACAATATCGCCGGGTTTTATGGATTGTGCAGGTTTGGCTTGGTGTTCATTAATGAGCACCTGCCCGGTTTTAATGGCTTCTGCGCCTATCGAACGCGTTTTATAAAAACGCACAGCCCACACAAATTTATCAATGCGCATTGTTCCGGTTTTAGCAAATATACGCATGATCTCAGCAAAGTTTATTGGTCATATTTCCTGTAATTTATTGGTATGTGTATCCTAAGTCACATGTTTAAAATTTAGGTCACATTACATTTGTGTAGTATTTTTCCCAAAATTGTCTCGTTGTAAATCGTGAGATGTTTTTTAGCCTTAGATAACTAGCAGAATATTTTAGTAAACCATGTCATACAAGGAACGATTGATTGATCTCAAGAGCCTTATCGGAACTGCGCCAGGGTTGGTATTGATTTTTGGCGGTGTGACGGTATTGGTTTCTGCCGGGATAATTGCTTCGACTTTATTAATAGGGCCGGAACAGGAACTTGATGAGGAGAAAATCATATCTAAAATGCATCCTGAGATGATCATTCACAACAGGAGACCGCTAAATCTTGAAACGCCTGTACACCTGCTTGACGACGCGGTAACTCCGGTCGACAAAATGTTTATACGGAATAACGGTCTCATGCCTACTGCCTTAAAAGCCGACGATTGGAAACTCGTAATTGATGGGGAGTCAGTGCCAACTCCAAAAACATACACCATCGGCGAACTTAAATCAAAATTCAAGCACCATACCTATGATTTGGTGCTTGAATGCGGAGGCAATGGACGCAGTGAAAGCAATCCGCCAGCTACAGGTAATCAATGGGGTTATGGCGGTGTTTGTTGCGGACGATGGACAGGTGTAAGGTTAAAGGATGTACTGGCCGATGTGGGTATAAAAAGTGATGCTGTTTATATAGGATATTACGGTACCGATCGTCATTTGAGCGGTGATGCTTCAAAGGTTGTTATTTCAAGAGGCGTACCAATGGAAAAAGCGCTCGAGGATGAAACCCTTATTGCATTTGCCTTGAATGGTGCTGATATACCTGCAGTGCATGGCTACCCGCTGCGTCTCGTCATTGGTGGCTGGCCCGCTTCCGTTTCCGGGAAATGGCTACACAGACTGGTGGTGAGAAACAAAATACACGACGGCCCGAAAATGGAAGCGCCCTCCTACCGTGTGCCATGCTACCCTATTGAACCGGGTGCTACTGTGGCCGATAAGGATATGTGCATCATAGAATCCATGCCGGTGAAAGCAATTATTACCTATCCTAAAACAGGAGCCATGGTGAAGGAAGGACAGGTATTTGAAGTGCGTGGGAAGTCATGGGCCGGCGACCTTTCAGTAAAAGCAGTTGATATTTCTACCGACTATGGCAAAACCTGGCAGGCTGCTAAACTTGACCCGCCTCCAAATCGCCTCGCTTGGCAAAGGTTTTCAAGCAAACTGAAGATAGACAAAAAAGGATATTATGAAGTTTGGGTGCGCGCCACAGATTCAAAAGGAGTTATGCAACCCATGGTTTCACCTGAATGGAACCCACAAGGCTACCTCAATAATGCTACTCATCGAATTGCCGTAAAAGTAAACTGACCATGTGGGCCGATAAACAGGTACGAAATATACTGCTTATGATGATATTCATCACCGGCTTGTCTATTTTGGTTTCTGTGATTTCAATCAATGAAGAAGTGAATGCCGTGCAATATGTTTCTTTGACTCCTGAGCCAGAATCATCATTGCTCAAAGAAGTTCAGCTAGGTATTCACCTACCCACTGGTTTGATTGCTGAGAAAGATTTTGAGCTTATTGTTTACAATTGTACTTCATGCCATTCGGCCGATCTGATAATTAAAAACAGACTCTCTGCCGACGGCTGGCTCAAGGCTATAAGGTGGATGCAGGAAAAACAGAATCTCTGGGACCTTGGAAAGAATGAAGAAAAAATAATTGCATATCTCGCAAAGAATTACGCCCCTACCGCTCAGGGGCGAAGAAAGAATCTTTCTATACAACCAACAGATTGGTATGAACTTAAGAATTGAATTTGCTGCAGCATTGATCCTATTATTGCTTTTTGGGTGCAAAAAGCCCGAAACGCAGCAAACGCACCCTGTTCTTATAAACTCCGAATACTTTAAAACGATGCTTGATAAAAATCAACCAATTTCGATTGTTGATGTTCGACCGAAAGATGCGTACCTGAAAGGACATATGCCAGGAGCTGTAAACATATGGCGTACCGATTTGGAGTCAAGAAATTATCCATATTATGGTATGGCACTTGATGCCGAATCAATGAAGTCGGTGCTGGGGAAATTGGGAATAGCTTCAAAACAAACTGTGGTATTGTATGATGATAGAGGAGGTGTGGAAGCAGCACGGGTATGGTGGCTCTTAAAGCAATATGGCCACAAAAACATATCCATTCACAGCGGAGGACTGGCTGAATGGGAGGGTGATATTACTCAAGATATTCCTGAGATACAACCTACCATTTATGAATTTTCAGCAGCAGCAGCAGAACCAGACATGAAGATGGATTTTGCAAGATTTGAAAAACTTAGAGAGCGGCCGGGTGTTGTAGTCATCGATGCCAGGTCGGCTGCTGAATACAACGGAATTGAATTGAAAAAAGGGGCTTCATTTTCAGGCCATGTGCCAAATGCAATCAACATTTGCTACTCAAAGAGTCTTGATTTTACCAAGGGGGATTTAATTACTTTAAAATCTGTAGAAGAACTTCGCACAATTTATGGCCCGATGGCATCGCCTGCTGATACTGTTTTGGTTTATTGTCATTCCGGCGTGCGTTCATCGTATACCTATTTTGTACTCACTGAAGTACTTGGTTACAAGCATGTATACAACTATGATGGGTCATGGAGTGAGTGGAGCTATATGAATCAGGCTCCCGACAGTACACAACTAACGGACAAACACAAATTATGAGCAGTTATATCGAGGTTTTCATTCAATCATTTTTGGGTACAGTCGACTGGACTTGGAAATCAATTCTATTTCAAGTGCCTTGGTATACCAATTATTTCTGGGGCCTTATTTTCATTTCACTTGCAGTTTGGGGTCTCGAAATAGCATTTCCTTGGCGCAAAAGTCAAAAGATAGTCCGCAAAGATTTTTGGCTCGATGCTTTTTACATGGTTTTCAACTTCTTCATCTTCGCCATTGCGATAAGCGGCATATATGCACTTCTCGGAAAGCTTTTGCAGGATTTGAATATCTCTGCAAGTTCATTTGCGCTTATTGATATTTCGGCATATTCAATGGTGCTGCAGCTTTTGGTATTTTTTATCGTGCTGGATTTTGTGCAGTGGTTCACGCATATTCTGCTCCACCGCTTTCCGGTTTTGTGGGAGTTTCACAAGGTGCATCACTCTGTTGCTGAAATGGGTTTCGCAGCGCACTTGCGCTATCACTGGATGGAGAATATATTTTACAAACCCCTGAAGACGGTGGGCGTGATGCTGTTGGGTGGTTTTGAGCCTGAACAGGCATACATCGTACATTTTGCGGCAATCTCTATCGGTCATCTCAACCATGCAAATATAAAGCTCACCTATGGTCCGCTAAAGTATGTGTTTAATAACCCTGTGATGCATCTTTGGCACCACGTATATAATTTGCCTGAAGGCCGCAAACACGGTATCAATTACGGTATTTCTCTTAGTCTCTGGGATTATATTTTCGGTACTGCATCTATACCCAATCCCGGTGACGGGGAAATAAAGCTCGGATTCCCCGGGGTGGAAGAATTTCCTGAGGGATTTAAAGAGCAGGCTATTTATGGCTTTGGAAAACGCACCAAACCTAAACAAGCGTAAGGTTTTTATTATCAAAAAAAACGCAAGCCTGACGATTAATGCAAGGCTTCGGTATTTAATTTCAGGAGTGGGCCACCTGCTGATTATTGCGAATTGCTACAAGTTCCTGCTTTAGTTGTTCTATTACTACTAAGGTTTGAATGTAGGCGCTTACATGTCCTCTTTTCATCAGTGCTATTGCCTTGCGGGTGGCTTTCTGAAGTGCTTTTTCGATTTTCATTTTGTTTGAGTTTGATGTTCGAAGGTCATTTTCCAAACGCTGTGCCAAATAGAAATTTAATGATCATTCTGTGGCCATTTCAAGTGTATAAACTTGATATACAGAATTAAAAATTTCTGACTTTATCCGTGTGCAGGGATTTTAGCCGTCAAATTTATTTCCCGGAAGGGAATGCTGAACGGATTATTTGTAGAAATTCATTTCATCAACGTACCTGTACACCGGCTCTGTGAGCAGGTATCGCACATCCTTACGGTCTTTGATTGCCTTTCGCACAAAACTTGCCGATAGCTTCATAACCGGAGCGTCAACCTTAATAATATTGGGATGATTGGAAGTGGATGATGGCATTCGGTGGCTTTTCAAATCATCACGCTCCTGCCCAGTAAGTGCTCTTGGATACACATATATCTTGTGGTGTTCCAGTATTACTTCATAGTTCTTCCACTTGTGCAAAGTGCGCAGATTGTCTTCGCCCATGATTAAAGCAAAGTCAATATCCGGATTTGCTTCTGAGAAATGAGCGAGTGTGTGTATCGTATACGACGGCTGCGGAAGTCCGAATTCCACATCGCTTACGCGGAGTTTCGGATTGTCTTCAACGGCGATTCTTGCCACAGCTAGCCTGTGGTAATCGGCCAAAAGCCCTGATTTTTCCTTAAAGGGGTTTTGTGGAGAAACTATCAACCACACTTCATCCAGTTCAGTGTAGTGCACCATGTGGTTTGCAATAATGAGATGGCCCACGTGCACAGGATTGTATGTTCCAAAAAACAATCCCACTTTTTTCATACTCCCAGAAATTGTTTTACGTGCGTCTCTGCTGCGGCGCAAGCTTTTTCCAACTCATCATTTACTATCACCACATCAAACCTTTCGGCAAAGGTAATTTCATATCTGGCTTTTTCAGTGCGCTGTCTGAGTGTTTCCGGTGTTTCAGTAAAGCGCTGGTAAAGCCTGCTTGCGAGTTCTTCTATGCTTGGAGGTTGTACAAAAATTGCAAGTGCCTTTTCGCCAAAATGCTCTTTGAGGTAACAGCCACCGATCACGTCAAGATCGAAAATCACTGATTTACCATCCTTCCAAATTTGTTGCAGCTCGCTGAAGAGTGTGCCGTAAAAGCGCCCCGGATATACTTCTTCCCATTCAAGAAAATCGCCTGCATCTATGCGTTGTCTGAACACTTCTTCGGTGAGAAAATAATAGTCCTTGCCGTGTTTTTCATCAGGTCGGGCTGGGCGCGAAGTTGCCGACACGGAGAAGGCAAGCTGTGGTATTCTGCGCAACAAGTGCTTTACTATTGTGGTTTTCCCTGCCCCGGAAGGAGCAGACACAATGATGCTCCTGCCTTCCATCAGTTTATATTGAGTAATTGCTCCTTGATTTTTTCAAGCTCATCTTTCATCTGCACCACGAGCTTTTGTATGCCAACATGGTTGGCCTTAGAGCCCATAGTATTTATCTCTCTGCCTATTTCCTGTGAGATGAATCCAAGCTTTTTTCCTGATGCTTCTGCGGCATTCATCGTTTCTAGAAAATAATCGCAATGACCCTTCAAGCGGGTATGCTCTTCAGTGATGTCAAGCTTCTCAAGATAATAGATGATTTCCTGCTCCATGCGGTTTTTATCTGTTTGCTCTTCAGTAAGCAGCTCGGCAATGTTTTTCTCAATTCGTGTGCGCACCTGACTGAGCCTTTCTTCGAGGTGTGTTTCTACTTCTAGCCTGAGCTTTTCTATGAGTTTTATTCTTTGTGAAATATCTTCTGCCAATCGTGTTCCCTCATCGCGCCTGAAAGCCATTAGCGATTCGGCTGCATCGCGCACTGCTTTTTCTGCGCACTCCCATTCTGTTTCATTCAGTTCAGGGCGTTCTGTTTGTATTACATCGGGCAGATTCAGCACAGTACTAAGCAACCCGTCGCCGGTTTGTATGCCTGCTTCAATTGCAATTTTGCTGAGGTCGCGCAAATAACCCAGCGCAAGGGCTTCGTTGATTACGGCGCGTTTTTCGCCTTCGGAGCTCTCTGTATATATTGCGAAATCAACCTTGCCCCGGCCGAGAATTTCTGAAAGAATATTGCGAATAAGAAATTCCTTTTCTCTGTATAGAGTAGGGGTTTTTACCGAAAGGTCGAATTGCTTGCTGTTGAGCGATTTTATTTCAGCGGTTATTTTTTTGTCGCCAAAGCTCGCTGTAGCCTTGCCGAAACCAGTCATTGACTCCAACATAGATGTTTTATCAGGGCGCTAAAGTAAGCAACCTGTGCGATATCAGGCCAGGCGCTTCATCGCATCAACTACTGATTTTGAATTTCCTGCCAGTACAAGGCTGCCTGTTTCCAGAACAGGGCGTTTCAGAAAGGTATAGTCTGTAAGCAAATATTCTCGGTAGTCTTGCTCAGATAGGTTGCGTTCATGGAGCCCCTGTTCCCGAAACATGCGCGCTCTTTTGCTGAATATCGCTTCATAACTGCCGGCTTTATCGGCAAGGGTATCCGCTTCTTCTGCCGAAAGAGGTGCTGATTTTATTTCGCGTTTTTCGAAATTTTTCAAATTTAAAGTCTCCATAATTTTCTTGCATGTGTCGCAAGTTTCGAGGTAGTAGAATTTATTCATGGCTTCAAAGGTTTCGATTATTTTTGGCGAAAGCTGTTCAATATGTTTTAAAGACCTTATTGGAGGCGTGAAAATAGCAGTTTGAAGATTAAAGAAGCTGACATATTAAGGAAACTCAATCCTAAGCGTATCATGATACCTGTATTGCTCGGGCTTACAGGTGCTTTTCTTTTACTGTATTTTAATCTTGGCGACACGCGGTTTGAAGAAGTTGCAGGTGATGTTTGTGGCGAATATGAGTGGATTGGAAATCATGGAGAAGGTATTCCGAACTTTGGTGATAGGGCCCAATTTAGGAAGGTTGATGATTGCCGTGGCAGCTACCGATTGCGCACCTACCAGGATACCCTCGGTGATATTCACTGGACTTGGTATAGCAGTTTTTGGTTTTTTATGGCTCTGCTTGCGGTGGTAGCCCGAGATCTGGCTTATATGTACCGCATTAGGGTTCTTACTGATTATGAGCTAAGCTGGCGAAGAAGCTTCAGGGTTATTATGCTTTGGGAGTTTGCATCAGCCCTTACGCCAAGCGTGGTTGGTGGTAGCGGAGTAGCCATGTTTATAATCAATCGCGAACGCATTAAATTAGGAAAGAGCACTGCCATTGTTATGGTCTCGGCATTGCTTGATGAACTTTTTTATATTACGATGGTCGCCGTGGTGCTGATTGCTGTGGGCACCGCTGATCTTTTTCCTGTGAATCTTCAGAAAAGCGCATTTGGCTTCACCTTTGGTACGCAGGGTATTTTTTGGATAGGTTATGCATTTATATTCGCAATGACTGTTGCTATTCTACTGGGCATATTCATCATGCCACGCAGCCTTAAATATATCTTACTCAATGTTTTCAGACTGCCAGTATTACGAAGGTGGCGCTACCAGATTATTGAAGTGGGCGATGATATTATTACAGCAAGCATTGAGCTTAAAGGCAAAAATCGCCTGTGGTGGTTCAAGGCTTCTGCATCTACTTTTGTATCGTGGACCGCACGGTATTGGGTAGTTAATTTTTTAATTCTCGCTTTCGCGAACCCCACCAATCCCATAGTGCAGAATTTTGGGGATCATATGCTGGTATACGCGCGGCAACTTGTTATGTGGGTCATCATGCTTATAAGCCCTACACCAGGAGGTTCAGGTATAGCTGAGTTTGCATTTTCGGGTTTTCTCAAGGAGTTTATACCCCTTGGTTTAGTTGGTGCTCTGGCCCTGATCTGGCGCCTGATTACCTACTATCCTTATCTCTTTGCAGGGGCTATCATCCTTCCGAGGTGGATAAAAGCAACCAGCCGCAAAGAGAAGAAAGCTGATAAGATGAAGCAAGTCTGATTGTGTTACATTTGCGCCTTCAAAACCACTTTCCATGAAATTTGCCACCAAAGCTATACATGCCGGAGTATCTCCTGATCCTGCTACAGGAGCCATCATGACGCCTATATACCAGACTTCAACTTATGTGCAGGAAGCAGTTGGCGTTCACAAGGGCTACGAATACTCGCGAACTCAAAACCCAACCCGTTCGGCTCTTGAAGCCAATATCGCGGCTATGGAAAATGCGAAGTATGGCGCCTGTTTTGCCAGCGGCCTTGCCGCAATGGATACGTTGCTTAAAATGCTTTCACCGGGTGATGAGGTAATCTCAACGAATGATTTATATGGAGGATCATACCGTCTCTTTAATACCATTTTTGCGAAATACGGAATTAAATTCTTCTACACCCCCATGCAGGATGTAAGCATGGTAGAAGCGCTGGTGTCACCCAAAACCAAACTCATTTGGGTGGAAACCCCAACAAACCCGATGATGAATATTATTGATATCGCTGCGGTTGCGCAGGTTGCACGCAATGCTGGTGCCATGCTCGCGGTTGACAATACTTTCGCTTCGCCCTACTTACAGAATCCCATTGATTTGGGGGCTCAGGTGGTGATGCATTCAGTAACCAAATATCTCGGAGGTCACAGTGATGTGGTAATGGGGGCGCTTGCTACAAGCGATGATGCCATTGCCGCAGAGATGTACCGTATTCAAAATTCTTCGGGTGCAATATGCGGTCCGCAGGACAGCTTTTTGGTGCTTCGCGGAGCAAAAACGCTTCATGTGCGCATGGAGCGACATTGTGAGAATGGTATGCGTGTAGCCAAATGGATTGAAGGTCATAAAGCCATATCACAAGTTTACTACCCGGGCCTTGAAAGCCATCCCGGCCATGCTGTAGCAAAAAAGCAAATGCGCGGATATACTGGTATGGTATCGTTTACTTTAAAAACTGATACGATGCAGGCTGCTCATGCTATGGTGGCTAAATGCAAGCTATTCAGCCTTGCAGAGTCGCTCGGAGGTGTGGAGTCACTTATAGGTCATCCTGCAACCATGACCCATGCATCTATACCCGTTGAAGAGCGAAGAAAATCAGGCGTAGTGGATTCGTTGGTGCGGCTTAGCGTAGGTATTGAAGATGTTGATGACCTGCTTGAAGACCTCGAACAGGCACTTAAATAACTTCTTAGCATTACAAGGTTAAGCTTTCGCAAAATGCTGTGAGTGGGGGGGTTTTTGCAACAGATTGTATTATCTGCACACGAGATTTGTTTGATATTCGGCAATATTTTTAAGATAATACCGTACTTTCGCAAACTGCATTGACCTAAAGCAAGATTTAATGAAGCCATTATTTAACACTTTCATAGCCGCAATTTTCGTTGCGTCTTCACTCCTAGTTTCCGCTCAAAACTCTTCTGAACACGACCACTTCAACTGTGGTAAAAATTACTTTACAGAAGCGTTCTTTCAATTGCACCCGGAAGAGAAAGCAGCAGCCGAACAAGCTGCTTACGAACTTGAAAACTTTACCAGGGATTTTGTTGAAACAACCGAACAACGAGGAAATGTATTCGTAATTCCCGTTGTGTTCCACATCATACATGCCAATGGTGTTGAGAATATTTCCAATGCGCAAATTGAAAATGCGATCGAAGTACTCAACGAAAATTACAGCGCCAATACCCCCGGTATTCAGAATGTGGTAAGTCAGTTTCAGAGCATCATTGCCAACGTAGGCTTCGAGTTCAGGCTTGCGCGTAAAGATCCGAATGGCAATTGCACCAACGGTATTGTCAGAACGTACAGCCAGGCCACTTTTGATGGAGGAGAAAATCTGAAAACCATCTCGCCAATATGGCCTCGTCAGCGCTACTTGAATATTTGGGTTTGCAATACCATTGAAGGAAATACGCTTGCCTACACTTTTATACCTTCTGATGTGAATGGCCCATTTGGAGCAACCATCGACGGCATAGTAACCCAGCACAACGTGGTTGGTAGTATTGGCACTTCAAATACTACCAATTCATTCACCCTCGCACATGAAGTTGGTCATTGGTGCAATCTGGAGCATACCTGGGGCACTTCAAATACTCCGGGACTTGCCTCAAACTGCAATATGGATGATGGCGTAGCCGATACTCCAAATACCGTTGGATGGCAAAGTTGTAATCTCAATGGAACTAGTTGCGGCAGCCTCGACAACACTGAGAATTTTATGGATTATTCCTTTTGCTCAAAGATGTTTACTACAGGCCAGAGCACAAGAATGCGTGCGGCCCTGATGTCGCCAATCGCGCAGCGAAATCAATTGCACACCGAATCAAACCTTACTTTCACCGGTGTTAATCAGCCTGAAGTAATATGTGTTGCTAATTTTGAAGCTACAAGTTCACCGGTAATCTGTATAGGCCAAACGCTAACTTTCAGCGACTTGTCATTTAATGGAGTAACCAATTATTCATGGTCATTTCCCGGTGGAACCCCATCAACATCAACCCAGCCAGCACCTACGATTACCTATAATTCACCCGGTCTTCACAATGTGTCGCTTACCGTTTCGAATGGTTCTGGCTCCTTGCCTGTAACCAAACAGCAATATGTTACTGTACTCAATCCCGGAGAAAATTCGCTCCCATATTTTGAAACATTTGAAAACTTTACGTCACTTGATCCGAATGATGAAAATTGGTTTGTAGAAAATCAAACTGGTACTGTAAAGTGGGTGCTCTCAACTACTGCGGGCTACACCGGCAGCAAGTCAGTATATGTTCGTGGACGTGACAATACTGATAATGAAATAGAAATTCTTGATGGGCCTACATACGATCTGAGCGGTATATCGGACAATGCTGTGCTCCGGTTCAAGTATGCCCATGCACGCCGTACTACTCAGAGTGCCGACAGATTGCGAATATGGATAAGCCGCAATTGTGGAGAGCTTTGGAGCCTTCGCCGCACTATCAATATGGCTGACTTACCAACAGTTTCAAATAACGTAACAGGGCAGTTTACGCCCGCTTCACAAAATGATTGGGCCGAAGTTGAAATTTCAAATATCGTTTCGGTATTCCTAAATCCGGAGTTCAGAGTGCGGTTTGAGTTTTTAAGCTATAGAGGTAATAACCTTTATATTGACGACATTAATATTTTTGATCCAGCCACTGTGAGTGTAAGTGAAATTCCATCAATGAGTGGATTAAATGTATTTCCAAACCCTTCCACAGGTATTGCGTCAGTATCTTTTGGCCTTGATGAGTCTGCACTTGTGGCTATTGATGTCCTAGATATTTCAGGCAGGCAAGTAGCTGAAGTTTTTAGCGGAATGATGTCATCAGGTGAATATTTGGAGCAGTTAAACCTTGTGCATCTCAAAGGTGGTGTGTATCTTTTGCGCATTCAAGCCAAAGGTGGAGTAGTGGTGCGAAAGCTTGTCATCAATCCTTAATTTAGGAATCTTCAATTTTTTAGTTTTATGAATCGTATTTTAACCACGGGTATCCTGGTATTGATTTCCATCACTGCCACGGCACAGGAAAGAGACGAGAATGGCAATTTACTCCTTGTAAAATGCCATACCAATCTGATGCAAGATGCTTATTTCGCAGCCCATCCTGAAGCGAGAATTGAAGCCGAAAACTTTGCCCGTTCCTTAGAAGAATTCACCAAAGAATTTAGCGATTCCGATAGAGAAGGAGACCCGTATATTATTCCGGTGGTTTTCCACATCATTCATAATAATGGTATTGAGAACATTTCTGATGCACAGGTAAAAGACTGTATTCGCGTGATGAACGAAGATTTCTCTGCATCGAATATCGGAGTAAATTCTGCTAACAGTGCCTTTCAAAGCATCATCGGCAATGTGGGTGTAGAGTTCAGACTGGCGCAACGCGACCCTCAAGGTAACTGCACCAACGGAATTATTCGCACACTAAATCCGCTTACTACTCAGGGCGGCGAAAATTTAAAAGCTATATCGCCCATTTGGAACAGAGCACGGTATATGAACGTGTGGGTTTGTGCGACTATTGAAATTGGTGCTGCGGGCTATACCTACTATCCAAGTACCTTGGCAGGCTCATTTGGGCAAACCAATGATGGAATTGTAGTACGTTCTGATTATGTCGGTTCTAATGGCACTTCTTCCGTTACGAGGTCGCATGTGCTTACGCACGAAGTAGGCCATTGGATAAACCTAGCCCACCCATGGGGTAGCACTAACGAACCAAGTGTTTCGAGCAATTGCGATGTGGACGACGGCGTGGCCGATACTCCGAATACTGTAGGATGGACTGTTTGCAATATCAATGGACAAAGCTGCGGATCGCTTGATAATGTCGAGAATTTCATGGAATACTCTTACTGCTGCAAAATGTTTACCGAAGGGCAAAAGCAGCGCATGCTTGCATCGCTTAACAGCACCGTAGCTTCGCGTTCAAGCCTTTGGCAAGAGCAGAACCTAATTGTAACAGGTGTGCTGGAAGAGCCAGTACTTTGTAATGCCGATTTCTTTGGCGATAAGCGCTCTATATGCGCCGGCGAATCAATCAACTTTACTGATTTATCATATAACGCTATCTTAAACCGCACCTGGATTTTTGAAGGTGGTACGCCTTCGGTTTCCAATGCTGAAAATCCCGCTGTTACTTATCAGGAGGCCGGCTTATACAGCGTAAGCCTTTTGGCCAGTGATGGTGTAAATGGAGCGTCGGTAGTGAAAACGCACTATGTACGGGTTCTTGGCCAAGGATTTTCATCGATTCCCTTCTCAGAAGGATTTGAATCTTTTTCCAACTTTGCCGGAACCGAAAGTGATGTTTGGTATGTGCAGCCATCTACCGGTTCTAATTGGGAAGTAACCAGCGCCGCTTCGCACAGTGGTGGACAGTCTGCGAGGGTTCGCGGCTTTTTGAATAACGGATACTCTATCACTACCATGCATAGTCAAACTTTTGATCTCAGTGAGGTAGATGGCAACGCTGTACTCTCATTTAAATATGCTTACAGACCCCGTAGTGGGGGCAGCAATGACAGATTGAGGGTGTGGGTATCCAGAAATTGTGGCGAACTGTGGAGTTTGCGAAAAACGATTCAGGGCCAGAACCTTGCTACAGTGGATGGTGCGCTCAACGCTGAGTTCGTGCCGCTATCAACTGATCAATGGCAGGAAGCTGCTATTGCAAATATCGTCTCTGTATTCCTCAATCCTGAATTTCGGGTACGCTTTGATTTTGAAAGTAATAACGGTAACAATATTTATATTGATGATATCAATCTTACCGCGTCAACTTTTATTACCGGATTGACTGAAGATCAGCAGGCTGTATCTGGCGTTCTTAACTTATTTCCCAACCCAACTTCAGAAGTGATAAACATTTCATTTTCGACGGTTAGAAGCACTGATCAGGCTGTAATTTCCATCTTCGATTTGGCTGGCAGGATGGTTGACCAGGTTAAGCTCGGCGCGCTGCCGGCAGGTGAGCATGTGATGCAGCACGGCATAGAGAAACTCGATGCAGGTGTATATATTGCGAGCCTTCAAACTGGTAATGCTGCAGCAATTACACGCAAGTTGATAAAGCAGTAAATAGCCGCGACTCTAATTAAGGAAGTTTGGTGCCCAGCATGATAGCTACGCAGCCCTGAGGGGTGATGCCGGAAAGATTCTTCTTGCTAGGTACTTTTATTTTCACAGTAAGGTTTTGTGTACCTGCCACCCTGAAATCAAAGTGATTTACCATTTCCTTATCAACGTTGTTGAAAAGTATGTTTTGCTCCGCATCCAGCACCTGAAATTCTACAGCAGGTATATTCTGTTGGTTGCACACTAGAATACGGTAATCCTGTCCGCTGTAAAGTGTCATCAGCAGCTCGGCCTGATCGCCGGGCATAAGCTTGGCTGCATTGAAGCTTTCGCCAGGCACATAGCCTTCCATTTCAGTGCTGCAATTGTTTTTTACGAAAGTGCGGCATTGGCCTATGGCAGCATTCGCTGAAATAATCAGTAGAAGTGAAGCTATAATTGTAGTAAGTTTCATTTTTTGGAGGGGATGAGTTTTTAACTGATGTATCGAAGGCGAATTTCAGAAACGATTTTCTTTATATTCTGAAAGGCATCATTGCTTATTGTAACCGTAGTAGGAGAACCAATAACCGTATTGCCATCCTGATCTGTTGCAACACCCGTTGCTCCCTGAACTACCGTTACCCCTTCAAATGCCTTTTCTATCGCCTGTATATCATTGGCGATTTCATCGAGCTGTCCTTCTGAATTATATGCATCTACAAGTGTCTTCAAATTAACCAATGATAGTTTTTGCTCGCCTATTCTTTGCATCAACTCTTCACTCGGACTTTGATTTGCACCACCAATGGAAGTGGAAATGTAAAGACCTTCAATCCAACCCGCAGCAATAACCATAGCCGAAATATGCTCCCTTCCGTTTTCTTTTAAGTAAGAGTCAAGTTCATAAAATGTTTCTGCCACAATGGTGAGCAGGGAGTCACGGTTGTCAATATTCGCTTCTATACGCTCTATAGTATCGTCATTGAAAGCTTGGGTAACTCCCAGATTATCGGCAAGTTTTTTCACGCAAGACAAGTAAATAATCGATTCCTGATTTTGATTAAAAACACTTGCATAACTCAAGTCAGCTCCATAAATACCGAGGTTAAGTGCCTGACTTCGCGATGTGGTATACACATTCACGTTCTTCACTTCATTGAGTATTTTGGCATCGTATTGAGCACCGAGTTTTTTCAGCATCGAAGCCATTTCCATAGGCGATGGCATAGCGTGAAATATATCCTTCACCTTGTCGCCGTATTCGCCAAGTGCAGAATCACCTTCGTTGAGTTGAGAGTCGGTGATGTCAGTATTCGATGGTGTACTGTCGCCGCAGGAAGCCAGGTATGAAGCTGATAATAGCAACGACATGTAGAAAATGGTGTTTCTAATTTTTTTCATAAGAGATAAGGGTCTCAACAAATCTAACTGCTAAATGATGGCTTGCGAACCTGCAGGCTTATATCAATTAACACTGATTTGTTGATGTGATTTTACTGCATACTGCGGCAAAGGTTTCACCTGAAATGCCGCTGTTAATGGGCTTCAAGCCAGTTTTCACCGGTATCCATATCCACTTTTATTGGCACCTTAAGGTGCGGTATGGCATTTTTCATTTCATTTATAACGAGATTGGATAGTTTATCTATCTCGCTCCTCAGCGCATCAAATACCAACTCATCGTGTACTTGCAGCATCATTTTAGATTTAAAGCCTTGCTGTTTCATAGCGTGGTGAATCCTTATCATGGCTATCTTAATCATGTCGGCAGCCGATCCTTGTATCGGAGCGTTGATGGCATTGCGCTCGGCAAATCCGCGTACTGTAGGGTTGCCGGCGTTTATGTCTTTTAGGTAGCGCCTTCGTTTCATAATTGTTTCTACGAAACCATGTTTACGTGCAAATGATATGCTATTGTCCATGTATTGTTTTATACCGGGATATTTCGCGAAGTAATTATTGATCAATTCCGCTGCCTCGCTGCGGGAAATTCCGATGCGCTGCGATAGACCAAAAGCAGAAATTCCGTAGATGATTCCGAAGTTCACCGTTTTGGCCTTGTTGCGCATTTCGCGGGATACTTCTTCTGAAGGAACGTCAAAAACTTTTGCTGCCGTGGCAGCGTGAATGTCTTCACCACCAATAAATGCAGCCATCATTCCTTCGTCGCCGCTGAGTTCGGCTATGAGTCTAAGCTCAATTTGTGAGTAGTCGGCCGCGAAAATTATATGGTCTTTATCTGATGGGATGAAAGCCTTGCGGATTTCCTTGCCGCGAGCTGTTCGTACCGGAATATTTTGCAGGTTGGGATTTTGGGAGCTCAGCCTTCCTGTTGCAGCTACAGCTTGCATATATGTGGTGTGTATGCGGCCATCGCGTGGGTTTAGCAGGCCGGGGAGGGCATCCACGTAGGTGCTTTTCAGTTTTACCACTTCGCGGTAGTCGAGAAGCAGGTTTATGATGGGGTGATCTTCTGCGTGTTTTTGAAGGGTTTCTTCGTTTGTAGCATACTGCCCGGTCTTGGTTTTTTTGGCCTTATCTGCTATTTTGAGATCTTCGAAGAGAATTACTCCAAGCTGCTTGGGACTGGAAATATTGAATTTTTTTCCCGCAAGGGCATAAATTGCTGATTCAAGCTGTTTGGTGTCTTCATCCAAACCTTCTGATATTTTTTTCAGCGCTTCAAGATCAATCTTTATACCCGTAGCTTCCATATCGGCCAGCACAGGCAACAGAGGCATTTCCACCTCCTTGAGCAGTTTTTCAAGTCCATCCTGTTTTTGAACCTGCTTGCTGAAAAGATGGTATAATCTCAGGGTGATGTCGGCATCTTCACAGGCGTAGGGCAATACTTCATCTACCGGCACATCGCGCATACTTCTTTGGTCCTTGCCTTTTTTGCCGATAAGGCTGGTTATCGAAATAGGTCTGTACCCAAGGTATGTTTCTGACAGTTCGTCCATACCGTGCCTCATATCGGGTTGTAGCAGGTAGTGCGCCAACATGGTATCGTACATGGGGTTGGCCACTTGTATACCATACCAGTGCAGCACTGTAATGTCGTACTTCAGATTGTGGCCTACTTTCAGAATGTTTTGATTCTCAAAAAATGGTCGGAAATCGTCAAGTATGAATTTTACAGCATTTTCATTTTCGGGAAAGGGTATGTAAAATGCCTGTTTTTCTTTCCAGGAAAACGACATACCTACCAGGTCAGCATTGTTGGCGTCAACTGAGGTGGTCTCAGTATCGAAGCAAACTATCTTTTGTTTCAATAGTTCTTTCACAAAGGTGTTGCGCTTGTCCCTCGTTTCAATAAGCTTATAGTCTGTGTCTTCAGGACTGTACTGAGTTACATTCAGCGCATGCGGTGATAATTCAGTAATGTTTTCCTGGGCAGCCTTCCCACTACTTTGTGGTTGTTCATCGCCTGTGGCAAAAAGATCCATTTGTCCATTTGTAGTTCGTGTTGGTGTACTTATGCGTTCACCGAGTAAGCGTTCGGCGAGGGTTCTGAATTCAAGCACTCCAAAGAGTGCTCGCAGTGACTCTTTATTAGGTGGCTCAAGCTCGAGGGCTTTTGGGTCAAAAACTACAGGTACATCGGTGATGATCGTGGCGAGTTTTTTTGACAACAGAGCCTGGTCGGCAAATGCGATCACGTTCTCCTTCATTTTGCCCTTCAGCTTGTCAGCATTGGCAATTACACCTTCTACCGTATCGAAATCTGCGAGGAGTTTCTTGGCAGTTTTCTCGCCGATGCCGGGAATACCGGGAATATTATCAACTGCATCGCCCCATAGACCGAGTATGTCGATTACCTGATCAGGGCGCTTTATTTCAAATTTTTCGCAAACTTCTTTGATGCCCAATATTTCATGTTCATTGCCCTGCCTTCCCGGTCTGAATATTTTTATATGGTCAGTTACCAACTGCCCGAAATCTTTGTCGGGGGTAACCATGTATACATCAAAGCCGTTTTTCTCGGCCGTCTTTGCAATGGTGCCAATTACATCATCGGCCTCGTAACCTTCATATTCGAGGATGGGGATATTAAATGCCTCCACAATCTGCCTGATAAAGGGTATTGAAAGTTTTATGTCGTCGGGTGTTTCTTCGCGGTTTGCCTTATAGGCTTCAAAATCATTGTTGCGAAATACCGGGCCTGATACATCAAATGCAACAGCAAGGTGGGTGGGTTTGCTATTGTTTATTACATCGAGCAGGGTATTGGTGAAACCAAACATGGCCGAGGTATTAAGCCCTTTTGAATTTACCCTGGGGCTGCGAATAAAGGCGTAATATGACCGGTAAATGATGGCGTATGCATCAATGAGATACAGTAAAGGTCTGGGATTGCTCATGCTATAATCAAGTAATTGAGGGGGTGAAGATAACCCCAATTCACCGACCCGTGAAACCACACAGACCAAGATAATATGAATTGATTGCTGCTTTGAGCCACCACTTCACAGGGTACGCGCTACTCGATATTGTATTCAGTGCCGGCGGGCGTGTCCTTAATTGTGATGCCGATTTTAATAAGCTCGTCGCGTATCTGATCGGCGGTAGAGAAATCTTTATTCAGCTTGGCTGCCTTCCTGAGTTTCAACACAAGTTCCATAAGGCCTGGTGCAACGTGATCGTTGCTGGCGCTTGCGGTATCATCACTGAAGAAGCCCAGCACGTCGTAAACGTAATTGCTGAAAAGTTCTTTTAGCGCTGCGATATCTTCAGCAGTAGCTTTTTCAGTGCCTGCTTTGATAAGGTTTACCATCTTCACTCCTTCAAATAATTTTGATATGAGAATGGGAGTATTGAAGTCATCGTTCATAGCATCCGCACATTCCTTGCGCAAAGCAATCACGTCTACAGTACCTGCAGTTGACGAGGAGATGCAATCGATTGTTTTCAATGCATCCATCATACGCTGATGCCCTTTCTCAGCGGCGCGCAGCGCTTGATTGCTGAAATCAAGCGTGCTTGAGTAATGGCACTGAAGCATAAAAAACCGCACTGTCATTGGAGAATAGCCCTGTTCTAGGAGTTTATGGTTGCCGGTAATCAACTCATCAGGTGTAAAACCATTGCCTTCGCTTTTAGCCATTTTCCGACCATTTACGGTGAGCATATTACCGTGCATCCAGATGCGGGGCCCTGCCTTTCCGCACGAGCCTACATTCTGTGCAATCTCGCACTCGTGGTGCGGAAACTTCAGATCCATGCCACCACCGTGTATGTCAAATTCTTCGCCCAGGTATTTGGTGCTCATAGCCGAGCACTCCAAGTGCCAGCCGGGAAATCCTTCGCCCCAGGGCGATGGCCAATACATGATATGGCCTTTCTCAGCTTTTTTCCAGATTGCAAAATCGAGTGAGTCGCGTTTTTGATCCTGGCCTTCAAGGGTGCGTGTATTCGAAATGAGTTCATCAATATTGCGTCCTGATAGCTTTCCGTAATCGTGTTTTTCGGCAAATTTCCGCACATCGAAATACACTGAACCATCTACTTCATAGGCGTAGCCATGAGCGATAATGCGCTTTATCATTTCAATCTGCTCTATGATATGGCCCGAGGCAGTGGGCTCTATGCTCGGGGGCAAAATGTTGAAAATGCGCATCACGTCATGGAATCCTACGGTGTATTTCTGCACTATTTCCATTGGCTCAAGCGCTTCGAGCCTGGCTTTTTTGGCAATTTTATCTTCTCCCTCATCAGCATCGTCTACCAGGTGGCCTACATCGGTGATGTTGCGCACGTAGCGCACTTTATATCCCACGAAGGTGAGGTAGCGGTGTACAATATCAAAAGTGAGAAAGGAACGAACATTACCCAGATGCACATCGCTGTATACGGTTGGGCCGCAAACGTACAAACCCACATGGGGCGGGTTTATCGGTTTGAAGAGTACTTTCTCGCGGGTAAGGGTATTGAATATTTTTACTGTGTTTTCCATATGGAAAAGAGGGTAGGATTGGTAGCAGCCAAAAGTACTATTTACCTGCTTTGTTAGTCAATTTTATGATTTAGTTAGATTCTTCAATTTCTGCATAGCCTATAAACCTGCCATTGCGGTACACTTCTACTTTTTTCAGCAAGCCATTTTCGTCATACTTGTGCCATTTGCCATTGTACAGCCTACCATCTTTAAATTCACCTACCTGTGTTATTTGCAGGTCTTTATTGTACAGTGCATTGAAGCCGTTGAATTTGAATTCGCCAATATTTGGTCGATCCAGCGCTGCGGGTTTCGTTTCATGTACCGGAAGTGCAGGTGTTTTAATTGCTGCGTTTGAAGGTGATTTTGATGAATAAATTCTTTTGCTCCCAACTTCTACATTTCCATTATTCAGGCGCATTTCTTCCATAAGGTTGCGATCTTGATAGTACGTTTTTTGAATACCGTGGGCTACTCCGTCTTCCACTTCTACCGTCATATGAACGTTGCCGTTTTCATGGTAATACTTTTGCAGACCATTGCGATTTCCTTTGTCGTTAAATTTAAATTCCTGCGCAGGGTTGCCGTTTTCGTGAAAGCGGAGAAAACTGCCCGTATTCTTGTTGGTCATCCAATTACCTTCTTCTTCGGTTTTTCCGTTGCGGTAATAAATTCTATAGAATCCTTTGGGATGGTTGTTCTGGTAATTTATTTCGCTTTTTAAATTTCCTGCAGGGTAGTACTTTTTCCAAATCCCTTCGCGCTTATTGTCGATGTAAATTCCCTCTTCAACGAGTTGGTTTTTTTTGTAGCCTGCTTCACCTGTCATATCGCCTGCAAGCTTCCAATAGCCTTGTCTCTGACCTTGAAAATCGAGAATATTCAATGTGTCGCTCTCGGCTTTTGCTGCCTGAGCAATGCCATCGAAAGAGCTGATTGCGAGTAAAAGAAAGGAGAAAAGAAGCGAAGCGGGTCTCAAAAAATCTTAATTGTTCCGATTTTCATTACGCAGCCTGCCGGCAAAAGTTTCTGATTTTCAGGCCACCATTTCACGCAAGTGAAGCAGCATATCGTCTACGATATTGTCGATGTCGTATTCAGGCTTCCAACCCCAGTCATTGCGAGCCATGGTATCGTCGAGACTTGATGGCCAGCTATGGGCAATAGCGTTGCGAAAATCAGGTTTGTAGCCAATGGTAAACTGGGGCATGCGCTGCTTGATTCTGTCGGCAAGCACTGCCGGTGTGAATGAGCAGCCGGCAATATTATAGCTCGTTCGCACTTTTATTTTCTCAGTTGGGGCAGCCATAATTTCGAGTACAGCCTTTACAGCATCGGGCATATACATCATAGGGAGCTCAGCGTCATTGCTCAGAAAGCAATCGTAGTGTCCCGATTTGAGCGCTTCGTGAAATATATGCACCGCATAATCGGTAGTGCCTCCACCGGGAGCGCTTTTGTACCCTATCACTCCTGGAAAGCGCACGCTGCGTATATCAGTGCCATAACGGTTGTGATAATATTCGCACCAACTTTCACCGGCTACTTTGGTTATGCCGTACACTGTGGTAGGCTCCATTACCGTGCGCTGCGGGGTCATGATTTTTGGGGTATTTGGTCCGAATACCGCTATGGAGCTTGGCCAGAATATTCGCTTTATATGGCCTTCGCGCGCCAGGTCGAGTACGTTCGACAAACCGTTCATATTTAATTCCCACCCGAAACCTGGATTTTGCTCGGCTGTAGCCGAAAGCAGCGCTGCAAGGTGGTACACTTCACTGGTTTTATAACGACTTACCACCCGAAAAAGCTGTTCTTTATTGAGCACATCTACCTGCTCATAAATGCCATTGGCCAGCACACCTGACGGTTTACTGTGTATGTCTGATGCTATAACTCTATCGATTCCATGGTTTTTGCGCAAGGCTTCCACGAGCTCGGTGCCAATCTGACCAGCAGCTCCAATTACAAGAATATGTTCTGACATGTAGGTGTATTTTGATTGAATACGATCGCGAAATTACACAATTGCTTTATCGCCTCATCGGCTTTTTCGTTTTGCGAAAGCTTACGCCAAATAAGCTCCCTTATTGATATATTTGCACAATCACCCACCATTTGAAAAATTATGCCTTTCTACCACCAACTCGGTAAAATTCCGCACAAGCGGCACACCGTATTCAGAAAGCCCGACGGCAACATACACTATGAGCAACTTTTTGGCACTGAAGGATTCAGTGGCATGTCGTCGCTGCTGTACCATCTGCACCGCCCTACCATGGTCAAGTCTGTTGGTGCGGTAAAGAATGTGAGCCCTGAAATAGCCATAGGATTCAATCTGAAGGCGTACATGTTTGAGGGTATGAAGGTGGCACCTGTCGATGATTATCTGGAAAGCCGCGTACCCGTGCTCGTGAATAGCGATGTGTACATTGAACTCGCTGCGCCGCGGAAATCAATGACCGATTATTTCTACAAAAATGCAGATGCTGATGAAGTGATTTTCGTTCACAAAGGAGAAGGTACCCTGAAAACCATGCTTGGCAATATACCGTTTGGCTATGGCGACTATCTAGTATTGCCACGGGGTATGATTTATCAAATGGAATTCAATGACAGTGACAACAGACTTTTTATTGTTACTTCTTTCAGCCCGGTATATACCCCTAAAAGATACCGAAACTACTTTGGACAGTTGCTTGAGCACAGTCCTTTTTGCGAACGTGATATTCGCCGACCATCGGTGCTGAATACGATTGAAGAGAAAGGTGAATTTCTCATGAAGATTCGTAAGCAGGACCACCTACACCACTATGTATATGCCTCGCATCCCTTTGATGTGGTTGGCTGGGATGGGTACAACTATCCATACGCTTTCAATATCAAAGATTTTGAACCCATCACCGGAAGGGTGCATCAGCCGCCACCCGTGCACCAAACTTTCGAAGCGCACAATTTTGTGATCTGCTCTTTTTGTCCGCGTCTTTACGATTACCATCCTGATTCTATTCCGGCGCCTTATAACCATAGCAATATAGATAGTGATGAGGTGCTGTATTATGTAGATGGCGACTTTATGAGCCGCAATCATATTGAGAAGGGCTATATGTCACTTCACCCTGCAGGCATACCCCACGGGCCGCACCCGGGTGCGACGGAGCGCAGCATTGGGCAGAAGGAAACAGGCGAGCTCGCTGTAATGGTCGATACTTTTAAGCCATTAAAAATTACCAAACAAGCGCTGGCACTTACCGACGATAAGTACTGGGAAAGCTGGATGGAGTGATATCCGGTTCGGGTGAAATGAATTCAGCTTACCGCGCCATTTCTATCAGCCTTCCGGCAATACCTTCCCAACTGAAATGCTCCCTCGCGAGCAAGGTTCTTTTTTCGCGAAAGGAAGGGTTATGAATACCATCTTCATCAAAGAGTGAAAAAGCCTGCACTTTAGCAGCTATGCTTCTTGTATCGGCTATTTCAAAAGAAAGCGCCAGTTCGGGCATGGCTATCAGATGGCTAAGGCTTCGGTCGGGTGGGAGTATACATGGTAGTCCGGCGCCCAGCGCCTCGTACACAGTTATAGCTGTTACTGAATAGAATGCCACATCGGCGGCACAAAGTAGTGCATTTAAATCTTCGCGCTTGCAGAAAGGCACCATGGTAAATCGGGCATCTCCGAGTGCCTTCTGTGCCTTTTCGGCAAATGACTGCGCGTAGGTTCCGTCGTCGCCACCCACTACCAGCCAGCGAACGCGCGCACCGCACTGTACGAAATGCTCAATATAGCTTTCGAGTTGCTTTTGCGGTACTACACGTGTGGCAGTAATTACCACAATATCAGAATTTCTAAATCCGAATTTACGTCTTGTAGTTTCACGTATTTGCTTGTCGAAATAGAACTGATGTTGTGAAAATCCAAGACTGATAAAATTCTTTTGGGTGGCAAGAAAATCCCTTTCTTTTTGACCTAGAAAACGTCCGGCTGCACAAAAACTTTCAGGTGTATATGCTACCAGTTTGTGGCTTTTGTGTATGGCAAGTTTATATACAGGCAGCTTGAACAGCTTGAAAAGCAATCGGGTTTTGAGCCGGTTAATTTGCGAATCTTCAATATGGTTTTGTGAATTGTCGCCAAAGAGGGTGATCACCGGAATTGAAAGATGGTAAACCGCTTTCGGAAAATATTTGCCCGCACCAATGACAATAATCAGATCGGGAATATTTCTGGTTACAGCCTGTGCCACACCTTTTGAAATGGCAATCTGACCTACAGTGAGTATAGGTTTTAACCTTGTTATGCAAATGGCGCCGTCTTTAAATTGGCCCGGCTTTATTTTTGGGTGCAGATGTACCAGATATGCCGGAACGGCGCTGCTCGTTACTACGCACACTTCATGCCCTACTTCGGCGAAAGCCTTTGCAAGATGCACTTCTATGTAGCCAAACTGTGGCAGATAATGAGCGCATACGACGGTGACTTTCATAGGCTGTAGAGCCTAAAAGTAATGCAACAGCGGGGTAATAATTTCTATGGGTTGAAAACTTTTACCATTTCACCGATTCCACAAATTCTTTCATAAGCAGCATTTCGGACCGTGCAATGCCCTTGCCTACCTGCGCTGCGATGAACATTGACGCTCCTAGAACGATCCCGAAAAGCGCTACCCATAAACCCCACAAATCATAGTGAAGGGTATATTGCGTACTTGCGATCATCAGGCCAACGAGCAATGCAAAGCCCGCGAAACCATAGAAAAACATAAAGAGCGTCCATACTTGTGAAGCCGGGCCGAGGAGGCAACGAATGATGGTTCTCTGGGCACCACTTGCTTCATCACTGGCAATGGATATATCAAGTTGCGGCGACCAAAACTTGCGGATTTTTCTGTGCATAGACAATACGATGTGCTTTTTTACAATCGCGCTCTCAAAGCGATACGGGTTGCTCTCCTTGAGTGCAGTGATGAGGGCGCTCTGGGCGTCATCGGGTTGCATATTTGTTTCTAAACGAAAGTAGGGCCTGAAGGCAGAGGCAGGCATAGGCAGTTTTTGTAGGTGCTAACTAAAGTAGTAAAAAAGTTTAATACCCCCCCCCTCAAGGGTGCTGCATCTATTGATTTGCGCACATCCGATCTATGGACTTGGTTGTTAAATGGCGAAGAATAAATCCAGATAAACGGGTGTTTTAAATGGTCATATGGCAAATTTATTTCATCCCCGAGGTGTATTCAAACCTAAATAAGAATGGTATCCATGAGCGAAATGTCCTGATGAAACACTGCATCTTTATACCCCTTTTCGTACCTTTGGCCAAATACTACCTGCCATGAATAATCCCACCGAAGAACCCTTGAATCTTAAGAAGTTATTTGCAGATGCTGAAGACTTTTTGCCTATCAACGGCACCGACTATGTAGAACTTTATGTAGGCAATGCAAAGCAATCGGCACATTACTATCAAACGGCTTTTGGATTTCAACCGCTGGCTTATGCCGGCCTGGAAACTGGCATGAAGGACCGCGCCAGTTATGTGTTGGAACAAGATAAGATTCGCTTGGTACTCACTACACCGCTTACGCCAACCAGTCCAATAAATGAACATATAGTAAAGCACGGCGACGGGGTAAAAGTCATTGCCCTTTGGGTTGACGATGCTGCCCGTGCCTGGGAAGAAACCACATCGCGCGGTGCCAAATCGTTTATGAAACCCACCCGCGAAGAGGATGCAAATGGATTTGTGGTGCGCTCTGGAATTTATACCTACGGCGAAACCGTACACATTTTCGTGCAGCGAAGTGGATACAACGGCGCATTTCTCCCTGGATTCAAAGCCTGGAAAAGTGATTACAATCCAGCACCGGTTGGCCTGAAGTACATTGACCATATGGTAGGCAATGTAGGCTGGGGTGAGATGAACAAATGGGTTGATTTCTACGCCCGCGTAATGGGGTTTGCGCAACTTATTTCATTCGATGATAAAGACATCAGTACCGATTACACCGCCCTTATGAGCAAGGTGATGAGCAATGGAAACGGCCGTATAAAATTCCCGATAAATGAACCCGCCGAAGGTAAAAAGAAATCGCAGATTGAAGAGTACATCGACTTCTACCAAGGCGCAGGTGTGCAACATATTGCTCTTGCCACGGACAATATTATAGAAACTGTAACTGCCCTGCGCAACCGCGGAGTAGAATTTCTAAGGGTACCTGCCATTTACTATGAAACGGTGCTCGATCGCGTGGGCCATATTGACGAAGACCTGGAGCCCCTGCGCGAGCTTGGAGTACTTATAGACCGCGACGATGAAGGCTACTTGCTTCAGATTTTTACCAAGCCTATAGTCGACAGACCCACCATGTTTTTTGAAATTATTCAGCGCAAAGGAGCCCAGAGTTTTGGCAAGGGCAATTTCAAAGCGCTATTCGAAGCCATAGAGCGTGAGCAGGAGCTGCGGGGTACGCTTTAACAGGTAGTATGAAGGTATTTGCAATTCGCATCATTCTTACAGGAGCACTTATTGGGTGCTTCTTTTTTTGTAGTGCTCAGCCGTACCACAACTCAGGTGGGGCTCGTTGGGCTGCTTCAAGCGGGTTTACCTTCCGGCAAATGCAAACAGAGAAGCACGCCATTGAAGTTATACTCACCTTTCGCTGGGGAGGCCCCATAATTACCGGCTTGTACGAGAGGTATTACCCTATTGGCAAAACCGATCTTATCTGGTATTTCGGTGGAGGGCCGCACCTTGGATATCACCGCCGAAGCGCCGATAGTGCAAACGATGCAATGCTTTTTGTAAATGTGGGTGTAGACATTATTGCCGGCGTGGAATATGTTTTTCCTGCGCTGCCATTCAATATTTCGCTCGATATTAAACCATCGGTAAGCTTTACCGCAACCGATGGCGCCACAGGCGAAGTGTTCGGCCTTTCGGTGAGGTATGTGTGGTAGAATTTTTGCCGTGTAGTAGATGATTCAATTCAGATATCGCGGCTTTCAACACGTCAAATAATTACCCCGCTGATTTGTTAGTAGGTGTTACATTATTTTTTTTCAAACCAAATTTATTATTGTTTTGTATTGAAATTTAACGTTTAAATACATCATCATGAAGACTTTAAACTTTATTTTCATCGTGCTTATGTTCGTGGCTTGTGCAAGTGACGAAGCGACAGAGAATACCGAAGCATCCCGTACTTTGGCCAAATCGGGTTCGGTTTTTACTCAGTACAATATTCGCATAATTGCAGATGGTAAACCAGAAATCGCAAATGAAGAAATAGCAATGAGAATGTGGAATGATCTCTTCGAACACGAAGAAAACATTTCATTTGGCGATTTTAAAGTGATTCAAAGTGAACCGGATGAAATGGGTCTGACAGCACAGTTTTTAATTGGAACTTCGCCTGACGAAACTATTGAGTGTGCAACATTGCTTCAGGAAATTGATGACTACCTAACTATATCAACCACCAAAACCTGCAAATGTGAAGGTTGTACTCAAGGTTGTAATCTATACACTGTAGGAACCAATTGTTTTTGCACAGGCTGTAAGGGTGCTATTCAAACATGCACCAAAACAGAAACTATCACAATTCGTGAATAGACTGAGCAAGTTTATCACAACCTTTCATAGCCCTTCAACTCTAATGGTCGAGTAGGATGGTTCTAACTACTTTGTTTTTACGCTCAGACTCAACTCATCGAGTTGCTCTTTGTGAATAGGTGCAGGTGCATCAATCATCACGTCGCGGCCTGAATTGTTTTTCGGGAATGCGATATAGTCGCGTATGGTTTCTGAGCCACCCATCATGGAGCAAAGTCTGTCAAAACCAAATGCGATACCACCATGGGGAGGTGCGCCGAATTCAAAAGCATTCATCAAAAAGCCAAACTGGGTCTGGGCTTCTTCGCGGGTGAAGTTAAGGATATCGAACATTTTTGATTGAAGCGCCCTGTCGTGAATACGCACTGAGCCACCACCTATTTCTACTCCGTTTATTACGAGGTCATATGCATTGGCGCGCACCTTACCCGGTTCGGTATCGAGCAGATGTATGTCTTCGGGTTTTGGAGATGTAAATGGATGGTGCATGGCAAAGTGGCGTGCTGCTTCTTCGTTCCATTCAAGCAGCGGAAAGTCTACTACCCAGAGCGGCGTGAATATATTGGGATTGCGAAGGTCAAGCTCACGGCCCAAGTGCAGGCGGAGTTCGCCGAGTTGTTTTCTCGTAGCGTCAAGTGTACCGCTCAGCACCAGCAAAAGATCGCCGGGTTTAGCACCGACTCCCTTGCACCAGGCTTCGAGTACTTCGGGCGAGTAAAATTTATCGACTGATGATTTAACAATTCCTTCGCCCTGATAGCGGATGTATACCAGGCCTTTGGCACCAATTTGCGGGCGCTTCACCCAATCGGTAAGCGCATCAATCTGCTTGCGGGTATACTCTGCTTGGCCTTGCACCACGATGCCAAGCACAGCTTCGGCGCTGTCGAATACATTGAAGCCATGCCATTTGGCGAAAGCCGAGCAGTCCTGAAACTCCATGCCAAAGCGCAGGTCGGGCTTATCGATGCCGTACTTTTCCATGGCTGTGGCATAGTCCATCCGCTGAAAGTCGGGTAGCGTCACGCCCAATATTTCCTTAAAAAGGTGTTTTGTAAGCCCTTCGAAGGTATTGAGAATATCTTCTTGTTCTATAAAAGCCATCTCGCAGTCAATCTGCGTAAACTCCGGTTGCCGGTCGGCGCGCAGGTCTTCATCGCGAAAGCAGCGCACTATCTGAAAGTAGCGGTCGTAGCCCGATACCATCAGCAATTGCTTAAAAGTCTGAGGCGATTGTGGCAATGCGTAAAACTCACCCGGATTCATGCGGCTGGGTACCACAAAGTCACGTGCACCTTCGGGGGTGGATTTTATAAGGTAAGGGGTTTCTATTTCCAGAAATCCGAGCTTGTCCATATACGCCCTTGTGGCAATAGCCAGCTTGTGGCGGAGTATAAGCTTGTCCTGCACGGTGCGGCGGCGTAGGTCGAGGTAGCGGTATTGCATGCGCAGTTCGTCGCCTCCATCGGTATCGTCTTCTATGGTGAAAGGGGGTGTTTTGCTGGCATTTAGGAGTTCCAATTTTTCTACCATTATTTCCACATCGCCGGTGGCCATTTTAGGATTTTTGTTGCTGCGCTCATTCACGGTCCCCGTAGCCTTGATTACAAATTCACGGCCCAGCTTTCGCGCAGCTTCGCAAAGTGCCGCATCGTGCTCCATATTGAATACTAGCTGTGTGATACCATATCGGTCGCGCAGGTCTACAAAAGTCATTCCGCCCAAATCGCGGGAGCGCTGCACCCAACCGGCGAGTGTAATTTTTTTTCCTTTATCGCTCAGGCGCAGTTCGCCGCAAGTATTTGTTCGGTGCATGGTAGCTTTGTTGAGGGCGCAAATTTAGTGTTTTGACCTTTGCGCAATGAAATATTGCACCATTTGAATTTCTGCCTTCTCATACGGGTGAACAGACATTCATAGGCAAGGCTCGCAGTGTTTACTTTTCGGTGAAGCGGATGCAGAAGGTTTTTTTGTTGTAAGTGCAAAAAATCACGATTGAAACACCCAATATGCCACAAAATCTTAATTCCTTTCGTTGGTTTTGGAGCGCCCAATGCTACGAAATCCACTATCTGGATATTACCAAAATATTAAATTTCACCCACACGCCCACCCGGTAGGAATCCAAGCATTTTCGTGTGTGTGTGTAAGTAATTAACAATCAATAATTAAAAACCAAACCATCACCTGGGCGGTTGGAGTTAATTTCTTCATTTTCTGTATTTTCGGGGAAATTTTGATTTGGCTAAGATGGAATTCAGGTGGATATTGCTGTGA
>JBBQZU010000012.1:0-103918 GCA_038207425.1 Flavobacteriales bacterium | reverse complement strand
TGAATTGGAGTGGCTCACAGATGTACTGGGCAGAATCCAATCCCACAATCACAAAGAACTCTATCAGCTCCTACCTAATAACTGGGAAAAATATAAGCGGGGGGAGTAAGTCGGCCATATGGGTTGCTCGGACGGATACATTGCTTTGATACCTTTCATCAAAACCATCCAGATCAGTTTTCGTAATTACCACCCGCTTATTCTGCGCTCTGCAAGTCACCGTTATAAGTTCGTCAATTTTCGCCATCAACATGCCATCTGCGCCTACATTTCCACCACTCCTCTCACAGCCAACCTGCAGCTGGCGACCTGCCGTATAATTATTGCCAACATTGATAGCACAGAAGTTAAGTAGTAGCATCGTCCATTTAATGACTTTTGTCGCAAGGAGTCTAGGGGCGATTCAGACTACCCCTAATGAGTTCACATCGCTCAGGGCGAGGTAACAAAATGTAGTCAAAGCATGATCCTAAATATTCAGCATAATAAAAGCCGTCGGAATATTCCGACGGCTTTTATTTTCTTGTAAAAGTTTATCACTTTTTCAGGTTGTTCATTTCCTTTTCAAATGTCTCTTTAAACTTCTCGTAGTCATAGTCTATACGAAGACGCTCATCAGATGAAAGTCTTGAATTCATAGCCTTGAGCAAGTCCTGCCCGCTCAATTCCAAAGCGATATAATACTTGTAGTTGTTATTGGAAGTTACCTTCACCGCTTTTTGACAAATGGTCTTAGTGCCGTTAAGTTCCTGGTCAATTACTTCGCGGGTCAATCCTTCAAAGCGTTCTTCAACTTCTTCACGGTTGTTGAATTCGCGGCTGTTCACGTAATTGTCAATGGTGCCTTTTATCGTTGTGTTGATTGCCGAAGCAAGATCAGCACGTGCATTGCTGTAAGCTTTTTTCTTGGCTGTTGCCTGATCCATACTTTCACCGAGGCCATTGGAACGGAAGAATTCGTTGTTGCTAAAAAATTCAGGACCGGCACAGTATTCATTGATGAGTACTTCTCCATCAGGCGGGGTTATTTCTTTATTCTTTTTGCAGGATGTAACTACTGCAGCGGCCAGCATGAGCATGAGAGCGGGTCTGATCATGCTCTTGAGATTGATTTGTGGTGTTTTCATTTTGCTTTGTTTTGTCTTCGGGGTTTGTAGAATCAGAAATTATGCCAAATAGTTAAATAGTTTAGAACATGTCGCTTACAAGTTTTCTCATCAGCTCTGATTCAATGTTCTTGGTGTAATTTTGATAGGCTTTCAGCCCTGCTCTATCGAAATCTAAATCTACTCCTTTCACATCGTTTCGGTTTACCTTATACACGTTTTGTTTTGTTTTGTTATCTACCAGGTTAATGTTTAAGCTGAGCAAGCTTGTAGAGAAACCTTGCGACTCTCCACCGGTTCGGGTATTGGCATCTATTGTCATTACCAGGTCTGCTTCAGCCAGGGCATTTACAAACTGTACGCCTCGGCGGCCCAACGATGTCATGATGGCCGCCGAAAGCGGATTGCCAACCAGAAGCTTGCCAAGGTTTTGTTCTATGGCTATTAGATGCACACTTGGAGGCCTGTTCACAATAGGTTTTTGACTGCTGGCTCCGCGAAATGATTGAGCAAGACGGCGCATAAACTGATCGCTCTGAAAAGGCTGAAATATTTGGTCCATATCTATCGATACAATAAGGTTGTTTGAATTTTTCCCCCTGTCGGCTTCGTTGATAGGAATTTTGGCGCGACCATCGGCATTGGTTGCCAAGCTGCCTTTGTACCTGCCATAGCTCCCAAAAAATTCATAAATAAGCGGCACACCTTCAAGAGGTAAATCGGTTTTTGGCGAAGCAACCCGCACCTCAGCAGTGGTTTTAAACCGGTTGTGATAATTCAGTTCAAGGTCATTTTCGATATTCACCCGCACATCATTCAGCAAGCCGCGCAGGCCTCCATAAAGCTCGTTATCGAGTAGCATTGATGTGCCCTGGTATTGTACCTGGTTGTTCTCGCCCAGATACATTTCTATTGCCTGCAATCCCCTGAGGTATAAATCAGCCGCTGATGCAAACTGAGCGCCTGCTTCCGCGCTCTGGGCTTTTGCCAAAAAATCCATTCCGAGCTCCTGAGCAGTTACTTGTTTTTGTCTTTGCTTTTCGGCGAATTCAGTTTTGCTGAGCCGGTAGTATACCCAATAGCTTGTGGCATCTTCCCAAGCGCCTACAGCTTCGTAATCTTCAAGATCCAGATTGGAAGTAACACGAATTGTTTCCCTGAATTCCTGTTCAAACTTGTAGTCGCGCTCTAGGGTGTAAAGAAGCGAATTGGTATTTACATTCACCTTTATTTCTCCGGCCAAATCGCTGAGAGCATTGTCACGTGCTGTGCGCTGATAATTTGAACCCGGGGTCTTTTGAGCCACACCTACACCAATATAATACATACCTGATATGGGCCGTGCCGATACCCACTCAGGTGGCGGTGGCACATTGGCTTCGGCGGCTTTCTCCTTGCTTTTGCACGCGGGCAGCAACCCGATAAGCAAAAGCAGTGCTACGGCGAATGCTCTCATTGATTGTGCACTTTTGTGGTAAGATCCATCGTTACTTCCTTGGCAATTTGAGTGAATGCCCCGCTTGAAAGTTCTTCGGTGCTCTTAAGCTCTCGGCTCGATCTGAGCAATGAAAGGAGCTGGTTCTTTTCCCGCGGTCCAGCAACAGTGCCCTGCTGAGTTGCGGGGAAGAGATTGGTGACCTCACCTTCA
This sequence comes from Flavobacteriales bacterium, assembly GCA_038207425.1. GTDB lineage: Bacteria > Bacteroidota > Bacteroidia > Flavobacteriales_D > Cryomorphaceae > JBBQZU01. The sequence goes on along the minus strand of JBBQZU010000012.1, from coordinate 101,164 downwards.
AAACTGGCGAAGTATACCGTACTTTCCATTTTTCGCTCAACAATTCGCGAGAAAAGCACTTCACCTGTTTCCAGAGATACTGCCCGGTATTGAAATGATACGGTTACCTGATTTTGGTTGTAGTGCTCCTGGTATTTTACAGGTTTATAGCGGGTTTCAAAATAATTTTTGTCTTCAACGCTGTTATACAGCTTTACGGTATATGATTCAAATCCATTTTTAAAAGAATTACGAGCAGTTCCCGGTATTACCTGATAGGTAAGCAGGGTGCCTGCAACAATTGCTTTTGCTCCAAGCAGGTTACCCACCTGAGCGGCGCTCCCTTCATCTACTATTCCACTAAGGCTAAGTCGCTGTTCTTTCAAAATCAAATCCATATTGTCGCGCTCCACAATCCGTATGAAAGGATCATTTAAATTGGAGAGCTCATTCATTATAAAAGCATGTACACGTTTCTCAGCGTCTTTTCGTCCTGATGTGTTTTCAAAAGGAAGCACTGCCACCGGAAATCTCCCTAGATTCAGACATTCATTGCGCAGTACCGCTACATCTTTGTATTTGGGATCGTCAATGTACACCCGTTCAAATTCGTAATATGCCTTTCTGTATTCGCCGGCATCAAAATGAGCTGAGCCTGAAATATAGAGCGGTTCATTTCTTGAAATCCGTTTGAGGTCTTTAATGTCCTTGTAATTCGGATCCAAGCGGGCTATTTCCTTAAATGTTGAATTGGCTTCTTCAAACCGCTTTTCAGCCATAAGCTTATTGCCTTGATCATAAAGATTTTTGATATGTATTTCTTTGCTGGCATTATAATCCTGCTCCATGTAGTCGGGTATATTTAGCTTTACACCCACTCTAGCTACTTTATCTTTGTATGCTGTTGCCGTTTGAAAATTTTTCACAGCTTTTTCATGTTCTTCCATTGCTCTGGCTCTGGAAAATTCGTCGAGTCGGCTATTCAATGCTCGCTGTCCGGCATTGGTAAGACTAATCTTGGCGTCTATATTGTTGCGGTTGCGCATTAAAGCGTTGTAGTAGTAGTCAGCAGCCTCGTCATACATGCCGGCTTGCAGCAATTGATTACCCTTTTTATACAGAGATTTAGAACCACCACATCCGGCAGCGAAAAGAGCAATAAAAACCACCAGCAAGCCTGAGGTCAGGCTGCCGGAGGTTATTATTGATGTTATTTTTTTACTGCTTTTCAATGTAATTATTGAGATCGTCGATAGATGACTCAAATGTAAACGCATCGTTCAGTTTCCAAAAGTTTTGCTTGTCAGAGCAACGGTCGTATGCCTCTTTTGCGAAAGTAAGTTTACTTTCCTCAAAACTGAAAAGTCCCATTACATCTTTTATTTGATCGGTGCTCATGCAACTGCTTTTAAGCACTTGCTTTGCCGTAGTCATTTTGCTGTCTTCAAATGATTTTGAGGTGATGGTTCTTTTTGCGTCTGCAAAATCTCCTCCTGCCATTGGGCTGCAAGTAGGTACTTCTCTTACCGTAGGTTCAGCAGCCGGCACCGGTTCGCTGTATCGCTCAGTGGGAGCAGTTCTCGTTTGCTGTGGTTCCGATACGGTAGTGGTTACTGTTGTAGTTTCAGTACTGCGCACCGTGGTAGATGAGCCGAAACCTCCGTCAATAATTTTTACGTCTATACCCACTTTCATATCGCCTATACCTATGTCCAATTTCATTTGCTCATCGTCGGCTACAGTGGTGGTAGTAGTAACGGTGGTGGTTTGAGCTACCGGTTGCTGCACAGCTTCTATTTGTCTTGTTTGCGGTGGGCGCTGAGCAGTTGGGGCAGGTGGCGGAGATACAACCTCGGTTACCACAGGAGCAGGTGCCGAGCCAATAGCTACTGGCTCTCCAAACGGTCGCAGCACGTAGCCTTTCTTGGCAAGCTTGATTACAGCTCTCTGTTCCATTCCCGGCTCTATCATTATGTTTTGGCTTACAGCGGCTTTGCTCGCATCGCTAAACAGTATTGACACCATTTGAAATTCGCCCGTAAGTCCTGTAGCTTTCACATTTGCCTCAGGTGCGTTATTTACTTTTTTACCATTTACCGTGAGGGTAAAGGTTTCTCCATTTTCAGAAAACACTTCGAGATTTGATGTGCCTTGAGCAAAGGTAGTGGTGCAAAGTGCTATCAGCGTGAATGATAGGATTGATTGTAACGTTTTTTTCATGGTTATTATTGTTAACGAATGTAAATGTTGAATTGCAACCTTACAAGGTATATGCCAAAAGGTTTTTAACCTTGTACCCAACTCTATACTGTTGAAAATAAATTAGGTTTTATTTCACTGCCCGAAAATGAAGAATTTTACCTTCGTTCCGGCAATAATCTATCAAACTAATGCAAAAAATTCTTTTAATCGGCGCCGGAAGGTCTGCTGTTTCGCTCATTGATTATCTATTGAAAAACTCAGCCGTCTATGACTGGCATCTTACCATAGCCGACGCCAATCCTGAAGTTGCAAAGCTAATTACTGGAGGGCATGACCGGGCAGAAGTACTGAGGTTTGACGCCAACGATTCAGCAAGAAGAACTGAGCTAATAGATAAGGCCGACCTTGTAATAAGTATGCTGCCGGCATTTATGCATACCGATGTATCCCGTGATTGCCTAAGGCTTAAGCGAAACCTTATTACACCGAGCTACATCTCGCCCGAAATGAAGAAAATGGCTGATGAAGTAAAAGCTGCCGGTTTGATTTTCATGAATGAACTGGGCGTAGACCCCGGCATAGACCATATGTCGGCGATGAAATTGCTCGATGCTGCCAGGGCGAGAGGTGCCGAGATTACCTGGTATGAAAGTTTTACCGGTGGACTCATTGCACCCGAAAGCGACAACAATCCCTGGAATTATAAATTTACCTGGAATCCCCGCAATGTGGTGCTGGCGGGACAGGGCGGTGCCGTGAAGTTCAAACACAACGGACAGTTCAAGTACATACCTTACCACAAACTATTCAGACGTACCGAAATTATTGAAATACCCGGTTACGGACGGTTTGATGGTTATGCCAATAGAGATTCGCTCAACTACAGGGAGATGTATGGCCTTAAAGGTGTGCCAACCATATACCGAGGCACCCTAAGGCGCGTAGGCTTTTGCAAAGCGTGGGATACCTTTATTCAACTCGGCATGACCGACGACTCTTACGTGATGGAGGGAAGCAGCCATATGACGCACCGGCAGTTTACCAACAGCTTTTTGAAATACCATTCCACTGATAGTGTGGAGCTGAAGCTCATGCACTCCTTGAAGTTGGATCAGGATAGCGAGATCATTGACAAATTGGAGTGGGTAGGAATTTTTGACGATACTCCGATTGGATTGCCTGACGACGCCTCACCGGCACGAATTTTACAGCATATACTCGAGAAAAAGTGGACCCTCGATCCTGATGATAAGGATATGATCGTAATGTGGCATCGTATGCTTACCCGCGAACCCGGAGAAACGCAGGAGCGTGAATGGCATAGCAGTCTTGTGGTAATAGGAGATGTACAGCCGCGCACCGCTATGGCCAAAACGGTGGGCTTACCGGTGGCCATAGCTGCCAAGATGATTCTGAATAAAACATTCACCGCTTCCGGAGTGCATATGCCTATGATGCCTGAGATTTACAACCCCATGCTCGATGAACTCGAAGACTACGGAATAGTATTTAACGAAAGGGAAATAACTCCAAACTTGAGAAAGGGTTAAGGCAGCACCACTGATACCGTTGATGAGGGCTCGAGCGTAAGATTAGGAAATGTAAAACTTTCATTCGGGTTCTGCTGACTCAGATCGAAGTTGGCATCGCCATATAAGGTCACATAAAGTGTTTGTCCGGGGATCGCATTTATTCCTGAAAATACATCGCTTCCAATGGTTGCGCTGAAGTTCTCAGTGAGCGTAGTAAAATGCTGCTGAAACTCGTAATTCGTTTTTGAAACGGTGGCCGTTCTTGCCACAAATACACGGTACCCTTTAGGTTGTCCGTTAGGAGGGGGGCCTGGTATGATGGTACCATTTACCGCAAGGGTATAGGTGGTGGTTCCTCCGTTTTGATTTGTGGTAAGGTCGAGCGCAAGATTTTGAAATACGGCGTCAGGCAGCTTGGTCAGGGTAGCAGTTGTCATACGCTGAAATCCGCTGAGAATTTCGAACGCCGGATTGGTGGTGCTAATTATAATATTTCGAAATACCAGCGTGCCACAGCCTGTTTTTTTGTAAGTGATCGTATACTGTCCAACGGGTGCACTCCCTATTTGCCAGCGGCCTATATTATCAGCCTGAAGAGGAAAGCTCCTGAAACCGGTTTCGAGCAATACGCTTATTCCGTTTCGCTCATTATAGAGCGGCTGTCCAAATTCATTTTGCACCAGCACCCTGCCATCGATGCCGGTAGCATTGGGAAAATCTTCTTCGGGGTCGTCGCCATTACAGGCTGTCAATAATGCTGCTGCGGCAAAAAGTGGAAATAATAGTGACTTCACTGATAGGCTCATATATGAACAGATGCGCTTAAAATCTAGCGCAAGATAAAACAAATGTAAATAAACATACGAGACGAATCGCTGAGATACCAATAATGCCGTGTCAATTAAGTCAGTATGTCGATACAGTTGCGCAATGCAAAGGCAAGCTTTGCTTAAAAGTTAAGATAAAATGCCGATGTAAGTTCCTTATATTCTATACCATAACCATGCCTGCCATCTGATTCGATAATAAGGGGCTCGGTAATTTCGGCAGGCTTTTCAATAAAACCGAATTCAAAAAGTATTCTATGCGGAGCTTTTTGGGGAGTAGGTTGTACGGCAGTTTTTCGATGCAAGTGCAGCTTGTTAATAGTGCTATGCTTTAGTAAATCATCAAAGCCATCTAAAGGATATATTCCTGCCAACATGCCATGTTTATTCAGCCATCGCGATGCTTCCGCGAAATGAATGGGTTGAAAAGTATCCTGATGCCGCGCCAAATTGCGCCCCATATCTTTTGCTACCAAGCTTTTTGCAAAATAGGGTGGGTTTGAAATGATCAGATCAAAACCGCCATCAGGCGTATGTTCTTCAAGACTTTTGTTGATCAGAGTAATTCTTTTCCGAAAGGGTGAAGCAGCAAAGTTTAATGCGGCGTCAATGCAGGCCTCGGTATTCGATTCTATGGCTGTGATTTGCGCATTTCTAAATCGCTGAGCCAGCATAAGCGATATCAGTCCGGTGCCGGTGCCGATATCCAGGATGCGTGAATATTCAGATGGGCAACACCACGCACCTATCAACACACCGTCGGTACCCACCTTCATAGGGGTATGCTCCTGCAAAATGCTGAATTGCTTGAAGTGGAAAGGTCGGCTCACAATGGATTGATATCCAGAAGCTCTTTGGGTATGTGCACGTGTACCACTTTTGCCGCTTTATCAACACGCGCTACAAACTGATCGTTGAGTGGAATAAGTACTTCGTGATGGCTGTTCAATACCTGAAGCAAGGTGTTTTGCGAATAGTCATATACTTTTTCAACCTTTCCCACAGCGCCGTGTACTTCATCAATCACCTCCATGCCGGGCAATTCGTGCAGATAGTATGATTGATCATCAAGCGGAGGAAGTTCAGAGAGTGGCAGGTAAAGTTCCTTGCCGGAAATGGAAACTGCAGTATCGCGGTCGTCAACTCCTTCGAGCTTTACGTGTGCAAAGCCTTTGTCCTTGATATCTATTGTTTCTACGAAAAATGGGTTGAGCACACCATTGATGTCTATCAGTACCCTTTTGAGTTTTGAATATTTAAACGGGTTGTCGGCATCGATAAAGAAAACCATCAACCCCTTAAAGCCGTGTACTTTGGAAATGAATCCTAAGTAAAAGCAATCGTCGTGGCTAATGTTCATTGTTGTTAGATTGAATTTGTTAAAAAGCCCCTGTCATATCACTTTTAAGGTGCTCGACAGGGGCTTTAAGTATTGAGAAGATTGGTGGCTTAGCGCCTCGCTATTATGCTTTGTCTTCTTTTGATTCTTCTTCGGTAGCAGGAGTTTCTTCGGCGGGTGCTTCTGCAACTGGTGCTTCTGCAACTGGTGCTTCTGCAACTGGCGCTTCTGCAACTGGTGTCGCTTCTACTTCTGCTTCAGGAGTTTCTGTTACTTCTTCAGCCGGAGCTTCTACTACTACCACTACAGGAGCATTTGCAGCAGCAATGGCAGCGGCGCGCGTTTTGTTTACTTCTACTTCGGCTCTGTGACGATCTACGGCTGCTTTTGAAGCGGATTCAGAAAGACCTTTTTTCTTGTTGTCGATCTTTACAACTTTCTCTTCCACCCAAGCATTGAATTTCTCAAGGGCTTGTTCTTCGGTAAGAGCGCCTTTCTTCACACCTTTGAGAAGGTGGTTTTTGTAAAGCACTCCTTTGTAAGAGAGAATGGCTTTGGCGGTGTCAGTTGGCTGAGCGCCGTTGTTGAGCCATGTTACTGCGCCATCTACATCAATTTCGATGGTAGCAGGATTGGTGTTTGGGTTATAAAACCCAAGGCGCTCAATGTATTTTCCATCACGTGGAGAACGGGCATCGGCAACCACGATGTGAAAGTAAGGATGGCCTTTTTTTCCGTGGCGTTGTAATCTGATTTTTACTGGCATTTGAACATTAAGTTGTGAAGTGCGAAACTTCAGGTTATTAATTAGGGGCGCAAAGATCAGATATTATTTTGGATTACAATACTTTTTTAATGGATATTTTCTTGAAGGAGAAACCGTTCTGATTCACCCTTGTCAATATTGGTTTCATGACCCTACATTGCAACAATCTGTCAATTATCACACAACTCCGTTTATAGTTCTTTTCGCTGAAAGGTGCTGAGGTAAGTGGTGTCGCTAAGACCGCTATGGATGTGATGTTCAATGCCAAAAGTAAAATAGTCGCGTACTTGCATTACCCGGCGGTTTTGTCATTCGCAGGGGCTTCAATTTTTTACTTGATGTTTTGATTTTTCTTCAGGTCCTGATTACCGTTCATTGTTTGAAGTACTTCTTCAACACCCATCCCTGCGATAAAGCTGAAAAATCACCATTGACCATCAAGTGCTACATTTGCAACAAATAATCAGAATGATTCCTTTTTCACCACCGCGTATTGACCAGTTAATTATTGACGAAGTTACCCTCGCCCTGCGCTCTGGGTGGATCACAACAGGCCCGCGCACCAAAAAATTCGAGAAGGAAATATCAGCCTATACCGGAGCAAAGACTACAGTATGTTTCGGTTCGGCAACAGCAGGCCTTGAACTTGCCCTGCGCTGGTTTGGCATTGGCCCGGGCGATGAAGTGATTATTCCTGCCTATACCTATTGCGCTACGGCAAATGTAGTGTTGCACTGTGGCGCCACTCCGGTAATGGTAGATTGTATGAAGGATGGTTTTAACCTCGATCCTGCTAAAGTAAGAGCAGCAGTTAGCAACCGCACAAAAGTGATCATTCCAGTTGATATTGCCGGCACACCTTGCGACTACGATGCCTTGATTGCTCTAGTACACGACCCTGAACTGAAACGCATGTTTAACCACGACAACGAAATACAGCGCACACTGGGGCGCATATTACTGGCTGCCGATTCAGCCCACGGTTTCGGGGCGGCGTACAATGGTCGCCCATTGGGAAGTATTGCCGATGTTACGGGATTTTCATTTCACGCAGTGAAGAATTTAACCACTGCCGAAGGGGGGTGCATTTGCTTAAACCTTCCTGAACCTTTTGATCATGACGAAGCCTACAAATGGCTTACCACCATGAGCCTGCACGGTCAGAATAAAGATGCCCTGGCCAAAACCCAGAAAGGTGCATGGCGGTACGACGTTATAGCCCCGGGTTATAAATGCAATATGACAGACTTACAAGCTGCCATAGGGCTGGTAGAACTAGGCAGGTATAATGCCGAAACCATTCCGCGTAGGCGAGCGATTTGCGATTTGTACAGCGCGGCTTTCGCCAAATACTCTTGGGCGATCACACCAGCATTTGCCGATAGAGAAACAGAAAGCTCTTACCACCTCTATCAACTTCGGATAGCAGGTTCTACAGAAGCGCAGCGCGATGCCATTATACAAGAAATTGCCAACAGGGATGTTGCGGTTAATGTGCACTTTATTCCCCTGCCTATGCTTACGGCATACCGCAATCTGGGCTACGATATGGCACATTATCCCAATGCCTACGCGCATTATGCCAATGAAATAAGCCTTCCACTTTTCTACAACCTCACCGACGATCAGGTAGTGGAAGTAGTGAATGCTGTGGCCGGAGCCGTACAAATGGTCATGAGCTGATGTTGAAATTTCTCTTTGACCGCCTTGCAGCTTTTGCAGGTATAGTGGTGCTGAGCCCTTTATTGCTCATTATCGTTGTGGCCATTATAGCAGATTCGCGCGGAGGGGCATTTTTTGTGCAAACCAGAGTAGGCAAGGATGGCATTTATTTCGGTTTGTATAAATTTCGCACCATGCGGCCACAGTCCGAAAGCGCCGGCAAACTGACCATAGGCAGCCGAGACCCGCGCATCACCGGCATGGGTTATTTTTTGCGAAAGTATAAGCTCGATGAACTTCCCCAGTTGCTCAATGTGCTTTTTGGCGATATGAGCCTGGTAGGGCCGAGACCTGAAGTGCCCGAATTTGTTGCCCTTTATTCAGAAGAACAAAGGCAGGTGCTCAATATAAGGCCGGGCATCACTGACTATGCATCATTGAAATATTTTCACGAAAGTGAACTACTGGCTGCCAGTGCTAACCCAAAAGCGACTTACATCGCTGAGGTAATGCCCGCCAAGCTTTCGCTGAATCTTGAATATATGGCGCAGCGAAGTTTTATAGAAGACCTGAAAATAATCGGCCTTACCATTGGAAGAATTTTCCTCTAGTCTTGTTTTACCATACTGGGTTGGGGGACTTGGGTCTTGGATGAGTTTTCCTGTTGAGGGCTTTTCACACTTCGAAGGTAAATCTCTCTCGAGCCGACAACCCCGTCAAGGCTGAATATGGGTAGTCCACGGTTTCAACCGTGGGATATGATTGCGACTTGCTCGTAAGCGCCGCAGGGGAATTCAATGCTATGCTAAAATTTTAATGCAGGCACAATGAAACATGATTTACCTGGTGCCCATGCTAATGAATTGTATTCTGATCAACCGTTCAGGGCTTCGCTTAATTTTTTCAGCTCATCAACCTTATCGGGATAACCGAGTCGGTCGTATGAAAAAATAAGGTTGTTCAGCAACCGCTTTATAATGGTTTTGTGTTCGCAGGGCGAGTAGTACTCATCGAGTTGTGGCTCCTTAATCTGCTCGAGATAGGTAGTTATCTCACTTCGGTGCACAATGGTGCCGCTTGTAAAAGCATTGATATAAAAAAGGACATCTGTTTCTGTTTTGCCTGATTCAGTCGGGTTTTCAATGTACCGCATTATGTTGAACTCATCAGCGTAGGCGAGTATAAAGTGGTTTGGCAGATTGACTCCATAAACGGGAATGCCAAGGCTTTCTGCCAAAACGATGTAGACAATACTAAGACTTAGCGGATTGCCCTTCTTGGTTTCGAGCACGCTGTTGATGTATGAATTCTGAGCGGCGTGGTAGTTCTTTTTATTTCCGCGAAAGCCATGCACTTCATACAGGATATGATTGATCACTTTCACTTTTTCAAAAGCGGTAAGTTCATCATTCAGCTCCAGCCAAATATCATGGCGCAGCTTGGCAAGGGCCGACCGCACTGCCGCTTCATCAAGGTCGGGATATTGGTAACGCGCTACAAGCAGGCTGCCTTCAAATAGGTCTTTCGCGCCATTGCGGTTCCATCGCTCAAGCGCCTTGTACACCGATTCGAATTGTATGGAGTGAATGATGTCTTCAATTCGCTGCTGAAACAAATGCCCGAAACTGCTCACCTCCCACATATTTTCCAGCCGGGGTATTATTTCTTCACCGCATGAGAGGATACGCTCTTTCACCTGAAGGTATATATGCTCATCAGGGTCGTCAATAAGGTTGAGTAGGGCTTCGAGTTCGCTGCTTGTCATCGCACCATTCATACGCTTTGGGGTACGTGTTTGTTGTGCACTAAAAATACCTGCTGTCAGGGCACTCGATTCAGCAAACTTTCCTAATTATAAGCAGGCTGATGTTAATGGCCCGAAAGGCAGTCAAGCACCTGCTTAATAAGCTTCTCTATAGGAGTATGGTGGTCAGCCAAAAACTCATTTCGCATTCTGTTGGCTACTACCGTGCATACCGTGGTGCAGGCATGCCCCATCATTGCACCCAGGCCAAAAAGTGCTGAGCTCTCCATTTCATAGTTGGCAATGGGTATGCCCCGAAAGCGCATTGTGCTCATGGCGTCGTTGAGGCCCGCAAGCGCAACGGGCAGTCTAAGCATACGCCCCTGTGGCCCGTAAAATCCGCATGCCGTAATGGTAATGCCCTGGTAGTATCCTTCCTGAAAATACTGCCCCAGTGCTTCGTCGCTGCGCACCGAGTATGGCGCAATGCCGCTGAGCTCCCAGTTGGTATGTTTGCGAAAAGCTTCGGTGAGTTGCAGCTCATCATCATCATATTGCGCATCGTAGTAGTGCAATACTCCGTCAAGGCCTATAGCATAGCGCGAGTGCACGAAGCTGCCCACAGGAATATCAGAGCTGAGGGCCCCGCTTGTGCCAAGCCGCACTATGCGAAGTGAAGTATGCAGGGGTTTTATTTCACGGGCTACTAAATCAATATTCACCAGCGCGTCGAGCTCGTTCATTACTATATCTACATTGTCTACACCTATGCCCGTGCTCAGGGCTGTAATTCGCTTGCCCTTGTATGTGCCGGTATGCGTGCAGAATTCTCTGTTTTGTACTTTGTCTTCTACCTTTTCAAACTGGTTTGAAATAAGTGGAACTCTATGCTGATCGCCCACCACTATAATGGTATCTGCTACCTGCGAGGGGTGCAAGCCCAGGTGGTATACTGAGAGGTCAGGGTTTAGCACCAGTTCTGATGGTGCAATGGCTTTCGCATGATGGACATTTGACATTTTCACGCAGCCAAGATATAATATTCTGAGCGCGTTGGTAATTCCGGAATTTCTTTAAAATACCATTTTTCGGGTATCGGGTACGATGTAACCTCAGTATACATTTGCCAACGCTATCAAGAACGGGTCTAAATAAGAATAGAATGAAACGGTTTGCCCAAATTATGCTGATTGGTTGTGCTTTGAGCACACAGGTGTGCGCCCAGATGTCGGCTGTATCCATACGCGGACAGGTGGTTGATAAGTCGCAAATACCTATTGCTTTCGCAAATGTGGATTTGGCTGATAAAGGCCTGGGCACGGCTACCGATATGGCAGGCAATTTTACGCTTAGCGGTTTAGGTCAGGGCGACTATTCCATAACCGTAAGCGCAGTTGGTTTTGAAATGTATACCGAATTGGTAATTGTGAGTAGCGGCGAAAGTACCACCCTGAAGATCACCCTGGCTGATGCCCGATATTCCATACCACAGATAGAAGTATTAGGGGTGCGCAACAGCTCTTTACAGCAGTTGCCTGGCAGCGCAGCCAAGATTGATCAGCGCGAAATGAATCTTCTTGCACCTGTTAGTGGCAATGAAGTATTTCGCCGGGTTACAGGCGTTCATGTGGTTGATGAAGAAGGGGCGGGCTTGCGGACGAATACAGGCATTCGCGGGCTCAACCCCGACCGCAGCCGCTCAGTGCTTGTGCCCGAAGATGGTGTACCCGTGACACTGAATCCCCATGGTGAGCCCGAAATGTACTATACCCTCGCCATGGAACGCATGGCCGGCGCAGAGGTGGTGAAAGGTGCAGGGCAGATTGCTTATGGACCGCGTACCATAGGTGGTGTGGTAAATTATATTACCGCAGATCCACCTGCCGACGAAGAAGTAAACGTGACGCTGCAAGGCGGACAGGGCGGATATTTTTCGGGTTTGATGAGCTACAGCAACACTTATGGAAATACTGGTGTGCAGGTAAGCTACCTCCGCAAACAAGCTGACGATATAGTCGGCACATCATTCCGCCTGAATGACCTTACGGCAAAATTCAGGTTCGAGCTGAGCGAAAAATCATCCCTTGGCCTGAAATTGGGCGTATATAACGAAGCATCCAATAGTACTTATGTTGGGCTTACGCAAACAATGTATGATGCCGGCGGACAGGATTTTGTGCGCATGGCTCCTGATGACAGGCTCGATCTAAGCCGCAATTCTTTATGCGCCACACACAGGGTGAGATTTAATGCCAATACTGAGTTGCGTACATCTGTCTACGGCTACCTTCCGCCTCGATCTTGATGTGAATGCTACCCACATTGACGCACACTTCAAGAGCGACAGGTTTATTGACGCCGGCGATGACATCAGCAATATACAAGGCAACCGAACCCCTTATGCTCCGGAATGGCTGCTCTCTTCAGCTTTGACTTTTGAGACAAGCAGCGGTTTTGGACTGAGGCTTACGGGCACCTGCATATCCAAGCAATTTGCTGATGAGCTCAATACTGTAACACCAACCCCCGACGGACTTAATGGCCTTATTCCTTCGTACTTCCTGCTAGATGGTACCGCGCGCTACAGCGTTTCAAAATGGAAAACCACCTTCTCACTTTCGTGCAAAAATATGCTTGATGAGCGCTATATGGCATCGCGCTGTCCGCAAGGAATCCGGGTGGGCCTGCCCAGGTTTATCACTGCAGGGGTTGCCATTCAGTTTTAAGAGCTTTCGCCGAAAGGCAATGACCAGAACTCAAGGCTTGGCCTCAGCCGACCCGAAAACCTTTTTGAGCAAATCGCTCACACGTGCCGCAGGATCTTTACGTATGCTTGCTTCTTCCTTGGTGATGAGCAAAAACAAGCCATCCATTGCGTGGTCGGTAACGTACTTCGTAAGGTCGGGATTCACAGCCTGCCCTCCGGTAAATGTGCTTGCAGTATTATAGGCACTTGCCAAGGGGTTCCAGTATTTTGTAAGCTCTACCTTGTCTACAGCTTCTTGCACTTTTGGCTGAAAAGCCTGAAGCAGGGATACTTCAGTTTTGTTTCTCAAATAATTCGTAGCTGCATTTTCACCGCCCTTCAGCAGCCCGAATGCATCTTCGATGGACATGGAAGTTATGGCGTTTACCAAAATGGGTGTGGCCTGCTTTACCGCTTCTTCTGCTGCGCGGTTCAGGGTTTCTTCAAATTTATTCACCTGCCCTGAGAGCCCGAGATTCATGGCGGTTGTTTTTACCTTTTGTGCCTCTTCGGGAAATGGGATAAAGAGCGAAGGGTTTTTATAGAACCCATCCCTTACCGAAGCGAAGTTCACCGAGTTTTGTGCGCCCACCACAAGCGCTTCTTTGAGGCCTGATGCCACTTCGGTGGTTGTGAGGCCTCCACCGCTTTGGCCAAGCACACCATCAAGGGTGCGCTGCAATGTTTGGTCAGAGCATGCCACGAGCAAAAGGGCAGCAAATAACAATATGGCTCTCATGATTTAGTTTTTGACAAATATAACTTTACCACAACATCATAGTTACACCGGGTAGTAGAGAAGCTTGAAAAACTGTTTCGCAGCGCGTAGGAGCAAGTCTACATGAGAAGCACGAGGCCAAGGCCCAAGAGTATGGCCAACGTCTTTTTCCAGTTAAAACGATGTTGATCTTCGGCTTCGAAAATGATGGTGGTTGATACATGCAGAAAAATTCCCACTGCTACTGCCAGCATTTTTGAATAAAGTATTTCAGGTTCCGGAAGAGAAACAAGCAGCGTTTGGCTGAGAATCAATCCAAGCGGAGTGGCAAAAGCGTAGAGAAGTATCAGTAGCAGTACGCGTTTTTTACTTTCGTAAAAATGGTATAGCAGCGCTGCAAGTGCTATGGCTTCAGGAATTTTATGTACGGATATACCGGTGAGCAGGGCATGGGTATGGTGGTCGTGGCCATGGTGAAGTATTTCTTCGTTTCCCGAAAGGGGCATGCCTTCTATCATACTGTGAAGAAAGAGACTCACGTATATACCCAACGGAAACCTTTTGCTATGCTGGTCGCTGTGGTGCACATGCCCATGCTCCACTCCTTTGGAGAAATACTCCATAAGCATTTGCAATAGAAAACCGAGCAGAATATACTTACCTGCATCATGACCCAAATGCATATAGATGTCAGGCAATAGATGCAAAACCGCCAATGCCAGCAGATAAGCCCCGCTAAAGGCGAGCAGTATCTTCACATCTTTGGTAATGCGGCCATGCAGAAAAATGCCCGCTATGCCGCCACCAAGCCCGGCCAAAAAAGGAATGATCAGGTATTCAGCATTCATCGTTTCTTACGGGCTATGAGGATTAGTCTGGGTGAGCTGCTTTCGTTGTGCTGGGCGAGATGGTAATCGCCAAAAATATCATCTATGGTGAAGTTGGCCTTGCTCATCAGTCCCATAAAATCTTGTTTTGAAAGTGCTTTGATGCGCTCTTCGAAATGGTATGTCTGCCCTTGGTCGGTCACCTGGATATGCTTTATAATATTTCCGCGACACATTTCACGGCTTATTTTAAAATCTACTCCATCCACGCTTAATTCCTCGTTTTCGATAAGGTGTGATTTTACGTGCTCCACGTTCAGAAAATCAATAAGAAAGGTGCCTTTTGGTTTTAGGTTGATGCAGGCTGATTGTAGCGTCTGAAGATTTTCTTGGACGGAGTCGAAGTATCCAAAGCTGGTGAACAGGTTCAATATATAGTCGAACCCATTTTCCCGAAAGGGCAGCAGCATATCGTGCACAAAGAAGTGCAGATAGTCGTGTGCGAAAGTGTTTGCATGGGCAATATTTTGTTCAGAAAGGTCAATGCCGGTAACATCAAATCCTTTTGAAGCCATGTAGATACTGTGGCGGCCCTTACCGCAGGCTAGGTCCAGCACAGTTGATCCCTTGGCCGGATGCAGGTATTTGAAAACGGTGTCTATAAATGCAGCCGCTTCGTCCGTATCGCGGTTGCGGTACAGTAAATGGTAATAAGGTGTGTTAAACCACGATTTATACCAGGTATCTAAAGCCATTTGCAAAAATGAAATTTGAAAAAATCAAGGCGCAAAAGTAGTCATTTACGCCATGCTTTGCTCAATGCCGTATGCAATAACCGACTCTTTTTGTTGCGCGCAGGTAATTAACATCACAATGATGAAATGTTGCCGATAAACTGAATGAAAGATACTATCAGTTGCCATAAATTTGAAAAAACCAAAAGCCTTGACAGAAATCCAGGAAATATTTGATATGTATGATTCCATGGAGCGAAAGAATATCATGCTTTCGTTTAAAGGCGACATAACTACCGATTTGCTCACTTCTATTCTACAAATAGTTGAGAATAAGCTCGACCGTTTTGGCGAAAGCCCGAAAGTGAAAAAGCGGATGTTTAGTATTTTGGTGGAATGCTTGCAGAATTTGTATCACCATATTGATTCACCACCGCGGTCGATGGGTTCGGGTGACCAGCCTTCGGTGATTATAATGATTGCCAAAAATGTAACCGGTTACTCGGTAATAACCGGCAACTTTATATTGAATGACAGTGCAGACTGGCTCAAGCAGAAACTCGAAGAGATCAATGCAATGAGCAGTGAGGATATTAAGGAGTTGTATAAATCAGTACTCGCTGATGGCAAGCTTTCTGAAAAAGGTGGTGGTGGCCTTGGCATGATTGATATAGCGCGCAAAAGCGGAGAGAAGCTCGAGTTTGGTTTTATTCCTTTCGGCGAATCAAGAAGTTTTTTCAGTTTAAATGTAAAAGTAAAGCAAGATTAATCTATTGTATGGAAAACGTAAAGATTGAAGGGACCCCTAAAACCCCGACGGTAAAATTTAATAAGGAAAATGGAGAACTTGTGCTTCAGGGCAGAAGTATTCCTGAAAACTCTATTGATTTTTACAAACCACTGATTGACTGGGTTGAAGCTTACGCAGCAAATGCACTTCCGCATACCCAGATCATTGTGCAGCTTGAGTATTTCAATACCAGCAGCAGCAAGTGCCTGCTCGATATATTCAAGAAACTTGAAAACATCAAAAAATCAGGTAAGGCAGTAAGTGTAAAATGGCACTACGAAGAAGATGATGAAGATATGCTCGAAGCCGGCGAAGATTACGATGCCATTATTGAAATTGATTTCGAAATGGTAAAGGTAGCCACCTTCTGATTGGTCTGAAACCTGCATAAAAGTATCGAAAGGGCATCAGTTTCTGTTGCCCTTTTTCTTTTTTGTGCGCATCAGCGCCAAACCCAGGTCGGTAAGCCGTACCGTTTTTGGAAAAACGTCCAGAAACAGACATATAATCATCAACAGCGTCATTCCCCAAAGCACCAGTATATTCGCATAGAATGTATCAATTTGCCTTCCAAAAAGGGTTTTTGCAGGAGCGTAGAAATGTGTTTTGAAAAAGGACGTATTATGGGGCATTAAATAAATCAAATCTTTCTTTTGTATAAGCTCGCCGTTGTGTTCAGCAATATAATTCACGTCGTTGCGGTTGGTGGCAAAAATTTCAAGCTGATCGTTTTTGTAATCGTTGAACAGGCTCATATAATTCGCATTTTTACCATTGCTTGCTGTCAAGGCATAAATGACTTTTTCTTTTTCCGCATCGGCTTTAAGGAATACGCGTTTGTAATGCTCGTTGAGTCGGTCAAGATGCGATTTTAAATCCGTAAGTACGGTCTCATCAAGTCTCTCGGGTGTAAGGTCATTCACCCGTTCGAAAGCAAGATCTTTCAGGAAGCCGTTTTCTTTATTCAACTCATTGCGAAGCAGTGTAAGTTCGCGTTCCAGGATGGCCACATTTGACTCCTCGAGTGAGATGCGGCTTATTTGCCCCACCTTGTTTTTCAATGCCGTTATCCAATAGTCTTTCTTCCAGTTTGAGAATTTCTTGCGGCGGTCTATTTCGAAGAACGCTTTCTCGTAAGAGTTTTCCTTGAATTGATTTACTGCAAGTGCTTCATAAGCCCATCGGCTCGCCATGATATTTCCTATCCACGGCACCCCGCTCTGCGATGCGAAAATGGGGTTGAGCCGGTCGAATTTTACAATGATTCCACTAAAAAGCAATTGCGGAATGATAACGATTGGTATGAGGATGTAAATAACTTTTGCCGAGTTGAATGTGGCCGAGATATTCAATCCCAACACATTTGCGAAAGCACAGGCCGAGAAAAGTACAATCCAGTACTGTAGGGTCATTCCCTTTATTTCCAGAATATAATTTCCAATAATTACAAAAAGAATCATCTGCAAGGCAGAGATGCCAAGCATGATACTTATTTTGCTGAATAGGTAGCTGTTGCGGCTTAGGTTCAGAAACGATTCACGCTTGCGTATTTTTTTATCGCGTATTATTTCTTCTGAGCTTACAGTAAGCCCTATGAAAATCGCTACAATTACCGAGATGAAAATGTAAACCGGTATGTTTTCGTTTTCACGAAAAATATAGGCTATTTTGCCATCCGATGTATTGAAGAATCGCATGAAGAATGCTAGAATCATGGCCAGCACTGGCGCTTCTAGCAAATTGATAAGTACGTACTGCCTGTTGCTCAGTTTTGAGAGTAAATCGCGGGTTACAAATACCCTGAACTGCTCGAGCTTGGCCGGTATATTGAAGCTGTTTTCCGGAATGGGTATGAGCTCCTCTTCGAACTTATCGAACTTTTCAATATGAGCGCGGTACAGGTTGTTCCATTCGCGCGGCGAAGTTTTGCGCTCGGTAGTAAGGTGGCCATACTCGTCTACCACTTTCGCTTCTATAATGTTAAAGAGGTCTTCGGTTTTTACATTCCCGCAACTCATGCATTCGGCTTCGTCAGAATTTATATGGTTTACCATGCGCTTAAAGTGCACAAGGCTTTCCACAGGATGCCCGTTGTAGACGGGGTATCCTCCCTGATCGAGCACCACGAGTCTGTCGAACATTTTAAAAATATCGCTCGATGGTTGGTGGATCACTACAAAGATCAATTTACCCTTGAGGCTAAGCTCCTTGAGTAAGTCCATAATGTTTTCAGAATCGCGCGATGAAAGTCCCGAAGTGGGCTCGTCAACAAAAAGTACCGCCGGTTCTCTTATCAGCTCCAGGGCAATATTGAGCCGTTTTCGCTGCCCTCCACTTATGGTTTTGTCAAGCGGATTACCCACTCTCAGGTCGCGCGTTTCTGCGAGACCCAATGTTGAGAGGGTTTCTTCCACAAGGTCGGTTATTTGAGTATGTGTTTTCTTACCGAAGCAGAGCCTTGCATTATAATACAGGTTCTGGAATACAGTCAATTCATCAATCAAAAGATCATCCTGAGCTACGTAGCCTATCAAGCCATCGAGCTTGCGCGATTCGCGGTGTATGTCAATACCATTGAGCGATACAAGTCCTTTTGAAGGATTCAAATTGCCGTTGAGCACGTTGAGCAAGGTTGACTTGCCGCTTCCGCTGGCGCCCATGATGCCCACCAACCGGCCTGACTCTTCCTTAAAGTTTATTTCGTGGAGCCCTGTTTCGCTATTGCTAAATTGATATTCGAGACCAACCACGCGAAACACAATTTTTTTCAGACTGTCATCTTTCAAGAAGTTTCCGATGATGTCGCTGTAATAGATCGGTTTTATTTTTCCACCGCGGATGGAAGTACCCTGGTTGAGAATATAAAAGCGGTTTGGAACTATGGTTTGCCCTGAAATCTGGTATGCTTTTACAGCTCCTTGATATTTTAAAAAGTGAAGGTTTACACCCGGCACCCGCAGTATGCGGATTACGCCTTCAAGGTTTGGCGAAGCTATATACTTGGTAGCCTTTTCTTCGTAGCTGCTGTCGCCTATGAACATCACATCACTGGAGCGATAAAGCCCGCTTTCTTTTTCCTGAATGAAACTTTTGGCCAACTCATAATCATCTTTTTCAAAATTGAATGTGCTGGCTACGGTATCAAGAAATTCTTCTTCGAGATCGCTTACTTCATTTTGCGAATAGATGAATTCAAGCAGGCGAATAAGAACTATTGTTTTCTGACGATGGGTGAGTTCTTCGTTTATCTGGGTGCAGATGCGAAGCACTTTAACCGAGTTTACAGAGGTGCGTTTCTGGCGGCCGTTTTCACCTGCTGATATGCGTTGATACGTTTCGAGGTATTCATCAAATCGAGAAAGGTAATGGGTTACGAGCTTCCTGGGCAGACGTTCCAAAAGAAATGATTCTACGATTTCGCGACCGCCAATCTCTTCCTTTTGGTCGAGGTCTACACGAGCAATCAAGGCAAAAAGTTGAAGTAGCGCTTTTAATATTCGCTCGCTCATATCGTTTAGGGGTAAAAAAAAAGCGTTGCTGATTCGCAACGCTTTCACTTAATTTCAGTGGCACTCAGCGCTTGAATCCGATGAGTAGTACGGCACACCCTGAAGTTTGTTTCGACAAATCAAGCTTTGCTTCAATTTTTACCGTAATGGTTTGATCTACCATAAAATTCCAACTTGAAATGTTGCGGTGATCCTCATTTGTAAAGAGCAAATTATTGTCCTGATCATACACGCTGTATAGCAACTGACCTTCTTTAAAACCGGCCATAGCGGCAATTCTGTATGTATTGCCTCCATAAAGCGTAGTATGAAACTCTGCCACCTGATCATCGAAAATAAGCGCGCGGTATGTTTGTCCGTCTGATATAAATTCATTGCCCAGAAATTTGTGTGCGTGGTAAGCGGTGCTGTCGCACTGGGCCGCTGCCATCTGTACCATGCCCAAAAGCAGAAGGCTGAGTATAGCTTGTTTCATTTTCATTGGATGGTGGTATTGCGCAGCGCGCTGAGTACTTCGCTGACTTGATTCAATAATTCGTTGCTCATAGCATAGCTTGATGAGCTTCTGAGAATGGTTGTTTTTTGTTCTGGTAAGGTTTCGGGCTCCACGTAGGTATAGGTATGTTCTACTTTGTCATACAGGTCGGCCAGAGTGATAATGTACTTGTAGATATCACCTTTCAGAAACTCGACGTCACAGGTTTTGGCAAGGGCATCCCTAATGGTTTTGACGGTGGCCTTTTGCTCAGCCAGCCTTGCGATGGCATCCGCATTGCCATTGGAAGCCTGCAGCGAAGTAATGTATGTTGACTCAATCCACCCTCCGGTGAGCACGAGTGCAGCAATATCGTAGCGTTGATTTTCCTTCAAGTAGGAATCAGCCTCAGAGTAAAATCTGCCGCTGAGCATGAGCAGTGAATCTGTATTGCCAACGTTCGAAGCAATTCTATTGAGCAATTCCGGATCAACGGCACCCGAAATTCCAAGTGCTTCTGCGAGCTGGTCAAGCGCCTTATACGCCTTGCGCGCAGCCTGCCCGTCGTCAAAAATTGAAGCATAAGCCATGTCGGTACCATAGATGCCTGCATTCAGTGCCTGCTGTGTGTTGCTAGAATAGTTTGAGTAGTTTGCCGGATTGTTCAACATACTTTGGTCATATGCAGCCCCCGATTTCTTTACCAGCAAAGTGGTTTGCACAGGCGAGGGTATACTGAACAGAATTCCCGAAACATTTACAATAGCAGTCTTTGAGCTATCCATCATTTCCAGTTGCAGCTCATCTGTACCCTTTACAGATTGTTCGCGGCAGGAGGCAAGGAGCAATCCGCAGCCCGCTAAGGCGATAAGAATATTGATTTTTTGTTTCATGCTTTCCATACTTAGGGGTGCCGTGAAGTTAATAATTCGCTGATTTTTCCAAAGGTTCAATCCCATATACTTGTTTGTTTCATGCCTTGTTTCAATCCTATAAATCCAACTACAACCACTGCTGACCACACCAAGGCTTCATCCCACCGCGAGAAGATTATTTTTCCCGTAAGGAAAAGCAATCCATATGTGAGTGTTACCGCTGATATCCAGCAAAGCGCCAACCATCGCATGGAGCTTTTTTTACTTTCTCCATTATCCGAAAAGGGGCGCCACCATCCGTCGGGCCGCACCTGCGCATAAAACCGCGACAGTGTAGCATTGCTTTCTGGTGAGGTGAGAAAGGTAACAGCAATCCAGACCACAGTTGTAATGCCTACCGTGAAGAAGTAACTTTCCGGAAACTTTAAACCTAGCATAAACCTTGAAATACCAAATGCTGCAAATGGGGTGATGGTTGCTGCAATTTCGCTCCAGGCATTGATGCGCCACCAATACCAGCGCAATATAAGAACCAACCCGAGGCCTGCTCCACACTCAAGGATGAAGAGCCATACTCCGCTGATGCTGTCCATTAAAGTTGTTGCTCCCAATCCTATAAACATCAGCAGTACAGTAGCAATACGCGACGCTGCCACAAGGTTTTTTTGGGTTACTTCCTTACCTGCCATGAACCTGCTGTAAAGGTCATTGGCCAGGTAGCCTGCACCCCAATTGAGCTGGGTAGAAATGGTACTCAAATAGGCCGCCAGAAAGGAAGCCAGTAATAATCCCCTGAGCCCTACCGGCAAATAGTCGCGCATGGCGTATACATACCCCATTTTCAAATCATCGCCTTGCAGTTGAGGGTATAATACCATAGCTGCCAGCCCCACAAGTATCCACGGCCACGGCCTTAGGCAGTAGTGGGCTATTTGAAATAACAAAGTGGCATAGACAGCTCCTTTTTCAGTTTTGGTGCTCATCATGCGCTGTGCTACATAGCCTCCACCACCAGGCTCTTGCCCCGGATACCAACTGCTCCACCACTGCACAGCCGCAAAAGCAAGAAATGCCCCGAGCCCTATGGCATAGCGCGATATTCCTGAATCTTCATCACCACCTATGGAAGGAAAAAACTCAAAGGCTGATGCTGGCAACTTGGCCTGCAGCCCCGCAATACCACCAATCTCAGGACTTCGAATTACTAAAAAAGCGAGTACCGTAGTTCCCGTCATTGCCAAGCAAAATTGTACTACATCAGTAACTGCAACACCCCATATACCCGAAATGGAAGTATATACCGAAGCGAATACCATCGCTGCGGCCAGTATTGCAAACGCATCACGGTATTCGAGCCCGAAAAATCCCTGAAGTATGGCAATCATGGCGAGGTTTACCCAGCCAATAATGAGCGCGTTCATAAACAGCCCCAGATACACCGCTTTAAATCCGCGAAGTAATGCCGCCGGCCTGCCGCCATAGCGCAGCTCTATAAGTTCTACTTCGGTAAGCACCCCGGAGCGCCTCCACAACTTTGCGAAAAAGAAAGTGGTAAGCATACCCCCTGCAAGAAAGCTCCACCATATCCAATTGCCCGATATGCCGTTTTTGCCTACCAGCTCTGCTACAGCCAATGGGGTATCAGCCGCAAATGTCGTGGCTACCATGCTGATACCTGCAATGAGCCAAGGCATATTCCGATCGCCCAAAAAGAAAGACGTAAGGCTCTTCGATGCTTTTTTGCGAAAGTAGAGCCCTATGGTCAGGCTGAGCAGCAATAAACCGATGATGATGGCCAAGTCAATGGGATGCAAGGTCATAGAGAAATAGCAATTTGGCCGGCAAGATAGCCATGCGGTGATGGTTTTTTTGTCCCTTTCGGGAAATATTGCCACGTACCGTTGTTGGTAAATAGCACTACTTTAGTCGCTCGGTTCACGGGCATTGCGCCACCCCCGCCTATATAGATTTGAAAACCTGGTTTGTAGACGTATTATTGCCTGTTGCTCTGCCAAATGCATTTAGCTACAGGCTTCCGCAAAATATGGAGCCCCATGTAAGGGTAGGGGTTTTGGTGGTGGTGCCCTTCGGCAAAAGAAAACTGCTTACAGGTGTAATTTTATCCATTCATGAAATCCCACCTGCGGGCTATCAGGCGCGCTATATTGATACCCTGCTCGATAGCGACCCTGTAATTCACGAAGTACAACTGGCCTTTTGGAAATGGATGGCGGGATACTATATGTGCTTTATGGGCGAGATACTGCTCGCTGCACTTCCGGCTGGGCTGAGGCTCAGCAGCGAAACGAGCTACCAGCTAAACCCTGCTTTTGACGGTGACCTCACTTCATTTACCGAAAGGGAAAAATTACTGCTCGAAGCGCTTGCAGCGCGCGAGGTGATGTCGCCTGATGAAATATCAGAATTGCTTCAGGTAAAAGCTTACCAGCCCGCCATAAAGAAACTACTCGCCGCGGGTGCTGTGCTTGTAATGGAAGACTTGAAGGAAAAGTACAAGCCCCGCTACGATACTTTTATAAGACTCACCCCAGCCTGTGCGGACGAGGATGGCCTGCAGGCTGCCTTCAAGCTGCTTGACCGCGCTCCGAAACAACAGGAAGTGCTTATGATGTATGTGCAGCTAAGCCTTCGCTACACCAGCGAACCTGAAGAAGTGAAGAAAACCATGCTGCAGAAATTTGCGGGATGCACCGCTGGCGTTGTGGCTGAATTGATACGTAAAAGCGTGCTTGAGTTGTATGAGCGCGAAACTAGCCGCCTGCCCAATGCGCCTGAAGACGGCAAGGTAGATTTTAATCTCAGTGAAGCCCAGCAGAAGGCTTATGAAGAAATTCTGATATCAATAAAAACAAAACCGGTTACGCTGCTTTATGGAGTCACTTCATCGGGCAAAACGGAGATATTCGTAAAATTTGTAAAAGAATTGCTCGCGCAAGGCAAGCAGATTCTATACATACTGCCTGAAATTGCACTTACCACACAAATGATAGTTCGGCTACAGCGCTACTTCGGAAATCAGGTGCTGGTGTACCATTCGCGCTTCAATCAAAATGAGCGTGTTGAGGTTTGGAATATGGTGTTGCGCAATGAATCATCACGAGGCAAACTTATACTCGGTGCGCGGAGCGCTGTGTTTTTGCCATTCTCTGACCTCGGCATGGTGATTATCGATGAAGAGCACGAAGTATCATTCAAGCAGCACGAACCTGCGCCGCGCTACCACGCCCGCGATGCTGCCATAGTGCTTGCTTCCCTGCACAATGCACCCGTGGTGCTCGGCTCGGCCACACCGGCATTTGAAACCATGCACAACGCCCTCCGCGGCAAGTATGGTTACGTGCAAATCTATGAGCGCTTTGGCGGCATGGATCTGCCTGTGGTGAAACCTCTGCTTTTGTCAAAAGCCACTGCACCATCAGGATATTTTACCGAAACACTCGTCTCAGCAATCCGGGAAACCCTGGCAAGAAAGGAGCAGGTGATACTCTTTCAGAACCGCCGCGGCTATGCACCCATATTGGTGTGCACCTCTTGCGGTTGGACTCCCGAATGTACGCGCTGCGATGTATCAGCCACATTTCATAAAAGCCTTGAAAGATTGGTATGCCACTATTGCGGCAACCGGTACACTATACCTCCTGAATGCCCTGCGTGTGGATCGCATAAACTTAAACTTGCCGGGTTTGGCACCGAACGCATTGAAGAAGAACTGGAAATTATTTTTCCCGATGCCAAAATAGCCCGCCTTGATCTTGACAGTGCCCGCAGCAAGCATGCCTATCAACAAATTTTAGGCGACTTTCAAGATGGATCAATCGATGTATTGATAGGTACACAAATGGTAACGAAAGGCCTCGATTTCGGCAGGGTAAATCTGGTGGGGGTGCTCAATGCCGACTTGCTGCTCAAATTTCCCGATTTCAGAAGTGTGGAGCGGGCATACCAACTCATGACACAGGTGGCCGGAAGGGCCGGTCGCCGCCAGAAACGCGGCGAAGTGTACATACAGTCACAGAATCCCGGGCATTGGGTTATTTCAGCCGTAATGGGCGGGCGATATACCGAAGTATATGAGCACGAAATGGAAGAAAGACAAAAGTTTAAATATCCTCCTTTCACCCGTTTGATATTGCTCATATTCAGACATCAGAAAATGGAACTCACAGACTTTTGCGCCGCGGAATATGTGAAAGGGCTCGACCATTTGCTGCCAAAGCACTGCATCCTGGGGCCTGAATATCCGCAGGTGGCAAGGGTAAAAAACCGTTACAATAAACATGTGCTGCTCAAAATAGAACCCGACGTGCACCTCGGTAAATTCAAAGAACAACTCACTCAGATCAACCACCGCTTCTTTGCCCAAAAGCAATTCAGCCCGGTTCGACTGCTTATCAATATTGACCCCCAATAGCACACTACGGGCTTTTTCAATATCTTTCGCTCTCTAATCCTGCAAAGTGAAGTTCAAAAATGTATTCGGCCAATGGTTGTTTATGAAGTATCTGCTTATACTGATTGCAGGTGCTTTTACCTGGCCGCGTTTTGTATGGACCAATAAGTCAATTGTGGCTGGAACGGATGTACTACAGAAGCTTCCGCCAAAGAATGTGCTCTTCGTATCGAACCACCAAACCTATTTTGCCGACGTAGCACTGATGTATCACGCTTTCGGTGCTGCCAAATGGAATTTGAAACGTGGTATCCGAAATCCCTTTTACCTGCTGGCACCCAAGCTCAATGCCTACTATATAGCCGCCCGCGAAACTATGGAGAGTGGACTGATACCCCGGCTTTTTGCACTCGCAGGTGCTATCACTATTAAGCGCACTTGGCGAGAAGCGGGTAAGGATATACAGCGCGAAGTAGATCCTAAAGACACAGAGAATATAGGCATCGCCCTTACCACAGGTTGGCTTATCACCTTCCCGCAGGGCACTACCAAGGCATTCGAAAAAGGCCGCAAAGGTACCGCGCATATTATCAAACAGTACCGCCCGGTGGTTGTACCCGTCAATATTGACGGCTTTAGAAGGGCTTTTGACAAAAAAGGCCTTGTGATAAAGGTGCGCGACCAAAGGCTGCTAATGAAATTCTATGAGCCTCTTGAGATAGATTACGATGCTTCTGCCGATGAAATTCTGGATCAGGTAATGCACGCCATTCGTCAGAGCGAAGATTTTATAAAAGTAGCTCCCGCGGTAAAAGAGCCCGATACCGATGCTCAGCCCGCTTAATTCAGATTATTAGGGCTTAAGAAAGAGTTCGTTCTTCTCTGCTGGATAGGCGTTGAAAGTGCCGAGACCTTTTGCCACCAATTCCATGTTCCGGTTTTCGCAATAGATGGCACCTTCAGAGCTTATTAACCGCCTGCCGGCAAATACCACTTTGCCATGACCCAGTAGCTTGTCGCCGGGTCGAATGGGGGAGTAGTAATTCAATTTGTACTCTACCGTGCTCACGAGCATCATATCTTCAACACTTAGCGAAAGAGCAGCTACGCCCAGCACGCCATCCATCATGGCCGAAATAGCTCCGCCGTGGGCGGCAAGCGGATTGGAAAGGTGGTTTGAAGTAATCTCCATCCTGTATTCCACTTCTCCAGGTTTTATCACAGTAAGTTTAAGACCGATATAGCGGCCAAACTCATTTACTTCAATGTATTTTTTGAGAATTGGGTTCATATGTTCACCTGTATCCTGCTGCTTGATTGTCACTGCGCGGGTCGCCAACCGCTTCGAGTGTACCATCGGTACGCATCCTTATAGCATCCACCCTACCCAGGCTGGGCACAGGCATAATTTTGTGGCCGAGGGCTTCGAGTTTTTTGAGTGCATTTTCATCAAAACGATTTTCTTCAACATAGACCACATCAGGAAGCCACTGACTGTGAAATTTTGGGGCAGCGGTAGCCACTGTGAGGGTCATCCCAAAATGAGCGGTATTCATAATGGTTTGAAGCACGGAAGTAATAATAGTGGATCCGCCAGGTGAACCAACTACCAAAAAAAGATTACCATCCTTAGTTACGATGGCTGGGGTCATTGAGCTGAGCATACGTTTGCCGGGGGCAATGGCATTTGCATCACCGCCTACCAGTCCGAACATATTTGGCACCCCGGGTTTTATGCTAAAATCGTCCATCTCATTATTGAGTAAAAAGCCGGCTCCGGTTACCACTATCTTATTTCCGAAGTTGTCGTTGAGCGTGGTCGTAACCGATACCGCATTGCCCTGTGCATCAATTACCGAAAGGTGCGTCGTTTCCATGCTTTCGGTAAAAGTGGCGATAGTACCATAACTCACTGCGCTGCTCGGGGTGGCAGCAGCCCAGGTGAAATTGTCCATTCTTCGCCTTAGGTAGAGCGAATCCATTAGCGCTTTTACCGGCACATCTGTAAAATCGGGATCGCCGAGATAGTAGGAACGGTCAGCGTATGCGCGGCGCTCTGATTCTACCATCGCGTGAATGTATTCGGGCGAGTTATGCCTCAATTCTTCTTTGATGCAGTCGGAATACATACCCATTATTTGGGCGAGAGCCACACCGCCGCTCGATGGGGGTGGCATGGAAATAATGGTGTATTTCCCGAAAGGGAAGGTTAGCGGTTCACGCCATATGGCGTTGTAATTTTTTAAGTCGTAGGCAGAAATCAAGCCTGCGCCGGCTGCCATTTCATCAGCGATAAGCGCTGCTGTAACCCCTTCATAGAATCCTGCAGGCCCTTGATCGCGTATGCGCTTCAGGGTTGCAGCCAGCTCAGTTTGTACCAATGTATCGCCGTCTTGCCAGGGTCGGTCACTGCGCACGAAGGCCACCGGAGCGCGGTTTCTATTGGTGAAAACTTCTGCATCCAAGTTCAGATATTCGGCCTGTTTTTGGGTAACCGGAAATCCTTTTGCTGCGAGCGCAATCGCTGGATTTATTAATTGATCCATCGGCATGGAGCCATACCGCTCATGTGCGTCGAAAATGCCCCGCACCGAACCCGGTACTCCGCTGCTGAGGTGCGTATCGGTGCTGCTACCTTCTACAGGATTTTCTTCGGCATTGAGGTACATGTTTGCAGATGCAGCAGAGGGTGCCTTTTCACGAAAGTCGAGTGTGGCACTGCTGCCATCGGAATTGCGCAGTACCATAAAGCCCCCACCACCGATATTGCCTGCTTCGGGGTAGCATACCGCAAGCGCCCATTGCATGGCAGTGGCGGCATCAATAGCATTGCCGCCTGCTGCCAGTATTTCTGCACCAATGCGCGCTGCTTCAGGATGGGCGCACGCTACTCCGGCTTTCAGGCTGTCGAGACTTTGGGCCATTATCACCACCGGCGGTGAAGGTGGAGCTGCTTCTTTGCACGACGGCGCTGCCAGGCTAAGCCAAAGTATAAAAGCGAAAAAGCTGAACTTTTTATTCATTGATCGTATTCATTTCCATAATTAGGGGTTCAAGAGGCCAATCGCTTTCATCGGTTGGGGTTGCGGCCATTTTGTCAAGGACATCCCAACCAGAAATTATTTCACCAAATACCGTGTGCTGACCATCTAAATGTGGTGCTCCGCCATCTTTTTCATAAATAGCCCTTTTCCAAGCTGGTATGGACATTTTATGCTCCCTTTCAAAAGCCATAAACTGTGGCTCATTGAAGGTGCGGCCGTGCACGAAGTAAAAATTGTAAGGTGACGATCGCTTGTCGGGATTGCCTTCGTACTTCCGAGCAGCGGAAAGGGCGCCGCGCTTGTGCAAATGCTTTTCATTCATTTCGGGGTCAAGCAAGTAGGTGCCAATAAGCAGTCTTTTTACCTGCTCAATTTCGTTTTCGTTGTTGCCTCCCTGCACTACAAAATCTTTTATTACCCGGGTGAATTCGGTATTGTTGAAATAACCACGCTTTACCAGCATAAGAAAATTGCCTGTGTGTAACGGGGTATCATCGTAAAGCTTGAATTTAATTGTACCCAGTCTTGTGCTGAGGGCAATGGTGCGCTCCGGATTTTCTTTGAAATAATTGAGTAGAAATTCTGCAGCGTTTGATTCAGTGAGCAAGGGATATTCCCTAACTGCTGCGGCAGTGTCTGATATTTCGGGTTCAGATGGTTTTGGAGGTGGTACAGTTTTAATCTGATTTCCGTCTGTTGTATTTCCACAACTCAAAACCATCATTGCAATAGCTGATGTCGCTACAAGAAGCTGAAAGGATTTCAACAGGCTTGCCAAATGCATTCCGGCAGGCATCAATCCAGGGTATCATCATATTTACCTTTGAGCTGCTGGTGGGTTTCCATTTCCTCTTGGCCGTTGAGGGTAGGGTGTTTTGGTCTGAATAATTTTGCTGTGCCGTTTACTTCAAGTGGCTTGAAATGGCTTCCCTTTTCGATAACTGCGTGCCAGGTGCCATCATTTGGCACCGTAAATTCTACAGGCGATTTACTGGCCTTTCCACCGAGATAACGAAACGACTTGCCGAGCTTGTACTTCGCAAAATCCGACTTATGAATAAGGTACACGTTGGCAGGCTTATCGAATGTAACGGTTATTTTGTCTTTGGCTTTCGCCTGAAATGGCAGGTGCAGATACTTCATAGAGCGGCATTTATTCTTATGCAAAGAAAGCAAATAACGCGAATATAAAGCAGAAAGCGGGTTACCTATGGCTTACCCGCTTACTGCCGCTCTGCTCAAAGCAATCATCAAAGAGTTTTACCTGCTTTGTGAGTACCGAAGTTGAGCATATTATTGGTAATTATTCCTGCTATTCCACGATGCGTACCTTTCATTTCACGAAAGGAAAGGTATAAGAGATAAACGGTTGTTGCACTATATTCAGGGCACTATCTGGTATTCGAATACCACGCGGTCGTCATAACCAAGAGGGTAGGCGTGAAATTTTCGGCTGCTGCGTATGGTAATATTAATTTGAGCCTGTTTCTTTACGTGTTTATCAGCAGCTTCGAGAAATAGAATGTTGCCGGCTTGCCACCTGTCGCCGTATATGCGGTATTCAATTGGCAATTCTTCCGGGTCGGTGGCTTTTACAATAAATTCTATTTTGGTTCCGGTCTTCACAGTGATATTGGTTTTCACACGGCGGGGTTTTCCCGGCACCCAAATGTTTCCAAAACTATCCTTTACATATTCTATTCTGGGGAAACCCTCCTTGCCCAGTTCCATAAGGCTGCGGTATGCACTAATCCGGGCACGGAGTTCGCCGGTTACGCCTAAAATAAGGTGTTTTTGGTGCACGAAAAGCTCCCTTCTGAGCAGGTCAGGGTTGCGGTATTCATCGAGTATATTCAGGTAGGTGAGAAGGCGCTCCTTGTCGGTAAATGCTGCCTGCAGGTCGCCGCCCCAGTTGGCGGTAATCAGTTCTTGTAAATCTTCCAAGGGAGCGTAAAATAGCAGCCGTTCGTCTGAACGTGTGGGTACAAGGTCGGCTTCGGCCACGGCTTTGAGCTTTCGCCAGTTGTCAATTTTCTCGATTGTCATACCGCAGTCGTTGGTCCAGTTTTCGCCCATATTGCGCTCTAGTATGTACTCGATGAAATCGCGTACAGCATTTTCGGCGTCTTTGAGCGAACGGGCTATCTCCATAGGGCGCAAGTTTCAAAAAATTTCTTTGATGTACCATAGGTAGATTGAAATAGGCAATACTTCAATGGGCTTCGTTTTGCACATTATCTGAGGGCTTCGAGTTGCTATCTATCACAGGGCTAAACCCTTTTCAGGTGTTTCGTTTCGAATCATTCGCCCATCGGACTCACTTCTATCGCACCACAGATTTTTGCATTCAGCCACGTCCTTTTCTTAAATTTGGGGCATGGTGCAATTGGTTCTGAATTCCGCTTTGGTACTTTCCATTTTATTTCAGGTGGCACAAAAACAGCCGGGAGCAGCCGAGTACGAGCAGTTTTGGGCTGCGAAAGATGCCGATTTTAAAGACCCTGCCAAGTCGCCACTGAAACCTGCCGACTTGGCTAAATTTACCAAGGTAGCACGATACCACTTTAATCCTGCATTCAGGGTAAATGCCACTTGGGAGAAGGTAAATAATTCGCTTCCTTTTGGAATGAAAACCAGCACGGCCCAATTGGTTGATTATCAACTCGCGGGTTATTTTGTATTCACACTCGAAGGTCAAAAGGTGCGCCTGCCGGGATATACGAGTATGAAGCACGTTAATCACCCCACGTACAAGGACAGGTTATTTATACCTTTTACTGATCTTTCGAATGGCAAAGGCACATATACAGGAGGTCGGTACATTGATATGCCCGGGGTGACAAGCAGCGCTGTGGTGCTCGACTTCAATCAGGCCTACAACCCATATTGTGTGTACAGCGAAAAGTACAGTTGCCCTATTCCACCCAAAGAATGCCATATACCTGTGGCAATCATGGCCGGGGCAAAAGCATCAAAATAGCATAGCTACTCAGTCTCCTGTTTCCATACCCTTTCGGGTACAGCTTCGCCATTTTTGAAAAAGAATATGCCGCCCCATGAATGCTCTACTTTGCGGAATTCGTCGCCTTTGCCTTCTTTGACAATTACGCGTTGGGTTATTACTTTATTTCCTTCAGTGGTTACGGTTTCGGTAACACCATTCGGAAATTTTTGAGCCAGTTCCTTCCGGTATTCTTCAATATTCATTTTGGGCACATCGCCGCTTACAGGCGCAGGTGCAGGTTCGGTTTTAGATTTATTTTCTCTTTGCTGCTGTAGCTTTTCGCGTTCTTTTTTCTCCCAGTCATCCAGGCGTTTTTGGATATCATCAGCAGGCACTTCAGGTTTTGGCTGTACCTTTTCTTCCACCGGCTTTTGCTTTTCTATTTTTTTCTCTTCGGCTCTCAGCACAGCAAGTGTATCTTTCATCGATAGCTCAATATCGGCAATGATCACTTTTGGATACACATTGTAGGGTCTTTGGCTTTGTGCCGCTTCATAGGATCTGATGGCTTTCAGGTAGTGTCTGTCCTTGAAAAGATCATGGCCTTCCTGCATTTTACCTTGAAAATTCATGTCGGTAGCAGCCTGTACTTCTTCGCGCTCAGCTATCGCAATTCGCTCTTTAGATGAGAGTTTTTTGAACTCGCTTTGTGCGAAAGCGTTTGATGAGTAAATGGACAGGGCCAGAATACAGACGAAGCCGAAAATTTCGCCTTTGCTGACTCTAAGAATAGTAAACTTCATAATGAGCGTATTTAGTAAGCTGAGTTAAATTAGTTGTACGGACCCTCTAACGGAATTCCGAAGGTAGTATTTTCTGCTGTTCGCAAAGGGCATGCCTTATTGGCAATGTTGGAATTTACCAGAAGCTGGTACCCGTTTGCATTTGCTGCATACGGATCGGGTTGTTTGTGCGGAATTCGAAGTTTTGACCGGCGTCATAACCAAGGAATTTTTCAATTCCTAGAAGGTAATTGGCAGTACTCGACTGAGCATGCAATTTGTTATTATAAAGCAAGGCAAACAATATGATGCTTGCTACAATAATTTTGGTTTTCATTGTTTTATAAGTTTAAATGAAGAAAAGTACTGGTCGTTTGAAATCATCAACACATACACTCCTTTTTGAAATGCTGAAACATCTATTTCCTGACCTGCTCGGATATTCAATTCTCTCTGACCTAATCGACCCTGTATATCGTAAATTTCCAGTTGAAACTTACCTGTATGAGGTATGCTCTACCTAGCAGTTTCCTTCATTAAATTTGGATAAATACTTGACTTAGCCACAGACCTGTTGCTATTGACAGACATTAAATATTCGCATTCTTCAGGACTACTGGCTACTCAAACACTCTCGATGTAGTAGATGCCCGAACAGTATCCTTCAATATTAAGTATCTCAATTTCAGTTTGATCTGCCAAAAGAAGTTGCTAATAGCCACCCAATTGTGGTCTTTAGTCACAGTAAACAATCCTTCTATGAGTGTCCAATTAGTGTGTTTGTAGAGAACCTCACCGTAATAAAGGTGGGCAATATTGGCCGGTTGTAAAGTATTGGCATCAGGTGGAAAGGCTGTGTATTGAAGGTCTTTGAAAAAACGCATACCAATATTATTTGCCGCACACCATCTGATTTCCTTTTGGCCGCCGTCATACATTGATGCATAAAACATCATATAATATGTGTTTCCGATTATTTGCGGAGATACCAAAGTAGCAACTATGTATTCTCTAATGTTAGGAGCAAATTCTACATAAGTAAACACTCCTGCATATCCATTCCCAGTAATTGGCCATTGAAATCCCCAACCATTATTAGGAACCCCCGCAGCTCCTAGCCCATCGTTATTACAAACATGAAAAAAATCAGCGCTTTCCTGCCAGGAGCTCCAACCGACTACTTGGTCATGAAGCTACGCAACTGATTGTGGACACTCAAAATACTACTCAAAACTCGGATTGGGCATGAGATTTTGGGT
This sequence comes from Flavobacteriales bacterium, assembly GCA_038207425.1. GTDB lineage: Bacteria > Bacteroidota > Bacteroidia > Flavobacteriales_D > Cryomorphaceae > JBBQZU01. Next base: position 67,999 of record JBBQZU010000012.1, on the reverse strand, counting down.
AAAAGCTATCAGGGCTGCCACGAAGGCCTTCAGGGCAAGGGTAAAATGTTGCAGCATTTCAAAAAGGATTTATGTGTTGAGTTTGCGCTTGATTGGCACTGCCAAGATTATTACTGCCCTGATTTTAGGGTCTTAAATAATTGCAAGCTAAATGTCGTAAAAATATTGTTGGTGAGTGTGTAGCGAGCGCTGCAGCACCGCGACTGCTGATGCAAAATAGAAAATTAATAATCTCAAACGGCTTCGGCAGGCATGTAAGTGCTGAACAGTATTGGCGAAGCGAAGCGTTCTGCCTTGTATATTTTTAGGGTCATGTGTCGCAGATAATTGTTTTTCTTATGGTTGATGCTCTCAGATAAAAATTTAATGTGCAATTAATTTTTTGGAAAACTATTAAAATGAAGGATCGGAGTTCAGATAATAGAGATTTCCTATCGGGTAAAATTGCAATTATAGAATATGGAAAATGCAGATACGGCAGATGGTCGCGGATTTGATGTATGAACTACAAAAACAATCTGTGTCATCGGCCTTCCGATACGGCCTTAATTTTCAAAGGAGCTTTTGATATAAGATAGAAAACCCCGGCCCCCGCCGCATAGGCCCCGACATCGACCCAGTCGCCGACATATTTTTTTGAAAGGACAGGCAAGAGCCATTCAAATACCACAATGGCGTAAATAACAGCCGCTGCAATCTGCTTACCGCCCAAATGAATACGATGCCCGGCCAGCGCAGAAGCTCCTTTTGTAGAAAGCAGCAGAACCGGAATAAAAATCAGGTCCTTGCCGTGAAATCTAAACCATTCAGGTGCGATAGCGAGGCTTTGCAAATAGTGCAGAATATAGTACACCAGTAATAAGAATATCAGCGCAACTGCTACACTTTTATTCAACCTGATATCAAGGCGATAAGCCATATAAAGAATGAAAGGATGCCCATGTATATATTGAATACTACCCGTAGAATATTGAAGCTAATTCGGTGAAAAGGCTTTTCGGACTCTTCGAGCTTTCGCAGAAATCGTTCAAATTTATTTTCTTCAGCAAGGCGCTTGCGTTGTGCTTCGATATCGCGTTTTCGGCGCTGCTCACTTGCCAGCAATATTGGGTCTATTGTGGCGTCGCAAAATGAACAGTGGGTATAGGTGCCGTCAGTCCATTTGCCACATTGATGACATTTTTTCTGGCTTTTCATTTACTGGTTCCAGCTTTCGCCATATGGGTTTTTATTTTACCGGCAGGGGAATGATGCCTTCTGGATGGGTGAGCAATTTCTTTGGTATATGAAGTTTTACTTCTCCGGCAAGCACTTCTATAATGCTGAGCTTCATCTGACTTTTGGAGTAAATAATGCTTATTTCGCGGCTGGGCTGCGGGTGTTCCATGGGTTTTACCAATTTGCGATCTTCATCACCCAGGTCAAGGGCGGTGAGGTAGGGTATAAGGGTCATTCCAAATCCTTGTTTGGCCAATCGCATGATGGTTTCAAAGTTGCCACTTTCAAAACCGAAATGCTCCAGGTCGTTGTTATTGCTGTCATCAGCAGTGCGACAAAGGTTGAGTACCTGATGCCTGAAGCAGTGCCCGCTTTTCAGTAGTATCAGGTCTTTTGATTGCAGCTCGTTGTTCAAAATAAAATCTTCATTTTCGAGCCTGTGACCTTCGGGCACAAATGCCATAAACGGCTCGTAGTATAAGGGCCTTTCCACCAGGCGGCTTTCGAAAAGCGGTGTGGAGAGTATGCCGGCATCGAGTTCGTTTATATCGAGTTTTTCAATAATTTGCTCGGTTTGGAGCTCCTCAATACGCAGGTGTATTTCAGGGTATTTTCTTGTAAAAGCTCTCAGGAATCGCGGCACAAGCGATGGCAAAACTGTGGGGATTATTCCCAGCCAGAAAACACCGGATTTTTGTCCTTTGCGGGCCCTTACCAACTCGTCGAGCCTATCCGATTCACTCAGTATTATCCTTGCTTGTTCAATGATGCGTACGCCCGTTTCGGTAGGCTCTACGGGGTGCTTGCTCCGGTCGAAAATAAGTACATTGAGTTCCTTTTCCATTTTGCTTATCTGCATGCTCAGCGTGGGCTGGGTAACGAAGCAGTGCTCGGCAGCTATTGCAAAATGCCGGTAAGTGTCAACAGCAACAATGTATTTTAACTGTGTTAGGGTAGTCAAGGTATGCGTTTTTTCGATTGCTAATTTAAGGCAATTCAGGGGCTATGAAACCTTTTAGAATGTCATTCGGTATATTCATGTGCATTTATACCCCTTAAATGATGAATCTTAAAGCATTATACATCTCACTCGCTACAGTTGCCCTTGTGGCTGGATGCAGCAAAGAACCAGACCAGGCGGGTTGTACCGACCCATTTGCTGTAAACTACGAACCCCGCGCTATTGAAAGTGATGGGTCCTGTATCTACAATGATGCCGTACAACTTATCTGGGCCGATGGAAAAGAAGGTGGTTGGAATGGAGATGTGATACAGGGAGCATTTCGTCCTGAAACCTGCTCGGGAATGATGCAAACCATGGAACAATTAAGAGATACTGTTGAAACTTTACATACACTGTGGCTCAGCACCGGTGAAGGCACATCGCATAAAAGTTTCTTTTCGTTGATCAATGAACAGGCAGCCCCTGACTACGCCGAAGGCAGCCTGCGTTTCGAATGCCGAAATAAAGATGGGGCAGCTCCTCCTTTTTTGAAATTATTCATTTGCGGTAAGCTTACCGACGGTGGTCAGCAATGCCCACAGTTTTTGCGCAGCAGCTATATTGAAATTTCTACCCAATCATTTACCGATTCTACTTTCACTGAGGTAAATATCCCTATGCGCGATTTTGAAAAAATTACAATGAGCCGAGTAAATGTGGCCGCAGGCTTCGCCTTTGATGGCTTGCCGGGCACAGGGATTGAAATCAATAACCTGCGCTGGACTGCTTACAAATATTAGTGTGTTTGTATTGCAAACAATGAACTAAGACCCCGGAGCGATTCGGGGTTTTCTTTTGCATTTTATTTTTGCGTCTAAAACGGGCAATAGGCCAATCTGCCTATTTAAATTTTATTCCAATATTTTGATCAGGCAGTAAGTTATTCCCCAACAACTTTGTCTTCAGTTGATTCTACTTTTGGAGTGTTTTCACCCTTTTGTCTTTTGGCCCTTTCCTCCCATAGTTTTATGGCGAGTTCTTTGTCCCAGATTTCTCTCTGATCGCCGTTTAGAGCCGCCTTTATTTGTCGGTCGGCGCTGTGGTCAAAGCGCTCCAACTGCTTGTAAAGCTCAGCCATCTGATCAAAAATAGCCTGCTTCATCATCATACGATCATTGAGAATATTGGCTACTTCAAATGCCTGTGGCTTACTGAGTGCCAGTTTATTGACTATAACCCCCATTTCGGTAGTCATTTCCTGCTGTGGGTCATAGATGGCCTGAGCCCTTGCAAAACCTGCAGCAAAAACGATGCTCGTGGCCAGTAAAGCAATTTTAAAATTGAATTTGGAAGTGGTCATAATTTGATTTTTTCGTCCCCTTCGCGGTAGGGAATCCAGGTTATAAAAAATTGAAACATCTCGTCGGTAGTTTTCATGTGATCACCTCCTGTTCTGATGGTTTTCGGTGGAGAATTCGGGTTATGTGGATTGCGCAGCGTATTGTCAAAAACGGCTTCGCAAACTACTTCGTACCCTGCCGGTATTTTTAACATTTGCCTAAAAGTATAAAAATATTGCCATCTGAAATCCCAACGGGGCAAATGCACCAGCGGAATGGTATCGCGACCACCCGGCGCCACTGCATAGGCTTTAAATGATTTGCCCAGCAGGTGCATGTGTGGATTTATGGTGAGCGCTGAAATGGTTTCGGGCAGTCGGTACCTCGCACTAAAACTGCAAACCGAATCGGCATGGATCACAAATTCAGGCACCACCGGCGATATCCCCAAGGTGCCAAGGTGCAGCTCTCTGAGCGGTCTTTCGGGTGGTGCTTCAGCAAAATACACATGTATTTCGCTTTTGTCGCTTGTATCGCGGGCCTGTGGTCCGTAGTGCAATGTGTTTAATAGAAAAGCACCTTTTTGCGAAAGCTTGATACCCCCAATACCCTCCGGATATACAAGCGGCTCCACGCCGGGCAGGTAGTTGAATGCCGAAGCCAGCAGCGAAGGGTATGAGCCGTCGTCATGAAGCACCTCCATAAGTCGGTATGCTATCTGCGAATTGAGCTTTTCAGCGTCTTCCATCGGGTTGCCTGCAAAGACATTGACTTTTTTTTCGGGAATATAGTTTACGAGGTGTCCGTTCACATGGTGCACCGCCTGTCGGTTTCCCGGAACGAAGAAGATGGCCTTTACAAATGTGTCAGCGGGCAGCTCAAATGGTATTTTGGCAAGAAAAAAGCGGTCGCGGTTATCGCCGGGTATCATTACTGATTCCTTGAATGGCAATACCAAATCGGGTTTTGCAATTGCCAAGTTTTCACGCGTTTTAGGGTAGGGTAGGGTTATGTCCGCAGGTCCTTCGGGTGCACCACGGTTTATCCAGGCACGCATCAAAGCGCGGTCATAGCTGCTTATTATTTTTTCGTCTTTGAAACGGCTGTAAGTGGTATCTGCCGGCCAGGGTGGCATGATGCCTTCAGCCAAAACAAATTCGATGGTCTTGGTGCGCTGCTGCAAATCAGGGTATGTAGTAAGCGCAAAAGGTGCAGCTCCGCCTTCACAGTGGCAGGGAGTACAATGGGTAAAAATGATAGGGGCTATATGCTGCTTGAAGGTAATGGTATCAGGAAGGGCAAAATCTGTTCGCACCAAATCAGGCTCAGGTGTGGAGCAGCCGCCAAGCAGAACTAATAAAACGAGTGCCGGGTAAAGTCGCATCATTGTATAAAACAGCCCACAGGTTTTGTGGTTTTCGGGTTTATGGGTCGCCCTTCGGCAAATGCTGCTATGGCATCGATGAGATAATGATCGGTAATAACCTGCCTTTTTTGCCCGAGCGATATCGCCCAATTATCGATTGCCCCGCGGTACATCAATTCGCCATCCTTGTTTATAAGGCAGGCTTCAGGAGTGGTGGTTGCTTTATAGTATTTGCTCAACTTGAATTCGGGGTCCTTCAATACAGGCATATCCAGGCAAAAATGTTCTAAATATCTGACTATAGAAGGTTCATCGTAAAATGTTCCGCTTACAGCAGCTACTATTGTTATGTTATGCTTTCGGGCTGCTGATGCTATTTCCCGTAAGGTTGATGCGTAATTTTTGCACAAGGGGCACTCAGGTGAAAGGAACATAAGAATTACAGCATCATTTTCATTCAGGCTTTCGCCTAAAGTGCTTGTGCTTGCTTTGCCCACGAGTTCAAATTCTGCATGGAGTGGCGGCGCTGCATTGCATGCGGTGATAACAGCGGCCATCATTACCAGTCGAATAAACATAGCGCCAAGGTAGTAATTCGGGTTTTTAGTTTTTGAGATGGTGATAGGGTAACTGGTTTTTAGCAGAAAGTTTGCTAGTGAACCGACTATTCATCAAAATAAAACATCACTTTTCAGAGCATTCCGAATTCAGCCCAACCCAAGACCCAAGACCCACTCACCCCTCACCACTCGCACAAAGCACCGGAATACCCAGTTCATTGAGCAGCATACTTTCTTTGTCCATCTTACCGAAAAGACTGTTTTCCTGAGAAACTCTGGACATGATAGAAATCAAATCCATATTGCCGGTTTGCGTCTCAGCAAGGGTCTGCTTAGCGTAGCCAATTGAATACCTGTCGGCATCCACTTCCGTATACTCCCATTTTACCTTGTGTTCATCAAGGTATTGCTTTGCTGCTTCTATATTCTTTATCACATCATTTGAAAGCGGCAGCCCCGGCTTGATAATGGCATAGATTACCACAATACCATCAGGTGACATAATTGCACAGGTTTGCTTCACCTTATTCATATATTCTTTGTGAGGCGCAACAGGCATCATTACCTTATTAAAGCCGCCTTCTACAATTTTGCTCAGCTCATTGACCACAAGGGTAGGTATTGGCAACTCCTTTACTAATTTATGTATAGATGATCCGAGAAAACTCAACCTGATGCCCGCTACCCCGTGGGTGCCTACCACTGCCATGTCAGGCCTGAGTCTTTTGGCAATCTCCACCGCTTCATGGTGAAACTGCCCTTTGCCAATATGCACCGCAGCTTTCACTCCACTGGCCTGCGCTCTTGCAGCAAGAGCATCAAGCTTGCCTATGATAATTTCACCAGCATCAGAGGCATGTTCAGCAATATGGCATATGGTAATGGCAGCATCACCCATCTTTGCCAGGGCTATTGCCTGATCAACAACTTTAGGTGACATATCCGTAAAATCTACAAAAGCTAATAGGTTTTTCATAGGATCAAATTGCGGTTGGTAAATGTAGCATTAATGGTATTCAGAAAAACAAACCGGGTAATTTTCAAATAGCTTTATAAGCAGCTTGTTATTGATTTATTCATATTCCGGCGCCACTATATTAATTACCAAATTAAGCGTTTATATTTGGCCTTTATGAACCTGCTTCGCTATGTAGTGCTGTGCGCAACCACCCTCACGCTTTCGTTGGGGGCATTAGCACAACCTGAATTGTTTGGCCCCGATGACTTTAAAGTTCATTCGCCAGCTTTCTTTATTCACAATGTTGAACATAGTATAGAACTCGAATGTCTGAGTCCTGAAAAGCTTGCTGTAACCGGGGCTGCTGTTTCAGTTGTGGTAAACGGTCAGCGACTTATAGCCGATTTCTCGGCAGGCAATAGCGTTTCATTTGCGGTAAAATTTGACAGGGATGAGCCCTTAGCAGTAAAAGCGGGTGGGTACACTTTCGTGAAAAAAGTAAGACCAATGCCTTTGTGGCTTAGCATTGTACCCCCTTTGCTGGTTATTTTATTGGCGTTGATTTTTAAGGAAGTGGTAAGCAGCTTGCTTGTGGGTATACTCGCTGGGGCTAGCATCGCAGGGTATTACAGCATTGGGATTAACGGAATTTTTGCTGGCTTCCTGAGAGTGGTTGATACGTACGTGGTAACTGCCATGAGCGATACAGGCCACATTTCGGTTATTGTTTTTTCAACTTTGATCGGAGGGCTGGTGGCGGTCATTTCCCGAAACGGGGGCATGAACGCTGTCGTGGAAAGTTTGGCAAAAAGAGCTACCAATGCGCGCAGCGGACAGTTTGTATCCTGGCTTCTTGGGATAGCGATTTTCTTTGACGACTATGCCAATACCCTTGTTGTTGGCAATACCATGCGCCCACTTACCGACAGGCTTCGTATAAGCCGTGAGAAGCTGAGTTATATTGTCGACTCCACTGCGGCTCCGGTAGCCGCAATAGCACTGATCACTACCTGGATAGGTGCCGAAATTGGATACATAGAAGGGGCCCTGAACACCATCAATGCCGGAAATCACGATGTGAATGAAAGTGCTTACGCAGTATTCATCTCTTCGTTGAAGTATGCCTACTACCCTGTATTGACAATGATCTTTATTCTGATTATCATCATCACCGGCCGTGATTATGGGCCTATGTTCAAAGCGGAACTCAGCGCCCGGAATACCGGTACCAGTGTCGGTGCAAAAGCCCACGGGCAGGGAGCGCTTATTGAGTTTGAGCCTGCCGCCGGTGCTCCCCTGAGAATGCGCAATGCAGTTATTCCAATATTCGTGGTGGTAACCGGCACAGTTTTAGGACTGTTCGCAACAGGTTATGACAGTGCAATTTGGAGCGATGGTGGCACATCATTCAGCATGAAAATATCAACCACCATAGGCAATAGCGATTCCTATAAGGCTTTATTATGGGCATCAATGTCAGCCTTAATAGTTGCTATACTACTTACGGTATCTCAGCGTATTATGCCTTTTGGAAAAGCTGTTGATGCGAGTATCGACGGATTTAAAACGATGGTAAATGCCATTGTAATCCTTATCCTCGCATGGTCGCTTGCAGCAGTTACTGAGCAACTTCACACGGCTGATTTTCTTGCCAATTCTTTCGGTGGAAATGTAGCGCCATGGGCCATTCCTGCCATTACCTTTTTGATAGCAGGGGTGGTCTCTTTCAGCACTGGTTCTGCATGGGGTACCATGGCTATTGTGTACCCACTTATGCTGCCACTGGTGTGGGAATTGTCAATACAGGAAGGGTATACTGCGGCTATGGCGATGGCTCTTTTCAGCAATACAACCAGTACCGTGCTTGCCGGAGCGGTTCTGGGTGATCACTGCTCGCCGATCAGCGATACCACCATACTCAGTTCGCTTGCATGCCATTGCGATCATATCGAGCACGTGCGCACGCAGATGCCCTATGCGCTTACAGTAGGAGCAATATCACTGCTGCTCACCATGATTACTGCCGGGCTTGGTGTGCCTTGGTACCTTGCCTATATCATTGGTATCGCTGGTCTGGTTGCTGTTGTCCGTATTATTGGCAGGCGCGTGGCCCCTATTTAGTGCGGGCCTTTCGGCAAATGATGCCACAAGTGCCGGAAGCAAAGTAAGGTCGAATATCAGCGCAAAAACAAGTGTGAGGGTTACAAACAAGCCAATATAAAAAGTGCTTTGGAAAGTGCTGAAAGTCATGGCAATAAATCCTCCAAAAAGGATAATGCTTGTAATGATAAGCGCTTTGCCGGTGTGAATGTAGGCATTGCGCAAAGCGACAATGCGGGTGCGGCCTTTCATAAGCTCTAGCTTATAGCGGCTAAGCATATGTATGGTATCATCTACGGCTATTCCAAAGGCGATGGTGAAGATAATGCTGGTGCTCATTTTCAACTCAATTCCAAAGACCACCATAACCGATGCTACGGCAAGCAAGGGCAAAATATTTGGCGCAAGGGCTATCGCTACCATTCGTATTGATTTGAACATGAAGCCCATCATCAGCGAAATAATCAGAAATGCAAATCCGAGTCCTTTGGCCAGGCTGTAAACCAGATTTTGATTGGTGCGGTCTATCAGGGTGCCGGTGCCTGTAATGTCCGTTTCATAGATGGTGTCATATCCTTCACGGGTCAGAAAAGCAGACAATGAGTCGCCTTTAGCGGCAAAGGTTATTGCCCCCCAATCGCCCACGCGCCCCGAAATACGGGCGTAGTGCGCGGTACTGTCAAGATGGGTTTTCAGCATACCTGCTTTATGTGCCCTCTTTAGATCGGTTAGTAACTTATTGATCTCGTCTTCATCAGAAGGAAGGTTATAGAATTCGGCGCGACCTGCATTTCGCGCCCTGTTTATTTCGCGGGCGGCAGCAACAGGCGATTGCAATGCCCCGGCACCATAATTTTCCGACAGGTAAGATTCGATGCGACTTAGTGCAGTCAAGTGCTCCTGTTTTAGCAAATTACCAGAGGTATCTTTGAGTTTTATGCCCAATTCAAAGGGTCGGACTCCGGCGAAATAACGGTCAAAAAATTCAAAATCCTGCCTGAGCGGTTCACCGGGTCTCAAGTCTTCTAGCAGGTAGTTATTGAGTTCTATGCGGCTTGATGTTGCCGCAAATAGCACAGTGAGTATGATGCAACCTGCAAAGAGGTACTTCCTATACCTGATTATTGGAATGAAAAGGCCGCGCAAACCTCCACCCCATGATTTTTTGTTGAAGTGAGCAAGGGTTTTAATAGGTTCTTTGGATAGCACGAGCCATGCAGGTAGCACTGTAATGGCTATGGCAAATGCCACTAGGACTCCGGCGGCGGTGATAAGCCCGAACTCCATTAAAATAGGTATGCCTGTAAAATAGAGAGAAGCAAATCCAATGGCAGTTGTTATGCTGGTGAGCAGGGTTGCCAAGCCGGAATCATATATGGTGAGCTTTATGGCAACTGCTTTGCTCATTCCTCTGCCAAGCTCTTCAAGATAGCGCGAGTAGAGATGTACAGCATCGCTCATTCCTACAACGAAAATCACGGGAGGCAGCATATTGAGCAATATGCTCACGCCTTTTCCCGAAAGGTTCAGTATGCCAATACTCCAAACCACTGCCAGCAACACCGTGAAAAGCGGGATGATTACCCCTCTGAAACTTCTGAAAATGGCATAGAGCAGTACCGTTACAAAACTGATAGAAATAACAATGAAGAAGGAAAATTCACGTGTTATTTTATCAATAAAAACCACTTGTCCAATGGCTCTGCCGCCGAGATGCACCCGATCAAAATCAAATGAGTTGAGCAAATATTTCAATTCTGCGGAGAGGGTATCGCACTGATTTTTACTCAGGTTTTCGCGATGAACGATTACAAGGCTCAAGGCTGTGGTATCTCGCGAAAAAAGTTGCGCGGCCAGTGATGGATCAGTCATCGTGTGCAGCGAATCGAATTCCATATTGCCGGTGAGCAATGGCCTTTTGAATATGCCCCCTGTGAGCGGCTCTCTAATAGGGATGTAACTATTGGTGGGCGAAATTACTTGCTCTACAAAGCTTACTTCGGCTAGCTTGATGGTAAGGCTATCCACCTTTTCGAGAAAGGCTTCATTAAAAACACCCTTTCGGGAAACGATGCCTATCAGTATAAAGTCATTGTCAGTGCCAAAAGTATTGCGGTGCTTTTCGAAGTAGGCAGTTTTCGGATCGTTCTTTTTGAAGAATTTATCAAAATTATAGTCGAAGGTAGTGCGTGGCAATGTAGAAGCGAGCCATGCCGTGATGAGCACATTGATAAGTAAAAAAGCAAGAGCCCAGTTTTTTCGCATTGTTGCAAACTTCGTTTAAAAAACACACTTGGAAAAGTATTGTTTTGAGAAAAAGAAAACCCACCAAACCGAAGTTCAGTGGGTTTCTAGCTTAAATTGGGGATGTGTTATTTCTCTTTTACTTCTTCAAAGTCCACGTCGGTTACTTCTTCGTCGGCGGTGGCTTTTGAACCTCCCTGGCTTTCGCCTGATGATGGTTGCTGCTGGGCGTTGTACATTTCCTGTGTTGCTGACTGAAATACAGTATTCAGTTTTTCCATACTGCTCTCAATTGCTTTCACATCTTGCACTTCGTGGGCTTTTTTAAGCTCCGTAAGTGCTTCATCAATGGGCTGTCTTTTGTCGGCAGGAATCTTGTCACCATATTCCTTCAGCGATTTCTCGGTTTGGAATATCATCGAGTCGGCTTTGTTGATAGTTTCAACGCGCTCCTTGGCTTGCTTGTCGGCTTCGGCATTTGCTTCAGCTTCGCGTTTCATGCGTTCTATTTCCTGGTCAGTAAGTCCGCTTGATGCTTCTATGCGAATGCTCTGCTCCTTGCTGGTGGCTTTGTCGCGTGCTGATACATTCATGATGCCGTTAGCGTCAATATCGAAGGTTACTTCTATTTGAGGCACTCCTCGTGGAGCCGGTGGTATGTCAGTAAGCTGGAATCGGCCTATGCTGCGGTTGCCATTGGCCATGGACCTTTCTCCCTGGAGCACGTGTATGTCTACTGCGGGCTGACTGTCAGATGCTGTTGAGAACACTTCCGACTTTTTAGTAGGAATTGTAGTGTTTGCATCTATCAGTTTCGTGAATACACCTCCCATAGTTTCAATACCAAGTGAAAGCGGAGTAACATCGAGCAAAAGCACATCTTTCACTTCTCCTGTGAGTACCCCTCCCTGAATGGCAGCGCCAACGGCTACAACTTCATCGGGGTTTACACCTTTAGAAGGCTCTTTGCCAAAGAAGCTTTTCACTGCATCCTGTATGGCAGGTATTCGCGTGCTACCACCAACAAGGATTACCTCGTTGATATCGCTTTTGCTTAGTCCTGCATTTTTCAATGCTTTCTCGCAAGGGGCGATGGTGCGCTTGATAAGTGAGTCGGCCAGTTGCTCAAACTTTGCCCTGGTGAAGGTTTTTACCAAGTGTTTTGGTATTCCGTCCACCGGCATGATGTATGGCAGATTTATTTCTGTAGAAGGGCTGCTTGACAATTCAATTTTAGCTTTTTCGGCGGCTTCTTTCAATCGCTGCAAGGCCATTGGGTCGCGGGTAAGGTCTATACCGTTGTCATTTTTGAATTCGGTTACCAACCATTCGATGATTACCTGATCGAAGTCGTCACCACCTAGGTGGGTATCGCCATCGGTGCTGAGCACTTCAAATACGCCATCACCCAGTTCGAGTATTGATACGTCATGGGTTCCTCCACCACAGTCGAATACTACTACTTTCAGGTCAGTGGCTTTTTTGTCGAGTCCGTATGCCAAAGCGGCTGCGGTAGGCTCATTGATAATACGACGCACTTTCAATCCTGCTATTTCACCGGCTTCTTTGGTGGCTTGTCTCTGCGCATCGTTAAAGTATGCTGGTACGGTAATCACCGCTTCGCTTACACTCTGACCGAGGAAGTCTTCAGCGGTTTTCTTCATTTTCTGAAGTATAATAGCCGAAATTTCCTGTGGAGTGTACATGCGGTCGTCAATTTTTACCCTTGGGGTATTGTTGTCGCCTTTTACCACTTTGTATGGTACGCGTTTTACTTCGGCCTGCACCTCGTCAAACGAGTTGCCCATGAATCTTTTTATAGAGTATACGGTCTTTTCGGGATTGGTAATCGCCTGTCGTTTGGCAGGGTCGCCCACTTTGCGCTCACCACCATCTACGAAAGCTACGATTGATGGGGTAGTACGCTTACCTTCACTGTTGGCAATTACCACCGGCTCATTGCCTTCCATTACTGAAACGCACGAGTTTGTTGTACCGAGGTCTATTCCAATTATTTTGCTCATTGCTATTGCTTTTGATTGTTTTATTCGATGGGTCGGAATCAATGATTATACCAACCGGGCTTTACATCAGAAGCGCGCAGCTTTTGACACTATTTGTGCCAACATGAATGACAAAACGACAGAATCAGGGGCAGGTGTCAGGGCTCGGGCTGCAGTTGAACGAAGTGCCCTCCACCCAAAGTACACAATAACAAGGGCCTGAAGAGAAGGCACCGAGTGAAAGTTGTGAAAGACTTGGTTCATCGAGATACGCCACCCTGTTTACCTGCACTTTTGATGCGAAAATACCAATAACGTCGCCACTAATGTTGGTATAGGTACTCAGCACGGGTACAAACTGACTTATAGGCTGCGCCACATTTATATAGGTATTCAGTTCAGCATTTCCACCTGTAAGCCTGAATTGAACGTTCTGAACCCTTATCTTTTTCACGTTGGGGATCGCCCTGAATCTTTGACCTACAAATTCATACCAGGTTTCACTGTTGAATGAAAAATTCCTGTTAGAAGTAATGTTTTCAAGATTAAATTCTGTACCAAGATTATAGTCAATATACTGATTGGCGAGGGTGGTGCCATCAGTCAAATCCAGGTTGAAATTTATGCGCAATACACCTTCATACCTGGCTGTGCTAGGAATAATAGTGTATTGAAAAACTACATTTAAGAAAGTAGAACTTTGAGTGCTGTAAAATGGAAGACGTATTGGAACGGGCGTGGCACTTGGGAAGGAGATGTTACCTTGGTTTACAGTAGGAAAATTTGTAACCGCCATATAAGTTTTTCCTAGAATCGTTGCCCTGAGCTGGTAGCGCATATTGGCAATATTGTTTATTTGTGCAGTGGTGAAAATTGGCTGTGTAGTGTAAAAGAACCGTACATCTTCAGTGTAAAACACACCCGGTTTTCTGCCGGGCAGGTCTATTGGTTGCAATTTTATAGAATCGAGTTTGGTCCAAGAATTTATATTCATGCTGTTTGTATTTGGAGCCTGGTATTTTATAATCCAGGCATCTACGGTGCCATCAGGAAATTCAACCGAATCCTTAATGTTTGCAAAGAGGTTGGCATCGCCTTCTCCCAGAAAGGTGCGGTTTATTCTGAAATATTGGGTGTCCACTGTATGATCCAATACGCCTATAATTACCGGAACTGTTTTATACGGAGCAAGAAGATCTACTTCTGTATCGCAACTGTTTATAATCATCGAGGTTGCAAGCAATCCTGCAATGATGAATAATCCTGTTCTTTTTATCATCTTTGAACTTCCTATTAAGGAAGCAGCAAATGTAATATATTAGCTATAATGCAGCACACCTTGTTTACTAACGGTATATTTGATCCTGTCTATAGCATTCCAAGCAATGTAACGTTTCAGGAGCTACCATTCACATCTAAAAGCAAGACTCAGAACTTATGTCAGTGCATTCTCAGGTAAAACGCGTTACCACACACACCCTTCAGGAAATGAAGAACCGCGGCGAGAAAATTGCCATGCTCACGGCCTATGATTTCTCCATGGCGAGAATTGTTGACGAAGCCGGAGTAGATGTAATACTGGTTGGTGACTCGGCATCGAATGTAATGGCGGGCCATGAAACTACGCTCCCCATTACGCTTGATCAGATGATCTACCATGCTTCGTCGGTGGTACGCGGGGTTAAAAGAGCATTGGTGGTAGTTGACCTTCCATTTGGAGCCTACCAGGGCAACAGCAAGGAAGCGCTCACATCGAGCATCCGCATCATGAAGGAAAGCGGGGCACATGCGGTAAAACTTGAAGGAGGTTCTGAAATCCGCGAAAGCGTAGAGCGAATTCTCTCAGCAGGAATTCCTGTGATGGGACACCTGGGCTTAACCCCCCAAAGCATTTACAAATTTGGCACCTACACCGTGCGTGCCCGCGAAGAAGTAGAAGCCGACCGGCTTATCAGTGACGCCAAATTGCTCGATGAAACGGGTTGCTTCAGTATTGTACTCGAGAAGATTCCTGCCAAGCTTGCCGGGATGGTTTCAAAGGCAGTGGAAATACCAACAATAGGTATTGGTGCCGGCAATAAAACCGACGGACAGGTACTTGTGGTGCACGATATGCTGGGCCTTACTCATGAGTTTAGCCCGCGGTTTCTGCGGCGCTACCTTAATTTATATGACGAAATAAAAGGCGCAATTGGCAAGTATGTAGCCGATGTACGCTCTACAGATTTCCCCAACGAAAAAGAGCAATATTAGTGTCACGCTCCACCGCAACTGATATTGATATACTCTACGAAGACAACCATATACTGGCCGTAAATAAACGCCCGGGCGATATTGTGCAAGGCGATAAAACGGGCGACTCGCCGCTCAGCGATGTGGTAAAGGAATGGCTTCGCATAAAGTACAGCAAGCCCGGTAATATATTTGCCGGTGTGGTACACCGCATAGACCGGCCAGTGAGCGGCGTAGTGGTTTTCGCTAAAACCAGCAAGGCACTAAGCCGCCTCAACGAGCTTTTCAAAGAAAAAGAAGTGCGCAAAACCTATTGGGCTTGTGTGCCGAAGCAAGCCAATCTCGAGAATGCCACCCTTGTAGATTTTCTTGTAAAAGATGAAGCCAAAAACAAAAGTCGCGTGGTTTCTGCCAAAACCGTGGGCGCAAAACGCTCGGAGATGCACTATACGGTGCTTGCACATTCTGATAAGTATACCCTTTTGGAAGTAAACCCCGTAACCGGCAGGCACCACCAGATAAGGGTGCAACTTTCGCATGCAGGTTTTTCCATAAAAGGCGATTTGAAATATGGCGCCCCGCGCAGCAACCCTGACGGTTCAATACACCTTCACGCCCGGTCGGTTCATTTCATCCATCCGGTGTCAAAGCTTCCTATACATATTGTTGCACCTACGCCTAATGAAACAATCTGGAACTACTTTGCCCGTTTAAATCCGTGAATGAAACACCTGCTTTCCATTTTAACTTTAAGCTTTAGCCTTTCGGCAAATGCCCAGGACGATGATTTTCTGGATACCTGGAGCATTCTTCAATCTGGCAATACCATAGAATTAAGCTGGACTATAGCTGAAGGAAATACCTGCGAAGGAACTTTCGTATCACGCTCGGTGAATGGAAGCGAGCCCGTGCCTGTTTTTGCGATAGGTGGCATTTGCGGTTCGCCGGGAAGACCTGAGTCTTACCGATTTTCAGATACCGATACGGGTGTAAACGGCACCTATGTCTATTCTATCACTTTCGGTTCGGAAAGCACCCTCACTTTGCAAATTCAATTTCTCCAATTTTGGCCGTCAGGGATACTCATTTTTTACGAGCCTGCTACTGGTTACCACAAGCTCAGAATAGATAACACTGGAATACCTTATGACTTGCAGGTGTATAACCTATGCGGCAATGTAGACTTTTCAGTAAATAAAGTTGTGGGAGATGAGTTGGTACTTCCATCACCAGCATGGGCAAATGGTGTTTACGTGGTGCGCGCCTATTTTCCCGACAGGCAAATAGTACAGAAGTTTTTGATAAACCGCTAATTCAATCGTGACTTAATGTCACTGTAATTCAGTTTAATAGGTCAAAATGTCCATCAAATGCTTTCGGGTTGTGCCATAATTTCCGAAAACGGTCATCGGCATTTCAATTGACGTTATGGATTCGTAAACCCATAAAACCTTTACATTATGTCACTCGTAAAATTCAGATCAAACGCCCCCGTGTTCGACCCTTTTGAACAATTCTTCAATGAGTTTCTTGAAGGCGAATCACTACCAAGGAAAGTTTTCCGCACTGGCTCTCTACCCGCCGCAAATATCAAGGAAACTGAGAAATCATACCATATTGAACTTGCCGCTCCTGGCATGGAGAAAGATGATTTCAAGATTGAGATTCAGGAAGATTTGCTCAGCATACGCAGTGAGCAAAAGGATGAGAAAAAAGAAACCAACGAGCGCTTTACCAAGCGAGAGTTCAATTACACAAGTTTTGTACGCTCATTCCGATTGCCCGAAGAAGTAGATATAGAAAACATAGCCGCTACCTACACCAACGGTATACTGAAACTTGAAGTGCCCAAAAAGGAAGTGGCAGTCAAAACAAAAGTTCGCGAGATTGCTGTAAACTAATCCGCGGCTGTTGACTCAAATTGTTGCGAAGGTGCGGGCTTAGGTTCGCACCTTTGTTTTAATTCACCAATTTTGCACCATCATTAAAATTATTCGTCAAAAACCTGCCAATCATGGAGTACAAAGATTACTACAAGGTACTCGGAGTAGCTAAAACAGCTCCGCAGGCCGACATCAAGAAAAAATACCGCAAGCTGGCGCTGCAGTTTCACCCCGACAAGAACCAGGGCAACGCTGAATCAGAACGCCGCTTTAAAGAAATAAGTGAAGCGTATGATGTGATAGGCGATCTTGAAAAACGCAAGAAGTACGACGAATTGGGAGCCAATTGGAAGCAATACGATCAGTACGCTCAGCCCGGTCGCAATGCCAATGGCACCGGCAGAAGCCAGTCATACAGCAGCGGCGACTTTGATGAAAATTTCGGTGGTGGCGGTTTCTCTGACTTTTTCAATGCCTTTTTTAGTGGAGGCTTTAGCGGTGGCGATTCATCTTTCGCCGAAAGCCGGCAGCGCACTGCGCGTAGGGTGAACACTCAATCAAGCCTGCCGCTTACATTTGACGAAGCTTTCAATGGCGTAGCGAAAGTAATTGATATAGAAGGAGAAAGAATACGGCTCAATATAAAACCAGGCGCTACCGACGCCCAAAAACTCAAAGTATCCGGCAAAGGCCGAAATGGTGGTGACCTATACATAACTCTTTCAGTGGGCAAGGCATGGGGTTACGAACAAGATGGCCTTAATCTTTCGAAAAAAGTAGTTACTGACTTGTATACGGCCGTACTCGGGGGAAAGATAAATGTAGATACCCCTCATGGCAAAATATCACTGCCAATTGCATCGAGTACCCAATCAGGAAAAAAGCTGCGACTGAAAGGAAAGGGCTTTCCTGAATATAACAACGAGGGCCACTTTGGCGATTTGATCATTGAAGTAATTGTGGAAATCCCAAAAAATCTCAGTCCTGAACAGGAAGCACTTTTTGAACAACTACGCGATTTGCAACAGGCCGGTAGCTAACTCAAAGCGTGAAATAGAAGTCATTGCTTTTATAGCTTTGATATTTCTCCTTATCAAAAGTATAGTACCGCGCAGGTTTATGGGGCACTCCTATTTGTTTTTCTTTAAGCTGTACTAGAAAACTCATTTTCATAATCTTCCTTCTGAAATTGCGCTTATCGAGGTCGGTGCCGAATATAGCCTCATACAGCTTCTGCAATTGGCCAAGCGTAAATTTTTCCGGAAGCAATTCGAAGCCAAGCGGCTGGTACTTGCTTTTGAATTTTAGTTCATGCAGCGCTGAGTCAATAATCTCTCTGTGGTCGAAGCCAAGGGCAGGCAGTTTTATAATGTCATGCCAGAATGCATCCTTGGCAAAACCACTTGCATGAATTTTATACTGATCAGCTCTGATTAAGGAATAGTACGCTACTGTGATAACCCTCGCATCGGGTTGCGCCCTGATGCTCTTCAGCCATTCCAGGTCATGCTCTTTGGTAAGGCGAAAAGGATCACCGAATGAACCAAACTGTTCCAGAAATATATTTTCCAGGCTGGTAAGTTCTTTAAGCACCCGTTTTGCAGCGTCGTCGAGATTTTCATCTTCTCGAATCAGGTTTCCCGGAAGGGCGTATACCTTGTCGGCACTGCCTTTCTGCAATTGCTGGCCCCTGTCAATAAGCAGTACCTTTAAGCGCTCGCCATCGAAGCCGAAAATTACGCAGTCTACTGAAACGTTCGGGTTAAGTCTGGCGTCTATAGCGCCTTGTTTCGCTGTATTCAATGAATATTTAGGATATTGACCGCCGCAAAAATATCAAATAAATCAAACCTTTGTCAATACCTTGTTCAACAACATTACAGCAAGTCTTTTCCTGCCCTGCCATTTCCTTTGCCATTGCTAAGCTTTGAAGCTGATTCGAATAATTCTTGTTTCTTTGTAGATTTGCCGGCTAAGTGTTCGATTTACACTTAAAGACCAGGAAAAGTATCCACACTATGACCAACATTAAGAAGATAGGATTACTTACATCAGGAGGCGACGCTCCGGGTATGAATGCAGCCGTGAGGGCAGTAGTTCGCACCTGCATCTACAACAACATAAGGGTTGCAGGTGTATACCGGGGCTATCAAGGCCTGATGGAAGGTGATATAGAAGACCTCACTGCCCGATCAGTAAACCATATATTGCAAAGAGGTGGAACTGTATTGAAATCTGCACGAAGCAAAGAGTTCAGAGAAAAAGAGGGCAGAGAAAGGGCTTTCGAAAAACTTACCGCAAATGGAATTGACGCTCTTGTAGTAATAGGCGGAGATGGCACCTTCACAGGCGCAATGGTTTTCGGGAAGGAGTTCGACGTTCCGATAATTGGAATACCAGGTACAATTGACAATGACCTGTATGGCACAGATTCCACCCTTGGTTTTGACACAGCGCTGAATACTGTGGTAGAAGCGGTTGACAAAATACGCGATACGGCAGCCTCACACAACAGGCTCTTTTTTGTGGAGGTAATGGGCAGAGATGCAGGATTCATCGCTGCGCATGCAGGTGTAGCTTCGGGTGCGCTTGCTATCCTCATCCCCGAAAGGGAAATGACCATTGACGTGCTGATGGAGCGACTTGCCGAAGCACGCCGGCAGAATAAAACTTCGAATATTGTAATTGTAGCCGAAGGTGGTAAAAGCGGCGACGCTACCGAAATTGCCAAGCAGGTGGCCGAGCGATCACCATACTACGAAACCAAAGTGACCATACTTGGTCATATTCAGCGAGGTGGAAGTCCTTCCTGCTTTGACCGCAATCTGGCAAGCCGACTCGGTGTGGCTGCTGTGGAGCACTTGCTCGCTGGCAAACGCGACAGTATGGTGGGCATCATAAACCAACAAGTGGTGCTCACTTCTTTTAAAAAGGCTATAAGCCAAAAACTTACCATTGATCCCGAACTTGTCAGAATTGCCGATATACTCTCTACCTAACTTTAATTGCAACGATCATGCTATTAATTGCTGATAGCGGTTCTACCAAATGCGACTGGCGCCTGGTAGCCGAAGATAAAACCTACCAGGATTTCAAAACCATCGGGCTCAATCCCTATTTTCACAATGCCCAGGTTGTGGAGCACACGCTCAGAGCAAATGAACCACTTATGGCTTTTGCCGATAAGGTAACGGCTGTTTTCTTTTATGGGGCAGGCTGCTCTACGCCATTGCTGAAACGGATTATTGACAACGGACTTACCGCAGTATTCCCCCGCGCTCAGGTATATGTAGACCACGACCTTGTGGCTGCTGCTTTTGCAGTGTATCAGGATGAGCCTTGCATAGCCTGCATTCTCGGTACAGGCTCCAACTCTTGCCACTTCGATGGCGATATAGTGCGCGAAGAAGTACCGGCGCTTGCCTATGTGCTTGGCGACGAAGGCAGCGGTAGCTACTTTGGCAAAAAAGTACTTGGCGACTTTCTGTATAAAAGATTGCCCAAATCCATGGCCGATACCTTCCGTTTTGATCTTGGACTTACCAAGGATATCATCATTGACAATGTGTACATGAAGCCCCATGCCAACGTGTATCTCGCTTCGTTTATGAAAGTAATAACCAACCACAAGCAGGAGCCTTATGTGCGCAATATGATTCGCGAAGGGCTCGAAAGGTTTCTGGATATACATGTAACCTGCTATAAAGATTTCCGCGAAGTGCCTACCCATTTTATAGGCTCTGTAGCCTATTACCATGAAGACATTCTGCGCGAAGTGGCCGCTGAAAAAGGCGTGCGCATAGGCTCAATAATCAAGAAGCCTATCGACGGGTTGTATGAATACCACATAAAGCACTATTTCGAAAAACTACCCTTTTAATTCATTTTTGATGGCCGCTATTAAAGCTTGCATTTTTGATCTTGACGGGGTGATTGTCGACACTGCGAAATACCACTACCTGGCTTGGAACCGCCTTTGCAATGAGTTGGGCTTTGGAATTACCCATGAAGAGAACGAAGCCCTTAAAGGTGTAAGCAGAGCCGAAAGTCTCGAAATACTTCTCAGCAAGGGTGAAATACAATGCAGTGAAGTGGACAAACTCGAGCTGATGCACCGCAAAAATCAGTGGTATCTTGAATATGTGGAAACCATGAAACCGGATGAAATTCTGCCGGGGGCCGATAAGTTTATCGTAAATGCAAAAGCTCACGGATTCAAAATCGCGCTTGGATCATCGAGCAAAAATGCCATGCACATTCTCGAAAAAATCGGCTTGAAATCGCTTTTCGATGTGGTAATTGACGGCACCAAGGTAACCCGTGGCAAACCCGACCCGCAAACTTTTGCGCTCGCCGCCTACGAACTCAATTTAGATCATACGCAATGCGTAGTGTTTGAAGATGCGCTTGCAGGAATTGACTCAGCCCTCGCTGCCGGTATGTATGCCATCGGCGTAGGCGACCCTGCTGTGCTTACAAAAGCCCATAAAGTGATACCTGGTTTTGATGGCGTAGGATTGGAGATATTTGATGAAATTTGGGCCCAGCCTGGAGTGCCGAGAGCACTGTGAGGAAAGACGATTTACTAAAACAAATGACAACAGAACAATTCTGTTTTTACTATGAAAAAACATTACGAAGAAGATTCATGGCGCATCATTGAAGATGGTTTTCATCCTGAAATGCACCTTTCATCTGAAAGCATATTCAGCCTCGGAAATGGCCGCATGGGCCAACGAGCCAATTTTGAAGAAAATTATTCAGGCGAAACACTTCAAGGCAACTACGTAGCCGGGGTGTATTACCCCGATAAAACCCGCGTGGGTTGGTGGAAAAACGGCTACCCGGAGTATTTCGCGAAAGTGCTTAACGCTGCCAACTGGATTGGACTATGTCCGATAATCAATGATGAAGCCCTCGATTTGGCGAAAGCCGAAGTCACAGCATTCAAGCGTGTACTGAATATGAAGGAAGGCTACCTGCAACGCACATTCACGGCCAAAATGGATAACGGAGTAACTGCTGAGGTAGATGTGAAAAGGTTTCTGAGCATGACCGATTTTGAAGCCGGTTTGATCAGGTATGCTATTAAGCCACTGAACTTTGAAGGTAAACTTAAGTTTAGGGTTTTTATTGACGGCGATATCATAAATCAGGATTCAAATTATGATGAGAAATTCTGGAGTGAAGAGAATAAGGAAGTGATCAATGAAGAAGCATACCTTACGCTCAAAACCAAAAAACTCGACTTCTACGTTTGCACAGGCCAGAAGATAGCCGTTACCAAAAACGGTAAGCCCTATGAATTTGACAGCAACCAGACCGACCGGCGTAAGTATGTTGAGAACCTTATTACCGTAAGGGCTGAGCAAGGCGATGAAATAGTGGTGTACAAATACGCCTGCAATATTTCATCAGAAAACCATCCTAAAGATAAATTACTTGCACGGGCTAAGTCTGTAGTTCACGCGGCTGCCGCCAAAGGCTTTGAAGCCATGCTACTCGAACAGAAAAATGCCTGGGCGAAGCGCTGGAAGATGAACGATATTAGCATTGAAGGCGATGTGGCCGCGCAGCAAGCTATTAGGTTCAATATTTTTCAACTAAATCAAACTTATACCGGCGATGACCCGCGTTTGAATATAGGTCCCAAGGGATTTACCGGTGAAAAATATGGCGGAAGTACCTATTGGGATACAGAAGCGTATTGTTTGCCATTCTACATGCTCACCGCAGGGCAACACGTGGCCAAAAACCTGCTCCTATATCGCTACAGGCAGCTCGATAAGGCAATCGAAAATGGTATCAAGCTCGGCTTTAAAGACGGCGCCGCACTCTACCCGATGGTTACCATGAATGGGGAAGAATGCCACAATGAGTGGGAAATTACTTTTGAAGAAATACACCGTAACGGGGCTATAGCCTACGCAATATTCAACTATATCAAACATACGGGCGACGAAAGCTACCTGAAAGAAGGCGGACTGGAAGTGCTTATCGCCATATCGCGGTTTTGGAGTCAGCGGGTAAATTGGAGCACCGCACGCGAGCAATACGTAATGCTGGGTGTAACAGGCCCCAACGAGTATGAGAACAATGTAAACAACAATTGGTACAGCAACTACATAGCCCGCTGGACCCTGCAATATACCCTAGAGTGTATCAGTAAAGTGAGCAATGATACTGTATTCTGGTATGGCCTTACCGGCAAAATTGCCTTTCGCGAAAGCGATGAAACCATACACTGGAAGGATATTATCGAAAAAATGTACCAACCCAAGATAGAAGGATCCGTAGTTTACCTTCAGCAAGATGGCTTCCTCGACAAAGAACAGCTCATGGCCGACCAGCTCGA
The DNA here is from genome assembly GCA_038207425.1 of Flavobacteriales bacterium. Classification (GTDB taxonomy): domain Bacteria; phylum Bacteroidota; class Bacteroidia; order Flavobacteriales_D; family Cryomorphaceae; genus JBBQZU01. The sequence goes on along the minus strand of JBBQZU010000012.1, from coordinate 44,797 downwards.
TAAGGCTGAACGCCCGCTGAATCAGAACTGGTCATGGGACAGGATTTTGCGCTCCGTATTTATCAAGCAGGCCGATGTACTTCAGGGGATGTACTTCTTTGAAGACCATTTTGAGATTGATACCATACGCGAAAACTTTCTTTTCTACGAACCGCGAACCGTGCATGAATCATCGCTTTCGCCTTGTGTGCATGCAGTACTCGCCACAAAGTTGGGTATGGAAGAGAAAGCTTACCAAATGTACCTGCGCACTGCCCGTCTCGATTTGGATGATTATAACCATGAAGCAGATGAGGGATTGCACATTACATCAATGGCAGGTACCTGGATTGCAGTAGTGGAAGGCTTTGGCGGCAAGCGGGTGAAAGATGGTAAACTTAGCCTGGAACCTATGCTGCCCAAGCAATGGGAGTCATTCACATTCAGAATAATTTACCGTAAGGTGGTCTTATCCATCACGGTAAATAGCAATGAAGTACGCGTTGAGAATCATTCTGATCAACTGCTGGAAATTCTGATCTACCATAAACCGGTAGCGCTGCAACCACAAAGTATTACTCAGGTACCACGAATATGATGACACTTAGGTTATCAACATTAGGCACCCTGCTATTGCTTTGCATCCCAGGGTGCAGTACTGATGAAGCTTCCGAAACAGATTTTGTTTATGGCAATGCTATAGTCGGATTGGCAAGTCCGGTGCAGCTCAGTTATGGAATTACCAGGATTTATCTCTTGGATTATTTTGAAGAGGCCACAGGAATCGAATCGGTTGCCATGGCTGACAGTGCTGGCTATATTTATATGGCCGATAGCGCTTTGATTATTGTAAATGAATTTGAAGCAACACGCAGTGTAAGTGCGCTTAATGTGGTATATAAAGGTGTAGCATATCATATTCCCATATTCAGGAGCAGGAGTACCGCTTTTAATTTCAGCTATGAGCCGCTTTCGCCAAATGTGCGCGAAGTAGCCCTCAAAGGAAATTTCAATGGCTGGAACCACAAGGCCACCATCCTGAGCAACGAAGACGATGTGTGGACCACAGAACTTATCTTGCCTCCGGGGCTTTATGAATACCTCGTTGTAGAGGATGGGCGCGACATGCTCGATCCCAACAATCTTAATAAGAAAGACAATGGGCAAGGTGGCTTTAACTCCACATTCCGTGTAGGCAGTGCCCACGACCGGCCTTCTATTGCCACCTTCGGCATGTTGGGCGATTCAGTGGTGGTATTCTATCCTGAGACGATGAATAGCCCGCTGATACTTTGGGAAAACCAACAGATCACTCCCGAGAGATATTCCCGCCGCTCAAACAGAATTGCCATTGCAGTGCCTGCCCCGGCCCGCAAACTCGACCGAAGCCATATCAGGGTGTATGGTTGTGAAGAAACTGAACGCTCCAACGATCTGCTCATACCACTTGCCAAAGGTAAGCCCGTAAGAAGTACCAAAAATCTTGACCGTACTGATAAGCAGAGTTATGCCATGTATTTTATGATGGTCGACCGCTTTGTAAATGGTGAAAAGAGCAACGATAAGCCTGTAAATGATCCTGAAATACTCCCACCTGCAAATTACTACGGGGGCGATCTTGCCGGTGTATTGCAAAAAGTAAATGATGGTTATTTTAAAAAGCTTGGAACCAATACCATTTGGCTGTCGCCAATAACCCAGAATCCTCTTGGCGCTTATGGCCTTTGGGATATGGGTGGAGTGCGCAGCAAGTTTTCAGGATATCACGGCTACTGGCCTATCTCTTCATCGCAGGTAGATTTTAGATTTGGCACAGCCGATGAATTGCGAAAACTCACCGAAGCAGCGCATAAGGACGATTTTAATATTCTACTCGATTATGTTGCCAACCACGTGCACCAGGAACACCCGGTGTACAAGCAGCATCCTGATTGGGCTACTAATCTTTATCTTCCTGACGGCACGCTGAATACCGAACGCTGGGATGAATACCGCCTTACTACCTGGTTTGATACCTTCATGCCTACACTTGATTTGGAGCGACCAGAAGTAGTGGATGCAATGACCGACTCAGCGCTTTTTTGGTTTGAAAACTACAATATAGACGGTTTTCGACACGACGCCACCAAGCACATACCGATTGGATTTTGGCGCACGCTTACGCGAAAACTCAAATACCGTGTATCAGTTCCCGAAAACCGAACCATTTACCAAATTGGCGAAACCTATGGCAATCCTGAGTTGATAGGCAGCTACATTGGTAGTGGATTGCTCGATTCGCAGTTTGACTTCAATCTCTATGATGCAGCAGTAGCTGCTTTCGCAAAAAGCGATGGTGGAATGGAAAATCTGCACCGTGTGCTTATGCAAAGTCTCACCGCATACGGCGACCACCACCTTATGGGAAATATCTCAGGCAATCAGGACCGCCCCCGCTTTATCAGCTTCGCCGACGGTTCTGTGAGTTTTGCAGAAAATGCCAAGCTGGCAGGCTGGACCCGAAAAATTGAAATATCTGATACCACCGGATATAGCCGCCTCGCAATGCTTCACGCCTTCAACTTTACCGTGCCCGGCATACCGGTAATATACTATGGTGATGAGATTGGTATGCCCGGTGCCGGCGACCCTGACAACCGAAGAATGATGCGATTTGGAAAAGACCTGAGCAGTGATGAAGCGCAGATGCTGAGCAAGGTTACAGCCATCGCCAACCTTCGCAAGGACCATATAGCGCTGATTTATGGAGATTTGCTTACCCTGCACATCAACATTACAGAGCTGGCCTACATCAGAAATTACTTTGATCAATCGGCCATTGTTTTGTTCAACACATCAGCCATGACTGCCACTATTTCATTTGATGTACCCCAACATTATAATATTGAAAACCTGAAAGGGCTTAATCAAATACCCCATGAAGTATCAGGCCGTACCCTTACTATAACCCTTCCACCCGTTTCATTTCAAATCCTAACCAACTAAACCATGAAACAATTTTTGATCTTAATAAGCGCTCTTGCTATACTGACTGCCTGCAACAGCCCACAGCCTGAAGTAGTAAACGCAACCCCTCAAGGGCTTGTGCACCCAGAGTGGTCAAAGAACGCCAGTATTTACGAAGCCAATATCAGGCAGCATACTGCCGAAGGCACCTTCAGCGCCCTAACTACTGACCTGGAGCGGATTAGCACCATGGGCGTTAAAATTCTCTGGCTGATGCCGGTACATCCTATTGGCGAAGTGAACCGCAAAGGAACAAAGGGTTCATACTATTCAGTAAAGGACTACAAGGCAGTGAATCCTGAGTTTGGTACCATGGCCGATTTTGATGCCCTTGTAGCCGAAGCGCACCGCCTGGGTATGAAAGTGATTATTGATTGGGTAGCCAATCACAGCGCTTTTGACAATGTATGGACCGAAACCCACCTTGACTGGTACAATCTCGATTCACTCGGAAAGCTCCAACCACCTGTTGGTACCGACTGGTGGGATGTAGCGGACCTCAATTTTGACAATCCTGAAATGCGCGCTGCCATGATAGATGCCATGGCCTTTTGGTTGAGTGAAGCTGGGGTGGACGGCTTCCGCTGTGATGTTGCAGGCTCCGTACCTACTGATTTTTGGAACGAATGCGCCGCTGCACTCCGCAATGTGAACCCTGATGTGTATCTGCTTGCTGAAGCAGAGCAAATTGATTTGCACGAAAATGCTTTCAATGCTGCCTACGGTTGGGAGTTCCTGCATATCATGAACGGTATTGCAAAAGGCGAAAAAACCCTTGCTGATATTGACTCTTACATGGCTACAAAGGATGAAAAAATTCCGGCGAATGCATACCGTATGTACTTTACCACCAACCACGATGAAAATTCCTGGAACGGTACTGAGTTTGTCCGTTTTGGCGAAAAAGGAAATGAAACTTACGCCGTCCTAGCCTTTACCATTGATGGTATGCCACTGGTATACAGCGGGCAGGAAGCGGCAATGAACCACGTTCTTGCATTTTTTGAGAAAGATACCGTGCGCTGGGGCGAATACCGCCTCCAGGAGTTTTATACCAAGTTGCTAAAGCTTCACACTACCAATGAAGCCCTGTGGAATGGACCTTTCGGAGGCGATTTTAAGCGAATTAATTCAACAGACAACGAGAATGTTTACGCATTCATGCGCACCAAAGGTGACCACCAGGTTGTAACGATTTGCAACCTTTCAGACAAGACCACCAAGGTTACCTTTGAGAATCTGCCTTCAGGAGCGTTCAGCCCCCTGTTTGACAACGAAAGCCTGGGAGCTATTGCAGCCAATGGCCTTGAACTTGCTCCTTTCGGATACCACATATTTCATACACAATGAAATTTGCACTGATCGCCCACGATGGTAAGAAGGCAGAAATGGTGGCTTTTCTCATGAAGAATTTTGATTTTCTGAAACAAGCCGGGGTTCAACTCGTGGCTACCGGAACTACCGGCTCGCATGTAGAACGAGCAGGTCTGCTGGTGCAAAAAGTAGCCTCCGGGCCGCGCGGTGGCGATGCTCAGATAGCAGCAATGGTTACCGGAGGTTCTGTGCAATGCGTAATGTTTTTTCGCGATCCGCTGGACAGGCACCCCCACGAGCCGGATATCGCCATGCTGATGCGGCTGTGTGATGTACATAATGTACCTTTGGCTACCAACCCCGCTACAGCGCAATTGATCGTGGACGGATTTAAATTAACCAGATTAAAACCCTAGATATGAGTAAGAAATTTCGCTCAGGAGTACTTCACGGACAAGAAGTTACTGAGTTGCTGAAATATGCAAACGAAGCAGGTTTTGCCATGCCGGCTGTAAACGTTATTGGCACCAACTCTGTAAATGCAGTTCTGGAAGCTGCCCATGCGGTGAATTCGCCGGTTATTGTGCAGTTTTCCAATGGAGGTGCACAGTTTTTTGCAGGCAAAGGCGTAACATCTGAAGGACAAAAGGGCCCGATAGTAGGTGGTATTTCCGGCGCTCTCCATGTGCATGAAATGGCTAAAGCCTATGATGTGCCTGTAATACTCCACACCGACCATGCTGCAAAAAAGTTATTGCCCTGGATTGACGGACTGCTCGATGCAGGTGAGCGTTTTTTCAAATCAAACGGTCAGCCACTCTACAGTTCGCACATGCTCGACCTGAGCGAAGAACCGATTCACGAAAATATCGAAACCTGCGCCAAATACCTTGAGCGTATGAAGAAAATGGGAATGACCATTGAAATTGAGCTTGGTGTAACCGGTGGCGAAGAAGATGGCGTTGACAACAGTGGTATTGACAGTTCTAAACTCTATACCCAACCCGAAGAAGTTTCCTACGCATATGAAACACTAAAGGCTGTATCGCCAAATTTCACCGTGGCTGCAGCTTTCGGAAATGTGCACGGTGTATACAAGCCCGGCAATGTATCACTCAAACCAATTATCCTAAAAAACTCACAGGACTACATCACCAAAAAATTCAATACAGCAGCCAAGCCGGTGAATTTTGTATTCCATGGCGGTTCAGGCTCATCACAGGCTGAGATAAGAGAAGCCATCTCTTACGGTGCGATCAAGATGAATATAGATACCGATATGCAGTGGGCATATTGGGATGGTATTCGCCAATATTACAAAGCCAATGAAGGCTACCTGCAAGGCCAGATAGGTAACCCGGAGGGTGCTGACAAGCCAAATAAAAAGTACTACGATCCAAGGGTATGGCTCCGCAAAGGAGAAGAGAGTTTCGTTGCGCGCCTCAAGCAAGCATTCGAAGACCTGAATTGTATAAACCGAAACGCCTGACCGAACGATGCTACCAAAGGTGAACCCCACTGAAACTGCGGCTTGGAGCAAGCTGAAGGCCGAAGCTGAATGTATGGGCAGAGTGCATATGCGCAGCCTGTTCGAAAATGACCCTGAGCGATTCAATGATTTCACCCTTTGTTTTGAGAATATACTACTTGACTACAGCAAGAACCGGATAGACAAGCAAGTAATGAGCACGCTGTACGCCCTGGCCGCCGAGTGTGGTCTGGGCGAAGCCATTGAAGCATTTTTTGGCGGAAGCCCAATAAACGAAACCGAAGGCCGGGCCGTAATGCACACAGCGCTCCGCTATCAGGGTGCCGGCGCTGTGATGATTGATGGTGTGGATGCGATGCCCGAAATTCGCGCAGTATTGGCACAGATGAAATCATTTACCGAAAGGGTAGTAAGCGGCAATTGGAAAGGCTACTCAGGTAAAGAGATTACAGATATTGTAAACATTGGCATCGGCGGGTCTGATTTAGGCCCTGTGATGGTTACCGAGGCATTGAAATCATACCGAACCCGCCTCAAGCTGCATTTTGTAAGCAATGTTGATGGCACCCATATAGCCGAAGCCTTTCGGCAAATAAATCCGGAAACCACCCTCTTTATCATTGCATCCAAAACCTTTACCACACAGGAAACCATGACCAACGCCCTTTCAGCGCGTGAGTGGTTTCTCGCCAATGGCGGCAGCGCCGGGGCCGTGGCGAAGCATTTCGTGGCACTCTCTACCAATGAAGCTGCTGTGGGTGCTTTTGGAATTGACACTGCCAATATGTTCCGGTTTTGGGATTGGGTAGGGGGGCGATATTCACTATGGTCAGCCATAGGTCTTCCAATATGCCTTGCGGTAGGTTTCAACCGCTTTGAAGAACTGCTGCAAGGTGCGGCAGCCATGGACGAGCATTTCCGCAAGGAAGGAGCTCATAGCATGCCCGGAGTACTTGCATTGCTAGGTATCTGGTACAATAACTTCTTTGATGCTCAGAGTCACGCAATATTACCCTATGACCAGTATATGCACCGCTTTGCAGCCTATTTTCAGCAGGGCGACATGGAGAGCAATGGTAAAACCACCGACCGCAACGGCTATTCTGTTGCTTACCAAACAGGCCCTGTAATTTGGGGTGAACCAGGCACCAACGGACAGCATGCCTTTTACCAACTTATTCACCAAGGTTCGAAGCTTATAACCTGCGATTTTATAGCACCTGCAGTGTCGCACAATCCACTTGGCGACCACCATCCAAAGTTGCTCGCAAATTACTTCGCACAAACCGAAGCCCTAATGAAGGGCAAAACTGCTGCGGAAGTAGAAACAGAATTGCGCGCAGGTGGAATGAACGAAGCGAAGGTAAAAGCGCTCACCCCTCATAAGGTCTTTCCTGGAAACAGACCTACAAACTCAATATTGGTAAAGCACATCAACCCCCATACTCTCGGCAGCCTTATAGCCATGTATGAACACAAAATTTTTGTGCAAGGCATCATCTGGAATGTATTCTCATTCGATCAGTGGGGTGTGGAACTCGGCAAAATACTCGCGGGTAAAATCTTACCTGAGCTGCAAGATGAATCTCTCGTAATATCGCATGATGCGGGCACCAACGGGTTGATCAATGCTTGGAAGCGTATGCGCTCCTGATTTGTGCTAAAGCACTGCTTTTTTCCGAAACATTAGTTTTTTTCATCCGTACATCTGGCCTGAAACGATGAGTCCGGCTATGGACTTGAAACTTAAATGATGTAAGCATGAGAAAAATTTTACTCCCATTGGTATTGATTATACCAACCTGGTCAGCAAATGCCCAGATTCTTAATGGCGGTTTTGAAAATTGGACTAAAATGATCCTTTTCGAACACCCGGCCATGGGTATTTCTACCATGAGCTCAAACTATGAGACTTTCTTTAATGATGGTTCGCTGAATGTGAACCGCATAAGCAGCCCCACCGGTTCCGGATTGAGGGTTGAAACCAAATATGCAGGCGACGAACTGGTAGCTGGATGGTTTATCACGGGCCAAACCCCAAATCAGGAAGGCGAAGGATTGCTATTCGAAGGAGGATTTCCTGCGAGCAGTAGCAGTGTAACTGGTATTTCTATGGATATAAGATTCAATATACCTGAATCATCTCCCGGATTTGTAGTCGTGCAATTCAAAAACAATGGCGTACCTGTGGGCAATGGCAATATGGGAGCCGGTACTTTTATGTTTCCCCTTTCAGGCGAAATGACTTGGACAAATATGCAATGGGATTTTGGTGGTCCGCTTGGCGAAACTCCTGACCAGTGTGTAATTGGAATTGTATGTGCCGATGTGCTCAATAGCGATCAGAACTTTGTAGAAGGAGCTTTTGTAGAAGTGGACAATATTTTATTTACTAATTCTAATGACCTAGTACCGGCTGGTAATTTTGAAGGCTGGTCATATGTAGAACCTATCTGGACTCCCGACGATGCCGTTGTGGATGTAGACCCATTTCACCCTACCTATGAGCCATGGGATGCAGCCAATTCTGGAAATTACAGCATGAAGCTTATGACCATTCAGCCTGAGAGCGATTGGACCCAAGTGGGTAGGGTTTGGCTGGCTGAAAGCACCGATGGTGAAGTTGTGCCAAACATTATGCTCAATGAAACCCAAACCACCCTGTCATTTCACTATAAGTATACCTCAGTGAATGATGATGTGGCAATGGTCCAGATAACCTTTTACCAGGAAATTGAGAATGGATTTGTACCTGTATACTGGAAAAGTATTGACCTCAATGGCAATGAAACTTGGGAAGAAGTGGAATATAATTTTGCTGAAGAGCTTGAGCAGAATTTTGTAACTGCCGATGCCATGTCGATCATGTTCGAATCGAGCAAGTTTATGGAGGCTATGGAGCCACAGGTAGGTAGTACCCTCCTTTTAGATGGTATAGCACTTTCAGGGTTGTTGTTCAACTTTAATCCAGTAAGCAACGCGGTGAAAGGTTCTTTAAAGACATGGCCTAACCCTACCCTTGCACGTGTTACTATAGATCTTGGACTTCCGAGAACAGGTTTCTACCGAGTGTTTAATGAGCAAGGCACGCAACTTGATATTCGTGAATTTACCAGCCAGCGCTATATTGTTCACGACCTGTCAAATATGCCTTCCGGCAAATACATCTTCAAATTCCAGCATACCGGCGGAATTCAGATTACGTCTGTAATAAAGCTCTAACAATCATATTTCGCAGTATTGGGCGGCAGGTTTTAGAATGCCGGTGCGTCCTTTGCTGTGTCGTCTTCAGACAAAACGATAGTACAACAGAAAGACGAAAAGTGGAGCCTCGCGAAAGCGGGGCTTTTCTTTTTTCATTTAACCAATGCGCTCAATGAAGACTGTTAAAGTGTTATTATTACACCTTTGTAAATTTTTATATCTTGCCGCGCTCTTTCACAATTTGAATTAATGAACATGCTTCAGAAACCGCGATTGCCATTTTGGTCTGTTTGGAATATGAGTTTTGGATTTCTTGGAGTACAGATTGGTTACTCCCTGCAGAATGCAAATACGAGCCGTATACTTTCAGCTATAGGCGCTGATCCGCACCATCTCAGCCTTTTCTGGTTGGCGGCTCCTCTTGCAGGGCTCATAGTGCAGCCAATAGTTGGTATGAGCAGCGATAAAATCTGGACCAAGCTTGGCAGGCGGCTTCCTTTTATTCTGGGTGGTGCACTTGTATCGGCATTTGCAATGTTCTTTATGCCTAATTCGGAGTTTTTCGCCTATCTGTTGCCTCCACTCTTTTTTGGAGCTGCCATGTTGCTTCTTATGGATACATCCTTCAATGTAACCATGCAACCCTTCCGGGCCCTGGTAAGCGATATGGTGCCCGACTCGCAACGCAACATCGGCTATAGCATTCAGAGTTTTCTTATCAATTTGGGAGCAGTACTAGGTTCTTTGCTTCCATTTATTCTTACCTATGTTGGCATAGCCAACGAACCCACCGAAGGAAACAAAGTGGCTCCCGCGGTTATATGGTCCTTTTACATCGGTGGTGCGGCCCTTTTTCTCACAGTACTCTGGACCACCATACGCACACGTGAATATCCGCCTGATGAGTATGCCAAGTACAATAATCTTCAGAATGAAACCAGAGAGAAAATAAGCTTCCTGGAAACTCTGAAACGCACCCCAAAACCTATGTATGAACTGGCAGTAACTCAGTTTTTTTCATGGTTTGCACTGTTTCTCATGTGGGTTTATACCACCAATGGTATTGCCGAATCAATTTGGAAAACTTCAGACCCTAAATCGCTTGAATTTAATGAGGCAGGCAACTGGACGGGGGTCATCTTTGCCATATACAGCGTATTTGCTGCAATATTCTCCCTGTTTATCACGCCACTCGCGGCAAAGTTTGGCAGAAAGAACGTTTATTCAGTTTCCTTACTTGCCGCAGCGGCCGGACTCATTTCAATGATGTATGTGGAAGATAAATATATGCTGTTTGTATGCATGGCCGGAGTGGGTGTTGGATGGGCAGCAATACTGGCTCTACCTTATTCTATTTTATCTGCAAAATTGCCGCCGCATCTTACCGGGGTTTATATGGGTATTTTCAATGCCACCATCACAGTACCTCAAATTGCTGCTGGCTTACTCGGAGGCGTGATTCTGCTCTCTATTGGTGGTAGCAATATTGCCATGCTTGGAGTTGCAGGGGGTTCAATGCTGCTCGCCGGCATATCGGCTAAGTTTGTAATTTCCGATAAGGAATAGCACACCTTATTTCCTGTGAGGTACGCGATTCTATGGGGCACTTTTCTCCTATGAATTGTTATTTCACCACCCTAAAAATGCCATAACCCAAGGCCGGAAGATGCACAGCGCTGAATTCAATATTCACGTTGCCCATTACTGGTTCAAGTGCTGCACCTTCGGGTACGAGCTCCCTAAACATTGTCAGGGGCTGCTCAGCATTTTTATCAGAAGTGTTGATGGCAATCATAAAAGTATCCACGTCATCATGCCTGAAGTAGATGTACACTCCGCTTCGGGGTATGTATTGGGTGGTTTTACCACTTTGTAACGCAGTATGCGAAGCCCTTAGTTTGGCGAGACTTACTATAAGGTCAAAGGCCTGATTTTCTTCGGCAGTTCGGCCTTCCGGCAAAAATTTGTTCTGCGAATCTCCGGGCCATCCCCCTGGAAAGTCCTGTCGAATCTTGCCATGCCCTTCGGTTTCGGCCATCAACAATTCAGTGCCGTAGTATACGCTGGGTATGCCGCGCATGGTATAAAGCAGCACCATACCCATTCTGAATTTGTCTAAATTCTTATTTACATATCCGTGAAAACGCGCCAGGTCATGGTTGTCAACGAAGGTGACCATCTTCTCCGGATGGGCATAGATGTAATCGGCGGCAAGGGTATTGTAAAGTTTTGAGACGCCATCGGTCCATTCTTGCTTTTTCGTAAGTGCGTCGTTGATTGCGAAGTATATCTGAAAGTCAGTAAGTCCATCCATATAATTCGGCTCAGGTCCGAGACCATCACCCAGAAACCATGCCTGCGAAGGGTGTCCGTGCACCCATGTTTCGGCAAAAAGGAAAAGATCGGGGTACTGCACCTTCACTTCTTTTGCCCAGCGGCGCATAAAAGCCTGATCGGGGTAGGCGTAGGTGTCTATACGTAGAGCGTCGATATCAAACTCTTCTACCCACCATATGGTTTGCTGTACAAGGTATACTGCAAGTAGTTCGTTTTGCTGATTCAGGTCGGGCATATGTTTGTCAAACCATCCGTCGGTCATTATTTTTTTGTCGTAGTCTGAAGCATAGAGATCATAAAGTACAGGATCTCGATAGTTGGTTTGAGTATAGGTGTCAAATAGGTGAAACCAGTCTTTATCGGGCATGTCTTTGTACAAATAATGCTCATTGCCGATATGGTTGTACACCACATCCTGTATAAGTTTCATACCCCGGCGGTGCAGTGAGTCCGAGAGCGTTTTGTAGAGCGCATTGGTGCCGAAGCGCTGATCAATTTTGTAATAGTCGGTAAATGCATACCCGTGGTATGATTCCTTGGGCTGGTTGTTTTCGAGCAGCGGATTGGGCCACAGCGCAGTCATACCGAGTTGTTGCATATAGTCAAGGTGGTTTATCATACCTTGAATATCGCCACCGTGCCGGGCATAAGGTTCGTTTCTGTCAGCTTCAGGCTGGTTTAATTTATCAAAACTGTCGTTGGAAGGATCGCCATTCGCAAAGCGGTCGGGTGTGATGAGGTAAATTACATCGCTGTTGTCAAGACCCCTTGCGATGTATTTTCGCGGCTTCAGCTCATATTTATATTGAATATTGCCTGCTTTGCCCCGGGAGCCAATTGTAAAGATTTGTGCCTGAGCTACTCCTGATATCTTCAGGTGGAGAATTACGTAGTTTGGATTAGGCATCTGCTCAACTTTTGCCAGCGCAACTCCTATTGCCCCCTTTATATCAAAGGTGTTTAGGGCAATATCCTTTGAATGAATCAGGATTTCAAGATTGGCATTTTTCATACCCGCCCACCAATGGGGTGGATCTACATGGCTAAACTGTCTTTTCTGGGCTACAGCATTTTGCGCCAATAGCGCAATTACCACTATAAGGATGTATGTGAATCCAATATTCAGAAAACTTTTAGAACACTGATTATTAGCTGTGTAAGTCATAATTCAAAAATTGAGTGACCAAAGATGCTTTGAATTATTCAAATAAGTCTAATTTTGTTAGTGTATTTTTTACAATAACCCTAACACAACTTAAAAACTGAGAAGATGAGAAAAATTTACCTTTTAGCTGTTTCAGCACTAATTGGAGCTTCTGCGATGGCCCAAGTATCGGTCACTTTCCGTGTCGATATGAATGACCAGGTAGTAAGTTCCGATGGTGTGCACGTAGCCGGTAACTGGCAAGACGATGCAGGCTTTCCCGGAGAATGGCAACCAGGCACTTCTGAAATGACAGATGCCAATACCGACGGAATTTATGAATTGAACGTTACAATTCCACCCGGCCAATACGAGTTCAAATACATCAACGGAAATGCTTGGGGATCTGACGAAGGAGTGCCGACAATAAGCCAGAAAGGCGGCGGAAATATAAACCGTTTTTTTGGTATTACTGATTGGCACGCTTCAAATGGGGGCCTGACTCTGCCTGCTATCAAATATGCCGGAAGTTCTCCTGTAGGAAAAGTGGCAGTGCGCCTTCAAATCGATATGATAAATCAGACGATAGCTCCAGAAGGTGTGCACGTAGCAGGAGATGCTATTGAGCCGACCTGGACACCTGAGTACGGCACCGCTACGGAAAGTTCAAATAGTAAGTATGCTTTCCTTACTTATGTAAATCCCAGCGCGACCTATAATTATAAATTTATCAATGGTGACTTTTGGACAAGCGGAACAGGTGCCGCCCAAGATGAGAATGTAGTTGGGGCATGTGCCTCCGGCGGAAATCGCGTGCTGGTAGTTGCAACCAGTGATGTAACTACTGATGCAAATTGCTTTGGTGTATGCGACCTTTGCGCTCCTGTATTTCAGGCTACAGTGATTTTCAAAGTGAACATGACCCAGGAGACTGTAAGCCCGAATGGTGTACACGTTGCCGGTGACTGGCAAGCCGAGGCCGGATTCGGTGGTGATTGGCAGCCAGGAGCTTCTCAAATGCTTGATGGCGATGGCGACGGTATATATGAACTCACAGTGGAACTTGTAACCGGAACTTATGCTTACAAGTTTATCAACGGAAATGCTTGGGATGGCGCCGACAATAGCAATGAACCTGTGCCCGCAGCCTGTAATGTTGCTGGTAACCGGCAAATGGAGCTTGTTGAAGGACAGAACATCTTCGAATTTTGCTACAACCAGTGCACTGCAGCATGTATCACTAATCCAGATGCTGCAAACATCACTTTCCGTGTGCACATGGGCAATGAAACCGTTGCCCCTGAAGGGGTTTGGTTAATGGGTAGTTTCACTTCACCTGCATGGCAATCAGGTGCAATTCAAATGTCTGTAGGCAGCACGCCTAACGTATATGAAGCTACAGTTTTGATTGAAGGTTCTGCTGACATTCGATTTAAATTTGCCAACGGAGCGCCTACAAGCACTGAAGAAAACGGAAATTTCACCGAACTCGGTTGTGGTGTATCAAATGGTATTGGCGGTTGGGACCGCACACATACCCGCAGCGGACAAGATGAAGTTCTGAATATTGTTGACTATAACTTATGCACATCAATCCTTTCTGTAGCAAATGCAGAGTATGGCCAGGTGCGTATTTACCCTAACCCTTCAAGCGGTGTGAGCTTTATAGAACTTGAAAATCCTAACAGCCACAGCCTGCGTATGAGCATTGTTGATATCACCGGAAAAGTGGTGAATGAAAACTTGCTTATTACCAGCAACCGTTTTGAAATTAAAACCAGCAGCCTTTCGCCAGGTCTTTACTTCCTGAATGTGGTAAACGAGCGCAGTGAGCGCGCTGTTTACAAACTGATGGTGAAGTAATTTATCCGGACTTCACGATTTCAATTTCGAAGGCAGTCCATATGGGACTGCCTTCTTTAATTTTTAACTATGCGCGAAATTTTCCTTTTTATCGCTTTGTTGGTTGGTGTTTCCGGATTTTCTCAAAGGGTCATTGTACTTACTTCTATTCCTGCAAATACCCCTGCTGATGCAACGCTCTACCTCGCAGGATCGGCAAATAACTGGAATCCCGGTGATGCAGGATGGACATTCGCTCCATGGAACAGTCAGCACGTATTATCGATACCCGAAAGCGCACCCAATGCTTTTCAGGGTAAAATTACCCGCGGCTCGTGGGCTACGGTGGAAGGCAATGCAGCAGGAGGATTTTTGCCAAACCGTAATTTTAGTTTTAGCAGCACCGATACCATTTATATTCAGGTACTTGCCTGGGAAGGTTCGGCACCACCTCCAACAGACCTGCCGCCAAACGTGGTGGTCATGGACGATCAATTCTTTATGCCGGAGCTGGACCGAAACAGAAGGATAAGACTCTTCCTGCCCTCGAATTATGATACCACGGACGGTCATTATCCGGTGCTGTATATGCACGACGGGCAAAACCTTTTCAGCGCTCAGGAAGCCTTTGCAGGCGAGTGGAAGGTAGATGAAGCCATGCTCGATTTTGAAAACGAAGGATACAATGGCGCAATTATCGTAGCCATCGACAATGGAGGCGCTGAGCGCATCAATGAATATACTCCATGGGCCAGCGCTCAGTACGGTGGTGGTCAGGGAGCTGAATACGCCGCATTTATAGTTAATACGCTCAAGCCTCATATCGATACTGAGTACCGCACCAGGCCCGAAAGGGAGCATACCGGTATTTTGGGCAGCTCGCTGGGTGGCCTTATTTCGCACTTTGCAGGTATGGAGTACCAGGAAGTTTTTTCGAAGGTAGGAGTGTTCTCACCTTCATTCTGGTTCAATAGCAATATATACACCCACAGTGAAGACCAGGGAAAACAAGCTCCTGCGAGATATTTCTTTCTTGCCGGTGGGCAGGAAAGCACCAACCTTATTTCGCAAGTAAACCAGATGGTGGGCATTATGAGCGATGCCGGATTCACCGCAGAAGAGCTGCGATTTGATATTCACCCAAACGGGCAACACAGCGAGTGGTTTTGGGCGCAGGAATTTCCCACTGCTTTTGAGTGGCTCTTTATAGAAGGTGGTGTTTCGTCATCCACCCATTTGCCGAAAGGCGACGCTGTACGGATATACCCAAACCCGACTGAAGCCGATGTGCGGATACATTTGCCGGAAGGCGAATACATACAATCAGTAGCGGTGTATAATGCTACGGGAAAGCTCATTACCGTAAGAGATAGCAGCGATACCCGTATTGATATTTCAACCTTGGCGCAAGGCATTTACGTAATGCGCATTGTTACTGACCGCGGGCAGTACATTCACAAAGTTCAAAAGCGTTGAGGGTCGCCGCAATTATAGCGATCTTTTGGCCGGTGACGCTGGCAGCCCAGATTTTTAATCCGGGCAACGGAGTCATGTTTACCGATACCGAAGTACCTCGGGTGCACATACTTATTCACCCTGACAGCCTTGCTGAACTTTATTTGGAAGAAAACTGGTATAGCAACCATGAGTACCCTATGACTTTTGTGTATCAGTATGGAAACGAAAGTGATACGCTGTACGATGTGGGTTTTCGCTTTCGCGGAAATACTTCGCGCGCTAAAGTCAAAAAATCATTTAAGGTTTCGTTCAATACTTTCATTCCCGGAAGGAGATACAACGGACTAAAGAAATTGAATCTGAATGCCGAGACCAACGATCCTTCCATGTTGCGCTCGAATACCACATGGCATATGTTCAGAGATTTCGGGTTAGCAGCATCAAGGGCAAACCATGTGGAAGTATACATCAACGGCGACTTTTACGGCCTGTATCAGAATACTGAACATATAAACGATGATTTTGCAATGCTGCGCTTTGGCGATGAAATAGGAAACCTTTATAAATGTACCTATCCGGCAGATTTGAATTATATATCATCCAATCCTGATGATTATAAGATGGCTCCCTGGGGCACGCGCACCTACGAGCTCCAAACCAATGAAACACTCGATGATTACACTGATCTTGCAAGCTTTATAGGGTTTCTAAACAACTCAGGTCAGAATGATTTTGCATGCCTCACGGCAGAGCATTTGGATGTGTATACCTATCTGAAAACAATCGCGATTGATGTGCTCAGCGGCAACTGGGATGGACATATCTACAATAAGAACAATTTCTATTTGTACCATAACCACCTTACTGACCGGTTTGAATATATTGCCTATGACCTTGACAATACCTGGGGTATTGACTGGCTGGGGCAAAACTGGAGCAACCGAAATGTATATGGCTGGAGCCCCCAGGGCGATCAAAGGCCCTTGTACACACGGTTGATGGCTGTGCAGGCATTTAAAGATATTTATAGCTGGCACCTTCGAACCATGGTGCAGCAGTACATTCAGCCGCAAAGTTTTGCCAATGGTATTGAATCAGTGCAGGCGCTTATTACCCCTTCAGCACTTGCTGACCCTTACCGGCCGCTCGATTTTGGCTTTGGTGAAAGCGATTTTCTAAATGCACTTACTGAATCTGCAGGCGGTCATGTTGTTTTCCCGGTGTTAGGCTTTGCGCAGTCAAGAGGAATTGCTGCGTTACAACAAGCTTTGCCCACTGCTATTGCCCCAATAATTTGGGATGTGCGCGAAGATTTTTCTGACTTTCCACTATCAGTCGCTGTAGTAGTGAAAACCGATGGCCCTGCGTGGAGTAGTTTGGTGCTTAATTATCAGATAAACGGGATTGCACAGGTTGCCCTTAGCACAGCATCAGCGGCAGCTATCCACACCTTTCAGGTGCCACTTGGAGCCAATTTTGCTCAGCTAAGCTTTAACATTACCGCTACAGGTGCCGAAGGGCTTACGCGAAATGCATGGTGCCAGAATCGCATCATAAAGGCCGATAATCTTGCCACTATTGTGATCAATGAAGTGATGGCTTCAAACGCAAGTACCATTGCCGACGCCAATGGTGATTTTGAAGATTGGATAGAGCTGCATAATTACGGAACTGCGGCCTTGAGTCTGAGTGGTTTGTACCTCACCGATATAAGCGCTGCACCTAAGTATTGGGCACTGCCTGATATTGCAATACCGGCGGGTTCATTTTTGCTTATTTGGGCCGATAATGAGCGGCAGCAGGGCTACTTGCATGCACCTTTCAAGCTAAGTGCAAATGGAGAACAACTCTTTTTAATGAAAAGTGAGACCAATGGAATCAGTGTTGTCGACCATGTGAACATACCATCCATTGCTACCGACTTGTCATGGGGAAGAACAGAAGATGCACAATTACCATGGATATTATTTGACGCGCCAACTCCCGGCGCATCTAACGGGCCTTTGAGTTCAAGCAATGTTACCTTTCAGAACCTATCATTGCCTTACCCCAATCCCGCTTGTGGTGAGTTGCACCTGCCACAGGCAGGGCCTTACACCATCTATGACTTAAGAGGCGTGGCATTACTTTCGGGAAATGGTGCAGAAGCCAATTTAGCCGCGCTGGCGATGGGGGTATATATCCTCACGATACCATCAGGGCATTTTAAAATAGTGAAGTCAAACAATCCCATATCCCAGTGAGTTCTA
Organism: Flavobacteriales bacterium; assembly: GCA_038207425.1. Classification (GTDB taxonomy): domain Bacteria; phylum Bacteroidota; class Bacteroidia; order Flavobacteriales_D; family Cryomorphaceae; genus JBBQZU01. The sequence continues at coordinate 26,775 of JBBQZU010000012.1, read as the reverse complement.
TATTTTAATCCTTGGGATTTTAAGGATGTGATGTTTTTTTTGTCTTTTGAATTTGTTCAAATGAATCTTATAGTGTAGTTTTGACACTATTAATTCTGAAATCACCAAATTTTGCACCCATGATGAAAAATTTACTTTTTACAATCTCCTTCACCCTTGTAGCACTGTTTTCACTGGCTCAGGTGACTTTAAATCCTTTCTTTGCTACGCAGAATGATGTAGTAACGATTACTTTCAATGCCACACAAGGCAATGGCGCGCTTACAGGTGTGGTGCCGGTGTATATGCACACAGGTGTAATTCTTCAGGGCCAGAATGGCTGGCAGAATGTGCAGGGCAATTGGGGCACTGCAGACAATAATGTATTGATGACCCCAATGGGGAATAATGTTCATCAAAAAACAATTGACATATCGCAGTTTTACAATCTTCAGGGAAGCGATGTAGTATTGCAATTGGCTTTTGTTTTCAGAAATGCTGGTGGCACTGTTGTAGGCCGTGCAGCCGATGACTCAGATATTTTTGTAGACTTATATAATACCGATTTTTCCGGAGCTATTACCGCGCCTCTTGGCACCCAAATTCTTTTGAATATTCCAACCAATTTTCTCTTAGAGGCGCAAACAAATACTGCTGCAAGCATCAGCCTTTATAAAAACGATGATCTGCTTGCAACAGGAAATGATATTGCCAGCTTGAGCGCTTCAATTGATTTTACCGGCGAACCCTTAGGACAATACTGGTTATGGATGGAAGCCAATGACGGTACAGAAACCATTTACGATTCCACCTATGTAATTTTGCAGGGAGCCCCTTTGGTGCAGGATCCACCAAACGGCACTATCGACGGTATAAACTACTTAGATGACAATACGGTAATTCTTCAGATTTTTGCTCCATTTAAGAACTTCGTTTATGTGCTGGGAGATTTCAATAACTGGGAATTTCATCCTGAATATTTCGCCAAGAAAACCCTGAGCGGCGATCGTTTTTGGGTACAACTGAATAATTTAACTGTCGGTGAAGAGTACCGCTTTCAATACAGCATAGACTTGGTAGATATGCGCGTTGCAGACATCTATTCCGAGAAAATTCTCGACCCCTGGAATGATCAGTGGATAAGCAGCGAGACCTACCCCAACTTAATATCTTATCCCAATGGGCTAACAACCCAAATTGTGTCTGTGCTTCAAACTGCACAGCAGCCGTATGATTGGCAAGTAACCAACTTTCAGCGCCCGCCAAAAGAGCGTTTGATTGTATATGAACTGCTGGTGCGCGACTTTACAGAGCAGCATAGTTTTCAGTCGCTTATTGACACCCTCGGTTATCTCGAAAGGCTGGGAGTAAACGCGATTCAACTGATGCCCGTTCAGGAATTTGAAGGCAATGAAAGCTGGGGGTACAATCCAATGTTTTATTTCGCAATAGATAAGTACTACGGTACAAAAGATGATTTGAAAAAGTTCATCGATGAATGCCATTCCCGTGGTATCGCCGTAATACTCGATGTGGTATTCAACCACTCATTTGGTCAAAATCCCCAGGTGAGAATGTACTCGCAGAATGGAGCTGCAGGCCCCGTAACTGCTCAAAGTCCGTATTTTAATATTGTTGCCACCCACCCATTCAATGTAGGCTACGATTATAACCATAACTCTTTGGCTACCCAGGCATTTATGAAGCGCAATATGCACTTTTTGGTAGAAGAGTTTAAGTTTGACGGGTTTCGCTTTGATTTAAGTAAGGGGTTCACCCAAAACAATACATTGGGTAATGTAGGAGCCTGGAGTGCATATGATCAAAACCGAATTAATCACTGGACCCGTATCAAGAATGAAATATCGGAAGTAGATCCCAGTGCATACCTTATTCTTGAGCATTTCGCAGCAAACAATGAAGAAACGGTGCTTGCCAACAATGGCTTTTTGCTCTGGGGAAATATGAATCATGAATTCAACGAAGCCACGATGGGCTACACCAGCAACCTCAACTGGGCCAATTACCAGGCACGTGGATGGAATCAACCTAACTTGGTATCATATGCCGAAAGCCATGACGAAGAGCGTTTGATGTACAAAAATATCCAATTTGGCAGTCAGAGCAACCCGAATCACAATACCCGCCAGATTCCTGTAGCACTTTCGCGTATGGAAGCCAGCGCAGCTATGAACATTCCGCTACTCGGCCCCAAAATGATATGGCAGTTTGGAGAGCTTGGCTATGACTACAGCATAAATCACTGCCCCGACGGCACGGTCAACGAAGATTGTCGTACAGCCAACAAGCCCATTCGCTGGGATTATTATTACCACGCTGAAAGGCAGCGCTTGTACAAAGTTTATTCTGCCATTAATAAACTCAAGCGCGACTATCCGGCATTCGGTTCGACCGACTACAACTATGATGTCGCCGGATTTGGCAAGCGACTCATCATTGAGCATACCACTATGGACGTAGTAATCATCGCCAATTTTTCGGTAAACCCAATTTCAATGGTACCGGGCTTCACACATCCCGGAACATGGTACGATTATTTTGCAGGCGAATCGATCATCGAGAACAATCTCAGCAATCCCTTCTTGCTGCAACCGGGTGAGTACCGTATCTACACCGATGTAGAACTTGAAACTCCCGATCTTTCTTTGGGTATTGAAGAAGCAGCCTTTGGAGGCGGTGTCTTAATCAATGCCTATCCAAACCCATTCTACGATTTTACACAAGTGAGTTACAGTATAGAAAGCGCTCAAAAACTACAGGTTCGTGTGCTCGATATGCAAGGCCGAACCCTCGATATGCTATACAATGGTATTCAAACACCCGGCAACCATATGCTACACTGGGCCGGAACAGACCAAAGCGGTGCCAAACTTGCCAACGGAATTTACTTGATTCAATTTGTTTCTGATTCAGGATCAGCAGTTTCTAAAATAATGCTTCAGCGCTGAGGCGCTGAAGCATTATTTTTTTTTTACAATTTGATAGTGTATGGTTAACACAATACAAAAACTGTTAATTTAGCGCCCGTCAAAAGTGCTTTACTAAACCCTTTTGGGGCGCAAGAATGAGGAAATCGAAAGCCTGTCATTTAAAGCGGCCTCAAGCAAAAAATTTTTAACCAATCTTATTTAGTGGGATGAAATCTTATACTCAAAAGATTCTGACTGTAGTGGGCGCACTGTTCATAACAGTATCGGCTTTTAGTCAAAACATTACCGGAACTGTTTATGATGAGAAAGGTCAGACCATGCCGGGTGTCACCGTTCGGATTGAAGCATCAACAAAAGGCGACGCCTCTGACATGGATGGCAAGTACTCCATAGAAAATGTGGCTCCCGGGCAGTATACCCTTGTATTTACTTTTATTGGGTATAAGGATTTGGTGCAAACAGTAACCATGCCTGCCACCGGCAACCTTACTGTAAATAAAAATATGGAAGTAGATGCGGAAGTGCTTTCAGAATTTGTGGTGGTTGGTTACGGGGTGCAACGTAAGCGCGAAGTTACCGGCTCCATCACCACGGTGAAGCCCAAAGACATTACCGATATACCCGCGCCGAGCTTTGAAGCCGCACTACAGGGAAAAGCTGCCGGTGTGCAGGTAACCCAGGGCAGCGGCATGGCAGGTTCAGCTTCAGTGGTTCGAATTAGAGGTATAGCATCAATTTCAGCAGGAGGCGACCCATTGTATGTCGTAGATGGAATTCCCATAACGCAGGATTATTTCCTTAACGGAAACAGAGGGGGTATGAATACCAATCCCCTAGCCACCATTAACCCAAACGATATAGAATCTATCGATATACTTAAGGACGCTGCTGCCACCGGTATATATGGTTCTAGGGGCGCAAACGGAGTTATCCTAATTACCACCAAAAGAGGCAGAAACAAAGGAGTGAAGTTTGATTTTTCGGCCAGGCTGGGTACATCGCACCCTACCGCACGACCCAATATGCTCAACAGCAGCCAATACCTTCAGCTTTATCAGGAAGCCTGGGAAAATGACGGCAATGTGGGTTTAGCTCCTCTCCCCGGCGGTGTTAGCTGGGATGATGCCCGCAAAACCGATACCGACTGGGTGGATGAAACCATTGGAGTTGGCTTTAAGCAAGCTTATAATCTCGGTGTATCGCGTGGTTGGGACAAGGTGAACGCATTTTTTGGTGTTGGATATGAAGACAATGGCACATTCCTTATTGGAAATAGCTATGAACGTACTTCTTTCAGGACCAACATAGATTGGCAACTCGCAAAAAACCTGAAACTGGGCTTTGGAACATCGCTTAGCCGCGGTGTAAATAACAGGGTATCTGCGGCATGGAGCGGTGGTCTTGGCGACGCCATGTCAACCGCCCTTCCTATCTATCCTATTTACTGGGGTACTGATAAGTACTCATACCTTGCAAACGGTGATTCTGTGCTCGAGCACGCTGCAACTGACTTTTGGACCAATGGACCAAATCCTGTGCGTCAGAGAGAGGGACAAGAGTGGAGAACCCAGGAGTGGAGATCGCTATCAAATGTGCGTCTTGATTATGAACCCGTTAAAAATTTGATCGTAAGCGGAAGCTTCGCATTTGACTACATGGATCTTCGCGATGACATTTACACTGATAAATTACTTCGCAACGCAAATAGGCTGCAGAACTTTTCGAGCAGGGCAGAGCGATATCCTACATGGGTTGATAACTGGAATACGAACGTTACTGCGAACTACATGTACGATCTTGATGACAATAACAGTTTTACTTTCCTTGTAGGTTCTGAATATCAGCAATCGAGAAACAGAGGGCTGAATAATATAACCCGTGAAGATCCGTCGGTTACTGGCCCATTCTTCAGGAATAGAGATCTTCTCAATCAGGAATTCATTCCACAGGAAATTGTGGAAGGCGATACCATTGCGGCTGTTCCAGGGTTTATCAATGGGGGTTCGAGAGTGACCGGAAGGTCTAACTTTATCAGTTATTTTGCCAGGGTGAATTATGATTTTAAGCGCAAGTATTTTGCACAGGTTTCTGCAAGGGTAGATGGAAGTTCTAAGTTTGGAGCAAACAACCGTTACGGATTTTTCCCTTCGGCTTCAGCAGGTTGGATTCTTTCTGATGAAGCATTTATCGAAGACCTCGGCGTGTTCAGTTTTCTTAAACTGACCGCAGGTGTAGGCCTTGTGGGTAATGCAGCGATTCCCGATTACCAGCAGTATGGATCATTTGCAATTGTTGAAAACAGTTACAATAATGAGCCTATCAGATTTTTAGCAACTCCTTCAAATCCGGATATCCGATGGGAGACAGCAAATATCATAGATGCCAGTCTTGAAATGGGTTTCTTTGAAGACCGCCTTACATCAAAAATATCCGTTTACAAGAAGAATACCCGCGATGTATTGCTCAATGTTTCGCCTCAGCCATCAACGGGATTTGATAATTTTTGGGATAACCTGGGACGAATCGTTAATCAGGGAGTAGAATTGGAAATAGGTGCCAATATAATAGACAGCCGAGACTTCATCTGGCGCTCCGACCTGAACATTGCCTACAATGACAACAAAATTACATCCATCGGCGACTATTCACCTGACGCTGTATCAGGTGGTACCAATGACACCCGCGTGGTGGTGGGTGCACCGGTTGGAACCAATTTTCTGGTGCGCTTCTCGCACGTTGATTCTGAAACAGGAAGGCCTGTTTACCTCGACCTAAATGGCAACCCTACGTTTACATGGGATCCTGCCAACAGGGTTCCGATAGGGAGGGTTTTGCCAAAAGCAGTAGGCGGTTGGACCAATACTTGGACCTATAAGCGTTGGGAAGTTGGCCTTGTTGTGGTATACAGCCTTGGTGCCAACATCTACGACTCATCATCAAAACGTCAGCTTGGAGTAGTAACAGACTGGAATATGCGCACGGAGATTTTTGACCGATGGAGACAACCCGGTGATGAAGCCGCCTTCCCAAGACTTACAAGGCTTACCGAAACCCACGGAGCCGGCACCCCATGGATTAATACCGATATGTGGCTGCACCAAGGCGACTACATGCGATTTAGAAGACTCAGCGTAACGTATAATTTGCCTTCATTCACCGTTGGAGCAATGAAATTCGACAGGGCTTCGGTTACTGCTTCTGCCATGAACTTTTTCACCATCACCAATTTTGGAGGTCTTGACCCTGAAATTGCCCGTGACTTCGAGAATGTAAACGACCGAAATATGAGTCCCAATATTTCATACCTCACGCCACCACAGGAAATGTCGTTTGTACTGCAATTTAACCTGAACTTTTAATTAATTAGCGATGAAAAGTTTTAAAACACTCACTATACTTGCCGCAGCGGCAGCCCTATTGTCACTCACATCATGCGAGGACCTACTGGATAAAAAACCCGATCAGCTCACGCCTGATGAGGCCATAACGAACCCACAACATCTTCAGGAATTGCTGAATTCTGTTTATGATATTGCGGCCAACACGTATGATGGCAGGCTTCAAAATCTTGGCGAGCTGCTTGGCGACAACCTGATTAGGCCAACCCAGAATGACGACTATGCTGAAGTATGGCAGCGAAATACCATCTTTTTTAATGGTTCGGTGGGCGACGGTTTCCGACAATCTTACCGTGCTATTTTAAGGGCCAACTCAGTTATTGAAAACATAGGCAATATTTCTTTAAGTGAAGATGAGGTGCTGCGCTTCGAAGCAGAAGCTCGATTTCTGAGAGCGCTGGCACATTTTGATGTAGTTCGCCTTTTTGCTCAGCCCTACGGCTTTACTCCTTCAAATACCCATTTCGGGGTGGCAATACGAACTTTCACCAGGCCTGATGCTTTGCCCCGCAGCACCGTAGCAGAAGTGTACGATGTTGTGATTTCTGATCTTATTTTTGCTGAAGCAAACCTTCCTGACCAGAATGATGTTTATGCAAATAAATGGGCTGCTAAGGCTTTACTTAGCAGAGTATATTTCCAAATGCACGAGTACAACCTTGCCGCATCGTATGCCACTGAAGTAATTGAAAGCAGTCCCTTTACACTTGCTGATACACTTACTTTTTATACCTGGCCTGAGGTAAGTTCTGAAGCCATTTTTGCAATATACTCAGCGCCAAGGGGTGAGAATGTTTCGGACAACAGGTCCGGTGCATTTAGAAACAATTATTCAACGTTGGTAAACACGATACTCAGATTACAACCTGAGTATTATAATGCTGCTACAACCAATGGCGGCCCAAGAGCAACGTTTTATGAACAGACAACACAGGACGATAATACCTTCTTCGAGACAAATATCTTCAACGCCGACAACTTTCACATACCTGTGCTTTCTATCACAGAGATGCGCCTTACCAGAGCCGAAGCACTTTCCTATCTGAATTTAAACCTTACAACAGCGGTAAACGATATCAATCTGATCAGGTCAAGGGCCTATGGCAATGATCTTTTTAATTTACCTGAAAGTGCCAACGCGGATCAAATAAAAAGCGCTGCCCGAAACGAACGCCGCTTTGAGTTGGCGTTTACCGGCGACCGCACCCAACAATTGAAACGAAGAGGGGCCGAAGGCGAGGATATTCTTATTCGCAATGCCCCCTGGGATTGTCCGGGTATGGCTTTGCAGTTTCCGGTAACGGAACAGGTTGATGGATTTCCGCTTAACCCAACAGGAGGATGTAATTAATTAGAAACTCAATGAAAAACATACGCATCATATTGCTCTTAGCATTGGCAACGGCACTTCAGATTACGGGGTGCAAGGACGACGAAGTACCCATAGGTGATCCTTTTAGCAAAATAGAAGGATTGGTGGCAAACGACTGGGTATTTGAAAGCGCCGCCATCATTGATGAAACCAATCCGGCTGCACCTCAAAAAGACATTACAGATTTTTATACCCAGGGCGATCCGCTCAATCTGCGTTTTGGCGCTGACGGAAGTTTTGTTTCCATTGCCGGAAGTGGCAAGAATGTTTTCCCCGCTGCCGGTACTTGGGTATTTTTTCCAAATAACGAAACACCAACTCAGATAAGAGTTACATCCAATGGCGTTGTAACAAACATGCTCCTTGCAGGGCCAACGCGAATTAATGATGCCCAGCTTAAAATAAGGTTTGTTATCAAGGAATGCACCGTAGATGGTGTAACAAAGCCCGCAGTGGGATACCGTTTTGTGTTTAACAGAGCCAATTAATCGTGAGTATGATGAGAACATTTATAATCAAATCCGCTGCAGCGTACGCAATGCTGTTCACTTCATTAACCGCATTTGGGCAGGGTGCATCATGGGTTACTCCATCGCCTACCGATGTAACTTCAGTAGTTAGGGTATACATTGATCTTAGCCACCCCGACTGTCAGTGTCCGCTTTTGCAGGACTGGGCAGTATCACCACCGCCTGCCGATGAACAAAATCTGTTTATGTGGACATGGCAACCCGCGGCTCCGGCCAGTGGAGGTAACGGAGAATGGACAAGCAGCAACCCTAACAACGACATGCAACAAGACCCTGATAATCCTGCTCACTGGTACAAGGAAATGGTGCCAACTGCATTTTATGGACAAGACCCTGGAGCCATTTACGCCACAGGAATTAGCTTCCTGATAAAGCGTAAAAGCGGCGCTGCTTTGCCTGATGGTGAGCCGAAATCTGCTGACCAGAATGTGCCTCTTGTGCCGCTCTCTTGCGTTGACAGAGTTTGTCCCTTTCCACAAAAGTGGTTTCAGGACGACTACGTTTTCATTACCTATGACAACAACCAGGAGATCAACCCTGTACTACAAAATTTAGGACCCGATGATGCGAAAATATTCTACCGGTACAGGGTTGATGGTGGCCCATTAATAACCCTTCAAGGTGATGAGTCTGACGCTCGCTTCCAATTGAAGTATGATGGTGATGGGTTTTTCTCCATCGTGATGCTTCCGGAAGAGTTTTTTAGCATCCCCGAAGGAAGTGTGCTAACGCAGTTGCAGGTATTCATCACCAAATCGCCCATTCAGGTGCCGCCATTTTCCACCTGGACCCTTACTCCCGGTTGCGACTAAACCGATTAAGATTTCGATTTCCAAAGACCGTGACCCTGCATAGTGTCGCGGTTTTTTGTTTTATCACCGCGTCTTGGCAAATAAGGTTTTCCGATGCCTTGAATGACTTATTTACCGATGCCACCCATCAGCACTCGCTGCCATTTAAAACATTGTGCCAATCCTAAACCTGGCGCGTTTGTTACCTTTGCGGGTTACCGCACTTTATGATCAGTCTTCAGAATATTTCCAAAAGCTACTATATTGGCGCAAAGCCCTTGCTTGTGCTAAAGTCTATTGATCTTGAAATAGGAAAGGGTGAGCTTGTGAGTATTATGGGTTCGTCAGGATCAGGAAAATCTACCTTGCTCAATATTCTGGGAATTCTCGATTCGTATGATGAAGGCAAGTATGAATTGAATGGGAGGCTTATCAAGGGCCTGAGTGAAACGAAGGCCGCGCGCTACAGAGCCGAACTTATTGGTTTTATTTTCCAGAGTTTTAATCTTATTTCATTCAAAAGTGCTGTGGAAAATGTGGCTTTGCCTCTATATTACCAAGGAGTAAGCCGCCGCAAACGCAATGATCTTGCAAGAAAGTACCTCGATAAAGTAGGCCTTCTCGAATGGGCTGAGCATACACCCAATGAACTAAGCGGTGGCCAGAAGCAAAGGGTGGCAATAGCCCGCTCACTTATTTCAGAGCCGAAAGTTATTTTGGCTGATGAGCCCACCGGGGCACTCGACTCTACAACATCCTATGCAGTAATGGACTTGCTTAGGCAGGTTCATGCCGAGGGAATGACGGTGGTGATAGTAACCCATGAAATGGAAATTGCACAGCGCACCGACCGACTTATAAAGCTAAAGGATGGTGTGATAGAAAGCCAAAACGCACACGCTATCAATGTTTGATCTCGACAAATGGCAGGAAATATTCGCAACCATACGCAAGAATAAGTTGCGTACGGTGCTTACTGCGTTTTCAGTAATGTGGGGTATTTTTATGCTGGTTGTTTTGCTTGGCGCCAGCCAAGGCCTTCAGAATGGCGTGTCGGGCATGTTCGAAAACGATGCCATCAACTCCATACAGGTTTGGACCGACAAAACCACCCTCGCATACAAGGGCTTTAAATCGGGACGAAGAATTCAGCTTACCACCGACGATTACGATGCAATAATGCGCGGGCTTCCCGATGCTGACTTTGGATCAGCCCGCTATACCGTGTGGAGCGTAATGGTGGCTTACAAGAACGAGTTTAACAACTATCCGTTCAGGGCGGTGAACCCCGACTATACCCGTATAGACCGAAACATGATTACCCACGGTCGTTTTCTGAATTACGTCGATGTGCGCGAAAAGAAAAAAGTAGCCGTAATAGGCCGCGATGTTGCAGCAGATCTTTTTAAAGGCACTGATGCAATTGGTAAATATATCAATGCTTTCGGAATTCCTTTTCAGGTGGTTGGTGTTTTTGAAGACTATAACGACCGCGCCATGCGCTATGTGTATATTCCATTGCCGGTGGGCCAACAAGTATTTGGCAACGGCCGAAATATTGACATGTTTATGATCACCACGGGCAACCAACCACTGCCGGTTACAATGTCGATGGCTGATCAGGTAGAGGGCATTCTGAAGCAGCGCCATAGCGTGCATCCTGACGATCAGGGAGCGATTGAAGTGAGAAATAACAACGAAGAGTTCAGCAATATTCGCAGTATTCTTGACTCAATTGATCTTTTTGTTTGGGTTATTGGCATATTCACCATCATTGCAGGTATAGTAGGGGTAAGCAATATAATGAGCATCGTAGTGAAGGAGCGCACCAAAGAAATTGGCATACGCAAAGCCATAGGCGCTACACCATTTTCGGTAGTATCGCTTATTATTCAAGAGTCGGTTTTTATTACTGCCCTGGCAGGTTATATAGGGCTGGTGCTCGGTGTGCTACTTGTAGAAGGTCTTGGGCAGAGCCTTGGTGATATGGGCATGTTCAAAAAACCAAATGTTGATTTTAATGTGGCAATCATTACCCTTATTATTCTTGTAGTGGCCGGGGCTTTCGCAGGATTTTTCCCTGCCATGCGCGCTGCAGCTATTAAACCAATCGAAGCTCTAAAAGACGAATAGTATGTTTGACAGGGATAAATGGATAGAAGTTTTTCAGGTGCTGGGCAAGAACCCATTTCGCACAGCAGCTACAGCCTTTGGGGTGATGTGGGGTATTATGATGCTCATCATCATGATGGGATCAGGAAATGGTTTAGAGAATGGAGTTACTTCAAATTTTAACGGGGTAACCAACTGCATGTTTCTCTGGACCCAATCTACTTCAAAACCTTATGCCGGATTCAAGCAGGGGCGCCGCTTTGAGCTTCGCAGTGCCGATGTAGATTTCTTAAGAGCCAACGTGCCCGAAATTGATATCATTTCACCACGCAACCAGCTTGGCGGCTACCGCGGTACCAATAATACCACGAGGGGAATTCGCACCGGAGTGTACCAGATTTATGGGGATACACCTTACGCTTTTGTAATTGAACCGCGGCCAATAACCTCAGGCAGATACCTCAATTGGGGCGATGTAGATAACAACCGCAAGGTATGCGTGATAGGCACCAGGGTGCAGAAGGAACTTTTCGATAAAGGGGAGAATCCCATAGGGCAATATGTCAAAATTCAGGGAGTAAACTTTATGGTGGTTGGCGTATTGCGCAGCACCCGCACCGGAGATGAGGCCGAAGAAGAAACCAAGCAAATATCTGTGCCTTTTACCACCTTTCAAAGAGCATTTAATTACGGCGACGTGGTGGGATGGCTCAGCATCACTGCAAAGCCCGACGTGCGCGTTTCGGAATTAGAGGATAAAGTACTTTCCCAACTGAAGATCATCCATAAAATTCACCCCGACGATATGCGCGCCTTCGGGTACTACAACAGCGAGAAAGAATACCTGGAAATGACCGGGGTTTTCTCCGGCATCCGTTTCCTTTCTTGGTTTGTAGGGGTACTCACCCTTATAGCCGGCGTTATTGGAGTGAGCAATATTATGCTCGTCATTATCAAGGAACGCACCAAGGAAATTGGGGTTCGCAAGGCGCTTGGCGCCACACCTTATGATATTGTTTCACAGATTATGCTCGAGTCGCTTTTTCTCTCCAGTATTGCCGGATTTCTGGGGGTAATTCTCGGAGTATGGCTGCTTGAAGCTGTAAATTTGGCACTGGCTGGTACCGAAGGGGGCAACTTCAAAAATCCCGTGGTTGATTTCAATGTGGTGTTTTCTGCATTGCTGGTGCTGATTGTAGCAGGCACCCTTGCCGGATTGATGCCCGCATTCAGAGCTGTCAGAATTAGTCCTGTTGAAGCCCTGAGAGATGAATAAACAAACTATTATTTCTATTACCTGACAACCTATGAAGAAGACCATTTTTATTATTTCGGCCATTGTAATCACAGCCCTGCTGGCATACACATTATTCTACCTTTACGGCAAATCGCAGGAAAAGCCGGTAACATTCAATAACGATAAAGCGCTCGTTACCGACATTGTTCAAAAGACGGTGGCCACCGGTACCGTTAAACCAAGAAAAGAAATCGATATAAAACCCGTGGTATCAGGCATTATCGTGGAGTTATTTATTGAGCCCGGCAAGCTTGTAAAGCAAGGCGACCTGCTGGCTCGCGTGAAGGTAATACCCGACATGGTAACACTCAACAATGCCGAGAACAGAGTAGAACGCGCTGAGATAGCGCTCGACAATGCAAATATTGACTACGACCGAAACAAGAAATTACTTGATCAGGGTGTAATCGCATTTGCCGACTACCAGCCATTTGACCTTGCCCGCCGCAATGCAAGGGCCGAGCTCGATGCTGCCGAAGACAACCTGAAAATAATCCGCGAAGGAGTATCCAAGAAAAATTCGGCGGCAGCCAATACGCTTATCCGCAGCACAGTGAGCGGCATGGTGCTCAGCGTACCCATTGAAGTAGGCAAGAGCGTAATTGAGGTAAACAACTTCAACGAAGGTACCACCATCGCCACCATAGCCGATATGACTGACCTTATTTTTGAAGGAAAAGTGGATGAGAGCGAAGTGGGTAAAATCAAAGAAGGAATGGAACTAATTCTCACCATTGGAGCCATCGATAAAGAGTCGTTTAAGGCGGCACTCGAGTACATTTCACCGAAAGGTGTGGAAGAAAACGGGGCCATACAATTTGAAATTAAAGCGGCCGTAACGCTGGATGAAAACCAGTTTATCCGCGCGGGCTACTCAGCCAATGCTGATGTGGTATTGGCCCGCCGCGATAACGTGCTGGCCATAAATGAAGGCCTTGTACAGTATGAAAGCGACAGCATTGCCTTTGTGGAAGTGGCAACCGGAAATAACAGCTACGACAAACGCCGCATAAAGCTCGGACTCTCTGACGGAATAAATGTAGAAGTGCTGGAAGGTGTAACCGAAGCCGATGAAATAAAGCGTTGGAATCAGCCGATAAAGGAATAAAATTTAACGCAACATTGCTGGATTTTTCTTAGCAGTGTGGCGTTTTCGGTACGGTTATTTTCAGGGGTGTTTTGTCTGAACGTCTTTATATTTAAAGCCATTATCTTTGAATGCAAGCGTTTAAGGATGACACGTTGAAATATCTTAGCCTCTATCAATTATTTTGTTGCACTTCGATTCAAATGCAATTCTTAAGGAGAACTTCGTCTATATAGGAGCTGTTAATATGCTCGGAAAAAGACCTTCCTACGCTAAAAATTGGCGGAGAAAGTAGGTTTCTTTTCCAATTGCCTACAGAAACTGACATCAAAAAAAGAATAACTTTGAACAGTTAGTAGATGAAGCTGAATGAAAGTAAAAGAACCAATTTTTGAATTTGTAAGCCCAGACATTGACCATCAAATTGTGAAAGGGGATAGTTAGACAGTCCTAAAGAAAATAGAGGACGGAAAGTTTGGCCTAATATTAACTTCACCTCCTTATAAAATAGGTAAATCCTACGAGACAAAGACAAGTATTGAGAAGTACTTGGAAACCCAAGAAGAAATCATTGACGAAATACTTAGAACTCTTTCCGATAGAAAAAATATTTGTTGGCAGGTTGGCAACTATGTTGACAAAGGAGAGATTTTCCCACTAAATTTTTCTACTACGAAATATTTAAAAAACGCGGACTTAAACTTCGCAACCGCATCGTGTGGCATTTTGGACATGGACTTCATGCTTCAAATCGTTTTAGCGGACGTTACTAGACAATGCTTTGGTTCAGCAAAACAGATGATTATATTTTCAACCTTGACAATGTAAGAGTACCATCAAAGTATCCTGGCAAACTTCACTTTAAAGGACCTAAGAAGGGCCAACTATCTGGAAACCCACTAGGTAAAAATCCAAGCGATATTTGGGAAATAATTCTATAGGACTGGGATACCGGAATGTGGAATATTCCGAATGTGAAATCGAATCATCCGGAAAAAGTAGACCACCCATGTCAATTTCCTATTGAGCTGGTTGAACGTTTTGTTCTTGCGTTGACAAATGAGAATAGTTGGGTATTGGATCCATTTTCTGGCGTAGGCTCTGCAGTTCTTGGCGCTATTAAGAACAATCGAAACGCAATTGGAATTGAAAAAGAAGAAGGATATTGTAAAATCGCAAAACAAAGGATTGAAGATTTAAAAGAAGGAAGATTAAAAATTAGACCAATAAATAAACCTATTCATAAGCCGTCAGGTAATGACAAAGTTTCACAAGTTCCTGAAGCATGGATGAAATTGAACTTTGCAAACGAACATACATGAAAATTGCTCAAAGATACTCACATCTCAACGGAGAAGAATACCTAATTGTCCATCATAACAATCTTGAGAAGAAATAAAACAGGTTATTGCCAACATTGATGCAGAGAAATTAAGGACTAAAATCAGTAAGGAGAAAAGAAAGCAAGGAAGCGCTTTGTTACCACCTATCTATTTGAATAAAGCATTCAATGAGGAATTCTATAAACGTAAATGGGAGGAGACCCGATACAACTATTATATTACTCTCAATAGGGAGTTAATGGAGAAAAGTGTTTTGATGTCAGCCAAAGAACAAAAGGAGTTCTTGGTTGAAAATGGTGAAAATGAACCAATTTACAGCTACAATCAAACTGACTTTGTTAAGAATAAAATTGCCGTTGAGGTACAATTTGGAAAGTATGCATTTGTGGCATTCGACTTATTTGTAAAGCACATGCTGTTTTATTCTGGAGGTGTTATCAATTTGGGGATTGAGATTCTTCCTACAAAATTGATGCAGTCTCAAAGGAGCAGCGGAGTTGCATATTAAGAAGGTGAAGTCTACAACGTAATCAGACAAGGAAGGAATAGCCCACCTGTTCCGTTATTGATATTGGGTATTGAACCATAAATATATAAAGGGTCACTACTCAGCAAAATTTTTATGCAATTTAGGTGTGACGTATTAGCTTTAAGTTTTTTTCTTCGTTCAAAGTTTAGCCAAGGGGTCTGCTTAGTTTTTCAAAAGCACCAAGTTGCACAAATCCAAGGCGAAAATGGATTTCAGTGAAGAAGGTAATGAAGCAGTAAGTGCACACTCATGCGGAGATTTAGATCGCGGACTAAGAATAATACCCGCCGGCAATTGCAAGAAGGCGGTTTTTTTATTCCAATAAATTTCTTTGAAAGCAATTCGTTGTTTGCCCGAATATGCACAATATGTCCATTCTTTGGCTGCTGCTTTTACCTTTGTGCCATGAAAATATTTGCAACAGCTATTGCCGGTGTATTATTGCTCCTTCTCACCGGTTGCGAATCAACGGGTGGCAGAGACTCAAACAAGCCTGGAAGTTATGTCTCCGTGCACCATGCCCGGGGTTTCAAAATATGGCACACCGCCGATGGCTACGAAGTAATGTTCCGCAATCCGCAGGATACCACCGAAGTGTTCGGCACACTCGTGCTTTCGCGAAAAACATTTGCCGAAAGGCAGGCCGATACGCTCACCATACCCGTAAAGCGCGCAGCATTGGGTAGCACCACTTTTATTGCGTATTTCGATCGTATAGGTCAGGTTGATGCCATTGGAGCCATTACATATGCCGATCGTGTGCTTAATCCTAATCTCCGCGCGCGCATTGAGCAGGGCCATGCTAAAGATATTACCGATGCCAACGGAATAGATTTCGAAAAGCTGCTGGCTGCTCAGCCCGACCTGTTTATGGCCTACCCCTACGGAGCAACTACTTTTGAGCGATACCGCGAGCAGGGCATTCCTGTGGCTATGAATATGGAATACCTTGAGAGTACACCCCTTGCCCGCGCTGAGTGGGTATTGCTGGCAGGTGCACTCACCGATCAGCTCGATAAATCAATCGAAATATTCAATCAGTTGGAGCAAAATTATATAGCAGTGCAGGCCCTTACAGCCCAAAGCTCATATAAGCCTTCGGTTTTTACAGGCACGCGGTATGGCAGCGAATGGTTTACTCCAGGCAACAAGAGCTACATAGCGCAGTTTATCCGCGATGCCGGAGCCACCTATGCCTTTGAGCATGTGGAAGGGCAGGGCAATGTACAGCTCGATTTTGAAAGTGTGGTAAGCACCATTGTCTACGCCGATTTCTGGGGTTTGCTGGTATCGAGCGATACGAAGTTTGCGCTCTCCAATGTACTCGAAATGGAAGCCGAGTACGTAACACTGAACAGTTTCAGGAAAGGGCAGATATTCGTGTGCAACACGGCTAAAACCGATTACTTTGGCGACGCTGTAATGGCACCAGATGTGATACTTCGCGATATTGTAGCCATCTTGCACCCTGATCTAATTCCCGGTCATGTACATGTGTACTTTCATCCGGTGGTAATTGATGTAGCAATATAAACCACAAAACCATCGCAAAACTTATGCGGCACGCAACTCTGTGGCCCTGGCCGGTAATGATGGCCATTCTAGTATTGCTCTTTGCGCTTAGCATAAGCATAGGTTCGGTATACATTCCGCTTGGTGAGGTATGGAGCGCCCTTTCGGGAAATTCCGACAATAACATTCACCAATATATAATTTGGGATTCGCGCTGGCCGCGGGCGCTGGCCGCACTTTTGGGAGGCAGCGCACTCGCAGTTGCAGGTTTGCTGATGCAAACGCTTTTCAGAAATCCGCTTGCGGGCCCTTCGGTGCTCGGACTCAGCAGTGGGGCAAGCCTTGCCGTGGCGGCCATTACTCTCGTACCCGGATACATGGTACTAGGTCGCTATGGAGTGATTGTGGCAGCCATTGCCGGCAGTATGGCGGTGTTGCTTATTGTGTTGGCTGTTTCCAGGCGCTTTGCCGATGTGTCGTCGGTGCTTATTGTAGGGCTCATGCTGAGCTTTTTTGCATCAGCCATCGTTGGCTTTTTGCAGTCAATGGCAGACGAAGCATCGCTCAAAGCCTATATATTCTGGGGTTTTGGCACTTTTGCAAATATCAAAAGAAGTGATCTTGTGGTTTTTGCCATTCCTGTGCTACTGGTTTTGGCACTTAGCCCGGTCCTTATAAAACCCCTGAATGCCCTGCTGCCCGGCGAACTCCATGCCCGCACCCTTGGTGTACACATTGGGCGCACCCGCTTGCGCATTATGATCGCTACGGGTATACTTACGGGAGTGGTTACCGCTTTCTGCGGCCCGGTAGCTTTTATAGGTCTTGCAGCGCCCCATATGGCACGCTTTACCTTCAAAACCATGCATCATACCATAATACTGCCCGCTGCGATGCTGTGGGGCGCTATGCTTGCACTGGGTTGCGATGTAATAGCGCGTCTGCCTGGATTGCAGGCTTCGCTTCCGCTTAATACCGTTTGTGCACTGATGGGCGCCCCGGTAGTGGTATACTTGATCGTGGCTGGCAATAAACGCAAAATGCTCCTATGAATTCGCTGCACGCAATGGAAGTGGACGTTATCTATGGCCGCGGTGCTTCCAAACGGTTGTTGTTGTCGCACTTCAACCTGCACCTGCAGGAAAGTACTCTTTGCGCTGTAATCGGTGCCAATGGCGCCGGCAAGTCGTCGCTACTTCGGGTACTGGCCGGTGTCCAGAATGCGCAGCAAGGCAGTATTGAGTGGAATGGAGAGCCGGTGCAAACCATTCCCGTATGCGACCGTCCACGCTATGTGGCTGCGCTTTTCAGAGATTTTAGCAGGGTTGATGGACTTACTGTTTACGACCTTGCATCCATGGGCCGCGCCGCTGTAAATGGAAGCTGGTTTGGCCAGCTTTCGGCATCTGACCATACCACAATACGCGAGGTTCTTGAAGCTACGGGCATGGCTGCATTTGCCGAAAGGCAACTCGGCACGCTTAGCGACGGGGAGTTTCAGAAAGCCATGCTTGCCAAATTGCTGGCGCAGGATGCCCCGATAATGTTGCTCGATGAGCCAACTACCCACCTTGACCTGCCGAGCAGCCTGGAGCTAATGCACATGCTGCAGCGCCTTGCCCGCGATTTTAAAAAGACCATCGTCTTCACTTCGCATGAGCTGCACCTGGTATTTAAAATGGCCCAAACCGTGGTGCTGCTCGGGGGCGATGGCACCTACGCATACGGCAGTGCGCAGTACGTAGCGCAACATAGCCTCATGTGTCATTTTTTGCGCACCGATGAGATTTCAATCATGGATGGCAATCTGCATTTCAAAATTTCTAAATCATGAAAGTGGCTATAATAGGGCTCGGATGGTACGGATTGCCTCTAGGGCGTAGCCTTTCGGCAAAAGCTATTGTGGTAGGCACCAAGAGCACGCAAGCCGGTGTGGCTGAGGCCGAAGTAGTGGGAATAGCTGCCACTGTGCTGAGTATGGTTCCTGAAGTAAAAATTGAAAATACCGAACTGCTTGCCGATACCGATTGCGCGGTGGTGAATCTGCCGCCAGGTCGCAGCAGCGCGGGCATGGTAAATCAGTATTTCTCAAGAATTCAATCGCTTACAGGTATCCTTGCCAAGGGTAATTTGCAACACCTGTTATTCGTATCAAGCACGGGAGTATTTGGCGAACATCAGCAAGAGGTAGATGAGCATACCATTGCTGAACCTACCACAGAGTCAGGACGCGCGCTGGCTGAATGCGAGGCATGGCTGTGGGCTAAGTGGAAAGGCAGGCTGAGCATTTTGCGCCCTGCAGGACTTGTGGGTGACAGCCGCCACCCGGGTCGTTTTTTGGCCGGAAGGCAGAACCTGCCGGGAAAAAACCACCCTGTAAATCTTGTGCACCGCGATGACTTGATCGCTCTTACGCATGCAATTATCGAAACTGATTTTGGCAGCAAAATCTGGCACGCGGTGGCAGCAGCGCATCCTGCCAAAGAAGCTTACTATACCCGCGCTGCGCAGGCTCTGAACCTACCCATGCCCGGATTTGATCAGAGCGATTATTCCTTAGGACGCACCGTGCACGGCGATATTTCGCGAAAGCTTACACTTATAAAATTCAAATATGACGACCCTCATGAAATGCTTTAAAAAACCGATATTACTCTTTACTGCAATACTGGCCTTGGTGGCATGCAATAGCAAATCACCTGAAGCGGTCGGAGTGGATAGCTTCGCGTTTATGAGCGGCAATTGGTTGCTGGCGCAGGAAGGACGGCAGTACTCCGAAAGCTGGACTGCCACCGGTAATCGGATGGAAGGCAGTGCCTATGAAGTGGCTCTTGGTGATACCGTTTTTGCGGAAGCGATGGAAATATTTAAACGCGATGCCGATGGCTGGGTGATGGCTGTGCGCATGGCGGGAGAGCATAGTGGAAATACTGTATTCTTCACCCTTACTACCCACCGCGATGGCCACGTAATGTTTGAAAATGCCACGCATGATTTCCCAAAGCGTATAGGATACACCCTTGCTACTCCCGGTGCCATGCAGGCCATTGTGGATGGCGGAGCGGACAGCGAACAAAAACTGGAATTCAGTTTTGTGAAAACAGAGTAGCAATTTCTTTTGGCGAAAACCTATAAGGGGAAATTTCAGCCCTTCACTTCCTTGCGGCCATCGGCGTGAAGAGCGAAGCGCCCGCTGCTGCGGCGGTGTACCTGATCGCGGCGAGGCCAGGGCCAGCCTCCAAACTGCGTGCGGTTGTAATCGTCAAAAGCCTGTTGAATTTCTTCCTTGGTATTCATTACAAAAGGACCGTACTGCATCACTTGCTCGCCGATGGGGCGCCCTTGCAGTAGCAGAATTCTCGCTTGGTCGGTGCCGTTTTGCAGGGTTATGTCGGCATCGGGTTGTGCTTCCATGGAGTGGTATTTGGGTATGGCGGTGCCATTGATGTTGAGGGTTTGGCCGGTGTAGTAATAGAGTTTTCTGTTATTGCCCACTGAGGCCTTTGGAAGTGTCCATGCCGCGCCAGGTTCCATCTTGATATTCCACACGGCTACTTCATTTACCGGGTCTGATGCCCATGAATCGGGTGGGGGAGAAGGGGCTTTCATTTGCGCAATTTTTCCCGCAATTACTTCCACCACTGTCATTTTTCCTTCGGCGGTTTTGTGGGTGTATTGGGGTATGCTTTCGCTCCAGAGCATGGTAAAATGCGGCGGAACCATTTTGTTTTTTTTGGGCAGATTGAGCCAAATCTGGAAGAGTTCCATTGGGTTTGGCTTATCGTCGTGCAGCAGCGGAAACATCTCGGAGTGCTGCACCCCGCTGCCTGCTGTCATCCACTGCACATCGCCGAAGCCATAGCGCCCTGCAGCACCTAGAGAGTCGGCGTGGTCAACGATGCCCTCGCGCACCACAGTGATTGTTTCAAAGCCCCTGTGTGGGTGTCCTGGAAAGCCGGGTACCGCCTTGCCGTGGTACATGCGGTAACCGTCTTTTATTATAAAATCATCGCCCAGAGAACGGCCCGCCATGCTGCTTGCCGGGCCCATCTTGCCATTGCCTTTCGGAAAATGGTCTTCATGGTGAACGCAAAAGAGAAAAGGGTCGGCGGTTTCCCACTGAAAGCCCATGGGGCTGATGTTTCGAATAGCACTTCGCTGCTGCATATCTGGCGCTTCTATGGTTTCTTTGGATGAGCGCGCTGCGCGGGCAAATGGCAAGACTATAAGCGCGCCAATACCTGCACCCAAGCGGGTGAGAAAACTGCGCCTCGGCTGATATTCATCCATGACTGGTATTTTAAGCTCAGAAATTTAAAACAAATTTTTTTAGCGAGTTTTACAAAGTTGTCTTCAGGTTTTACCGCTCCCATCTTTCTTTAATCAAAAACCCTTCAATTAAATTAATTTCATCTGAATCCGTCACGCTTGTATTTGATGTAAGTATTTCTCGTATATATTGCATGTCTGCTTGTACTGTGGTACTATCATAAACTTTATACTCAAATCTTGTTTGATAATCTATAATATCAACGCCACCGAGATAATAGATGCCTGGGCCGTCAATTTGGAAAATATTCGTCAAATCGGAAGTTTTCATTTTGGCTTGAACCTGTGCTGCGTCAAGCACTATTTCTTCAATAATATAGGAACCCTTCGGAACTGAATAGAAAAATGTATAAGGCTTCTTTTTGTATTCAACTTTATAACGCTGCCCGGTCTGGATATTTTTCAAAAATGGTTTGGCGGCTCCTACACCAATTGCTTTTTTCCCCATCATTCCTATCCATTTGCAGTTAGCCGAAACAATTATACTATCACGATTTAGTGTTGATGGCAACATTGCCACAAGCACTGAGGATCAGGATTGATAATATTGTCAATGTCAAAAACTTTAATCTTTTCATTGCTCAATTTTTAATGTGTTTCAACACCAGCTTGCGAACCACCCCCTCATTACTCTCTCCACTATCAATAAATTCTGAAGTATTTAAATTCATTAATTTTAATTGCGTGCTAAATTAGAAGAAAAACCCACATGCAGGTAATTCAATGACAAAACCGGAATCAGAATAGCGAAAAGGAACATTTTAATTAAAAAAATCAAAAGTATGAAAAAACCAATTGAAACACTGGGAATTGATGTCTCTAAAATGACACTCGATGCCCATTTGCTTGTGGCTGACACCCACCAATAATTTGAGAATAATGAATCAGGATTCGAGGAGATAATCACCTGGGCCAGAGATTAAGGAAATGTTAAAGCAAGTGAGCTTCTGATCTGTTTTGAACACACAGGAATTTACAGCATGCCCATGGCAACTTTTCAGGAAAAAAAGAAGCTGTTTTACTGCATGATTCCAGCGCTGAAAATAATGCGGTTCATGGGTATGGTCAGAGGAAAAGATGATAAGGTAGACGCGAAAAGAATAGCACAATATGCTCATTTGAGAAGAGAGATCATCAAACAGACTATACTTCCTTCATCGTTACTGCAAGAGATAAGAGAGCTGATATCCCTTATAGAGCTGATGGTAGTTCAAAGAGCTGGGCATAATGTTCGAATGGGTGAGCTTAAAAGAAGCTACAAAAAGTCAAATATATCTAAGGTCATTGACATCCAAACCAACCTGATAAAGGAGTTAAATAAGGGTATAACATCGTTAGATATTGAAATTAAGACTTTGATAAATAGCGATCATGAAGTCAAAAAGAAATACGAAATGATCACTTCAATTAAGGGAATTGGACCTGTGGTAGCGCCGAGCTTGATAGTAGTCACCCAATACTTTACTACCTTCGAAAACAGCAGGAAACTGGCTTGTTATTGCGGAGTATCACCTTTTGAAAAACAATCCGGATCCGGTCTTAAATCAAGAGCAATAGTCAGTCATTATGTGAACAAAAGAATAAAATCTCTTCTTAATCTGGCAGCATCCAGTGCTGTTCGGGCACAGGGCGAAATGAAAACATACTTCAATAGACGAATTGAAGCAGGAGAGAGTAAAATGAGTACTTTAAACATCGTGAGAAACAAATTACTCCACCGGGCATTTGCTGTGGTAAATCGAGGGACATCATATGTTGAAATCTATCAGCATGCTGTAAGAAATTATTGAAAACTTCGCTAGTAAAATCCTTATAATACGGGCAGGTTTAACCGCTGAACCGCCAATTTTTGAGGTACTGTTAGCAGCTGATTTATTTCTCGTCATTCGTCATGGTTTTTTGTTTATCCAAATATTGTTCTGGGTCTGTCGTGTCAACAACAAATGTCTCAGCCCACATATCGATAATGCGTTGATGTTTGTCTGAATTTTTAATTGCAATAATTGCAGGTATTCCATAAAACATAATGTCGATTAGATCAAGCAAGTGTCTTTTTAATGCTTGCGTAAATTCAATGTCCTTTCGGTTTAGTGTCAGCACTTTTAAATTAAAACTTTGATGTCCTATTGTCGCACCATAAAACGCTTCAATAACTACAAAGTAAATGAACCAAGCAATGAAAATAGGTAAAGCAAGAAGTCCGTTTACTGTTAGTCATCCTTCATCATTGTCATGTCTGAAGAACATTACATAAACATAAAAGGCAAGTAAATAAAGTCCGTAGTTAAGGTGAGTAGCATAAATTCTCTTATTTAGATTTGTTTTGAGCTTAAAAGGTGGATTGTCGATTGTCATTTTAGTCGCTATAAAATTGAATTTGTCCAGTCGCACCTAAACTTGCCGCTAGCGTTCCCGCGCTATCCAACGGCAGGGATTCCCAAAAAAAATCTCCACCCGAAGCGCGACGTCCAAATCTACCAAAAATCTTTATTCTGAAGTGGCATCCCCTGCTGTTTGATGGCGCATGTTGGGCGGCATGGCTTTTGTGCGAAGGCCGTGTCGGGCCTTTTTAGCAGGGGAGAGGACCGGGGGTTTTTCCCCTTTCACCTTTTCCGGCACCATGCAGCAGATTAATTTTCAGATACCGACGAAACTGATGCAAGGAAGAAACGCTTCAGGCCTGGATATTGGCGCCTTCTGGCCATGTCGCCCAACTGTGTAAAAATGGCCTGGCGGAGCCTTGCCCACAGGTCAGGAAATGTCACTCAATTTATTCGATAAAAATAAAATAAACCTTTTCTTGCATAAAAAAAAGCAGACATGCTGCGTGAGTTTAAAACGATCCATCAGGTGCCGATATATTCTACCGGCTCAAAGCGCTCCTTGGCCCAAATACTCTTGACGCTTTCCCCACCTGTGCCGTTTTTTCGGTACTGCCCAAAAAACGCTTCTATCACGCCCGGTTCCCTGCCACAGCGGTTTCTTTCTATGCCTTTCAGGCCGAACGAAACCTTAGTTGTTGTGAATAGTTTTTTATTTTATTCTTTTGGTTTGTATAAAATTACTACTTGAATCAGTACTGCCATTAGAATTAAGAAGATAATTTCGCCTTGTGTGTAAAAATTGATAGCGTCTTTGGCTCTGTTGCTAATAAATACTTGCTGCTTAGCTTCTTGTAATTGAATTTTCGACAACTTGTATATATGCTGGTCCATCTTTTCGATGCTTTTGAGTACGTCACCGTTTGATAAATTGCTAGACAACTTTTCTTTCTGTTTAAGATTTTTCAGTTCTTCTTGAAGCTGATTGAATGCACGCTTCTCTTTTTCAGTTAATTTAGTAAGCCTAAAGTTATCTACTAATTGGTCGATTTCTATATTACATTTGTCGTTTTTGCTATCAAAAAATATCGTATCAGAAGTCAGGACAGCAATTTGCTTTTCTTTAATTATTAGTGACATTTCAAACAAATGGTCGATTGCAAGAATTCTGTCTTCATACATAGTAGTTACAGAATAACTAAGTCGGTTGAAGTTTTCTCGGTCAATCAGGTTAGTTATGATGACAATAAAAAATACCAAAAGAATACTTGCAACCCATCTTATTTTAGCGAAAATTTTCATACGATTTATTTTTTATCCAAAGATAATATTCAATCCGCTAATGCGAAATGAAGCCTTTCGATTTAAATTGTTTTAATTACTTACAATCGGGTCAGGCCGGGGAATTTCACCCCTACCTTCCCACAGAACCGTACGTGATAGTCTCCCATCATACGGCTCTTCATGTTCTTTGTCGCCGTGAATATACTCATGGTTGTACCAATTTCCAATGTTTAAATAGGCCGGGAGTTTCCTTGTACTGTCGCTTGAGCCAGTGAACTGACGCGTACTTGTACAAGCCCTTTTCCCATTTGACCCATTTGAGCAAGCTGTGGTTGAGGCCATGCCATACCGGGCGCATGTTGCAAATCAAGCTGCAAGCATGGCCGCCTGCCAAAATTTGTGGTAGTAGTTGATCAGTCCACGGATTATCGGATTCAACTTTTGCGCAAGCGCCCGCAAGGGCATCCTGTGCCTGTGTATCTCCAACTCCCTGAACTTCTCCCGCATGGCTTTCTTCGCATTATTACTTACGAAGATGCCGGGAAGAAATCTACGACCACCTTTAACCTCGCGCATCACCGGATGGATGCTAAATTCCTGAAAGTCATACTTTCTTGCGTAGCGTTTCTCCGAGTGTCCGCGCAGGTTTACAATCTTGGTTTTGTCAGGGTGTAAGGTCAGTTTGCAAGCACGCATGCGTTGGTCTATGACCCGCAGCATAAATTGCGCTTGCTTTTCTGTCTTACAATGCACCACGATGTCGTCCGTATAGCGCTCAAATGGCTTTTCGGGATGGTTCATGTCCATCCATTTGTCGAGTACCACGTGAAGAGAAAGATTGGCCAAAAGTGGGCTGATCACTCCTCCCTGTGGGGTGCCTGTTAAGCGCTTGCGAATTTCCATCTCTTGCATCACGTCGGCTTTGAGCCAACGTTCTGCGTAAAGATGCACCCACTTGTCTTTGCAGTAATGCCGCAAAGCCTTCATCATCAGGGTGTGATCGATGTTGTCGAAATACCCTTTGATGTCAAGGTCTAGCGCGAAGTCGTGATCGAAACAATGTTCATGACTTTGGGCTACTGCATCATGTGCGCTCCGCCCGGGACGGTACCCAAACGAGGACTGGTGAAACAGCGGCTCTAACTGCTTTTCCAAATGGTGCTTGGCCACTTGCTGTGCGATACGGTCCAGAAGGGTGGGTATGCCAAGTGGCCTGCTCCCGCCCCCTTTCTTCTTTATCAACACAGCTTTGACAGGCTGCGGAAAGTAACTTCCTGAACTCAACCGGTTCCAGCGTTTGTACAAATGACCCGACACATCGCTCTCGAGCAATGCCCAGGACATCCCATCTACCCCGGAGCTTCCTTTATTCTTTCGTACTTTCTGGTAAGCCTGCCATACCGTCACTTTGGTGATTGGTTGCGACTTTGTCTCATAATAGCCTATCATCCCGTTGCCGGTTGTAGGTTATTTTAATGAAACGCAAACATGCCGCTCCCTTCGCTCCAGCACCATTACAGCGCTTTCATCACTACTGCGAAGCGGTCTGCCACCATTGCCTCACCACAATCCATGGTGGCTGCTTCCCCTTTTACGGTTTTACAGCGCGGCAATGACTTCACTTGTTCCGATGTACCGCCTGTCCTGCATTCCTGCCACCTTAACCCCGGGAGTGATACAACCGATAATCCGGTGTTCGTTGTACTTTGTCTCGGATGCAAACGTAACCATCCGATTTTCACTGCGTTTTGCCCTTTCGGGGCTTCGTCATTGGTTCACTTTCGTTCAGCTCTACAGGACCTAACTGCAGGGGTCTTTACCCCCGCTTTTTAACCTATCGCTCACCACCACATCGTTTCCTTTGCAGCAGCATAAGGTGTTTTGAAAACTCCCACGGAAGGGCGTATCCAGAAGGCCAGTTGGTGTAAATTATGCTCCAA